>NZ_AYYQ01000036.1:49128-144574 GCF_001435995.1 Apilactobacillus ozensis DSM 23829 = JCM 17196
ATGCAGTTAAGTTAGTCGGTAAGAGCTATCGTCAGGGCAATAATTTTAGTTATGTAGTAGAGCCAACCCTATACAAAGCTGATGCGACTGAATTTAGTGTTAGCAATAATCTTAATTTTATTAAATTAGTCGGTAACTATATTGGCGAACTAGCTTTCATGGGCCAAGGTGCTGGTAAGTTACCTACTGCAAATGCAATCATCCAAGATATCAATGATATTCAAGAAAATTGTATTAGTAAGAACTATCCTCTGGATAGCAAAATTAATATTAATAATGACATTGCCCAAGGCGAATACATCATACGGACCAAAGCACCAATTGATAAATACTTCGATAAAAACCAAGTTATCAAATCAGATAATGGTTATTACAACATCAAAAATATTTCAGTGGGTGTTTTCCATAAGATTATTAAGAAACTACAAAAAATCGATTCTAATCTTTTCATGGCAAACATTTCTTCTAAACTTGAGGAGGCTAACGTATGATTTTAGCAAAATTTGGTGGTAGCTCAGTCGCTAATAGTCATCAATTTAAAAAAGTAAAAAATATTGTAAATTCAGATGCAAATAAAAAATATGTAGTGGTTAGCGCTCCTGGAAAAGATGAACAGCATGCTTTTAAAATCACTGAACTTTTAATTAAGTTGTATCATGCCCGCCCCAATTCAATTAATTTTAAAAATTTACATGCAGAAATTATGCAACGTTTTTATAACATTATTGATGAACTCAATTTAGATAAAAGTTTAAAATTGTTGGTAACAAATACTTTCAGTAATGTAAAAAAACTAAGTTACGCAAAATTAGTTTCTCGCGGTGAGTATTTAAATGCTCAAATTATGGCTAACTACTTAGGCTGGCATTTTGTCGATACTAATGATTTCTTAATTATCGAAAATGGCCAAATTAATTACGTTGCTTCTCAATTACGGTTAGCCAACATTATGCATAATGACGATAAAATCGTCTTTCCTGGTTTTTATGGTGTGAACTTTAATGGCGAAATTCAATTATTACCCAGGGGTGGTGGTGATACATCTGGAGCAGCAATTTCGAATTTATTAGGTGTTGATAAATATGAAAATTGGACTGACATTGATGGAATTCAAGTAGTTGATCCCCATATTATTAAAAACTCAGTTAAAATTGATAGTTTGTCATACGACGAACTACAGGAATTATCCTATATGGGATTATCAGTATTTCAAGAAGATTCAATTAATCCACTAAAAAATAAAAATATTCCTCTCGTAATTCGTAATACGAACCATCCCCACCGCCTTGGTACTACCATTTCTAATCAAAATTCTAGTAGTGATATCACTGGTGTAATTGGCGATCAGGAATATAGTCTGATTAGCATTAAAAAGTATGGCCTAGCTAAGGAAACTAACAATATGATTGCTATTTTAAATGTACTCAATCAATTCAATCTTGAAATAAAATGTATGGTCTCAGAATTCGATTCAATTAACTTATTTGTCAAAAATATCGAAAAAATAGGGCAGTTAGAAGCCTTCTTAGTTAAGAATAATATTAGTGCTAAAGTGCAATCAAACATTGCCCTGGTTGCGGTAATCTCTCAAAAAGTTCTGGCTAATAATAAATTGCAGCGTCGCATTATTGATATTTTAGAAAAGCACCACATTAATTCATTTATGTTTAATCAAAGTAGCAATGATATTAAATTTTTATTTGGTATTTATGCTAAAGATTATCAACGGGCCATTAAAATAATCTATCAAAGTTTGTTTGAAAAAAATTTGGTAACTCAAGCATTATAGTAAATTATTAAACATATATTTATGTAAAAAAGCTAGCATTTTGAATGCTAGCTTTTTAGTCACACGACTTATTAAATATCTTAGGATTAAAGTTCTTAAACTCAAGCTGATGCTTATCATTTACTTTTCCAACAATATGCTTAGTTTTGCTACTATCTTTCAAATCTATAAAGATTGATTTTCGACTTTGTGTATAGTTTCCAATTACTGTACTTTTAGAATTACGATTATATGTATATAAAATTGCATCATGATTAGAAGCAAGTGTTAAAGAATAAACCTTCCCCTTATTAGAACTTGTATAAACACCAGTTATGTTAGGTGTATAGCTAAGCCACCATAAAAATCCTGCTACTATGACCAGCAAAATTAAAATTAATTTAGGAATATTTTTATTAATATATAAAACCACCCTTTTATTCTATAATGTAATCGGTAGGAGTTTAACACAATTAAAGTTAAGGGGTCAAAATAATGCTAATAGTTAAAAATACTAATGATTTAACTCCAAAGGAACTAGTTAAAATTTTTATGTTGAGAACCAGTGTTTTTGTCGTAGAACAAAATTGTCCTTATCAAGAAGTCGATACAGATGATTTAAACGATATTCATGTTGTACTGGTGGATGATAAAACAAATAATATTAATGCATATACCAGAATTATCGATCATGATAAATATGTATCTTTTGGTAGAGTTATCGTTGCTAAAAACTATCGAAAACAGGGACTAGGCAATAAAATAGTTGCTGAAACGCTCAATGTTATTAATAAAAAATATCCTAAGCTACCCATTAAAATTCAAGCACAAGCCCACTTGCAAAAATTTTACGGAAGTTTTGGATTTAAAAGTACATCTTCTACCTATTTGGAGGATGGCATTCCACATATTGACATGGAAAAAATTGAATAAGCAAAAAAGAGTGGTTGTTACCACTCTTTTTTAGTATAAATTATTAATTAACTTCTCTATTTCATTAGCATTTTCAATTCCCAGAACTAATAAATCATATTTTTCATGATTTAAAGTTATTACCAGCGGTGTTTCACTTTTGGAAACGTTCCAGAAACTTTTCTCACCATCTAGTTGGAAAACACCACACCACTTTTGTCCTGAAACTGACAAGCCTGGACGCTTTAATCCTTTATAAGTATGAACTATATCTTTATCTATGGTGGCACCATTAATATGTTCAAATGGAATTGTTAACTTATTGGTTAATGAAAAAATCTTATCCAACGAGCTAGGTTCAACTATCATTTTATTACCCTTTAAAGTGATTTTATTACTCATGTTTGTCATCTCCATTAATTTTACTGCGTTGAATTATCATTTTTCCTAATTTATCACTCAACTCAGCATCGTTAACATCTACAAAGATAGCTTTTAATTTATCTCGCACGAGTTGATCTTGTGCAGATAATTCCATCATCCCTATTAAAATAATCTCCCATGTATCTTTATCATGTAGATGTTGCTTTAGACATGTATCTAAAACTGACACAAACATTGAACGTTTACTGCCAAATTCGGCATACAAACTCCCTCTCAACAATCCAGTAGCTTTAACTAAATCATCTAAAGAAGTTGCTTTATAACCATTTACTAAAAAAACTTGTTTCATTTTCTGAATGATATTTTTTACATCATATGTTTTTCTTCTTCCCATATCGCTATCATACATATTGTTGACTAATCAGTCAACAATAAAATAATAAAAATATGTTCTCAAATAAATGAAAACATATTCTTAGATTTACAGTATCACCACTGACATGAAATATATCATCAAGGTTAGTATCAGCCATAAACGATAATTACTAAATGCATGCACAGCCGCATATTGCCAACGCTTAGCAAAAGATCCAGTTTGATTTTCTTTCAACTTTATAATTTCATAGACGTACATATATAACAGATAATTACTCATGAGCATTATGAAACCAATAAAGAAATAAATAAACGCCCAACTAAGCACAAAAGATTTTAAAACTGCAATTCCTAAAGTTACAAAGTAAGAAATTCGGATTAATTCAAATCCATAGATAAATAGTAAAACAAATTTATTTTTAAATAATGACGCCACAATGTATAACAGTACTACTAAAAACACTTCATGTGCCCCATCAAATAATCGACCTAAACTGAAACCCAATTCAGGTGTTGGGCCATCTAAACCAGGTAAATTAGAAAAGATTATAGTTACTAAAAAAATGGCTAACACACTACCAACGTTGGTCAAGGGATGTGATTTCATTTTTTCTATCATAAATTATCACCACCAATCTAGTTTAAATGGTATTTTAGTTTATTTATAATAAATTGCAACTTTAGTGTTGTATAATTCTCAAAGTAATATTACAATTATATGTATAAATTGTTACGAAAATGTTACATAGTTTTTAGAAAGCGTGATTATCATGAAAAATATTGCTAAATCAATTTTATTTTTAACAGGAACAACTATTTTAGCACTAAGCTTAACCGTTGGCGTTAAAGCAGACAATCAGTCTATTCAGAAATGGCCTGCGGAACACATTTATGTAGATAAAGCTGTAACTCATCGCCTGCAACAAGAAGGCTACGCATATCGAATTAGTTCATCATCACGCGATGACATTCAAATTTTAGGCCAAAAAAATAAATATAATAAAAAAATAGCTAACAAAATTGTCAAAGATAAAATTAATTTTAAGGTTAAAAAAGTTTGGGTATATAGTGGTGCGACTGGTTCTGAAAGTATTGAATTAGTCTCTAAAAACAATAAATACCACGTTAGCGTGGACTATATCATCGATTACTACCATAAAGACACTAAAATTAAAGCTTTAAAGCCAGTCATTAAGCAGGAATTACGCATGTTAGATAAGAATGAACGTGGCAAACTATTTCAAAAGGATTTTGCTAAATTAAACAAATTAATTATCAAAATTAAGAATCCTAATAATCGTCAGATTGCGGAAAAATCATATCAACAATTACAACAGTTCGTTAAAAATAATAAATACGACATTCCATCTATTTTAGTAGGACAAGGATTTTATTAATAAAGCCTATGATAACCAACTTTACGGAGTTGGTTATTTTTTGTGCTTATTATTTGATAACTAAAAAAATTACATTTAAAGTTAGTAGTATAAATAAAGTTCACGAAAGGAATAAATTATGAAAGTTATTACGTCTAAAAGTGTTAATAAACGCAAAGTAATTGAAAACGCTGATATTCCAACTATTGTTGATGGTCAGGTACTTATCAAAGTCCATAATGCTGGAATTAATCACATTGATTTAACGCAAGCCCAAAATTTTAAAAAAATTGATGAAAAAATCTTAGGAGTAGAAATATCGGGTGAAATAGTTGCTAGCAAAAGTGACAAAGTTGAAGTTGGTCAACGTGTCGCTGCATTATTAGATCAAGGTGGCTATGCTGAATATGTGGCTACTAGTGCTGACCGTATAATTCCAATCCCCGATAACATTAATTACCGTCAAGGTGCTAGCATCCCTGAAAGTTACTTAACTGCCTACCAAGCATTATTTAATATCGGTAATTTACAATCTAATCAAAGCGTACTAATTCATGCTGGAGCGAGTGGTGTTGGTGTAGCTGCTATTCAGTTAGCTAGAGCGATTGCTAATGCTAAAATCATTACTACTTCCAGTAGCAGCAAAACTAAGATTTGCATCAATAATGGTGCAGATAACGCAATCGACTATAAAACTCAAGATTTTGCCGAAGAAGTGGCCAATCTAACTAACACACAAGGTGTTAATTTAATTTTAGATTTTATTGGAGCTAGCTATTTTCAACAAAATATTGATTCATTAGTAATCGATGGAAAATTGGTATTGATTGGAAATCTTGGTGGTAATGAAGTTAAAAAAGTCGACTTATTGCAACTAATGATAAAACGTTTATCAATTACCGGAACGCTCTTGTCATCTCGTTCAGATGTTTATAAAGCGGATTTAATTGCTAAATTCAATCAAAATACTGCCGAAGCTTTTAAAGATAAATCTTTAACACCTAGTTTTAATAAGGTATTCCAGATGGAAGACGTCAAATTAGCTTACGATTACATTAAATCTGGTCAAAATATTGGGAAAGTTTTATTAGAAATGGAATAAACAAAAAGTCACCACTATCGAAATAATAGTGATGACTTTTTTAAATTAATTTCAATAATTCTTGTACATTTTTTTCAGGCGTTGCCCAACAAGTTGAAAATCTAATGACTGAATGCGTATCATCATATCTCAGCCAACGCGCAAACCTTACTTTTTGTGCTAAAGCTTTAATTTTAGTATCTTCTACAATAAAAAATTGTTGATTGGTATCTGAATTTAAATATGGACGATAACCTTTTTCAAGGAATCCTTTTTTAACTATTTGGGACATTTCATCGGCATGTTTACTTAATTCAAAGTACAAATTATTACTAAACAATTCTAAAAATTGAATTCCAATCAGACGACCTTTCGCTAACAAAGCCCCATGTTGTTTTATGGTAGTAATAAAATGTTTAGGCTCATTATCACTGGTAAAGACCACTGCTTCTCCACATAAAGCCCCTGTTTTAGTTCCACCAATATAAAACACGTCACATAGTTGCGCTAATTCTTTAAATGTTATATCAGATGCTGAACTCATTAATCCATAGCCTAAGCGTGCTCCGTCAATAAATAACGGAATTTGATACTCTTTACAAACTTGATGCAACTCGGTTAACTCTTTTTTACTATAAATCAATCCATATTCAGTCGGATAAGAAATATATACCATCCCTGGAAACACCATAAATTCGTGATGGTCATCATCATAAAAAGTTTCTAAATATTTGCGAACTTCCGCAGCTGTTAATTTACCATCAACCGTAGGCAATGATAATAATTTATGGCCAGTATATTCAATAGCACCAGCTTCATGCACGTTCATATGGCCCTTATCAGGTGTAATGACCCCTTCATATGGTTCTAATAAGGCATCAATAACGATTTGATTAGTTTGAGTTCCACCTTGTAAAAAATGAACACTTGCACTGGGATTATCAATTACAGTTTTAATTTTAGCTTTAGCTTGCGCAGTAAAACTATCTTCACCATAACCAGCTTCTTGATGCATGTTGGTTTCCACCAATTTTTGTAAAATTCGGGGATGCGCACCTTCCGAATAATCATTTTCAAATGAAAGCATGTATATTCCTCCGCATAATTATTTATGAATATATATTATTATCAAATAATTATTCAATGTCAATATATTTGAATAATTATTTATAAATGTATTAATAATTATTGTTCAGAAATAATGATACATTTTAATTTTTATGTCTGGTAAACATTTCAACATGCATACTCAATTTATATTTATCTCTCAAATGAGCGATTTCACTCATCATATTACTTTTGTGATGGGCATCTAAATCATCAGCTGTTTTCCATTCATCTATTAATAATAAAGTCTCTGAGTCATTTATCGGAGAAAAATAATCGTACTTAATGTTGCCAGGCTCATTCCTAACTTTTTGAACTAAACCACTATTTATCATATCTTTATAAAATTTATAAGCTGAACCATTGTTACCTTTATAATATATGTTAATTACCAAACTCATCAAAAAACTCCTTTTTTAAACATTAATTTTTATTTTATTAATATCATAATCTGCATTTTTAGGATAAAAAATATCTTTAGAAAGAAGCTCTTTTACCCTAACAATACTATCAACGTTTAGAATTAAAAAACCCGAATGAGTTTTATCTTCATATGCTCCCGATAGAAATAAATGGTTTGCTATAGATTTTAACCAATCACGATGCATTTTTATTTTACTATCAAAATTATTATCATTAATTCTAATATTAACTAAATACATAAAAAGCTCCTTTCTTTATTCAAAATGACCTAGCAAAGATATATTTTCATTATTAATATACTTTAAATATACTTTCGATTGTTCTGATAACTTTTCATCATTAATTGACGATGCACCCGTTGTTACAAATGGTTTTAAAAATTTTGCACCAATTAAGTTACTAGTGGCTTGAAACGGTCTTAAAAAATCATTTACCGTGTATCCAAATCCACTTTCACGTCGGTAATATTCATCTTTTGCTCCGGGTGAAACTGCTATTAATATTTCTTTTCCTTTTAAAGCATTACCTTTAGATCCATAAGCCCATCCATGTGTTAAAACGTCGTCCAACCATTTTTTTAAAAGCGAAGGACTACTATACCAATACATAGGAAATTGTAAAACTATTCTATCAGCATTTAACAACTTCTTTTGCTCTGTTTCAATATCAATATTAAAATCCGGATACAAATCATACATATAACTAATCTTAATATTAGGCTGATCAGATATTCTATCAGCAAGACATTTATTAACATGTGAGGTTTTAATTGTTGGATGAAATACTAAAACTTGGACTTTCATACGTTATCAAACTCCTTAGTGTTTATGTGTTAAATTTTGCTTATTCTTATTATCTTTTTCTATTTCCTTGGCTATTTCATATTCTTCAAAATAACTTTTGTGCTTTTTTATCTCGCCACTATTATAAAGTGCAATCTTACTATTTAATCGGTCAATTGATTTTTGAATATCATTTTGCTTACTAACTAAAATATTAACCTGGTCTCTTAATAAATTTTCACGAGTTTTTAAAGTAGCATCACCAGCTTGTAAAAGCTCAACGTATTCATACAAAACCTCAATAGATATTCCCGAATGCCTTAAACATAAAAGCATTTCTAACCATTTTTGCATTTTATCATTATAATATCGATTACCATTACTTTGACGAGGTACACGTGGCAATAAACCAATTCTTTCATAATATCTAATTGTATTTTGATTAATATTATATTTATTGCTGATTTCTGTAATCGTTAAATTTGACAATTTAATGTCACTTCCTTTCTAAACCTTTAAATGAATTATATTAGTTTGACTAAGGTCAAAGTCAACAACAATTTTTAAATTAATTTTTTATATTATTAATTATGTTCTATAATTAATAATATAAAAATTAAAAAGGCGACAATTAACAGAAAGGCGTTCAAAGTTGCTAAAACATAATGAAAATGAAGACACTAAAATCAAAACCAAAAAGCGTGTATTGTCAGTAGATAAAAGATTTTTAACGGATACTTTTTTATCCATTTATTATGATTTTCACAACGGTAACTGGAAAAATGGTATGTCTTATTTCAGTAAACATCCCGAAAAAATAGTCATTAAACATACAAAGCGTGAATATATAAATACATTAGATGAACTAGAACACATTAAAACTAAGCATACTGTTAAATATCCACTAATTAAAATTACAAAGTATATTACTTCTGGATACTTATTAACTTTTTTATATCAGTATATAAACAGTCTTTCAAAAAAGTGGCTTTATTTATTTGCATTTTTGCCTGGTTTAATTGTTTTTTTATCTGTAATGATTCCATCTTATCTTTCTGATTATTTTGATTACATGAATCCCTTAGCAAAAATTAAAAATCGAATCTATTTTGAAAAATATTTAAGACAATGTATCAATAAAATTGATCAAAGTAAAAAAACAATTAGTTAAAAATAAATTTCAATTAAACATTACATTAAATAAAAAAATAAGCATCTTAAAATCTAAAAACTTTTAAGATGCTTATTTTTATAAATTATGATAAAGATATTTCATATAGAATCATATGGTTAGCAGAATTAGACAACCCACCTATATAAATAGTTTAATCTCCAAAACTTCTAACATAGTAAATTTTTGCACCATTATACTTGTTACTGGATTATTGGAAAATTTTATCGAATCTATGATTAATCAAATACTCATAGGTTCTATAATTGATAAAAATTCTTCTCAAATTCACATCCCTATTCAAAGCTGAACAAAACTGTGACTACATGGAAGTTCATACTGAACAGTGATTAATTGATGATAAATTCAATTATTAAGTATATCTTTGTTTTCAGCTTGCTTTATTTCTGATTCTAGCTGAGCTGTGTGGTCATAAAAGTTAGTGATTTTATAGTCTAAATGATTAATCGCTAGTTGGATGTCATCCCTTTTTTCTTCCATAATAGCTTTTTGTTCTTTTAATAGTTGAAGCTCTTCTTTTTGATGATTTTGCATTGAATCAAAAAGTTTAATATATTTTTTTAGAGCTTCAATAGTCATGCCAGCTAAACGCATTGTTTTAATAAATTTAATCCTACGTATCATATGTTCGTCGATATCTCTAACACCATTTTTGTCACGGCTGATATATGGAATTAGCCCTTCTTTTTCATAATATCGGATAGTTGAAGAAGAAACACCAGTAATCTTATAAGCTTCTTTAATGTTCATTATATTCCCCTCTATTCTGGTCGATTAATTCCTAAACTTTCATGATTAGCATAGTTTAAATTAGTTAAAGTTTTACTTGCTAAATCGGCAATCGCATTCCTAGATACATTATGTCCACCAAACGGACTCCCCTTAGCTGTAATCTCATATTCATCATCTCCATTATCAAACCAAGCGGGTCTAATAATAGTGTAATTTAAATCACTATTTTCTATAATTTTAGCAGCTTCTTGATATGGTTTAAGCATTGCATTAAACTTAACATTTCCCATCGCACCAATTGTATCAGGAATTTCATTATATATTCCCATTGAAGCAATAAAAACTATTTTTTTAACGGAAGTATCAATAACAACCCTAACTATATTTTTTATCATTGCTGGTAAATCCCCGATTAACGCAATAAAAACTGTATCAATATTATTCATAGCAAATTTTAAATCATTGTAATTCATTACATCACCATTAATTCTAGATACATTATCCAGCTTAGGTAATGTAGTTGCTTTTCTGGAAAACAACGTTAAGTTTACATTATATTCATTAACTAACTTGTGAGTTACTGCTTTACCAATAGAACCTGTTGCGCCAATTATTAAAATATTCATAATACATATACTCCTTTAATTTTTTTGAAATGAAATATTAAATACTGCTATTACAGCAATCAACATCAATCCAGTTATAACAATTAATGAATGATTAAATGATTCAACCGGAGAAACATAGTGTCCAGTCAAAGCGATAACTACAGACAATCCAAATGAGCTACCGACTTGATGAACCGTATTTACAACGCCTGAAGCTGCACCTGATATTTTTGCATTGGTATTAGCTACTCCAGAAACTGTTAATGGGCTTAAAGAAAAGCCTTGACCAATTCCAATAATAACCATAGGAATGCCTATTGAAAGCCAATATCCATTTTCAACTCCAATTAGCGTTCCCGTTAATAGTCCTATAAAAGTAGTGATAACTCCAAATAGTAAAAACTGTTTATTGCTATACTTATGATTCAATCTAGTTAATAACGTTGCACTTAAAAATTGCGGAATAGTTTCAGGTAAAAAGCCGATTGCAGCTAAAAGCGGTGTATATCCATAAACTTTTTGCATTGCTTGTGGAGTTAAAAAGAAATAGGCAATCATAGCACCTAAGAAAAAGAATCTAGCAATATAAGCACTACTGCGCTCATTACTTTTAAATATTTCTAATGGCATGATTGGATTATTACTGCGCTTTTCTTGCAAAATAAAAATAATTATAAATAATATTGATAAAGCTAAAAATATAAATCTATTCTTATTGACAGTAATACTATAAATAAGTGAACTCAATCCCAAAATTGACCACAATGAGCCTAGCCAATCTAAAGATTCTTTAATTTTGGTATCTTCCTTAACATACTTAATAGTTAAAATCGACATAATAATTCCTATGGGTACATTTATAATAAATCCATATCTCCAAGAAAAGTAACTGGCAATTAAACCACCAATCACCAAACCTAAACTGGCTCCCAAACCACCAGTCGCTCCATAGTATTCAATAGCCTTAGTTCTCGTTTCGTCATGATAATTATCCATTAACAAAGCTAAAGTTGTGGGAGCTAAAATTGCGGATCCTAATCCCTGAACAGCACGCATCAAAATAATCATTAGACCATTTATAGATAAGCCTACCATTAAAGAACCTACGCTAAATATAATCAGGCCCAGCAAAAAAATTACTTTCCGCCCATACACATCTCCAGCCTTACCCGCTAATAATAAAAAGCCACCAAATGTTAAAGCATAAGCATTAGTAACCCATGATAGAATTTGTGGGCTTAAACTTAATTCATTAGATATTTTAACTGTACTAGTAAAAATAAGTGAATTATCTAATAAAATCATAAAATAGCTTAATAGAATTATAGGTAAAACAATTCCAAATTTATTTCTATTCATAATACTAAAATACTCCTTTGTAATTTGTAAGAGTATCGTAAACCTTAAAGCTAACTTCAAGTCAAATAAATAATCATTAAAGTAGATATTGTTGTATATTAAAAAGGTTTTATCAGGTACGTAATCTAAATTAGCAATTTACAGATAAAAATATGCTAAGATTAAGCTGACTTATGAATTATGAAGGGACTCTTAATTACGAACAATCAAGAAAGAATATCAATTTTAGAAAAAACAGTTTCAATAAATACCGAAAATAATAATGAAGAACAACTGGCTAATTACTTGCAAGATTTACTTAATCAACATGGCATAAAATCAGAAAAGTTGCCTTTTGCTCCTAATCGATCTAACTTAATAACTTCGATTGGCTCTAATGAAAGTAAAAGTATATTAGCATTGACTGGCCATATGGATACCGTGAACAGCGGTGAAATTAGTGCTTGGAAAAATAATCCTTTCAAGTTAACTGAAATTAATGATAAATTATTTGGTCGCGGAACTTCTGACATGAAAAGTGGCTTAATCGCAATTGTTATCGCTTTAATTGAATTACATGACGAAAAAATATCTATTCCTGGACAAGTTCGTCTAATCGCTACCGGTGGTGAAGAAAAAGGACAATTAGGCGCTGCAGATTTATTAGGTCGCGGATTAATTCAAGATATTGAATCATTAATTGTCGCCGAACCTTCGCGCTTATCTAATCCCACTGGTGGCAAAGAAACTCAGTTTGCTATTTTTGCTCAAAACGGTGTCTTAGATTATGAAATAGTTTCACATGGCAAATCAGCGCATAGTTCAATGCCCAATTTAGGTATTAACGCTATCGATAATTTAAATTACTACCTAAATCAACAAAAGCAATACTTTGATGATTTGATGAAACATGACGATAAGGTTTTAGGAAAGATAGTCCCAGTAAACTCCATGATTACCGGTGGTGAACAAATCAACTCAGTCCCTGAATATGCTAAACTTACCGCTAAAATTAGAACTACTAAATTATATGATGCCGATAAAATTATTAGTGACCTGAAAGCGTTGATTGATAAAATAAATCAACTACCAAATATGAACTTAGAATTCAAATTGTTGCGTAAATTATCACCCGTCATTACTAATACAAATTCTAAAATTATTAACTTAGTTTCTAAATATACACCTGAATTCTTTGATCAAAAAATAACCCTAAGAACCGTCGCAGGCACTACAGATGCAGCTACATTTGTTTCTGAAAACCAACACATGAATATCGTTCAAGTTGGACCAGGTAATGAAAGCAGTCATATGGTGAATGAATATGTAAATAAATCTGCATTTATCAATTATATTGATTTTATTAAGAAAATAATTGTCGAGTATTTTAAAAATTAATCAATAATTAAAGAGCCATTGGAATATCTCCAGTGGCTCTTTTTTATAATAAAGTTGGTGCTTATTTTTTTAAATATTTATAACACATTAGTATAAAGAAAACACTAAAGACGAATGATAATGCTTGTACTAAATTTTTTATAAATGGAGTATTACCTATAAAAACAAATATAAACAATGGTAATAAGAATATAACTATTAGATACAATATAATCACTGAAATAAATTTATTTATCATAAAATCTCCTAAATATGTATTTCCATAGAGCTTAACATACTAAAATAATGTTGTTAAACCTATAGTCATAAAATAATTATCTTATATACGCATTAACCCAGTTATGGTAGAATTTTTATTGTATTTATAAAAAATTATGGTGCCATTAAATACAATCACAACATTTAAAATATAAAGGGAGTCAAAAATGCTGTTTAAAATTATATTCGGTTCGTTAAGTGGAACTGTTAGATTGGCTGTAGCTATTATTGAAGGATTATTTTACATTGGTTGCTTAATTGTTTTGTTTCAAATTTTGAATTATTTCCACGTTTGGATTTATCTTTTAGAATTTTGTGTTGGTGCTTTTATGCCTTTGGCTGTTTGGATTTGGATAAAAACGTCAGATAAATAAAATTTTTGTACAATTTAAAGATTTGATTGAAGGAAACTATCTAAATGTGTGAAATAAAGTTAACAAAAACTTGCAGAGTGGCTTATTTGAACAAGAATCACTCCCGCGTATGCAGGAGTGATCCAAGAATAAGGCATTATTAGGATTAACTTCTGCTTAGGCATCCAAAATTATTTAGGCATTTACGATATTTATTTTTCACTTAAAGCTAAGCGTAATGACACATGGATATCTACTTAATTTAGAAATGAAATCCACTTAAAATAAGATACATAAAAAGGACAGTAGCTCATTTATTTGAGTTACTATCCTTTTTTGCTTTGGTCAAAAGAGACCCCTATACAAATACCTACGCCTATACATAAAGATAACCAGATTATGTTATTTAAAATAGTGTTCAAAGCAGATCCTAAAGAACACCCTAACGAAATACCTATAATTAATCCGTAATGCTTATCGTTATTTTTCTTCCCCATTGTTTTTCTCCTTAATCCATGTAAATATTTTTAAACAATATGAAGATAGCGAACCGCTGAATATAATAATTAAAAATCCTAGAGCGAAAATAAACATTTCCAAGTCTCCCGAAATTAAAAATGAACTAAATAAGCTTATAGTAAATCCTAAAGCCTTGAAGAAAACGACAAGTCTTTTTTTATATGATTTCATATTTTTCTCCTCGATCAATTTAAAAAATGCTAGCAAATTAAATACTTTAAGTCAAATATAAAAAGACTATCAGCTCATTATTTGAGTTGATAGCCTGTTTAAAGTTATTAACATAATTTTATTTATTTAATTTTTCATAACCAAACATTGTCAGGTACACAATGTAAGAAAACATTGGAAACAAGTAGATTATAGTCATCCCAGAATCTTTATTAGTAGTTAAAGTGAGGATTACAAACACAATTGTAGCTACAGCAAAAAACGCTTTTATTTTTATATTTATAAACACAATCATCATTATTATAGAAACAGAAACCATGCTTGCTAATAAATTAATAGTAACTATATTATGAATCTGATTACTTGTTAGATAATTACTTCCAGAATCCCACACGATAAGTAATGGGAAAATACTGGAAAAAATATATGCAAGATTAATAATTATTATTAACGTATTTACTATTATCCTACGTATTTTAATATGAACTTCACTCCAACTGGTATTATGATATTTCTATTTCTCAAAATATTAATTTTTATAAAAATAATCTAAAATTATTATCCCAAAAGCAGCAGTTAATGCTGCCGCAATTGCACCTAAAGTTCTTGGAAACCAAACACTAAAATTAGTTAAGAACCTACTTGATATTGAAAGAACAAGATTACCAAGAAAGATAGCAAGCAGTATAATTGAAAAGTTTAAGCATGCCTTAGTTTTATTCATAAAATCTCCTCTAAACCATTAAAAAGTTTATTCAGTTATTTGTTTACGGACAATGTCCCATTTCCAATGAGGATTGGCACCTGAATAATGATAAACTCTTTTAACTTGATGCTTGCCAAGCATCACAGAGAATAAACTACTATTAAACTTATTGCCAGAATAATTACAAAAGGCTTCAAAAACCTTGTTCCCTAAGGCTATGATAGGCGCATCGTCAGCTATACCTACTTCACGTATTCGTTTCAAAAAACGCTCTACATTGGAGTTATCCAACTTAACTTTTTTAATATCGCTGCTGACTTCTGAGCTTAAGTCAGTCATGTAACTTCCCCAAAATTTAGTACCGTATAAAACTGAAGCTAATCGAGCATCTTGGCTGGACTTTGGACCATGAAAGTTCATCATTTCCCCTTCTGGCAATAAATCTCCAGGGTTACATGCGACTACCACAGCATTCATATTTCTGTCTTCAATCCAATCATAGTTAAAAAAATTAGACTTATAAACATTTTTAAAAGCATTAACTTTATCATCTGGATTTAAAGAATCGAAATTTTTAATATCAGGCGTGTTCCAAATAGCTAAACTTTCTATTCTTTCATAACTACTTTTATCAGACATGTCCATACGTATCACTCCTATGTATAGTTTAATCTAATGCTAACATAAATTTAAAAAATTTATACCTCTACAATACATAAAAATAATTAAATTACATATTTTGATATACTAAAAAAATATTTAGATCAAATTAATGAAGATAACGAAACCGTGTATGTAACTAGAAGTAATAATGAATCAGTTGCTGTAGTTAATCAAAATAAATTAAATTGGTTAGAAAAATATGCTAGATCAGAAGAAGGCTCTAGAGAACATGCTATTGCAAGAGATCAACTAATTAGGCAAAAATTTATCTCTCCTGATCCAGTAGTAAAATCTGATGATAACTACTGGGGCCAATTCTATGAGTAAGCTAAGATTTAGACCTAGTAAGGATTTCAATGTTGAATTAAAGAGATTAGCTAAGTTAGATAAATCAATTGTTTCAGAAGTAAAGTCCGCCATAGATATACTATTGGAAAACTATGAGCTACCAAGTGAATTCAGAGATCATCAATTAAATGGAGAGCTAAGTGACTACAGGGAGTTTCACATTAGAGACACACCCAAAAATAAAAAGCCTTCCGAAATTAACGATATAATTATTACTTATTCTATTAATTATGGTGATCTAGTTTTAACTGCAATCCATATCGGTACTCATAAAAAAATTTTTAATAATAAAAATTAAAACATCAAAAAGGCTCAGACTTTAAATATCTGAGTCTTTTATACTTCACTTACTTTTTATTTTGCAATTTTAATTCATTCTAAAATTATACCATTATTACTTACTCAATTTTCGTATCAGCTTTTTTGGATGGTTGAAAGTATGAAACTCTTTATTGGACACTCTAAAGGTAACTGGTCCAACTATTCCAGCGATGTTGCTAACAGTCATGTATTTTACGTTCGAAAAAGCTTTCATTGTTACATTCACATTACCCTTGTTTTGATGCATTAAATATCGATAAATAACTTTAGCGTGATCAGAAGTTTTCACGGGCTTGGAATCAACTGAGTCCCCACCCTTATCGCCTACGAAGTCTGAAAAATACGCAATACTTTTAGCATTACTCAAGGTCTTAATTAATTTATCATGACGATTATATATTTTCACATAATCATGGCCATGTGCATTAGTTTGCTGCTTGCCACAACCAGCTAGACCAATACCTAAAAGTAGTACAAAAAATAAACTTGACCAACATACTATTTTCTTTGAAAATTTCATTTCAATCCTTCTTTATTAAAAAATAACTTATAGAAACATTGTATCATTGTTAAGTGCTGTTATTGTGATAAAGGATTTAATTATACATATCAAAGGAGATGATAAAATGAAGAAATTATTAATTGGATTAGTATGTTTACTTTCATTAACTATGATGGCTATGAGAACCAGTGTAAGTGCTAGCAGTAAACCAGGCTTTAATTCTAGCTACTGGAACAAGGCTAGAACTGTTAAGGTAACTAAACAAGTTAAGGCACAGCTAGTAACTTTAAAAAATGGTAGTTGGGCTAACAATACTACTATTTTAAAAACTAAGTTATTGAGAAAAGGCAGCATCATTAAAGTTCAAAATGGTGGCGCTAGTTGGGGCTGGATAATAACTGGTAATGGCTTTAAGCATTCTCACAAATCATTTTGGGAAATGAGTAAGCAACTGAATACTAAATGGTTTAACGTTGTAAAATAGGTAAACCAAAAAAGCCTCACTACTAAAATTAAGTAGTGAGGTTTTTTAAATCTATATATTTAAGTTAGTATTTATCAATAATTGACTGCAAATTGTTTAGATTCTCTTTTTGATAAGGCGAACCTAGTACTAAATTAGGCAAATAGAACTTACTAGTTTCATTACGCACGGTAAATTGTAGCACTCGGCGTAACATTCCATGCCTAAACTTAATGTTTTGAATTTCGGCTTGCGGAATAAAAATGTTTTTACCATTAAAAAAGCCAAACTCATCTAAATCTAGCATAACAATTCCTTCATCTTCAAATGAAAAAATGAAAAATTTAATCGACAGCATAGCCCAACACACTGATATCAACATCTTTTTCATATCAGCAACTTGACCAATGAAAACATTTTCAATGCCTGTATCCAAGCCCATATTATGCTTATATGTAAGAATATTTGGTGCTTTTAAATCACGATTCAACTTCTTATGGTAATTTTCAGGTACTGGAATATCAACATCTATGTTCTTAGGTTTATTAACTTCCGATGCAACATTAATTTGATAACCACACTTGGGGCAAAATTTGACCCCTGCATTTAATTTATGACCACATTGTTCACAAAAAATCCATAATCGCCTCCAATGTTTATTATAAACATCTAGAAGGAAAATGAATAGCTACAAAGCTTAGCAGTCAGTCCTGTTAGGATTTTTTAGTAATCGTTAACACCGTTAAATAACGCGTATCATCGTACCTACTATACATTTGACTAGCTGTATTATAATTGATTCTAGTGCCACCCATTTTACGACTACCTACGTTAATGGTAAATTTATCAGCAGTAAATGGAGCTAGAAATGCTGATACTTTTTCATCATTAGTCGTTTTTAGAGTTTTAACAATCGTTTGGCCAGGTTGCATATTAGCTGCAATCTGTGGTGCTTGTGAAATAAATTGACTTAATTTTTTAATTCGATAATAATTGATAGCCATCATAAACAGTGTACAAAATATGCACATTAAAACTACGCTAATAATTAAAAAAGCAACAATATGATGATTAAAAAAATCCATTTAATAATCCCTCCAATAATACTAACATCTTATCAGAAAGGACTTTATTCACCAAATTAGCGTAAACGATTCTATTATTGCATTGCTAAATAGGCATTCGCCTGTTCGTCAAATAACTGCATACACGCTCTCATGATGTATCCATTCGGATTATGTGCTTTACGATTAGCATTTACGATAATCGACTGCATACTGGCGGTTAACTTCTCGGTCAGTAAATGATTAATTTCAAACCGAAACGGACTGTATGCATTTTCGATAAAACGACTTGCTCGCTTGCTAACAGCGTGTTTAGCTTTAAAAATTAAACTAGCATATTCATATAATTTATCACGACTGCCAAATGCATACACTTGCAGAATTTCAACTAACCGTTTGGGCAGGCCACCCTGTTGCACTAGTCCTGCTGCTAATGTATCCAAGGCATCATGATTGAGCTTTTCAACGTTATTGTTAGTGTCATTTGTGTCATCTGTAGATTTATTTTGATTAAAAGTGTTTTGATTAGATGTTACTTTTTGGGATTTAGTAATTGTAGAATGTAAACTTTGGGTATTTTTACTAGGTTTAGTATCAGGTAAAAAGATGCGAGTAGCATGACTAAAAACACGTTGCTTAATAATTAGTCCCAACGTAGCTAAATGTTTTAAGATTTTCACAGCAGTATTTTTACCGATGTTAAGCGTTTGAGCTAACTCATCAACTGAATAAATAACATAGTGGGCTTGACGTTTACGATCAAAGAATTCCGAACGTTTTACTGATGATTTCATACGATCCATGATTAATGATAAAGCTAGTTTTTCATCAGAATTAAGTGCTTGATTATGTAAAATTGGTGTTTCAACTTGTATGAATTGTGTCATTTGATTTATCCCCTTTAGATAAAAAAAGAGTGCAACAAGATATACTCTTGCCACACCCTTGCATACATTATGCACAATAAAGATTGAAACCGCCCCTAAAATGTTATATACTCAATTTATAAGTTATATAACTTTATTAAGAGCGTTAAAAGGCGAGCAGGTAGTCGGTTTACTTGTAAGCTGATAGATAATTACTTGCAATAATTATCTATCAACGCTCTTTTTCTATGTAATTTTATATTTATAACTATACAGTAGTTGTCACGAAAAGTGAACTGTTTTTTGTTGTAAATATATTTAGAAAGGAGATTTATGTTTAAATTATTAGCTGCATTACCCACTTTACTAACTATAATTGTTGGTATCATTGCATTTGTAGTCCTATCGTGGATATTGTGGGAGTTAATGACTACCCCACCATATCAGTTGGATTTTATTTTTAGATAACAAAAAAGCTTAAGGCCCTAGAATTAATTGCTTAAGCTTTTATTTTGATTTTTGGAAAATTCAAGATATTCATCAGTTACTGAATATTTATTATTTGACAATTCCAATTGTGGCTTTAAATCACCTTTTTTGAAATAACCCTTTGAGTTATTAACTTTATAGTAAGCAATATCTTTACTACTACCTAAATAGTCCTTATGATGATCAACCATCCCATTTAAAACAGATTTTAAAGTCCCCATTGTACAATCTTCGTCAAGTTTGGAAAATATTTCCTCTATTGTCAAAGGAGTATTGCCACCTGATTGTAAGATATCCTGAACTTTTCTGGATAAAAATTTACGAGTCATTATAATTCATCTCCTTAAATAAATTATAATACTATAATTTATAAATGCATAGAATTACTTTCTATTTTAGTTTTAATTTAATAATGTAATCTTTAAGAGTATGTTTTTCCTTTTTATTAGAATCATTAAAGAAATCAAATTTATCTAAAAAGTAAAAAAACAAACACTGAGATATTTTAAATAGGTAATCAACATCCCATTTAGTAACTCTAATTGTACCACCGTGACTAATAATGGATCTTTTATTATAAAGTTTAGTCATCTTGGTATAAATTTCTTTTCTTTTATCAAAAGTTTTACCAATCAATAATGCAGTTCTTTCACATACCTGTTCGGTTATGCTCTGATTGAATGTTTTTTGTTCAACAAGAGCTTCAATTGCCGACATAAATTTAACCATACTGGTATTATAATCATCAGTATATAATCCTGAAGCCACTAAATTTACGACGTTTAATAAAGATCTTTCAAGTGGTAAAGTTTTTTCATTGTTGTAAATTTTGCTTTGTATGCTAAACATTTTATTTAGATATTCATTACCATTATCATTTAATTTATTGAAATTTACGCTAAAAGGAAGAAATTTAAAAGGATGTGATTTTAAAGCCTTATTTAATTCATTAGATCCAACTATAAATTCTTTATCGAATATAGATGAACTCTTTTTACCTACGCCTAATTGATATAAATCATCTAAATTATAATTAAAAAGAAATTTTATAACATTAAGTGCTTTATATACCTCAGAAACTGCTATTTCGGAAGCCCTTTGAGATGATAATGATTTTACACTTATGGTAACAAAATTTTCGCCATCAAAATCGCCAACCTTACTACTCTTGCTAGTTAAAAATTTAGTAATATTTTTATTATAATTAGCTTTTATAATTTTATTTTTCATTTCGGCAGGATAAAAATTAACAAATCCAAAATTATAATTTTTCCCCAAGATAACACCATGTATCGGTATTATACAAAAGAACACTTTAGGCTCTGAATTAATTAAATTCATAATATCTTTAAAAATTAAATCATCATTTTTATTAGATGTAAGACCATTAGAAAATATATTAATAATACTTTTAGATAAATCTTCTTTTTCTGAAAAATAAAATCCCGAATCTGCATGCAATATTATATACTTTACAACGTCTTCCATTAAAACCGAAGAATAAGATAATGATGTTCTATCGTAAGTAAAGAAATCCTTACTAACGTTAGAATCACATGATTTTATATTATTTAAAAGCGATATTACTTTTTTTTAAAATATTAACATCAAAATTCTTTTTCAAATATAAATCTCCAAACGTTATTAGATAAACTAAATATATCATAAACACGGTCTAACTAAATAACATATTGATTTAAATCCTAAAATAATGATAGAATAATACGTTAACATTTTATAAATACATAATTAGGAGTTTATTACTTTGAAAAATATAGATAAAAAGTCACTACTAATTGCACCAATGGCAATAATGATTTTTGGGGGTTCTCTAAGTTCAAAAACAATTAAGGCTGATGAAGCAAATTGGTCACAACAAGAACAACAAAAAAA
This sequence comes from Apilactobacillus ozensis DSM 23829 = JCM 17196, assembly GCF_001435995.1. Taxonomy (GTDB): domain Bacteria; phylum Bacillota; class Bacilli; order Lactobacillales; family Lactobacillaceae; genus Apilactobacillus; species Apilactobacillus ozensis. The sequence goes on from NZ_AYYQ01000036.1 coordinate 71,221, forward strand.
TGACAAACAACGTATAAATGATTTTAAAAATAAATATAACGATGCCAGTCTTGAAATATTAGCGAGTCAATACGAACAAGTTCTAAGTAATCAGGTAAATAAATCAATTAACGGAATAAATGACAGATACAGTAGATTAAAATCTCAAATAGATTCAATAAATAAAGACAAATATTTTTTTGAAAATTTTGATTCAAATACCGAAAATAGAGATGACATGAACGAACTGAGTAATAAAGTTTACTCAATCAACATATATTATTTATCAGGTACAATGAAAAAAGTAGATAGTTTAAAAAATTATATTAATAATATAATGGTTCATTCTAATTTAAACAAACAACAAATTGAATACTCCAAAAAAGGTGCTTTAGACATATGTAATGAAGTATTGAATAATTTAGAAAGTGAATATAACGACAATACTCTAAGAAACAATATTATAAAATTACAAAACTAATACAATCAACTAATGAAAATGTCTCAAATTTATAAAAGTAAATACGAAAATAAATTAAATCAAAATACATTATCAAAAGAAACGTTTGAAGACATTAAAAATGTTTACAATGATTTTGAATTTTTACAAAGTGTTAAAGGCTTTGCCTATGAAGATAATGAATTCTCAGATGTATATACTAAATTAATGCGTATATACAATACAATGTCTGAAATATTTAAAGACGCAACAGAAAATAGTAAGGAAAGTACTAAAAATTCAACAGGGATAATTCAAAATAGTAACCCAGATGAATATGACAACAATCAAAGCATAATATATTTAAAGAATGAACTTCTCAATAATAAAAAAGAAATAAATTCCTTAAAACAGCAAATCAATGATTTAAAAAATTCTATTAACAATAAAAAGAATAAAAAAAATAAAAAAGCTAAACATGTTAAGAAAAAAACTATTAAAAAACATAAAATATACTTACACCCAGGAAAAACTAATCACCTTAAAAAGTCTGATTTAGTTAGCAAATAAATCATTATACAATATAGTTATGACATCAAGTAGAAAAATAAAAAAGAAACCTTCGAAAAATCATTAATTTTTCAAAGGTTTCTTTTTAATAATAAATAATAATATATACAAATAAACATTCTATATGTTTGATGATATTTCACTTCCTAAAAATATATATCATAATTTTTTGTTATTTATAAATAGCTAAATCAACCAAAACGTTGTAGCCACAAGTATATTATATAAACCGGACAAGTTAACAACGGCATAGTAAATGAAGAAAGTAAGTTAATATTATTTACAGTTTCTAACATTATAATGAGCAATAACGAGTTTATAAAATACAAAGGCATCCTTTTATTTTCCTTTAAATTAACCAGAAGAATCATAATAATAGAGAAAAGTGTCATAGCTAGATAAGGTAAACTGTAGTATAAAAACTGAAAAAAGCCACTATAACTAGAATAGTCAGCTGCAGCTATTGATAAGATTCCACATAGAGAAAACAAACTATTTGTGACAACTATACCTAATTTTATAAAAAGCTTTAAAAAATCCATAAATTATAATAACCTCAAATGTAAATAATAAAATTAACGTTTTATTAACAGATTTTTAAAATCAAAATTTGAGTGCTTACCATATTGATTACAATTCAAACTTTTTTAAAATAAAGCGTTATTCCTTTGTAAGGATATATTAATTATAAATATTTGTAAAACTTTCATAAGATATTCAAAGTAATATTTTTTGAAAGAAAAAGAGATGCTTTCAAACATCTCTTTCTAATCCAACCATTATCCAAAATAAGATACGACTACTATCTATCAACATGTGACCAGCTGGACGTTTTATCTTTTTTATTTAAAATTTTTTTACAGTTTTTAATACACCTAATTAAAGATATATAATCTACAAAATTAATAATTTGTAGAAAAATATACGTAAATGGCATAGAGAGACAAATTATAATTTTAACTTTTTTGCTTCTCAAACTTAAAATGCTGTCGGATAAAATAGCCGATCCTAGCAAAGTACCATATAAAAATAAAATTGAAACGCATGAAATCCAAGAAAAACTATGCCAAATACTATAGAGCACAAAAATAGTCAAAAAAGGATCAAATAACATGTAAGCTTCTTCCAACAAAACTTTAGGAATTTTCCAAAAAGTTAAATTTTTGTAGAACCTGTAATCGCTATTAAAGAAAAGGCTATGGTGTTTATACAGAGCCTTAAACCTGCCATATTTCCAACGATATCTTTGCTTAATTAGTTGCCTAAGGTTATGCACAGGTTCAGTGTATACTATGACATCTTCAGCAAAGCCTTCTTTATATACTTTGTTTCCATAGTGACTAATGAGCTTTAAGGTAAAATCTATGTCTTCAGTAACACTATCTGTATCGTAATACCCGACTTGCTTCATTGCACTTTTTCTAAAAGTTGAACCAATACCACCAATAATATACTCTAACTTTAAAATTTCTTCCGAGCCTTTCAACTCATGCGATATTAAATACTCTATAAGCTGTGCGTATTCTATAAAATTAGTAAACTTGCTTATCTTAACATTGGTTGCCATTGCTATAATAGAGGAATCTTTAAAGTGCATCACCATCTTTTGTATTGCATCTGGTGATAACACAGAATCAGAATCCAAAATCATTATTAGTTCTCCGTGCGAATAATTCTTTACAGCGTTATTAATTGCCCTAGACTTACCACTATTTTTCTGGTTAACAATTTTTATATTAGGATGATAATATTTAATTTCATTTAAAGCTTCTAAGGTGCTATCAGTAGAACCATCATTTACAACAATTATTTCTTTATTTTCATACGAGTTGTCAATAACAGACATAATCGTTCGCTTAATTAATTTTTCTTCATTAAATGCAGGTATAATAACAGATATAACAGGATTATGTATTAATGAAATATCATTAAAACGCGATTTAACCAAATTTATCTTATGAATGTTCGAGAGTAATATTCCAATCATAATGCGAAGAAAAGAAAAGAATCCTAAAAAAACAACTATATAATATAATATATACATATTAATACTTCTTACGATAATGAGATAATTTTAATTGTGATATAAAAACAATAACTATCAATAAAATGCCAACTAAAGTAATAAAATCATCAACAAAGTTGTTGCCACCAAGTTGTGGTAATAAAGATATTCCCATACCACTGGTCATTGTCGTTTTTATGTGTCCATACATAAAATCACTTCCTAAAGTAAATCTATTCATACAAATATCAGCATGTATAGACATTGTATATCCATGGTTTACAAAGTTAAACAATATATACTCAAGCTTATAAAATATATAATAATTAACCGTTTTTAGTTCAATTATAATTAGACTAAAATCTTTTGGATAATAAAAGAAAGTACTTAGTATTTATCTCTGATGTTACCTTTATTTAATAATTTTATAAAAGAGTCATATGAAATTTATAGTTGACATTCTAATATCCAATTACGTCATATTCAATTGCACTAAGTACGTTGGCATCTATCTCATCAATCGATTTACTATATAACATATTCAAACGTGGGTTAAAAATAGCTAATGTATTAATTGATTGGAAATGTTGATTAGTCGAATGCCTGCCCATAAGATAATACATCGCAATTTGTAGCGTATATTTATTGGTGATGTTGTTTTTAGAAACTTTTAAATCCACAAGGGTATGCGTAGTTAAATAATCACCATCCCCAGTACTAACCATCGTGGTATAACCACCCGGCATTACAAACCCATTTTCCACGATTGGTTCATACTGTTCAAAAAAGTCTAATGTGCGCTGTACCATTACTTTAATATTATTAATGGTGGCTGAATTAGGGCATAGTTCATAGTTTTCTTTAGCTAAAACAGCTGCTCTAGGATTACGATACCAGACATCAAACGTGGCTAACTTACAAGCATTAATAATAGAAGCATCATCTAATCCTTTAACTTCTAAAGCGGTTAAATCGACTGTGTCATGTGTGACGATTTGGTAATTTTTAATGCCCATTAGTGAAATAGCAAAAGCTGATTCAAATGATTCATGCTGACAAAAACGTGTTAAATAATCGACTGCCAAACCTACCAAAGAAGCTGAAATGTTTTCTTCATCTGATTTGATTTTCTTGGAATCATCAAACTGTGTTTTATTAAAAGTCCTAACTGGTAAATAACCTCCGTAAGGCTGTTTAACCATTCTGGATCGTTGCGTTAACGTATAATACATATAATTATCATCCTTTTAATTGTTAAGTATTCGTTCTATCGTAACTCTATTTGAATTGAGCTTTCAACATATTAATGAGCGCTTTATTTCCATTAACATAAAATATGCCTTACAATGTAGTTGCTCTGATAAATAAGAGCTTTCTTCAAAGTCAAAACCATCCTTCTTTCTAATACGAAAGTTTCGTACAAAGAACCAATTCTATGAAAAATTCTAGCCAGTAATTAATATTGGCTAGAATTTTTTGCGTTCTTAAAACGGATTTACATAACTTTGCCAAAAATTGAACAAAGTCAAAACTTGTGGTAGTCTTTTAGAAGTATAAATTATAGAAAACAAGGATTAGGTGATATATGTTTAAGCAATTTAATAGTTTTAAGTATTATCTATATTTGCTGTGTCTAATAATTAGTAGTGCAGGAATGATGATAATCCGTAGTGATAATACGGTTGTTACGCCAATTTTATCATTTGCGGTCGCTATACTTGGGTTGAGTAATGTTTACTTTACCTATCAAGGACTGCAAACAAGACCGGTGAACATAAATATCGCCAAACGAGTTGGCATTAACACTGGGATTTCCACTATACTACTATTTATAATGATTTTATTTTTTGCTAGAACTAATAATGGATTCTTGTTTATCAATAATTTCATTGGTACATTGCAATTAATTTTTAAAAGTAGCAGTATGGCCATTGCAATTACCGTCTTACTGCATGCGCTAACTGGTGCTGAAAGTAAAAAGCATACGTTAGGTACTTCATTGATAGTTACTTTACTACTATATGTAATCAACTTTTTTGATCATGACAACACACATATTTGGAATGTATTAGACTTTTACAATGGCACCATCTTCAACGGTGGACACACTTTTAACGACGCTGAATGGTTCAAAACTTTCACCGTCTTATTGATGGCGATGGCAATTGGTCAAATCGGTTATGTTGTTAAGAACCATTTCAAGCCCAAATCCATCATGTTTTTAACGTGTTGGGTGCTATTAGCCGTTATTGGATGCATGGGCTACAGTAGTTCATATACTAACTACCGTTCTAATGCATTAGTCAAAACGCAGTTAGCCAAGTCTTATCAAATTACTATGTATAACGATAAAATTGACACTACGGTCAACTTAAATCGACCTAGTAGCGGTTGGATTAATTTTAATTTTTATAGTGGTTTCCAAATCAATTATTTAAAAGCGATGAATCAAGATGGTAAATACGAACGCGTTGACTACCAAGTAAAAGATAATTATTTAACAATCAAACTACCTAAGAATCAAAAATATACTGCTGTTAAGCTTAATTACTATGGTGAATTTAATTTAAGTGATGACTCAGCTTACTTAAATAAAAAGTATATTAATTTAGACAGTAATGTAATCGCTTGGTATCCAGAAACCCAATTCGTTGATGTAGTTTCGTTCACCAATCAAACTGGTCATACTTTATACACCAATTCAACCGGCAACAAATACGAAACTATTGGCAATGGTAAAACCGTTAACAATAAACTAGCTAAGTTCAAAGTTTTCAAAGATCCAATCGTTTTAAAAAGTATTAAAGAATCCGTTGTTGTACACAACAAATAAATTAAGCATCGCCATAACTTCATGGACGGTGCTTTTTTATTTGACTGGATTTGATACAATGTTTATTGAATATATAAAGGAAGTGAAGAAATGAAACATAAGCAGATAATGGTTATTTTATCGGTAGCTATCGTTTCGTTTTTAGGAACTGTGGATATGAGTATTGTGAATACTGCCCTACCCCAGATTTCTAAAGACTTAAACGTTCCGATGAACCAAGCTGAATGGATTTCATCCGCATATTTAATTCTAATCTGTATGTCACTAATTCTATTTGGTAAACTAGGTGATCAACTTAGTAAATCAAGGATTTTCCAACTAGGAACTTTAGTCTTTACGATTAGTTCATTAGTTTGTGGGCTTAGTACTAATTTAATCGTTCTACTGGTTGCTCGATGTCTACAAGGCCTTGGGGCTTCCATGACAATGGCTACCAATCTAGGTATCATTACTGAATCCGTACCATTTGATAAACGTGGTAAGGCGTTAGGTATTAACACTACGATTGGTCAACTCGGTTATATTGCTGGACCCGCAGTGGCTGGAATTATCCTGTCATTTGCCAGTTGGAATTGGATTTTTCTATTTAATGTTCCAATCGGAATTGCAGCCTTTATTTTTGGTGAATTTGTCTATCAAAAACCTAATAAAGCAAAGCCACGAGCTAAATTAAATTTAGATTATAGAGGATTTATAACTTTAGCTGCTGCCATTGGTTTATTCTTTGTTACCATTTTTATCGGCCAAGAAATCGGCTTTCATAATCTAGGTGTAATTAGTGCATTTATTATTACCGCAATATTAGTTATCGCCTTTATTCGGATTGAATTAAAAGTTGCTGAACCCATTTTAGATTTATCATTATTTAAAAATCCGGGTTTCACGATTAGCATTATTGCCCTAATGTTTATGTACATCATTATTTATTTCAACAACGTTTTATTACCATTTTACATTCAAGACAGTCTCAAGTTCTCACCTGCCAACACCGGTTTTATCATGAGTATTTTACCCGTTGTAAATGTCTTTACGGCTTATCTCGGTGGCGTGTTATGCGATAAATATGGAGCAGTCAAAATGTCTTTTAGAGCATCCATTATTTTTGTGATTGCCGAGGTAATTTTTGCGTTAGTACGTCCAAGTTGGCCATTAGCAATATTACTATTTGGATTTGTAATTTTTTCCACTGCCAATGGCTTATTTCAAAATAATCCTATGGTCATGGAAAATGCGCGCAAAGACCAACAAGGTGTTGCCGGTTCAGTGCTAGCTTTAAGTCGAAATATTGGTTTTACAGTCGGCTTATCACTTTCCACATCGTTACTTTATACTGGAATGAGTATAAAAGCGAACCGCACAATTACTACTTATCCCTTTGGCCACGATGATTGGTTCATTTTTGGGATGCACTTCACATACTTGATTGCTGCAATCATTATGCTATTAGTTGTGGTGATGCTGGTTTGGTTAATGCATCATCGTAAAAAAATCGCTAAATAAAAATAAAAGCTCACAATCGTTATAATACGATGTGAGCTTTGTATTTATAATGAATTAATTTGCAATATCAAACCATTTCCCAGAATTTTTAATAGTTTTCCATAGTTTATCTGGGAGTTTTAATTGATCTAATTCGGATAATTTTATACTACTTTGAATTTTTTCTTCATTATTGTTGGATATGTTATACATCCAATCAGGATTAATAATCAATCCATGTCCCACAGCAGCAAAGTCTAGTCCGTTTTTAAGGGCATCTTCTACTAATCGAGGATTAGTAAGAGCACCGGCTGCTATAAATGGAACTTTATTATTTATGTGTTTATTTATTAAACTGAGATAAGTTTCACTGCTATTTTTTGTGTCAACTGGTTTAGAAGTTAAAGCATTGGAAAGAGAAGCGTGAATATAGTCTACCTTTTTGTTAATTAAAGCATCAATCAATCCATAAGTGTCATCAATTCTAAGCCCCCCATTAACAGACTCTTCTGGGGAAACTCTATAACCCAAAATAAAAGGACCGTCTGCATATTCATCAATTACAGATTTAACCTCGTCAACAATGCATAGTGCAAATTTCATGCGATTCTCTAACGATCCTCCCCAATTATCATCACGTCTATTATAATATGGAGATAGAAAATTTTGAATTAAAAATCCATGGGCTCCATGTAGTTCTATCCCATCAAAGCCAGCTTGTATGGCACGTCTAGTGGTATCTCCGAAAGCTTTTATAATTTTCAGTATGTCATCATTATTTAACTGTTTAGGGACTAAAGAATCTGCGAATGATGTCTTACCGGTAGGTACATTACTTGCACTAACAACGTTTTCCTTACCTACAACTTGAGGTATTGCTTTATTTCCAGCATGAAAAATTTGCAAAATAGCTTTAGCACCACCACTTTTGGCGGCTTTAGACAATTTCTTAAGACTAGGTATAAATTTATCATCATAAGCTGCAAACTCATTTGTAAATCCGATTCCATTGGGCATAACTGGTGTACATCCAGTAATAATCAATCCTGGTCCTTTAGCTCTTTTTTCATAATACTTAATTTCTTCTTTTGAAACAGTATAATCACTATTGCTAGACCAAGTTGTCATTGGAGCCATTACCAACCTATTATCTACTTGGATACCATTTTTAAATTCAAATGACTCAAACATTCTTTCGTATTTTTTATTCACAATAAAAACTCCTTATTTTTTTACAGCTTCCCAACTCATGTTGATAATATGCTGCAATTTTTGTTCATTCAATATTTCAGAACCCTTAAAGTACTCTTTAACAAACTGCATAGCAGGGTAATGAGTAAATATAATCAATAAGTTTATTTCAATGTTTTTTAAATATCCTTCTTTTTGTCCCCTTTGATAAAATTTATTATGATTATAAATTATTTTTGAATATTCTTCTTTTGGAATTTTTTTTTCAAAAGGTGAATTATTAAATTGTTCCACAAAAAGAAAGACTTTAGGATTATCAATAATATAGTTAATAAAGTTTAATAAAGCACTTTTGTATGATTTTTTAAAATTATCATTTTCATTAATACCATCATATATTTTCAGCATCATTTTTTCTTTCAGCTTAACATATAAACTGATTAATAAGTCCTCCTTACTTTCAAAATAAACATATATAGTAGATGATGAAATACCTGCTTTTCTGGCTATTTTAGAAACCGAAGTTTCTGATAAACCTACTTTAGTTACTAAATCAATTGTTGCATCGAAAATACTATTTAATTTTTCTTTATTTTTATATCGCATAATTTAAAATTATAAACGAACGTTCGTTTATAATCAAATTAAAAATAAAAAAAGTTTATTAACTTACTTTTTCTATAATAAACGACCGTTCGTTTAAAATCAAGTAAAATTAGAATTTAATTGTTTCAAAACACTTCAATCCCAAATAGATGTATACTTAAAGTAAATAAACGTAATAAGGAGTTAGCTATGAAACCTACAGAATTTTTCAACCAAGCTAAACTGGAACTAAAATTACCTGAAAACACCCCACTGCAAAGTAGCTATCAATTCGGTGCTGAAGCTGATAAACTTGCTGAACTAGTAAAGAAAGGAATCAAAACAGCTACAACTAGTGCTTACGATTTATATGAATCAAATGAGCCATTACCACAAATTGGCGCATACGATGTTATTTTAAATAGTCATGATGAACCTGTTTGTGTGACCTATACCGACAATGTTCAGGTTGTACCCTATAATCAAGTCGATGCAAAACATGCTTATGAAGAAGGTGAAGGTGACCGTAGTTTTAGCTATTGGAAAAAAGTCCATGACCAATTTTTTATTGAAGAATATAAAAGTATGGGTAAGATGTTTAATCCAGATACTGCCACTATGGTACTAGAGAAATTCCATGTCGTTTATCCTAAGGTTAAGCAAAATGGATAAACTAACAATAGAGGAATATCAACAAAAATATTTTTATAAAATTGAACTGGTCCAACTATGTAGACAGTATAAACTACCAACTTATGGGACTAAAGCGGAATTAAACCAATATATCATTAAATATTTATCTGGTGTTCCAGCTAAAAACATTAAAGCTAAACGTTGTCCTAGCAAAAAAGCTCAACATTTGCGTGCAAATCAAATTACTTTAAACACTAAGTTAATTAATTCAGGATTTAGTTTTAATAACGAAGCACGCCAATTTTTTGCAAACTACTTTCAAGTAGATAAATTTTCTTTTAAAAAATCTATGGCAATCATTAAGCGTAGAGCTGAGCTTGAAAATGATGATACAATTACAGTTGGCGATTTAATTAAAAAAATGCAAACAGTTAATACTAAAGCAACCCATGAGGAACATACTTACCAATGGAATAACTTTGTAAGTGATTTTTGCAGTTGCAAGCAAAGTAATATTTTTACAAATAAATTAAAAGTAGCTGCTATTTTATGGCAACATGTTAAAAAGTCAACGCATACAAAAACATTCGATACACAGTTGCTTAATCAATATCATGCCGAAATTAAATCGTTTATCAAATAAAGGAGGAGTAATTTATTAAATCAAAAAGTATTATCGGATTAGGAATCTTTAACATTTTATTAGGTATCGCCATATTCTTTGTTCCATTTGCAATTCTTTTAGTGGGGATGGGCAATTATGGCGGAGATAATGGTGGTCTGATTATGGATATTGTGGTTCTAGGACTATACACATTAACCTTAATTGCTTTAATTATGCATATACATTTACTAAGGAATAACAATGACAAAACTAACATTGTTGGTTCTATTATATGTATAATTGCTAATTTGTTACCCACCGGATTATCTATTTTAATTTGTAGTCAAATCATAATATTAAATGACCTATTTATTATTCTTTCGATAACGGCAGTTTCATATTTAATTCTAATAATTATTGGCGTTACTTGTGAATTATGGTCGTTAAAAATTAAAAAGATGTAGCTAAATCAGCTACATCTTTTTTAATGACTTTGTACAAATTTTTGAATACGTTCCACAGCTTTTTTAATATTATCATTACTAGCAGCGTAACTTAAACGAATATAACCTTCGCCACCCTTACCGAAACTGCTACCAGGGATGACGCCAACTTTAGCCTCATGGGCTAATTGACGACTAAATTCAAAATCATCTTGCGTAAATTGTTCTGGAATTTTAGCAAAGATATAAAAAGCTCCACTAGGCTGTGGACTATGAAAACCGGCTTTTTCTAAGCCCGCACGTAAAATATCACGTCGAATTTCATAGGTCTTCTTCATTTCTAATCCATCATCAGCACCGTTAGTTAGTCCTTCCAATGCCGCAAATTGTGCATTATCTGTCACACAAGTAACTGCGAACTGGTGAACAACATTAATACGATCAATTAAATCTTTTGGTCCCAGAATAAATCCAATACGCCAACCAGTCATAGCATGTGATTTGGACATACCATTTAACAAGATAGTATTATCTGGAGCAAGTTTAGCAATTGAAATGTGCTGACGACCGTAAGTTAATTCACTGTAGATTTCATCACTAATGCAAAATAAATTATGTTTTTTAATCACTTCTGCCAAAGCTGATAATTGTTCAGCGGTATAAGCTACCCCTGTCGGGTTACCCGGTGTGTTAATAATTACTGCTTTAACATTTCCATTATGTTCTTTGATCACATTTTCTAGCTTGTCAGCAGTTAAAACAAATCCATCTTTCTCAGTATCTACAAAAATAGAATTAGCCCCGTTTAGAATCACGTCATCTTGATAAAGTGGAAATGTTGGGGTTGGAATAATCACATTGTCGCCTGGATTTAAAATAGTTGCTAAGACATCGTAAATTCCTTCTGTAACTCCAGCAGTTGTAATGACTTGTGTGTCAGGATTGTATTTTAAATTATATTTATTGTCTAAAAATTGAGTTACCGCTTTTCTTAATGCATCGATACCACGAGGGTTGCTATAATGACTTTCGTTGTTCTCAATTGCCGCAACAGCTGCTTTTTTAACATGTTCAGGTGTATTGAAATCTGGTTCACCTAACGTTAGCGGAATTAAATCTTCTATCTGAGCAATCTCCTTATTGAATTGTAAAATGGAGTTCTCCTTAGCATTTTTTAAATTGTCATTAATCTGATCAATTAATTTAGTCATTATATCAACATCCTCTCGCGAAACATCGTTTTTTCATTAAATTTTAATGTTATTCTAATATTAGTTAGAGTGGATGTCAAACTGTATTTAATACTTAATAAAAAATGGTATTAGAATGAAATATTCCAACACCATTATAAAATCTAAAATTTATCTTTATATCCATAATTCAATAATAAAATTGCCGAAAGTAAAATTAAAATTGGCAAAACAATCGCATTAATCTGTAGCCATAATACTGCTAGACCTGATACAAGTGCCCCTAATGTAAAACTAATTAAGACGAGTGTGGTATCTTTAACTCGTTGGTAAGCTAAGACTTTTTTATAAAAAATTGAATCAAATGATGCTTCTGCTAATTTTCTTAGGTTCCCTGTCATCATTAAAGGTGTAAAAGATACACCTTTTAATTTGCGAAATTCTTGAAGTTCAGCTGCCGCGGCCATCGATAAAAACATAATTACTACAATACTCGGAGCAACGTAACTAGCGCCCCACCCAATTAGTAGAAACAAAATTGCATATATCAATATCCAACGTTGCCGATGCACTGGTGTTGGCATATCTGCAAAACGATATTGCAATATGCGGACAATAATCGTCCCTATAAAGAAAGCCAAAATAGATAGTACATAGTGAAAAGCATTTAAAAATTCTAACCGACCTAAATGAATTCCAAATAAAATTAAATTACCTGTTTGTAGACCTGCAAAAACTTGCCCATGTGCTAAGTATGAGTAAGCATCTAATGAACCAGCGGCCATTGTTAGCAGACTGGCAAATGGTAATCGTTCATGAATTGGGTATTGATTATCCGCCATGTTTAATTCTTCTTTCTGTGAATAGATTAAATAAATTATATCAAATTTTAAAAACACATAAATACAAAAAAGGACTTCTAAATTTAGAAGTCCTTTTAAATATTAATTTATTTTTTATTAATTTTAGTTGAAATAATAGCTAAAAATTGTATGAAACCTAGGATTAGTAAAAATAACAGGGCAAACTTGAAACCAACCGTTGCATTTCCACCACTATATGAACTATTAATACTTGTGATAATAGTTGAAATAATAGCCGTTCCAATTGCTCCGGCAAATTGTTGAACAGTAGTTAAAATAGCATTTCCATCTGAAGTTAGCTCACTTGATAAATATGATAAGCCTTGGGTCATTAGGTTTCCATATGACATACCAATTCCAATCATGACTATTATATAAGCTACTAAGAATATAGTGTCACTTATGTTAGATGATAATGTGAATAAAACCAACAATGATAAAATAACCATTGCAATACCAGTTAGTATTGGTTTTTTAGCTCCCATCCGGTCTAATAAACTTCCAGATATTGGCGACATAATAGCCCCCATGATTGCACCTGGTAATAAAATCAAACCTGCTAAACTAGAACTACTTTTATTAATAATTTGAATGTAATTTGGCACGATAAATGCTAAACCAAGAATAATTAACTGATTAATAAAGAAAGCTACAGTATATTTAGCGTAAGAAACATTTTTAAGTATATCTACTTTTAAAATTGGATTTTTAGATTTATTTTGCATTTTAGTGAAAATAATTAATGCTAAAACACCAATTATTATTGGAATAAGTACTTGATAACTAAGCAGTGAATTTTCACTAACATTACTGATTCCAATTATTAAACCGGCAAACATCAAAATTATTAGCACAAAACTTCCATAATCAAATTTAACATCATGTAATTCGTTTTGGAAAGTTTTAGGTATTGAAAAAGAACCTAGCAATAGTGATATGAGTAAAACTGGGATTAACAGGATAAATATATATCGCCACCCTAATGAGTTAACTACTAATCCACCAAAAGCTGGTCCTATAGCAGAAGCAGAGGCTGTAATTAGCGATCCCACTCCCATCATAAATCCTAACTTACTTTTCGGTACGTTATCTAAAATAATATTAAACATTAACGGAAGCGCTATTCCAGTTCCAATTCCTTGAACAAATCTACCTAACAATAATATAAAAAAGTTAGGTGAAAAGGCATTCAGAATTAACCCAATTACGAATATTACATTAGAAAACAAAAATAAGTTATAAGTTTTAAACTTATTTTTCAAAAATCTAGATAGTGGGATTATTGTCGATAAAACCAATAAATAAAGAGTTGTAATCCATTGAACCGTTCCTAAACCAACGTTGAACTCCGACATTAAAGTTGGAAACGTTATATTCATGGAGGTCTCAACAGTCACACCTCCAAAGGTCATGACTCCGACCGATAATACAGCAAATAAAACATTAATTGATAATTTATTTTTCATTAAATAATCATTATATTTCTTCTCCTATAATTTTTTTACGTCAAAGACGCAAAGTATTTCGAATTATAAAACATGAAAAAAATTATTGCAAGCATAAATTATTAAAAGAATAAACTAATATGTTAATATACCGGATTTTTTATATTATAATAAGAACTGTTCAAATATAATTAAAAAGGAGTGTATCTTCATGAGTGAAGAAAAAGATAAAAATATTTTTTCTCGTAAAATAACCGAGGAAGGTATGAAAATTCCATTTACTAAAATGTATTTGGTGAATACCCAAAAAATTGGTAAACGTTTTATTAACGAAGATAAGTACAATCGTCTTAGTAACCGTTTTTTAAAGCTATATGAATTTTTTATTAAAGCCGAAAAGGGTAATAACGAAGAACTTGACGAAAAATATGATAGTTATGGAAACGATGACTTATACGTAAGTCCTAATGACTTTAGTACCTTTGTTAAATCTCAAAATTTAAATTCTAATGATATTGATGATTTAATCGCTGAAGCTAATGAATTAAATCAATCTGTCGCTGACGACGGAAGTAATATTTCTGGAATGGCTCAATTGTTTGCTCTTATTATTGGAATTGTTATTGGAGCTGGTTTCATAAATTTAATTACTTCACGTCCAATGCTAACCTTACTTTTAGTAGTTATTTTATTAGCAATTGGCGCTTTAGTTGGCTATGCGCAAAAGAATTTACATAACTACTTCATACCTAAAAAAGATGACTTTTACACTTTTAAGAAGTACTTACGTAATACTAAAAATAGTATGGAACAATAATTTTAAATTTGAAGTAGGTAGCTAAATTGCTATCTACTTTTTTAAATAAAACTGGAGTTTTTTATGAATAATATTTGGCAATCAATGTATCAAACAGCAACTACGTGCAATGAACCGCGTGAAATTTCAAAAACTATATACACAGGTAGTGTAGCTGCTTGTATCGCAACTGCTGACAATCATTTATATACTGGAATTTCTATTGATACCGCTTGTTCCATTGGCTTTTGTGCTGAAAGAAACGCTATTGGATCAATGCTTACAGATGGTCAAAACAAACTTACTAAAGTTTTAGCAGTAAAAGACGGTCAAGTAATAATGCCTTGTGGCGTATGCCGAGAACTAATGATGCAGATTGACCCCAATATTAAAGTATTGACTAGTATCAATCCCCTTAAAACAGTTGCTTTAAATAAATTGATGCCTAATTATTGGATGTAAACTATATATGCAATGTATACAAAGTATATTATATTTACTTGTATTCTAAATATACAAAATATGCAAAATTTACTTATATAATATGTATACATAAAAATAACCGTTAAAATCAAAATATTATAACGGCTATTTTTTATTTAAAATTTTAATAATATGTTCAACAACTTGCTGTTTATTTAAATTATCAACCTTAATTACATAATCAGCTAACTTATTGTAAATTGAATGACGTTGATTTTTTAATTCAATTAAACCACTATATCCTAATTCTTCGACTAGTGGACGGTCATTAACTTTATCTTTTTGAATTCGATTTTCAATCACTGCATCAGACGCGTCCAAATAAAATGTTGGGCAATGACTTTTCTGAATTGTTTTAAATCCTTCAGCATTGATAGGAGTTCCACCACCAGTCGATAAAACACCATCTAAATGTATAACTTTATTTAAATTTTCATTTTCCAATTTTCTGAACTGATTCTCACCGTACTGATTAAAATATTTAGAAATTGGCATTTTAATAGTATCTTCAATTACTTTATCTAAATCATAGGTCTTCAAATTAGTTTGTTCTGATAATAATTGGGCTGTCGAACTTTTACCGCTCCCCATAAATCCAATTAAGATTGCTTGCATTTGTTATCCCTCCATTTCTGTACGTGCTTTATTAGCTCGTTCAATCATTGAAAATATTGCATCTTTATCTTTTTCTTCCATAAAATGCTTAAAGTCCTGCAAATTCTTTTCATAAATATTTAGTTGCTCTAAAATTTTAGAAGAGTTATTTAAAATTACATCCGTCCACATTTGAGCATCTCCCATAGCAATTCGAGTAGTATCGTATAATCCACCACCTGCTAAAGTTAAATCCACTCCTAATAATTTAGCTTCTTGGCTAACACTATCCATAAAATTAAAAATTAATGCATGCGGTAAGTGACTTACTAAACTTACAAAATCATCATGTTTACTAGCAGGCATATTTTTAAATATTACATTCGCTGGTCGCATTAATGCTTTAAACATATCTATTTGATTTTCAGTAGCGTTTTGGTTAACTAAAAAGTAATAATGCTTTTTAAATAAGTTAATATCACTAAACTGACTGCCACTTAAATGTGAACCTGACATTGGATGACCACCTAAAAATTTAATCTTTGGATTAGTTAATTTTTCTGCCATTTTTAAAATGCTAGCTTTACTACTACCTACATCAGTAACTAAAACTGAGTGGTCAAACTTAATTTTGTTAAGTTCATTAAGGTTTTGCTTAATCACATTCACCGAAGCAGCTAATATAATTATGTCCGCTGACTTTGCGCCTTGTACAAAGTTATCAATATATCTAACTATATTTTGTTTTTGTAGATAATCGATGTTTTGCTTATCAATATCAAAAGCAGTAATTTGAGTGTCTACTCTACTTTTTGCAATAATTTTTGCAATTGAACCACCAATTAAACCTAATCCGCTAATGAAAACATTCATACAATTAACTCCTTAATGATTTTAAATCTTGAAAAAAGTTAGGATAAGATATATCCACACAATCCGCATTTTCAATAAAAATATCACTATTAAATAACTGACTGGCAATTTTAAGGGTCATTGCAATTCGATGATCATTATGACTATCTAAATGACTATTTTGTAATTGCCAATTACGGTTTCCATGAATTAAAAAGCCATCATCTAATTCTTTAATATTAATTCCCAATTTTTTAAATTCTTCAACAACCGTTTTGATTCGGTCTGACTCTTTAAACCTTAATTCTTTTAAATAATGTAACTCGCTAATTCCATCTGCTCGGGCAGCTAACAATGCCAGTAGTGGCGCTTCATCAATTAATGCTGGAACTTCTTCTTTATTTAAGCTAATTGGATTTAATTGTGCCGACTTAACCACTAAATCAGCAGTTGGTTCAACGGTGTCTTTAAAATTAATAATCTGGATGTTAGCCCCCATTCGTTGCATCACTTTAACTAATCCCATGCGAGTAGGGTTCAAGCCTACTGATTTAATGATTAAATTAGAGTTAGGTATTATCGTAGCCGCAACCATCCAAAATGCAGCTGAGGAAATATCACCTGGCACGATCAATGTTTGAGCTTTAATATCACAATGTGGAGTTATGATGATTGAATTGTCTATTTTTTGAATACTTTTAGGACTGAATAACTTTAGCATCCGTTCGGTATGGTCACGTGATAGGGTTGGTTCGATAATAGTAGTTTTATTTTTAGCATTTAAAGCTGCTAAAATAATCGCACTTTTAACTTGAGCGCTAGGAATTGGCAATTCATAATTAATACCATTTAATTGTTTTCCATTAACATCAACTGGTAAAGTTCCGGTCTCACTAGTTTGAATGTCAGCATTCATTAATCGCAGTGGTTCAGCTACACGTGACATTGGACGCCTAGATAATGATTCATCACCAACTAAATTTGCTTTAAATGGTTGGGAGGACAATAAGCCCATTATTAATCGAGTTGTTGTTCCAGAATTACCCATATTTAAAGTATTGATAGGTTTACTCAAGTGTCCATTACCATGAATAACAACTTGATTTTCATGTTTTTCAATTTTAACCCCCATCGCTTGAAATGCTTTAATAGTGGTCTGACAATCCGCAGAATTTAAAAAATTGTTAACAGTTGTTACTCCATTGCTCATTGCTCCAAAAATAATGCTACGATGTGAAATGCTCTTATCACCTGGTACCGTAATTATTCCGTTTATGCCCATTGCCATGTTTAAAACCTCTTTTCTAAAATGCTTTAATTTCTGCTCGGTAGTTATCTATCTGTGTTTTTAATCGATTAATATTACTACCATCGAAAGTATCTGTAATTATTTTTGCTAATTCAATAGCGACTACGCTTTCAATCACAATGGATGCCGGTACGATTGCTGTGGTATCAGACCTTTCAACATTAGCCTTCATCGTTTCTTTAGTGTTAATGTCTGTACTTTGTAAGGCTTTGTATAAAGTTGGAATTGGTTTCATGGCAGCTTTAATAATTAAAGGCATTCCATTGGTCATTCCACCTTCAAAACCACCTAAATGGTCAGAGTTACGGCCAAAGCCAGCATTTTGATGCCAATTAATTTCATCCATGACCTTACTGCCAGGATTATTGGCATCTTGAAAACCATCACCAATCTCAACACCCTTCATAGCGTTAACGCCCATTACAGCTGCCGCTAATTTAGCATCTAATTTGGTATCCCAACTAACGTAGCTGCCTAGACCGGCTGGCACATTGTTAGCAACTACGCGAATTACACCACCTAAAGTGTCACCAGCTCGCTTAGTGTCGTCAATTAGTTCATAGATTGCTGACACATTTGATTCATCAAAAATTCTTAAATCATTTTTTTCCACTTTATTAACGATTTCTTGAACATTAACTGAATTTTCCTTATCAGCCTTAATTCCTCCAATCGATTCAACATAGCCCACTAAAGAAATATCTAACTGGGACAACAGCTGTTTACATATATTTCCAATCGCAACACGCATAGCTGTTTCACGAGCTGATGAGCGTTCCAACACATTTCTCAAATCATGGTGTCCGTATTTCATACCGCCCACTAAATCTGCATGTCCTGGACGCGGACGGGTTACTTTACGCAGTGTGTTTTGTGCATTTTCAGGTTCAGTCGGACTCATAATTGACGACCAGTGTGCGTGGTCACGATTTTTAATCGTTAAGGCAATGGGAGAACCTAGTGTTTTTTGATGTCTTACGCCACCAGTAATAATCACTTGATCATGTTCAATTTTTTGACGATTGCCACGACCGTAGCCGCCCTGTCTTTTTGCTAAAGCCCTATTAATTTCATCTATATCAATGTGTAGACCTGCCGGAATGTCAGTTAAAATTCCACTTAATTCGGGTCCATGTGATTCACCTGCAGTTAAAAAATTCATATTATCTACTCCTTGTTCATCGTCTTTAATAGTTCTTGGTATTTCTTAGAATTATCCATGATATTTTGGAAAATATTTTGATTAAAACCTTTAATTTCACTTTTATTCGTCATTTCATTAATTCGTTTTAAGACTACATTTTCTCTACTTTGATCCTTAGTCGCAATATTTTGTTGCTTTTTAGCAGCGTAAACATCTTCTACCACTTTGAAACGTTTTTCCAAAAGTCTAACTATTTTAGAATCAATATTATTAATCTTATTACGTGATTTTTCTAAATCATTATTTTGCGGAACTGTTTCGAAAATAACAATTGCTGAAATTAATCCCACAATCGCCACAATAATATCTCCATTAACAATTTGTGGTGAACCGAATTTTGCCAGCAACCCAGTAATAATCGGTACCGTAAATGAAGCAATACTTCCAAAAATGAAGTATAATCCGGTAAAAATTCCCTTATGCTTTGGGAAAATATTAAGTAAAATATTCAAAGCAATTTGCATAGCTCCACCTGATGCACTAAAGCCAAACAAGAAAGCAAATATCATTGAAACTAAAGTAATACGACTAAATGCAATAGTAGCAATGGATATAGTTGCTAGCATATTCATACCCAATAACCAATGGTTTCGCAAATTGAACTTTTTCATCAATACAAAACTACTAAGCACTCCGGTAATCGATCCAATACTGTATAGTGATAATAAAAAATGTGCTGACCAATCATTAAATCCAATACTGTTAGCAAAAATGGTTATCCACTGGGTAAACCAAATCATAACTGCCATAGAAGTGTACCCGTATACTAATAATGCTGAAGTTGCCATTATCTTACTTTTACCGTTTAAATTCAATTGCGATTTAAGATTGCTATTTGCGTTAACTGATGCATGTGGAAATTTAATGGTCATTAAGTTTAATAAATTAAGTACCAAGATAATAGCTGGAAAAATAAATGATAAGCCAAACCACATTTGATTATCTTTTAGGAAAATAACCATTAATGGTAATATAAATTCTCCAATAGAGATAAAGGCCTTAATCAAGATGTTATTAGAACTGCTTTTCGCGTTAAATTCCGTAAATAATGGGTAGGTGGCTGAATCTAGCGCCGAATTAGATATACCCGCTACAATTGATAGTAAGTAGGCTAAGAAAATTTGATGATTAAAAGGAGTTGCAATGAAGAAAATTAGGTAAGACAACATTCCAATTATTAATGTAGTCTTTCGACCAAATCGATCTGAAATGGCCCCCATGATTAAGTATGCTAATAATCGGCCAATTCCAATTCCCGATAAAACAAATGATGCTGTTGCTAAATTACTATGCCAGTTGGCAGATAGTTCTATTAAATTTTGTGTCAAAATAATTAAGGCAAACCCATGCACTAAGTAATTCATGAATAACCCTATTTTTAAACGACTCTGCATTTTTTCCATACATATCACATCCTAACTATTTACTATTGAATGGTTTTTAAAATGTTCTTTAGATTTTTTACACATATTTGACCAGGTGCTGATTCGTTATGCTGACTTAAGCTACCAAAGGTAAGGACCGAACCGCTAGTGTTACCACTAATGCGACTTGTTTTTCCTAACGCTCCCATAGACATCGTAATTATTGGCTCATCGTAACTATCAGCAATATTTCTTGTAATTGTCATTAGTCTTAAGACGTCTTGGCTATTAGTTGGCATAAATGCTAACTTAAATATGTCTGCACTAACTGCTTGCATGTTAGCAATTTTATTCAAGATAAAATCATTATCCGGAGTTATGCGAAAATCATGTAAGCTACCTAATGCTAATTTTTGATTAGCATGTAATTGCTGAATAACTTTACTAATTAATTTAGTATCATGATTAATTTCTATATCTAAAATATCAAGACTATTATCTTGTGATAGCTTACTCAGCAGTTTTAAGTATTGCTGCTCTGATAAATGATAATTGCCACCCTCGGCAATACTTCTAAAAGTGCATATTAGAGGAATCGATTTAGTTAGTTGACGAATCTTAGATAAGATAGAATGTAAGTATTCATAATTGGGGATGCAACTTAAATAGTCAATTCGCCATTCAACTACGTCTGGTGCTAACTTCATAATTTGATTAACTTGCGATATAATTTGCAGCTTATCTTTGCCAGTTATTGATACAGCAATCTTAGGAATTCCTGAACCTAATAGTGTATTGTTAATTTTAATTGGCTTCGTCATGTGCTTTATCCTTTTCTAAAAGCTGTTGTTTAACAAAATCGATTGGCATATCTTGACCAGTCCATAGTTTAAAGGCTGCTGCCCCTTGTTCAATCATCATGCCTAAACCGTTATATACGTGCTTTACACCAGCTTGCTTAGCAATTTTCATAAGTTTAGTTTCACGAGGCGCATATACTGTATCAAAAACCACCATATCTTTTTTAAACCAAGCCGGATTATTTACTAAACTAACATCTGATAATTTTCCCATGCCTACGCCAGTTGCATCACAGTAAATGTCACATACTTGTAATGAACGTTTGAATTTTTCAGTATCCGATAAATCAAATAATTCAGCGTGACTGTTGGTTTTTTGATTTATAATTTCAACATTTCTTTTTGCATTATCCCAATGCTGATCATGTTGATTAACTATGATAACTTTACTAGCACCATCTAAAGCTGATTGAATTGCAATCGGTGTACCGGCACCACCTGCTCCTGCTACTAAAATAGTTTTATCACTTACTGTATGTCCTTTACTCTTTAAATCATTGATAAATCCAATTCCATCAGTTGTATAACCAGTAAGTACACCATTATCATTAACAACTGTATTAACAGCTTGATTTAGTTCGGACGTAATATCTAATTTATCTAGATATGGAATTATTTTTTGTTTATTTGGCATTGAAACATTAGATCCGCGCATTTCTAAGGTTCTAATAGCTTTTACACCATCCGATAAATGTTCAGCATCAACATCAAAAGCTAAATAAACAAAGTTTAAATTAAGTTTTTGAAACGCTGCATTGTGCATTGTAGGTGACATGGAGTGGCGAATTGGGTATGCCATCAAACCAATTAAAATTGTATGTCCATCAATAAAATTATTCATAAATAAATTCCTTTCTAAAACAAAAAAACCAGCTAGACGATAATCATCTAGCTGGTTAATAATATTTAAGTTCCGCAAAAAAGAACTATCCTACTAATAATCAATTAACTAGATGAATTTCACACCTAGTTAATCAAATCAAAAATGACTTTATTACTTAGATGCGAACGCATGTGTACGCTCGCATCATTAATACGATCGTACTTTACAAGTAATAATAGCCATAATATTGATTTAATTTAATAAATTGATTATTCATAATTAAGTTCTTCCTTTCTCGTTTAAGTTGTTATCATTAAAACATTAATAAAATTAAAAATCAAGACTTTTTCTAATTTTTTTCTAATTTAGCATAAATATCAAATGAAAAAAATTAAAAACTAATGTTTAGAAATTTAACATCCATTATCGTTATAATAAAAATAATCACATTAGGAGGAAATAATCATGATAATGAATTTAGCACAAATGCAATACATTCAAAAAGCTTTAAACTACGTTACTGAAACTTTAGATACTAAATATAAATACGTTCCTGTTTTTAAACTAGATCATCAAATGATGACTGCTGAATTTTTTACAGAAGATGCTAATGGACAACCCGCTGAAATTAATATCGATGAAAATAATCAGTTAAGTGGATTTTATAACACGAATGAAATTTATAAAAATTTAAAATTAGCGATTACGCAAGCTTATTTAGATTTTAATAACACTGAGAATTTCAATCATTCTATTATAGAAAATCCGCGATTATTATTTAAGTGGTTAAGTCAAAAGGCCACCACCATTAAAAATAAGAAACCGATTGATTCCGAATTAATTAATGTTAAATTTTTCGATAATAGTAAGTTATTAGAATTTATGAATGTATCAGAATATGCTGCTTTTGATTTTGTCAGTATACTCAAAGTAATGAAATAGTATACTAAGTAAATTATGTATACATTTAATTTAAAGCAAAAATGGCATGAGATTATTATTCTCATGCCATTTTTACATACATATATAAAGTATATTTAGCATTCTTTGTATACATGTATACAAAATATTCTTAGTATAAATGTATACAAAATTAATTTTATTGGATATTATTCAGCATTTGATAGAACATATCGCGTTGACGGTCTGTTAAATTTTTATTAACGTAGTCGTCCATTAAATCATTTAATATATCGTTAAAAGAAGTATGCACACTACCTTTTTCTTTTGGAAAAAAGAAGTAAAGTAGTTTTAACTTTTCAACAGTTTCATTGCTAACCCGTTGAGTGCTATTAATTGGTTGTTTTTTAGCTGGCTTTGTAACTGAATCATCTCTATTATTTAAAGCATCACTAATACTTCCAAAATCATTATTACCCGAAATATTAACTTGTTTATCCTTAAGGTTAGATTTATGCTTCAAAATTGGTTGTAATTTCTTAGTATCTTCACTCATTAAAATATCCCTCTTAATTTAATTCTTGTTCATGGGCATCTAGTTCAGTTAATACATCATCAAATAAATCATGTGCTCGTTTATCCCATTGGTCTGGTTGGCCAGTGTAAGTAGTATTCAATGTAATGCCTTCAGAATCATATGCTTTCAAACGTTCTTGATGTTTAACAATTGTATGTAAAACATTGTCACCATACATTTCACGTGCATCGTCCAATATTTTTTCGTCGACACGACCACCTGGACGTAGCATACAAGGTAAAATTCCTAAAATATCAATATTAATATCGTAATTATCAATTAAATATTGCATATAGTTAATGTAAGTTTTTGCACCATCTAAACTAAGTTCTTGTGTTTGTAAAATGATAATACAATAATCGGCTGAAACCATGGCATTATCAGAAAAATCACTAATAGTAGGTGGTACATCTAGATATATCGCATCATATTTAGCTTTTAAGGGTTCAATTAGAGTTCTCAAGTAGCTAATTTGTTTAGTGTTATCGTCTGGAAACTTTTTCATTAGAATTTTTGGTAAGTCTTTAAACTGTGTATTGGCAGCAATTAAATCTAAATTAGGTAAAATTGGAGTAATTTGATTTTCCAAGTTACCTTCCAAAAATCCATTTGTAATCGTTTTTTCGATACTTGTTAAATTGCCAGTTTTAGCTAATACACTGGTAGCATTACCCTGTGGATCTAAATCAATAACTAAAGTTTTACGATTTTTTCTAACTGCCGAAATATAAGATAGCATTGTAACTGTTTTAGTCTTACCAACGCCACCTTTAAAGTTTCCAACTACGTAAGTTTTACCCACAAATATCACGCTCCATTTTATTTATAATTATTATGCTAGACTAATTCGTAAAATATATCAAGTGTATACATATTTAAATGTTTGTTTTGTATACATTATTGAAAAAGGGTTAATACAGAATAAAATAGCGAATACAAAATATGCATGGTATATTAAATTTACAAATATACAACGTATACTTGTATACTTAGAATACTAAGTATATAAAAAGATGCCTATTTTTAATTGAAGGCATCTTTCAAATTATACTAATAAAGCATTATATTTATCTGTATGTTCAAAAAATTTCACTGCATAGGAGCACACTGGTTTAATTAATAAATTATGCTGTTGTGCATAACTGATTACCTTTAAAATTAATTTTCTGGCAATTCCTTTACCACGATAATTATTATTAACAAAAGTGTGATTGATGCTTAAAACATTATTGTTAATCTCAAATTTAATTTCAGCAATCAACTCATTATCATTTTGCATATAGAATCGACCTGGTTCATAACTAAAATCCATACAAATCACCCCATACATTATTTATACATACTATAGTACAAAAAAGCCTAGAAAATAAATTCTAGGTTTTTTATTATTTATTTTTCTTACTAACATCACGTGCCTCTAAGGTATTAGCTTGTAAATCTACCGCTTCACGTTCATTTTTAGTAAGACTTTCCATGTAAGCAGCTAGGGCAATTTCAATTGCATCCTTTTGATTTTCTGCTAAACCAGTTAGGGCCATCGCCTGCAGCTTATTCCGAATATGATTATTAATCTTCAAGTTGGTATTAAAAGTAACCGAAGTTACATTTTTATCATTTTTATTACTATCTTTTTTTTCCTTAGTAGATTGTTTTTTATTGAAATCTTCAATACTAGCTTGATTTTTAGGTTTAATATCGCGATTGGATCGAACTAAACTACTCATTTTCCATCACTCCAATTCTCTCAATTAATTCTTTCACCACTTTATCATAAATAGCAAACACGCGACGATCAAACATCGTATTACTAGTAATTCCAGTTAACCCAAATCGTTTGATGCGTTGCATATAGTGAATTTTAGTTGCAAAAATATTACTATCACCAAACTCATCAAAAGCTGCTTGCATCGCTACTTCGTCTACTGGGGCTGAAGCCTGCATCAATACAGCTAAAATTCCAATTACATCTAACCGTGGAGCTTTATATGTATCAATGACTTGAGTTTGAATATATTCAATATATGCTTTAGCACCTTCAAATGAGTGTTCATGGGTTTGCATAATTACTAAACAATAGTCACTAGCATACAAAGCTGAATCAGTAATTAATGAAATAGTAGGGGGCGTATCAATAATTACATAGTCATAGTTACCCTTAATCTTAACTAAAAGATTATTAAAAGCGCGAACTCTTTCATTATAATCGGTATATTTTTCCATATACCTAGGAAATAGCGAAAAGTCTGGAGCTGATGCTAGTAAATCTAAATTGTCTTTAATATTAACTAATGATTGTGACAAGTCTTCATTTTCAATTGAAACCATTAAAGAATTATCAACATGACTAACTTGTCCATCAATATTTGCTTTTGTGTTCAATAAAATATTAGTGGCATTGCCTTGTGGATCTAAATCTGCAATTAAAACTTTTTTATCCATTTTACTTAATTCATACCCAACTAAAGTTGCGTTAGATGTTTTACCCACACCGCCTTTGAAATTACCAAAAGTAATTACTTGCGTCATAAAAATTACCCTCTTTTTTATAAAAATTGCGAATCCTTTTGCCTAATATTATAACAGCTAAAAATTATTTTTTGTAGTGCTGTAGTGCTGGCACTAGGTAGTGCTGTAGTGCTGTAGTTCTATAGTGCTGTAGTGCTGGCACTAGGTAGTGCTGTAGTGCTGTAGTGCTTATGCTTTTATTTTTCATAGTGTTAGAAACGTTGATTTAACAACGTTTAAAATTAAAAAAAGTAGTGCTGTAGTGCTGGCACTAGGTAGTGCTGTAGTGCTGTAGTGCTGGCACTAGGTAGTGCTGTAGTGCTGTAGTGCCGCTTGTCAAAACGTATTGACTTTACCAAAATTAAGTAATAGGATTAATGCATAAACAAAAAAGCGACAAACCATTTTGGCTCATCGCTTTTCAAATTAAATACATAGAAATAGAAAAAGAGCGTTGAATTATAATTACTGGTAATAATCATAATTCAGCTACAAGTACCACAACTACTTGCTCGCCTTACGCTCTTATTATTTACTATTTAGTTATGTTAGCAACAAATGTTACTAACTATTCAACTACCATTATAGTAGATAATGAGAGATTTTTCAATATATTACATAATATTTTGAGGGCAGCAAGTTTAAAACTTGTTGTCCTTTTTCTATCTATAAACAGAGGAGATAGAAATATGAATCAATTTATACAGCTAGACATAAATATTTTAAACAACAATGATCTCAATTCAGATGAAAAAATAACTTTATCACTTATCCTAGATCGTATGAAGTCATCAATAAAACGTCGTAGTTTCTATGATGACCGTAGGGGAGATTACTATGTAGTGTACCCAATTCAAGAGTTAATGGATATTTTAGGGGTTGGAAAAAATACGGTCATTAAAGTTTTGAAGAAACTAGAATATTTAGGACTTATTATTAAACAGCGTGCTTTTAACCAAGCTACGCGAATTTTTATCAGTTCAGCTATGATGGCTAAAAATATTGTTGATGAAGAGATAAAAAAAGCAAGTGTAAATATTAAACCTTCTAAATCCCAAAAAATAAACTTTAATCAAAAAACAAATCATAAAAAACATAATAATACAGTTAATACAGCATCAGTTGCTGAAAGTGAATCCGTAGTGGATAAAGTTAAACAATGGAGTCAAGCAACGCAACAGAAGTTAGGTTTAACTTTTAGTTCAATTCAAGCTATTCAAAAATTCTGTAAGAACAACGTTGAAAAGTGTAAACACGTTGTCCGTTTAATTTTAAATGCACGGAATGCTGTAGCTAAACAGAATCAAATTGCCAAAAGTAATCTAACGCAATTTGAATCTAATCTAAATATCAAACATGGACTAGCTAAACAACTAGAACATATCTTTTCATATGCTCTAAATTTACCTAAAAGCAACTATGCTGGCTACGTAACCAACGCTTTAAAGACTTACTTTACCCAAGCTTTTGGATTAGAAACTACTCAAACCGTAAAACCTAAAATACATCAAGTAAAGTTTAATAATGGTCAAAAACATATTCATGAAGAACTACCCGAATGGGCAAAGGATGACTATGTGTATGTCCCAGATAAACATGTAGACTTGAAGAAACAAGCTAAATTAAAGGCGATGTTGGCAGATTTGTAGGAGTTTAATGGATTTAGTATGTTAAAAAAATTAATTTATATATGCAAATGGATAATAACCGCAATGATTTTTTCCTTAGTGCCAGCCATAACTGATGGATTTTTAGGAGGTAACTATAGCTCACTACAAAATTTTTTGAAAGAGATTTTGATAGTGTATGTGGTTTCAATTGTCATTTGGATAATAATTTTTATTTACTTATACTTTAAAAATTAATTTATAATTGTTGAAAAATCATCATAACTAAACAACCATTAACAATGTTATTGTCGAAACTTTTCTACTTAAATAAATTTTATTGTTAATAAGATTAATAAAGTTTTGATGTCATTATTAATATCATTATTTATTTTTCTAAAAAACAAGTTTGTATTTATTTATAAAAAAAGTGGTTGATTTTATTGCTCTAAGGATGGTATTACATTTGCTGGAATTTAATAATTAATTGTTTATTATACTTATACATAAATGCAATCAGCATGATGCTATTAGTTATTGACTTCTTAGTCTGATATTTTCTAAATAATAATCCATACCAAATTTTAAATGAAATATTTTTTTGATATTCAGAATGTAATTTTTTGAGACTATTTTCTAAGTAAAATAAAATCCAGTCAAAAATAATAATCCAGTAAAACTAACACTTATTTTAGATATAAAAAATCGAATTATAAATTGTTCAAAAAATTTAATTTATACAATTCTTGAAATATATAATCATAATAGATTAAAATATAATACTTTGATTATTTTATTTAAAGTTTTAATAAGTTTGCACTACTCACTATAGTAGATAAAAAATAATCACTTATTATTTATCATTACTCCGTTAATTTAATTACATATTTTTTAAAATTATTTTAAGATTATTATTATTCTTATATGTTTTTTATATAATTTTTTTATAAACATTAAATTTTATTTAACTAAGTATGTACTTATAATTAAATTAAAAGTATCCTTAACCATTTAGTGTTAGAATTTCAATTGAGGTGATATATATGAAATTTAATTCACAAAGATACGAATTGGCTAACAAAAAGGTTTTACATAAAGTAAAAAAACAATGGGTAACCTTTTCAATCGTGGGTTGTTCATTATTAGGTTTTTCTGGAATGATGGCTTTATCCGATAATATCATATCTAAAGCTGATATTACTTCAAACTATTCGGATACTGGTTTGGTTAAAGAATCACAAAATATTAGACCTAAACCTAGTGACAATTTAATTAACAATCCAAGTCAAAAAAATGATTTAAATGGTGTTGATCATGAATCTTCTCAACATGAAAATAAAGAATCACAAAATATGGATATTGAATCCAATGACATCTCTACCAACAATGCAAGTCAAAAAAGTGGTTCAAATAGTTTTAATCAAGAAGTTTATGAAAGTGGAAACAATAAAGAAAACAAACAAATACAAAACACAAAAAGTACTCCTAGTAATGATAAAATGAATAATCAATCTAATAAAGAAAGTTCAGATAATGGAGTTAATCAAAAAACCTATCAGACTAACAGCGATAATAATATTCAAGGATCACAAAAAACAAATAGATCTACTGGCAATATTTTAAGTGACAGTCAATTGCAATCAAACAATAAAAATGTTTTATCTGGTTTTAATAATCAAAAAGCTTCTCAAAAAACAAATAGTAAATTTAATGATTTCAATGTTTCTGGTGATTATTCATTAGATACACAACAAAACACAGGTTTAAAGACTAATCCAGCTAATGTTAACAATTACAATACTTTTGAATCTAAACTACAAATGAATAAAAGTACTTATAGTGTTGATGACAATGGAGTACTTAGAATTAACGAAGGGACATTAGGCAGAGGAGATAATTTATCTTGGAGTAATAAAAAAGATTTTATAAATACTATATCCTTCGATGGTGACGTATATTTAAATAACGATTCTTCATACTTATTTTCTTACCTACCTAAATTACAAAAAATTGTTAATGGCAATAGATTGCATTTTGATAATGCAACAAATGTTACAGGTTTATTTTCGTCTAATAACAATTTAACCTCGTTCGATAACTCTAATTGGAATACAAGTAATGTTAAAAATATGAGTAGTATGTTTAGTGACTGTTATAGTTTAAAAAGTATTGACACATCAAATTGGGATACTTCTAATGTTATATATATGGATCGTATGTTTGCCAATGATAATTCACTAGAAAATATAGACACATCAAATTGGAATACTCAAAATGTTGAGGATATGAGTTGGATGTTTTATAACAGTAGCAATCTAACTAGTCTAGATGTATCAAAGTGGAACACTAGTAATGTTACAAATATGGGGATAATGTTCTACGGTAATGGTAAATTGAAAAACCTAGATGTTTCTTTATGGGATACGAGCAATGTTACAAATATGTACTCAATGTTTAACAGTGATTTGAATCTAAAAAAATTAGATGTATCAAAGTGGAACACTAAAAATGTTAAAGATATGAGTTGGATGTTTTTCAATACAGGGGTATCTGATTTAGATGTATCAAAGTGGAACGTAAGTAATGTAAACAATTTATCAGCAATGTTTTTCAAAAGCAATAAATTAAATACTATAGATGTGTCAAATTGGAGCACAGACAGTGCCACTAACATGAGTTCTATGTTTAGAGATCTAAATCTTAAAAAATTAGATGTATCAAATTGGAATACAAGTAATGTTAATAACATGAGTTCTATGTTTTATAATACAGTAATATCCGATATAGACGTATCAAAATGGGATACTTCGAATGTTAAAGACATGAGCTATATGTTTCAAAATTCGCGTATCTCTATTTTAGATTTATCTAACTTTACTACAAAATATAACACAAACATTAAAAACATGATGTCACAGATACCTAACTTAAAAATTATTATACTTGGTAATAATTTATATAATATAAAAGATTCCGGTTTGAATTCAAACGTATTATGGAGGGCAGTTGGAAATGGAGATATAAGTAATCCAAAGGGAAATATTTTGTATACCTCAAATTCGTTATCAAATTTATATAATCCGTCCATGGCAGATACTTATGTTGCTTCTAATTCAATTGATGTCAATTCAGATAGTCCTAAATTAGCTAATAGTTTAGTAAATCCTGATGACTCAACTGGTCCAAAGTATCCAAGCGGTTTAAGCGAAAGTAATTTAAATATCAAAGCTACTAGAACAATTGAATATGTAGATAATAATGGTAAAACACTAAAATCTCCAGTTGTTCAAACTGTTGAATATAAGCGTAATGCGATAGTCAACTTTAGCGATGTAAACAATCCAACAGTAAGTTATGGATCTTGGATGCCAGCAGACAGTAACATAGATAGTTATCCGGCCGTAACCGATTTACAAATAGATGGCTACGTAACTAATCAAAAAGCAGTGTCGTCAGCTAAACCCTTCAGTAATAGTGAAAACATTACTGTTCAAGTAAAATATATTCCTAATAAAGTAACTGTCGATAATGTTATTAAAGAAGGTACACCTGTAGATTCAAATAATCCAACAGGTCCAAAATATCCAAGCGGCTTAAGCGAAAGCGATTTAAATAGCACGTCCACTAGAACAATTGAATATGTAGACAATAATGGTAAAACACTAAAATCTCCGGTTGTTCAAACTGTTGAATATAAGCGTAATGCAATAGTCGACTTTAGCGATGTAAACAATCCAACAGTAAGTTATGGATCTTGGATGCCAGCAGACGGTAACATAGATAGTTATCCGGCCGTAACTAGTCCTCAAATAGATGGTTATTCATCAAACATAGGAGTAGTTAACTCAAAAGTGTCCAAGTTTGATGATGGCAATCTTAAGATAACGGTTGTCTATACCCCTATTATCAATAGCTTTTATAATGAGCGTATTGACATTTATGCTTACCATTTTAGAGGATACACAAAGCCTAATACTGTTAAGTTTTATGATGATAGTAATTTAGTTCAATTTAATAACAACTTGAATTCTTACAAAAGTGAGAATGGTTCTCCAATGTTCAAAGTATTAGAAAAGGTCCATAACTCCAACGGTTCAACTTCATATAAAGTTCAAATGATTAGTAAGTATACTGGACGTTTAAGTTCTAAGATAGCTTACTTATTATCAGAAGATATTAATAAAGTATTACCGCTTTATTATACTAATGAAAATAGGCCAAATAGGATAAAGGTTATTGGTAGTCTTGTATGTGGATACAAAAATGCTAACTTAACTGGTCGTAAAAACATCTATAACCAAGGTAAAATTTTATATGTAAGTTCAATCGTTAAGGATGGTTTGGTATACCGCCTTCAACTAACTAATGGTGAATATATAACTGCTAATAGACTTTATGTTAGTGAAGTTAAATAAATTTTTTAAGACTTCGTATTTAATATGCGGAGTCTTTTTTATTAATTTGCAAATGCAAGCGCTTTCATAAAATGGATATTAATGATAATATGAACTTGTAATATCACTTATAAAACTAAGGATGATGTAATTATGACTAAAATTATCATGGATTGTGACCCTGGAATTGATGATGTTGCAGCACTATCAGTCGCTATTAATAATAAAAGTTTAGATTTAGAATTAGTAACAACTATTGCCGGAAATGTAACTGTTGATAAAACAACCAGTAACGCTTTACAAATAATTAATTTTTTCCATAAAGATAATGATA
Source organism: Apilactobacillus ozensis DSM 23829 = JCM 17196 (assembly GCF_001435995.1). Classification (GTDB taxonomy): domain Bacteria; phylum Bacillota; class Bacilli; order Lactobacillales; family Lactobacillaceae; genus Apilactobacillus; species Apilactobacillus ozensis. The sequence continues at coordinate 104,082 of NZ_AYYQ01000036.1, forward strand.
TTAAAGTTGCATCCGGAGCTAGTTGTCCACTAATTAAACCATTTGAAGATGCCGCTCGCATCCATGGAAGTTCAGGCATGCGTGGGTATAATTTTAAGTCTACAGTTGCATTTAATCCTATGAAAAAGGGTGCAATACAGGCTTTACATGATTATATTATGAATAGTGATGAACCAATTATCCTAGTTGCCACTGGCGCTTATACTAATATAGCGTTACTAATTTCTGAATATCCAGAAGTTAAGGCCAATATTTTCAAGATTATTGCGATGGGGGAAGCTTAGGCTATGGGAACATGACTAGTGCCGCGGAATTTAATTGTTTTACTGATCCACATGCAGCTGATATTATGTACAATTCAGGCATTCCAATTGTGATGGTTGGTTTAGATGTAACTAAAAAGGCCTTATTGACTGATGAAACTCTAACAAAAATTAAGCAACTCAACCGTGCTGGTGGAATGCTATATAGCATTATTTCTTCTGATGGAGATAAAAGTGAACAAGGGGTAGCTATGCACGATGTAAATACGATTTTTATTTATTACATCCAGAAGCCTTTGTAACGAAAAAATATTGGATTGATGTACAAACCATTGGACATGCTAACGGTGCTACTGTTGGTGATATTCGTGGAGCTTACCATAATGGAAAAACCAATGCTGATGTTTGTATCAATATCGATTCCAATGAATTTAATCATTGGTTTATTGAAGAAGTCAAAAATATGTAGGTAGTTATAATTATTTTAAATGCTAAAAAATCCACCATTAACTTAAACAAGTATAATGATGGATTTTTATTTTACCAACCGAATGAGTTTTGTAACTGTCTTACCTTGATGTTGCTTTGATACATATTTCCTTGTTTCTTATCTCCTAAAACATCAAATCTTGTCTTCTTAGTTACATTTAAATGTTTAGCTCGGATTATTGTTCCTTTGTAATTAATTGTGAACTGGTCTTTGCTCCATCCTCCATATGAAATATTTATAGTATATTTATTTCCGGATTGTTTATATTCCATTTTTCTAAAAATTGGTCTATTTCCAGCGTAGTGCATCATCAAATCTGCTGCACATTTGTTGTTTGTAAACTCTATAAAGTTAAAGTGTCTAGCACAAGTTTGTGGTTTCTTAGTTGAGTAATAAGTTTTATTTCTCAATGCGCTAGGTACACCCTCGTGCCAATCTTTATTACTACTAGCATTTATATTAACAGTGCCTATAAGAATCATTGTGATTGCTACTGATAAAATCATTGCGACTACATTAAATCTTTTCATGTATAAATCTCCTCCCTAATAAAAGTTTTAACATAACAAATTTTATATTTCAATATAATTTTAATGTAATCAGCGTTACTTATTAATGATAAAAATGTTATTATATGTATATAATTTTAAGGAGTGATTTTTTGAAAAAATCTATTATATTTAAAGTTTTACTAATTCCATTAGTTACTGGATTGTTATTTCAAACTGATGTACAAGCTCGTAATAAATCTCATAAAGTAATCAAGCATACATTGGTAGTTAAAAAGCACCATAATAAACATATTCATCAGAATAATAAAAATAAGTTACATAAAAAAACAGGTAAAGTTAAAAAAAGCAATAATTTGCCAGCTGGTTTTGTGAAATATTCTGATAATTCTAATTTTGGTTATGGTTCTAAATCTATTGCGACCTCCAATGCAACTGACACTATAAATATTCCTGCTGGTTTTCCATTTTATTTTCAAGATGGCAAGATAAATATGCAAAGTAGTTTTAGTAATGAATTCACTAAGACCAGTTATAAAATCAATAAATTTAATCCGAACACCAATGATGTTAACGAAAAAGTTAATCTTACAAGTGTTACTAAAGCTCAACAATACGAAATGACTAAATATGCAGCTGACTTAATTAATTCAGTTAGACATAGAATCTCCAATAATGTTAGCTATACTGCTGATTTATCAGCTGATGACACTGCAATGAATATGGCTAATGATATTGTAGCTAAGTACAATCAAGATAAATGGAGTATCTTTAATGGACATGACGTCAAGGCTATTAATGAAGTGGCTAAGAATTATGGATTGGATTATTCTACTGACTATAGTACTGTCGATAATCAACAATACTATGAAGATGCTGCAACATCTAACTTGAGTAACCATACAACGATGGCTAATGTTAAACAAAACATTTATGAAGCTATATGTGCAATGTTATTTGATGATGCTGATTCTGCGTGGGGACATACGAAGAGTTTCCTATCTAGTGATAATTTAGGTGAACAATTTGAACACTTTGGGGTTGCCATTGATGACTTGAAGCAAATTCACTTTGAAACGATTCCATATTCATATACGCAAGGCTATCAAAATAACTATGATGATAGCTATTAATTAAAAGAAGTCCATTTATGTCTATGGGCTTCTTTTTTACATAAATGTTATAATCAAAACCAAAAAGGAAGAGAGGTTGAATAGTATGCAAACTAATGATTATCGAAAAACATCTAAATTAGTTGTAGCCAATTATATTATGTTAATCGTAAGTTGTATTCCCGGTTTTGGAACATTATTAAATTTTATAGGAATTTTAGATTTGGCGATATTAATTCTTAGCTCGATTATTTTGGCACGTAGAATCGTTAAATCTAAAGTAGCAACTTGGTTAGCTATTGTTGGAGGTTCCATTCATTTAGTTTTATCAATAACGACATTTATATCTTTAGCGATATTTTTTATGAAAAACATTAATAAAACACCGATTGATAACGTTACTTTTGGTACGAATACGACAGGGGTAGTGATGATTACAATCGCCATAATAACTTGGGTATTAAGAGTTATTGCGATAGCTCTATATACAAATGGAATATTTGGTAAAAATAAGCAAGTCTAAGGAGTATGTACTTTTGAATGAAATTGGTAAAAAATTAAAAGAAATGCGTGTAGGCAAAAATATTGATATTGACACAGTGGCTAAAGCTACGAATATTTCTGCAAAAACGATTTTAAAAAATGAGCAAGGGTATTACACTCCAGAACTACGATTAGTTTTTCAACTATCGCGATACTATCAAGCTTCCTTAATCGATATTTATGGAGCAAACGTGCTAAAGAAAAAGTTAAATACGGCATTTTGGGTATATTTGATTGCATTTCTATTTTTTAATTTTATTTTATTGACGCTTGATGTTTTTGACATTTGCTGTTTTGCGATTGCTTTTGTTTCTAGTTTGAATGCCATTTTATTGAATATGCATATTAGAAAAGAATATAAGATTCCTAACCCAATTCAACATTATTTAGGCAACTTATTTAATATATGTATATATGCTCTTTTAGGATTATTATTAATGTTTTCAATAATATATGTATTTTATAATTATCTGATGATTCATCCATATTTAACGATTATTTTAACTATTTTATTTATTGCAGTAGTTATTTTTGATTTAAATATGTACTATCGAAAAGTTGCATCTGATTAATAGGATAGCAACTTTTTATTTGGATAATATGAAAATTGTTGATTAGTAATGTTACAATTATTAATTATAGACTGCAAGAAAGGCTGGCTGTTATGAAAAATAAAATATTAATTATATTCTTATTTTTTGTTTCTTTCACTTTTTTTGCTACTAATGCAGAAGCTAAGACTTTGGCTAATAAGAAGTCTAATACATATGATGAAGAAACAAATCAGTTGAGTGCTTATCAGCGCTTACTAACTAATCGATATAATATATCGATAGATAATTCTATAGAAAGATCGAATAAGTATAAACTAATTTGGCGAAAACATATTCCCAAAACTTTATTATATTTAACCGGTGTTGAGGGATTATATTCACCAAATTTTAGAACTAGATATTACTATGGACCTAATTCTAATCAACTATTTGGAGTTCCTTATCATGCTGTTGAAAAAGAAAAGGTATACAATAAGCTTGATAAAAATAGTTACACTTTTTATAAGCTAGAGAAAAATAGCAATATTCCTTACAACGCCTGGGTTCTAGACTACGGAACTATCTTTAGTGATGGTATGGGATACTCCGTTTACAAAAAGATGCTTGCTAGTATTGAATATGCTAAATATGATAAAAATCTTCAGAAATGTGCGTTTATAGCTGCTACACATTTTGTACAGGGAGATACTTCTGATGATAGTTTTGCTGAAGACTACTCTGATACAATATATGAACAAACTCATAAAACTAATTACAATCAAAAAATCATTAAGCCAGATGCTGATGCATATAGTAAAAAAATATTTAGTATGCTAAGTAATGGCAAAATTAGTTATGTTGAATACTTTAAGCTAATGTTTAAACACCAAATTGGCAATATTAATGCTTGCGGAAATAGAATTGGTGTCTACGCATATCCTCCATACAGTTCAATTTATGGACGTGTAGTTTTATTTTACCTTCATAAATAAAAAGCCCTTAAATAAGGGCTTTTTATATGCAAAGTAGTACAAATATACAAAATATACTTGTACATAATATATACTTTGTATACAAGTATACTTAATTTACATAAATTTTATCTATTTTATACTTAGGAAATAATATGTTTATTCCATTCATATTAATTTTTCCGCGAATTCCGATACTTTTAGATCCATATTCACCGCAATAATAAAATATATGTCGACTGCCTTGATTATCAGTCATGTGCTTTAACTGATTGTTTTTATGACTAATAAAATAACGTAAATCTTTTTGATTGCAGTATTTAGCAATCGATTGTTTTTTAGCATGTAGGATATTTTGGGTTTGCCATTTGACAATTATGCTATCCCCAAATCCCCAGACAAAGCCAAAATACATGCCTATTAAAATAAATAAACTCGTTAATATAATACGGTGTTTTGATTTAACTACAATACATATAGCAATTAATATAAAGAGAATTCCTAATAAAACTATGTTTAACATATAATGCCTTCTTTTCAATATTAGTTAGCTGACAAATATCGCTTAGTTCCATTTTGCCAAACTAACTTAGAAATATAAAATAATATCACTTCAAAAATAATTACATAAATTAAATAATTCCAACTGCCTGCGTGTTTAATCAATAAAACAGGTAGATTAGTAACTAGTAAAATAGGAAAAATGGTTGTAAAAATCATTTGAATTATTTGGGGGAATATTTGCATAGGACGGCTAAACAAATTAACGGTATTTTCAATGATACCACCTAGTGCTGAAAATCCATCCAGCCAAAAACTTAATGATACTGCGATTTGATTAGCTAAAAAGATAAAGCCAACTCCTAAAATAATTGATAATATATATACAAATATATCTAATAGGTGAACGTGTTCTTGAATGAGTAAAAATGCTGAAACTACTAATGAAATTATTAAATTAAAAATACTTGGAATATCGATGCGGTTGGTTACTATATACCAATAGGAATTCATTGGTCGGATTAAATCATAGTCCAATTGCCCACCTAAAATTTTCGTACTTAAATTTTCGTGACCAATAATGAAGAAAATGTTGTATAGATATACAATATTGCTAATGGTGGTTACTAATAGTAGGTAGTCAACTTGTTGCCAACCGTTAACGCTGTTTTCCATGGAAAAGTAAACTAATCCAGTGATTATTTCAACTGAAAAGAACATGGTAGCCAATATAAAAGTTAAAATGCTAGTAGTTCGATATGCTAAGAATTCCTGTAGACTGAGTCGCCATGCTAAGCGTAAAAATTTCAAAATTAGATGCCAATCCCTTCATATTTTTTAATACCCACTTTAATTAATATTCTATAAATCAAAAGAGTTATTATAAGCCAACTAGATACAGCTATGAAATATGGCGTTGAATCATTGATTAGATGCGTTACCATACGTGCAGGGACATCGGCAACTAGGGAAAATGGATTGAATTGTAGCCATTTATAAATACCTTTGCCTAAAAAGGTGAGCGGAAATGACAATCCGCCTAGAATTAAGTAGCAGGCGTTTACTGCCGAACGTAATGGCCACATGTTAATTAACCAAAAACTCAGCGTCCCAATCACTAGCATAGTAGTAAAAAACATGATGAATGCTAATGTCAAATACGTAATTAAAATAAGTTTAGACTGTAAACTTTGATTACTATAAATTAGTAGTAGGCCAAAATTAATACATAGATATGGGAACTGACTGCCCACATAGTAAGTGATTTGTTCGCCATAAATAGAAATGGGCCTTAATAAAATGGTAGTTAGTTGCCCGGACTTAACCTGGTTAGCCATCCTAAAAATTGGACTAGCTGAAAATAAAATAGCAGTTAAATTAGTAATTACTAAATACTGAATCATTTGGGATAGAGCCATGTTATTTAAAGTATGCCGGTCAGTGCCATGATAAATGCTTATCCACATTAAAATACTAATTACCATTTGCAAGCATTGCGTTAATAAATACGTAATTTCATTGCTGCGATAAACTAATTTAGCAGTTAAACTATTAAAGCCGATAATAAGATATTTCATTTATTTTTATACTCCAAATATAGTTTCTGAACAAATGCCTCTAGTGATACACCTTCACGCTTTATACTGATAATATTTTCACTATCTATTTGATTGATAAAAGTCTTGAGTTGATTGCTAGGAACTTTTTCTGTGACTGTCTGGTTATTTTTTAAATACTTGCAGGTGAAGTTATCTAATTGATTAGGCTGGATGGGAATATTATTAGTCTGACCCTGATAGACAAAATTACCATCTACTAAGATTAATAGTTTATCGGATAACATTTCGATATCCTTTAAATAGTGTGATGTAATTAAAATAGTTGTATGGTTTTGTTGATTTTCTGCTCTTAGAAATTTATAGATATGTTGTTGAGTTAGTAAATCTAGTCCCAAAGTGGGTTCATCTAAGAAAAGATATTTAGGTTCATGAATGAGCGCACAAATTAATTCACACCGCACGCGTTGACCTAATGACAGCTTACGTACAGGCTGATTGATAAATTCTTGAGCATCTAGCATGTTAATTAAAGTTTGCTTACGGTTAATATATTTATCGTGTGGGATTTTATAAATGTAAGCTAACATGTTTAGGGTATCAATCGCTGGTAAATCCCAGGTAAGTTGCGATTTTTGACCAAACAAAATGCCAACTTGTTTTAAATACTTATTGGCTCTATAGGTCGGAATTTGATTATCTACAATTACACTACCGTGGGTGGGGGATAAAATACCAGTTAATAATTTAATGAAGGTGGTTTTACCAGCACCATTAGGGCCAATTAAACCAACCATATCCCCATCATTGATGGTAATACTATTATTCTTTAGAGCCTGAATAGTTTTAGTTTTTCGTTTAAAAAAATCACTGATGGACCCTTTAAGACCAGGCTCTTTAACAAATGATTCGTATTCAAAACTAAGCTGTTTAGTTTTTATCATGATAGCCTCCTTATCTTTTATCAAATAATTAGTTCAAAATATTTTAATTTATTTTTAATTTAAATATAATCTTATTTTAACACAAAGGCTGAATTTAAAAATACTTTTTAATTTTTTCTTAAGCCGAATGTTTTTATTTATAAAAAAATTAAGGTATACTCCAGATAGGGACTGTTATAAGTTAAGACTACTTTTAGTGAGAAGTGGAGCAAAATTATTCTTTGCGTCAGTTATCCGAGAAAGGAGTCCTCTAATAATTATTTTCCTAAATTGTTTAGAATTAGTGCTAGAACTAGCTATTCTAATTATAGCCGCGACGGCACTAATTATTGGGCTGACTAAAATCAATCATAAAGACAATCGTTAAAGCCCGGAAAACAACTTACGGTTTTTGATTGATTCTGAGAAAGTCCTATATCACTATATGGGACTTTTTTTTGTCTGTATGGTTATGTAAAAGGTGATTATATGAATAAAAAATCTAACTTAATAATAAGTATTTTGACATTGTTTATTATGTTTAGTATCGGTGTGGAAAATGTAAAAGCTAACTCACGCCAATTAACTAATATTCCTAAAATATTTCGTGGTGATTGGTACAACTATTTTTATCATAATAAACAGTATACTAGAATAAAAATAAATCCTAAAACCATTAATTATTATGCTGATGATAATAAAACAGTTGATTATACTTTGCATGTGCATGCTTCTAATAATAAATTTTTAAAAAGCAAAAGGGGTAATGACGATATATCGGTTAGTAAAATTGGTCATTCCACCAAAAATAACCAATCGATTATAATGTTTGCTTTGCATAGTAATGGTGTAGGTAATACTTTTCATGTTTATAAGCAGGGCTACCACTGGATTATGGTCAACGAAAGTGGATCGCATATAGGCTCTAAAGATTATTATTATCACAATACGAGATTAGCTAAAAAATTATATACCAAAAATAAATAAAAGGGCATCAACTCGTTAAAGTTGATGCCCTTTATCATGTGATAACATAGCAATGTTCCCTATAATTATACCATATTAAATTATTTAATTATAAATCATTATTATACTTAATATAAAAATGAATCAGCTCTATGCAGTAATCTACGTTATTTTTAACAGTGTTACCCCAAAAATGTAAGGAAATCCATCCAATTTTTCTTAACTCATCGTCTTTGTGTTTATCTCTTTTCATATTGGTTTCAATTTTATTGATCCAATATTCTCGGTTTCTTTTTAATCTTTGTTTTCTTTGTTCCCAATTAAAACCATTCCAAAATTCTCCATCAATAAATACTGCTATTTTATATTTTGTTATAGCTATATCAGGTAATCCAGGCAAATTTTTGTAATTTCTTCGATATCTAATGCCTTGATACCATAATTTTTGGGCTAAGGTATTTTCTAAAGGGCCACGCTTTAGTTTAACTTTCGACATACGTTTACTAGTTTTCTTATCAGTCTTAAGATTATATCTTAGTTCTAAATCCTTACGCAAAAATCACTTCTTAAATTTTTAACCTATTAAGTCTTTAATTACTGATTTAATGTAGGAATTATTTATCCAAAAAGATTGCGTTGTCATATATTTTGGATCATAATCACTAGGCTTATTAATCCAATTTGCTGGAGTTGGTAGTTCGTTAGAATATGGACTTTTTTTGTAGCAAGCTTTTGATGCATGTGGTCTTACATGAACAACTAGTTGATTTTTTAGCTTGATAAAATTATTGTGAACTCGTCCTTTTTTATAGTTGAGTTTTATACCTTCTTTTAATTTGTTTTGGGTATCTAACCAAACCTGCTGAATTTGATTATCTAATACGTTAATTGGAATCTGGTGAAAAATAATTCCCTTGAAAATTACATTATTGTTTTCATCTTCTTGAAATACAACAAATAAAAATTTACTTTCTTTTAAATAATTTTTTAAAGTACAGTCTTCGTTATCCCAATTTTGTTCTGATAAATCTTTAAATTTAAACGGCGGTAATGACATGCTTTCCTTATTTTTCTTGTTTTGACCCACTTGAATTGTTTTAGGAATAATTGAAGCTTTTTCAAACTCGTCTATTCCTTTAAAACTATTCTTTGAGTCATCTAATCCTAACATTTTTCTAGCTATTATATTGTTTATATTTTTGGCTTTACTAGTAATGTTGAATTGTTTTCTTAATGTTTTTGTACTCTTACCAACATATGGTGCAACTTTATCTTTAATAAGTTCTTCTAAAGATTTTCCTTTTATTTCAATAGGATCTTTAATGATTGCTTTATTATTTTTATTTCCAATAACGTAGTTTCTGAGTATCGTAGTCATGAAACTAGCTTTAAAAGAAAAAGCTCTTTGCTTAGCCCTTTTTTTAGAGTAGGGCTGGTCTCTTAATGAATTGTGATTTTTACCTTTAGTACACGCAGCTAAGTAATTAGTCAAGCCTTCACTTAATTCTTCTGCTTTGCCTTGTTTTACATATTTTTTAATTGTTTCCCAATCATTTTTTATGACTTCATAATCTACTGGAGATTTTTCCATTTGATACATGATTACATATTTAAAAAACCAATTATCTTTAGAAGTTTCATTGATATATTCATAGAATGCGATTTCTAAGTTATTATTTTTATTCATAAAATGGCTGTGTTCAAAGTCTTCATTAACTAGATCAAAATAATTTATAATATTTAAAACTAACCGTTCCTTAGCACTATATTGAGCCTTGCCATTTTTAGTTGTTTTTAATTTTTTAAAGGGTGTAGCTTTTAATTCGGCTACACCTAAGTCTGGTTGACTAGCTGAATCTTTTTCTTTACCGAACCATTTTTCAAATACATCGCCCATAGCATTTTTGTTACCTTTGATATGCATGTTCAATTCTTCTACTAATTCTTTTTGAGGCTTATTCAATATCTGGATAGCCTTGTTATGTACTTCTTCTTTATTTTTAAATTTCACTTGCAACACCTCATGTTATATAAAAAGTTTGATCTTTTTTCGTACATATTATATAATAGTACATAAGATTTCACTAGGAATGGACGGTGCAAAATGACTAAATCACTAAAAGTATTAGAATTATTCGCTGGAGTTGGCGGATTTAGAGTTGGTTTTGATAAGGCAGACGCTGATTTCTTTAAAACTAAATGGGCTAATCAGTTTGAACCCTCTCGTAAAAGTCAAGACGCTTTTGAAGTATATAACTACCATTATAAAGATTCCGATAATATAGGCATTGATATCAATGATATTACGGATGATAAATTTAAGTCTATGGACGCCGATATGATAGTAGGGGGATTCCCATGTCAAGACTATTCAGTCGCTAGGTCAAAGAGAGATGAATTAGGGATTCAAGGTAAAAAAGGGGTCTTATTTTGGCAAATTATAAGAGCTGCCCAAGACATTAATCCTAAATATATGTTATTTGAAAATGTTGATAGGCTTTTAAAAGCACCATCTAAACAACGTGGTAGAGATTTTTCAATCATGTTATCAGCTTTGAACAAACTTAATTATTCTTTAGAATGGCGAGTTATTAATGCTGCTGATTATGGAGGAGCTCAACGTAGAAGGAGAGTTTATTTATTTGTTTTTCGCAATGATTTATCTTACGCTAAGCATTTAGATGATGAGTACGAAAGCTTTTTTATGAATAACGATGACACTTATGACGAATACCTATTTAAAACAGGCCTATTCGCTAAAAACTTTCCTGTTAAATCAGTACCTTACAAGGATAGAAAAGCCTTCTATGAGTTACCAGAAGACATAGTTGAAGTTTCAGACGAATTTTCAGGTAAAGTTTTTAATACTGGCATCATGCGACACGGTAAATATTATACTATCGACACTCAGGCTTTAGGCGATGAAAAACCTAAGCCATTAAAGGATATTATTCAACCTGAAAGTGACGTTGACGATAAATATTATGTGGCTGATGAAAATAAAATTAACAAATTTGAATATCTAAGAGGTTCTAAAAAAATAGAACGAACTAGTGCGAACGGACATAAATACATCTACAGTGAAGGTGGTATGTCACCGTATGAAGATTTAAACTTGCCTGGTCGTACTATGTTAACTTCTGAAGGTACCGTGAATAGATCTACACATTGGCTAAAAATAAATAACAGATACCGTACGTTGACACCGATTGAAGCAGAACGTATGCAGTCATTTCCAGATGATTGGACTAAATATAAATTAGTTGACGGTAAAGTTGAAGAAGTTTCAGATAGAATGAGAATGTTTTTTATGGGTAACGCATTAGTAACTGATGTGGTTAAACGTATTGGTTTGGGAATTAAAGATATTGTAAATAAATATGATGAGTAATAAATAAAGACAGCTAATAATATAGCTGTCTTTATTTATTATAGGTAATAGGTATTTATTTTTCTACTTTACATAACGTGTATTATGCGAAGTTGTCATATAATTATTTTAATGACCACTTGTAACTTTAATTCCAATAATTCCAACAACTAGCATGACAATAAATACCCAAGTAATTGGTGAAATCTGGTCTTTAAATAAAACAACTCCTACAATGATTGATCCGACTGCGCCAATACCAGTCCAAATTGGATATGAAATGCTTAGTGGTAAGTGTTTAATAGCTAAAGCTAAGAATCCAAAACTTAAAACCATGCCAACAACCGTACTAATTGAAAATACCAAGTTGGTAAATCCATTACTTAATTTCATGGTCGTTGACCAACATACTTCTAATAACCCAGCAATAATTAAATATATCCAAGTCATAGTAATAATTCCTCCTAAAAATAAAAAACTCAAGCAAGCTCTTCTATGACCTAATGAGCTTGTTTGAGTATAAGTTACCCGGTGGCAACTGATTTATTACGAGTATTATAATAAATTAGCCAACAGTTATCAATATAATTTGATTAGTTTAATGTTTTCGAAACATTTGTCATATTAATAGCTTAGTGCTAATATTTATTTTCAAAGGAGATAATCAAATGAAAATTAACGTACCATTAATGGACAACGGTTATCTAGATGATAAATATACTAAACATACCACTGCAGAAAATATTGTAAATGGACTTCCTGCTGTATCATTTCCTATTGATATTGCGGATGTGTCTAACAATGCTAAAACATTAGCTATTACACTAACTGACTTGGATGCTATTCCGGTCTGTGGATTTGAATGGATTCACTGGATTGCAGCTAACGTGCCCGCTGATTGCACTCATGTTCCTGAAAATGCAGGCAAAGAAAATCCATTAGGCTGGAATCGTGGTTATAATAGTTTGGCTGGTCGTTTATTAGACCGCAAAGATGATCCACTTAGTTTAGGATTTGTTGGCCCTGCACCACCTAGAGATATTCATGATTATACTTTGACTGTCTATGCACTAGACGAAAAATTACCCCTAGCCGATGGTTTCTGGTACAACGAATTGTTACACACCATCAAGGGCCATGTGCTAGATAAAGCTACTTTAGAACTACCAGTTAAATCATAAAATTTACGAAATGAACTACTTTCAATTAATTTTGAAAGTAGTTTTTCATTTTGTTTGACTTCGAGTTTACTCGAAGTATTATTATCGTAATATCAATTGATAAAGGAAAGATTTTCATGGAAAAATACACAATCGGCGAATTCGCTAAAAAAGTGGGATTAACTACCTACACCCTGCGTTATTATGAACAGCAACAATTAATCATGCCTAGACGTGATGACCATCAAAGACGTTATTATACCGATGAAGATGTTAAATGGCTGGGCTTTTTAATATGCCTAAAAAATACTGGTATGACAATGTCTGAAATTGGTGAATATGTACAGTTACGTAGTCAAGGTGATAAGACGATGGAAGCTCGAAAGAACTTGTTAGCAGTCGTTAAAAAACGTAGTGATGACCAAATCAAGGACATGCAGGCTAATTTAAAAGTAGTTAAGCATAAGATTGATTGGTACAACGGTAAAATGGACTGTTCAATTGACCAAGATGAAGATTTTGAGTCCTACTTAGCACGATTTAATAATTAAGGAGATAATTAATATGCAAAATGAAAATGAAGTTCACAACACTACTTTTCCTATGGGCGATAAAAATACCGCTTATGCTAAATTTTTTACAGGACAAAGCTACCTAAATGGTTTGGTTGCACCCGCTAAAGATGTGAACGTGGGCGTTGGGAATGTAACTTTTGAACCGGGTTGTCGAAATAATTGGCACATTCACCATGATGGGTACCAAATACTATTGGTAACCGCCGGACAAGGAATTTACCAAGAATGGAATAAGCCGGCTCGCTTATTGAAGCCTGGTGACGTAGTGGTAACGCATGATGGAGTTAAGCATTGGCATGGGGCAATACAAGATAGTTGGTTTGCACATGTTGCAATAACTGCTGGTAATCCAGAATGGTTATCCCCTGTTTCAAATGATGAATACGTTAAAGCAAATGCCGAAGTAAAGGAGTGATTAATATGAAAAAACAAGATGCCGGTCGTAAAATGTTAGGTGATTTAGCCCCTAAATTTGCTGAATTAAATGATGACGTATTATTTGGCCAAGTCTGGTCACGAACGGATAAATTATCAGCACATGATCGTAGTATGATTACAATTTCAGCCTTAATCTCTGGTGGCAATCTAGCCCAGCTACCCGCCCACCTAAAAATTGGTAAATCAAATGGCATTACTAAGACTGAAATAGTAGAAATGATTACACATTTATCATTTTACGTGGGTTGGCCTAAAGCATGGTCAGCTTTTGGGATGGTCAAAGAAATATATGCTTAAAACATTGACACTTCACTTGATATTTATAATTTAAGTATTAGAATACAATCAATTATAAGTACGTATGGAGGTTTTTAATATGTCAGAAAAAAAGCTAAATATTCTATTCATTATATTCTTATTAGCTAGTCTAGGCTTTGGGGCCCTTTTTAAGTATCAAAATAACAATTTCCTCTTAGCCTTGTCGGTAGCATTTGCCGTAGCGTCATTTGTTATTTTGGTTATCTGGGTTATTCGTTTAGTTAAACTAATTCTAAAAGCTCATAATTAGTTAGCGAGTCACAAAAATAGTTCAAATTCAATCTTGAATTTGAATCCAGATGTTTGTATATTTTACAGGAACTTAATAATTTAAAGATTGGAGAACTATAATGAAACAATTAAGAATATACACTTTAAAAGACCAAGCTGCTGCCCATGAATATCTAGAAAATCATTGGACTAAACACTTAGTTAGTCTACCTAAATTCGGCATTCACGTTGAAAAAGTGTTTGGTGAAAATAATCCTAGCGGAAATTGTCGAGTATTCGCCCTAGTATCATCTAGTCAAGATAACTTGCATGAGCTCAACGCTAAATATATGCAAAGTGATGCTTTCAAAGATGATATGCAAGGCTTTGATATGACTAAAATCGTCAGCGTTGAAGATGTTGACTTATTCCCTGGTGAAAATATAAGTAATTTATTCTAACGTGAGTAGCTTAAACGTCAGTAAACATGTCGTTAGGTTTACCGTGACATTGCGTTAAGTATTCATTTGAATTCTCTTCAAAAAATGTGGTCAAAGCGCGCATGATGTATGCATTTACATTGTGTGCTTTTTTATTAGCATTAATAATAATGGATTTAATCTTGGTAGTTAATTGTTGATTAATGGATGCATTCATTTCAAATCGGAGCGCTCCATAGCCATTCTCACACCTTTTAGCCTCTTGATAGACAAAGTTTTTAGCTTTGAAAATGAGTCCAGCATATTCGTATAACTTCTGTCGACTACCAAATGCATACACTTTTAAAATATTGACTAATTTGGGTGAAAGGCCCCCTTTTTCAATCAGACTATCCCCCAGAACATCTAATTCATCAGCGGCTTGATATTTTTCAGGCGATGGTTTGGTGTCATCTGTGTCATTTGTAAATTGATTAGTATGATTAAGTTCAGTCTGATTATAATCGCATTTTGAACTTTTAGGCTCTTCATGATGGCGTTCGTGCGTTTTAGGTAAAATAAAATGTGGCAAAAAGACACGGTTCGGAGCATTAAATTGTTGTTTCAAAACAATCCAGCCTAGCTTGACTAAGTGTTTACAAATTCGCGTGATTGTCGACATGCTCAAATTAATACGTTGAGCCATTTCTTCTCTAGTATAAATTACGAAATATCCATTATATTTTTTGTCATAAAAATTATTATTTTGAATACTTAAATGCATGCGATCATAAAGATGCGTTAAAATTGACACTTCATTAGGCTTTAAACCGGCTTCTTCAAAGACGTGGTACTGTTTATAAAATTGTGTATTAGTCATATTTCTATCCCCTATATAGATAGAAAAAGGTGCACAAGAATAGACTTGTACACCTTATATTATGTAATATATTGAAATAACACCGTAAATGTCATATAATAATCAAGCATTAGCAGAATTATCTGTTGTGCATTTAGGGCGTTAAACGGTGAGCAAGTAGTTCAGGTACTTGTTAGCTGATAGATAATTACTACCAATAATTATTTATCAACGCTCTTTTTCTATGTGATTTTTTGTTGCGCAAGCAGTGAAATTACTTTTTGCGTATATAGATACTTTATAGAAATAGTTGTTGAATGTCAATGTTTTTATGTGATTTATTTTAAATAAAATATTATTGGTAAAATATAAAAATTCTTATAAAGTAAAATTTGCTGTTTTACGTATATTATAGAAATTGTGATCTAAGATTTTGATGCATTAATACATTTCAAATACATAGATGTTATAATCACAGCTTTCGGTTTAGTAAACGCCATTGTGTTATTAATACATTACAAATACATAGATGTTATAATTCTATCTTTGTGTTCGCTCATTTTTTATCGTTATTAATACATTACAAATACATAGGTGTTATAATTTTCTCATTACTATCTGCCGGAATGACCGTGTTATTAATACATTACAAATACATAGGTGTTATAATAGCAAAACCCAACTGTTGTCTTGTTTCTGCGTTATTAATACATTACAAATACATAGATGTTATAATATTTAAAAATATTGTCTAGCTGCTTATCCGTTATTAATACATTACAAATACATAGATGTTATAATATTCGAGTAGAACAACCCATAGTTCGAGTTGTTATTAATACATTACAAATACATAGATGTTATAATCCACTTGATGTGGTAGTTATAGTGAGTTTTGTTATTAATACATTACAAATACATAGATGTTATAATTTGTTCAGCAAGCTTGATGATGTCCTCGACGTTATTAATACATTACAAATACATAGATGTTATAATTTTGCAGTTGTACTTGTGGTAGTGGTTGAGGTTATTAATACATTACAAATACATAGATGTTATAATATACGGACTGGGCTTAAAGTTTGAATTTTTGTTATTAATACATTACAAATACATAGATGTTATAATATAGCACTGCTTATAGTCATTTTTATAGCAGTTATTAATACATTACAAATACATAGATGTTATAATAACGTTATTTTCTGACCAATCAGAACTGTAGTTATTAATACATTACAAATACATAGATGTTATAATTTTGCGATAAAACTATCACTAACCCAAGCTGTTATTAATACATTACAAATACATAGATGTTATAATAACTTACAGTATGCCGAGCGTACAGCCGAGGTTATTAATACATTACAAATACATAGATGTTATAATTGAGTTTGTAACATGATTATCAACCAGTCAGTTATTAATACATTACAAATACATAGATGTTATAATTGTCGTTTATGTTTACGTGTTAAATCTCTGGTTATTAATACATTACAAATACATAGATGTTATAATGCCTAAAAACCACGTTATTGGTATGGTTTCGTTATTAATACATTACAAATACATAGATGTTATAATACTATCTTTTAAAAATTCTTATGTATCAACGTTTAATTGCTTTAGGATATGAAAATATTTTTATATAGTTGTGTATATTTTGTTAATTTTGGTTTTCGTGTTTAAAATAAACACAGTAATGTATTAATAATAAAGAATTATCCATATGATAATTTCTGCAAAGCAACAGCCGCATCCACTGTTTAAGATAGTGGCGACTGCCTTTCTTACATATTGTTTAAGGATTTAGTTTTATCTTTTTGTTATTGATACATTTTCATATTTGCATTAACAATTCTTAGTGTTATAATTTACTTGTAATGTATTAATAATAAAGAATTATCTATGTGATAATTTCTGCAAAGCAACAGCCGCATCCACTGTTTAAGATAGTGGCGACTGCCTTTCTTACATATTTTAAAATTTAATCTTATCTTTTTGTTATTGATACATTTAAGTATTTCATTTGTGTATTAATAATAAAGAATTATTTTAATAATAATTTCTGTAAAGCAACAGCCGTATCCACTATATAATGATGGCGGCTGTCTTTTTTCTTTTTGAACTGATTGATTTACATATATAAAACCTTATTGATATGAGTTATTAATACATTACAAATACATAGGTGTTATAATTAGAGTTGTTTTAGACGTGGAAAGTCCATCGTTATTAATACATTACAAATACATAGATGTTATAATGATACTCCTGTTCTAATGTACTTGTTATGTGTTATTAATACATTACAAATACATAGATGTTATAATTAATGATTTGAGAGCTAAACAAGGGCTACCGTTATTAATACATTACAAATACATAGATGTTATAATATTGTGGTTAAAATCGCCTGACACCAGTACGTTATTAATACATTACAAATACATAGATGTTATAATTTTAGAAACGCCAATATGAACGTGCGCACCGTTATTAATACATTACAAATACATAGATGTTATAATTGCTCAAGGGACTACTGAAACGACCACTTTGTTATTAATACATTACAAATACATAGATGTTATAATATGGTTTCGATCAAGACGCTTTAAAGCAAGGTTATTAATACATTACAAATACATAGATGTTATAATTTAAAGTTATTACTATCTCCAGCAGAATTAGTTATTAATACATTACAAATACATAGATGTTATAATTGTAATAGCGTTCAAAAGGTTCTGCTTATCGTTATTAATACATTACAAATACATAGATGTTATAATGGTGGTGTAATTTTATAAGCAATTGAACCGGTTATTAATACATTACAAATACATAGATGTTATAATGGGTTGGCTTTTGTCGTCAATGCCCAAAGCGTTATTAATACATTACAAATACATAGATGTTATAATTTCAACTTCAATAAAGTATCGGCGAGCTTGGTTATTAATACATTACAAATACATAGATGTTATAATACTAAGCTAGTTGCTGTACTAGGCTGGCTTGTTATTAATACATTACAAATACATAGATGTTATAATATTGGCGGAATTATCATGTCTGGCATTGCTGTTATTAATACATTACAAATACATAGATGTTATAATCTTGCCAAACTTTTTTAGTGGTGGACTTATGTTATTAATACATTACAAATACATAGATGTTATAATCGACCAGAGTTGAACCATGAGCCACTGCCGGTTATTAATACATTACAAATACATAGATGTTATAATTTCATTTTCATTAACCTTTCAATAAGTTCAGTTATTAATACATTACAAATACATAGATGTTATAATCCACTATAATCGTATATATCGACCATAAAGTTATTAATACATTACAAATACATAGATGTTATAATCAACGTTTCTATATGCTTTATGTGTAGTTTGTTATTAATACATTACAAATACATAGATGTTATAATTGACAGCCTACGCTATGTAGTGATGTATGTGTTATTAATACATTACAAATACATAGATGTTATAATACTAACTTTTAAAAATACTTATATATCAATGTGTAAGCGTCTTTAAATATAAAAATATTTTTAATATAGTTGCGTATATTGTGTTATTTCATATTTTGTGTTTAAAATAAACACAGTAATGTATTAATAATAAAGAATTATCTTAATGTTAATTTCTGGAGAGCAACTGCCGAATCTGTTGACACGAATCAATAGCGACAGTCTCTAATTATAAAGATCAGACAAGTTCTGGTCTTTTTTTATTGCAATATTAAATAAAAATGCTAGAGTTGAAAGTATTAGCTAATAATTAGTTAATTAATAAATAATTGTGGAGGTTACATAATGCATAAACATTATAAATATGCGTTAGGTTTAGATGTTGGAGTTGGTTCAGTTGGTTATGCTCTACTTAAACTAGATGAAGCTGATCAACCTTGTGGATTGCTTAAGGCTAATTCAGTGACTTTTCCAATGTCCCAAGACCGCACAGGCAATACTTTGGCATCCATTGCTCGTAATTATCGAAGTGGTCGACGTTTAAACCGTCGTCGTAAATTAAGAAAACAGTTAGTTAGTAATTTATTCACTAAAAATGGATTAATAAATCGTAATGATGTATATAGTCCTTATACTAAGCATCCCAATTTTGATTTATATCGGATTTGGCATGATAGTTTTAATCAGCAAATATCCAATCAAGATTTATATCGCCTACTATATTATTTTGCCGGTCATCGTGCTTTCAAGTCTAATCGAATCCATCAACTAAAAAGTTCTGGTGATAAAGATACGACTAAGCTACTTAGTTCTATTGACACCAATAAAGAATATTTTAACAATAGTCAATATAACCATTTAGGTGAAATGTTTTACTGTGACCCTAAATTTGCTCAACGTAAACACAATAAGGGCTATGATGATGGATATTTATTCAATATTGATCGTGGTACGTTGTTAAGTGAAATTAAAGAGATATTAAATGCTCAATCAAAATTTGGAAATCCTGCTATCAATGATGATTTCAAAGCTCGATACTTAAAAATTTTGAGTCAACAACGTAATTTTGATGTTGGCCCTAGTAATCCATCTAGATTTGCTTTAGTTGACAGTTCAGGAAATATTAAATTAAGGAACAAAAAAGATAAATTAAATTTATCATTCAAAACTAGTGCTAAAGCCAGTTATACTTTTCAAAAATTTCAGATTTTACAAAAGTTAGCTAACACCCGTTATAAGTTAAATTCACAATCCAAATATCAATCTCTCAATGCTGAAACCATTGATAAGATTTTTAATAAAGCTATAACGAAAGCTAACTATAAATATAGTCAACTTAAAAAAGATTTGAAATTACCAGATTCAGCTCGCTTTAATATGGTTATGTATGAAACTAGCGATGATAAATCTGCTAAACAAGCTGAGACTAAAACGTTTATTATAAAAGATAATACCTACTACATATTATCCAAGATATTGTCAGATAAATTGCAGCATGATTATACGGTAATTGATCAAATAGCAGAAATACTTACTAGGTATACCAGTGATGAACCTAAAGCAAAGGCTTTAAAGAGACAATTAGGTGAAAAACTATCTGATGAAAAAATAGAATCTTTATTGGCTCTAAACTTTACTCAATATGGTAGCTATTCAATCGATACCATGCAGTGCTTAATTCCCTATTTAGCCAAAGGATACGATGTAACAACTGCGATTGATGCATTTAATGAAGACCAAGCATCATTAGAAAATGGCCATAGCCCATTGATTGATGCCAGTATGAACTACCATGAAATAATTAGTAGTATCAAGAACCCTGCTTTATTACAGTCATTTACCAAGACAGTTAAGGTGGTCAAAGCACTTATTCGTCGATACGGGAATCCATATACCATTCACATCGAAATGGCTCGTGAGTTGAGTTTAGGTAACAAGGGCAAAGCTGAATTAATTAAGAAACAAAACGAAAATCGTAAACGCAATGATAAAGTTATTACCGAAATGAAAGAAAATTTTCCCAATGTTTCGATTAATGGTGAAAATATTATTAGGTTAAAGCTTTATCATGAACAAAATGGAATTGATATTTATGACGGTCGAATGATTGATTACCAACATGTCTTAGATAATAATTACGAAGTTGACCATATCTTGCCTTACAGCATTAGTTTTAATAATAGTTTTAATAATAAGGTATTAACCTCTAGTCGTAATAATCAACTCAAACGAAATCGTACCCCTTATGAATGGTTACACAACGATAAAGTTCGTTGGGATACATTCACGTCGATTGCTGAAAATGTAAGAAATTATCCTAAAAAGAATAACTTATTAAAAATGCACTACGATGAAAGTGACATGAAGAAATGGAAAACACGGAGTTTAAACGATACCCGTTATGCCACCCGATTGCTATATAACTACTTTAAACATAATGAGCAATATTTTGATGCAAAGCCTTCAGTCATGACAATGAATGGTAGCATGACGGCCCAATTACGTTATTATTGGGGAATTGTTAAGCAACGTGCCGCTAGTGATAAACATCATGCGGTAGATGCTTGTGTGATTGCCACTTGTTCTAATTCAATGGTTAATCTAATTAGCAAGTATCATACTGCTCGTGAAAAAGAACAGTTATCCTCTAAGTTCCCTATGCCTTGGCCAGATTTCCGCAATGACGTGATGAATGCTAAGCAACAGATGAACGTTAAAAGAATCTTTAGCCACAGTATTGCTGGTAAGGTGAACGAGGATGGACTAAAAGGTGCCAGATACATCAACACCGATAAAGTAGTTGTTATACATGAAAAACTAGCTAATTTAAAGCTCAAAAAAGTTGGCGATGATTATATCATTGTTGGACACGGTAATTCTCGCTATTTGCGTCCAGACGATTTAACCAGTATTTCAAATCGTAATAGTAAAAATGACTTGAATTCGGTCATTTATGACCATATTTATAATGCTTTATCTAAGGATAAAAAAGCTTTTGAAAAGCAACCTTATTTGGAATTTGAGCATAAGGGACATAAGTATACTGTTAGAAGAGTAAAAGTGATTAGCGACTATAAGGGTGGTGTCATTTTAAATCGCGATGCGGATGGTAACCCTATTTCAGTGGCAAACCGTGGTAAGATGGTGCGCAACGATATATTTAAATGTCTCGATAAGAAGGAAAGAGTCGTATACCGTTTTGTCCCCATTTATGAGCATCAAATTTTAGATACACACTTACCTAATCAATATGCTCCATTTGCTAAAAATATTTTTGTGAATGATAAAGACCAATTTATTTGTTCTTTGAGTAAGGGGGATGCGGTTGAAGTGAAACTTAGCACTCCTAAGAAAGTAGAAAATTGTGATGAGCCATATGTATGTGATCATTTTATTGGTTATTTTGATGGATCAGATATCAGTAGTAATCGAATAAAAATTAATGCATTAGATAATTCTTGTTCAATTCGCGCCTCTATGAGTAAATTGATTAGCATTCAAAAATGTGATGTTACCATTTTTGGTAGTATTCATAAGGTGCATGAGAAAGTGCGTCAACCTTTCAACTTGAAGCATAAATAATGGCATTCCGACATGTTTACATTGAGCATCCCGTTTATATAAGTATTAAGTTAAAGCAATTGAACATTTATTCAGAACATGATCAATACACTTTTACCATTCCATTAGAAGACATTGAGAGTATTATATTGGACAACTATAAGTCAGTTATTACTGCTTATGCCCTTATGGAAATAACAAGGTATAAAATTACGATGGTTATTTGTGGAAGTAATCATCTACCGCAAGGTATTTGCTTACCACAACACCAATATTATAAAAAGTTTACAATGTTAAATGAACAATTTAAGATGTCTAAACAAGTGATTGGTAGATTGTGGCGTAACATAGTTAAACAAAAACTAAAGAATGAATCTACTACCCTATCTATTTTGAATCGACCTTATACTTCAAATATTGAGAAATTAATTAAGCTAGTAAAGCCTAATGATGTTAACAATGTTGAAGCTCAAGCAGCAAGAATATATTTCATAGCCCTATTTGGCCAAGATTTTCAAAGAAGAGATGAAAATCCTTTAAATGACGTTTTGAATTATGGATATGCCATTATCAGGAGTATGATTAGTCGAGATTTATGCGCTTACGGGTTAGAGCCTTGTCTAGGATTACATCACCACAACTATTTAAATTCTTTTAACTTATCTGATGATTTAATAGAACCATTTAGAAGCTATGTAGACTTATATGTTTTTTATAATATGCAAACTTTTAACAAGGGTCTGAGTAGTTCTAATAAGAAATTATTGGTCAATATGATAAATGGTTATGTCTATATTGATAATCAATATGAAACTGTTACTAATGCTATTCACGGAATGGTTTCAGCTTATAATAACTGTTGTATAAACAAGTCGTCTAGAATTGTGTTACCAGAGATAAGAGATGAAAAATAATTAGATTTATGAGACTAATTGTTATGTTCGATTTACCAGTTACTAAAGCTCAAGAACGCAAAGCTGCTAGTAAATTTCGTAAATATATTATAGAAAATGGATTCTATATGTTGCAATATTCGGTTTATACTAGAATTGTTAATAATTTTATTTCTATTGAAAAATATACTAAAAGACTAAAGAGTCATTTACCAAATCGCGGCTCCATATATTTATTGACGGTTACTGACAATCAATATTCTAATATGAATATATTAGTTGGTAAGCCACCTACTAATGACGAAAGAGTTAATTCAAATTCAATATCATTATTTTAAATTAAAAATAATACTAAAAGAGCCTGCACTTTTTGCAGTCTTTTTTAGATTGAATTACTTTGTCGTACATTATGAATTCATCATAAAATTTATTTTTATTGATATATAATTAATATGTAATCGAAAAATAGAAATAATAGATAGGAGTAATTTTATGCATTATATAAAGAAATTGATTTATTCAATACTATTGTTAACCTCATTTATAGGTTTAATTAGCGTTTCTAGTGTTACATCTAAAGCTAACAGCGACTATTCAATTAAAGCTACTACTAAGGTTCCGCTTAATTATCAAATTTTAGAGTTGGCTAAGGATAATATTCATTACAGATTAGCTAGTAGTAGTTACGCTAAGTTTTTAAAATCGGACGGGATGACTCCAGATAAAAAGATTTCCGCTGGTACACGTATTAAAATTTATAATCAACCAGCGCTTAAACATGGTGGTTATAAATATTATCCTGTTACTTTTCTAACTAAAAAATATGCTCATCTATATAAATTTGAAAAAGGTGTTTTCCCTACCATTGCAATAAAGAATTTTCATCAATTAAAGCATGTAAATAAGGTTAATTAAAAAAGAGTCTGCAAACAATATGTTTGTAGGCTCTTTTAGTTAATATGTAATCTAATTATTTTGATATTCAATGGAACCTTTTAATTTTATTATCAAAATCAAAATTTATTACTTGCCTTAGAGTTCACTCCAGGGTTTATGATTGTATTCAGTAAGTGAGGTGATGATAATGAATATTGAAAAAGTTAGTCAAGAATTCAATTTATCAAAGGATACTTTGCGATATTGGGAACGAATTGAACTATTGCCGCCCGTTCAGCGTAATTCTAGCGGTTATCGTGATTATACTGAACAAGATTTAAACTGGATTTTCTATGTCAATTCTTTACGAAATGCGGGGATGTCAATTGAAAGACTGCTTGATTTTGTGAAGTCATATCGATTACAAAGCAGTAGTAACGAATATCGCAAGCAACTTTTAATTGAACAACGTCAGATTTTAAAACAGGAAGTTGAAAATCGCCAAAAGACTATTAATTACTTATCTTACAAAATTGAACATTTTGCTGACCACACCTTAACTTATGAAAATGAAAAGTTAGCATACGATAAAGACAACGAAGAGGAGAAATAATTATGAATAAAAGAACCCTTAACAATCAAACCACCATCCCTACTCTAGGTTTTGGAGTGTTTCAAATTGATGAAAATGGTACTACCAAAGCGGCAGTGTTAGATGCTATCAAAGCTGGTTATCGTCTAATTGATACAGCAGCAAGCTATTGTAACGAGCGCGAAGTTGGTGCTGCCATTAAAACGGCAATTGATGAAGGCTTAGTTACACGTGAAGAATTATTTGTAACATCAAAATTATGGGTAGAAGATGTGACGGCTGAAAGAGCACCTAAGGCTATTCAAGCATCCCTAGACCGTCTACAACTAGATTATTTAGATTTATTGTTAATTCACCAACCATATAATGATATCTTCGGGGCATGGCGTGCTATGGAAGCGGCATATCGTGATGGCAAATTAAAAGCAATTGGAGTTTCAAATTTTGATGAATCACAAATTACTAATTTAGCTGAATTCAGTGATATTAAGCCTATGGTTGACCAAATTGAAGTTAATCCATTTGAGCAAAACATCGAAAAGGTTAAATATTTACAAGCTTACGGTGTACAAGTTGAAGCATGGGCACCATTTGCGGAAGGTAAAAATGACCTATTTAAAAATGATCTTTTACAATCGATTGGTGACAAATATGGTAAATCAATTGCTCAAGTTATTCTACGTTGGCTATACCAAAGAAATATTATTCCATTAGCTAAATCAGTTAAGCCAGCTCGGATGGCACAAAATCTAGACGTTTTAGATTTTGAATTATCAGCAGATGATATGCAACAAATTAGTACCTTGGATACTAATAAGAGCCAATTCTTCAGCCATCGAGATCCAGATATGATTAAATGGATGGCTAGTCGTCATATTGAATATTAATGTTAAAAAGAGCTTGCAAATTAATGCAAGCTCTTTTTTAGTATAATTACTTTATATTATATCCCAGCACTGTCACGTTACCATCGCTATCAAAGTGTAACTTAGTCAAGCTACCATTTTCTGGGCGTTTTTCTAAATCATATTTACCCTGACCATAGCGGTCAATTAAGCTTAAAATAGCTGGCCCATGACTAACTAATAAGACTTTACTGCCGTCTTGGACATTTTTATCATTTTGAATTTTTTCAAATCCTTTGTGCCAGCGTTGCCAATATTCATCATTGTTCTCGGCTTGATGAAATGGATCGGATTCATGGAAAAAGTCTTTAATTTTAACTTGTCCATATTTATTAACTAAATCATGGTAATTACTTTCGCCATGAGTGGCGCTTACGATGTGATTAGCTTCATCGATATTAGTACCTTCATAATATCCATAAAAGACACCGCGTAAAAGTGGCGTTGCAATAGCCCTATTAATTTTAGAAGCTTGGTTGTGCTTTAAAATGACTTCAGCTGTATATTCAGCCCTGGTCATATCACTGGTATATGCAGCATCAAATTCAATGTTAGCTAATTTTTTAGCGATGTTTTCTGCATCTTTTTGGCCTTGGTTAGTCAAGGGTGAGTTGCTCCAGCCCTGCATTTTTCGATAAATATTATAATAAGTTTGACCATGTCGAACGATATATAAGTCAAATGTTTTCATGATTTTCACCTCGTAGAATTATTAACTAATCCTAACATATTTAAATCTTTGTTACACGTCATTATCTTTTTAGTAAAGTATTATAAATTTTTTATAAATGAATTCCTGACACCTCTAATTTAAGTATTGTAAATTTAATATAGTTATTTAAACGATGCTAAAATTTTAAAAAATTAAATTTTATTAAAGATATTAATAGTGGTATTATATATGTTATAAATGTTTTTTCTATAGGAACATTATAATAATATACTTTTGTATATTTACTATTTTATGATTTAAGGATGAACATACATGAAAATCTACGTTAAAAGTTATTTTTGTCTAGTTTTAGGGTTACTTTTATCACTTAGCTCCATTGTTCATATAATTAAAATGATTCAAGGCGACAAAGATTTAAATATAGTTGTTGTTTTAATTTTATTTTCTATTAGTAATTTCATTCTTGGCATAGGTATTAAAAAGTAAGCTTGTCTATCGTTGAAAAACTATTAAACAAAGTTAAAGATTAGTGTAAAATTGATATAATATTAATTCTAATTAGGGTGGTATATTTTGGGGATAACTATTAAAGAAATCGCATTAGAACTTGGCATTACTAAGCAAGCAGTGCAAAGTCGAATGAATGACATTGATAATTTTAGACAAAAATACACAACTAAATCTGGAAATAAATTAATTGTTAACGATGAAGGTTATAAATTATTGTCTAGTGGCAATAATAAAAAGATATCTAACTTGAGTATTGGTTTAAATGCTCTGGTTGCGGAACAAATCAAGGATCAAAAAGCTCAGATAAATAAACAAAATAATCAAATAAATGAATTACACAAAATGTTGAATGATGCACATAAAATACATTTAAAATTATTGAATGAAAATAATAATTTAAAAGAACGTGTAAAAGTTTATGAAAAACAAACGGACGTTGATGAAGATAATGAGAATATAGATAAAAAAAATAAGCCTATTTTTAGTCGTTTATTCCATAAATAATAAATAAAGGGAATGCAATCTAATGCATTCCCTTTATTCTATAACAATTGAAAACATGACTATGGCTAATAGTGCTATTTTAAAAATAATATTAAAGAGTGAATTAACGATTTGAGGCTTGTGCTTGGCTATAAAAACATTCGCAATTGTTTCAATTAAAAATAAACAAAATGCTATGGTAATAATTATACCCTCGTATTTATATGTATTATGTAATAGTAGCGAAGTCATAGAAAATAATGCAAGGCCAACAATTCCTAAATACATAGTTAGGTGCAAGAATTGTTTTTTCAATCTAAAAAAACTAAAGACAAAGGTAAATAAAGAGTAGCTAGCGGTTAGGGACAATATCATTATATATTCATACCTCCTTAAATTTTTACTTATCATAGCCTCATTCTAACACTTTAATGAGAAAATGATTTCTCATGTGTCTGAAATTATATAAATAATTAATAATTTAATAAAAATGCCATATTGATAATATCAATATGGCATTTTTTGTATAAAGTTATGCTTGGTTTTGTTGTTCAAATAGTTTTGCAGTTTTCATTAATTGTTCAGGGGCATCTTTCATACCCATGTTGGCTTGTATAACGACTAATTTATCAGGTTCTTGACTAGCCTTGTGCATAGCGTCAATTAGTTCTTTTTCAGTTGAAACGTTTATGAAATCATATTCATTAGCGTTAGCACCGAAAGCTTCTGGAACTAAGTCGTATCTTAACTTAGGAACGTCGTTGTATGATTCATTCATTCCATGAATAACTCTTTCAACTGTATAACCACTATTTTCAATTATGAAAATAACTGGTTTGATTTGTTCACGGAAAGCTAAACCAAATTCTTGAATCGTTAATTGTAAAGAACCTTCACCAGTTGATAAAACAGTACGGCGGTTTTTATTAGCAATTTGACTACCTAATGCAGCAGGAAAAGCATATCCAATTGATCCCCATAGAGGTTGACCAATGAAGTTAGCTCCCTTAGCTAAGCGTTGACTAGCTAAACCAAAGAATGATGTACCTTGTTCAGCAACCAACGTGTTATCACGCTTAATAAATTGTTGCATAGCTTGGTCGTAAAATGCTTGAGTTAAGGCATTATCACTAGCAGTAAGTTTGTCACTTATTTCAGGAACTTTAACTTGTGGTAATGAATTGTTCAATTTAGTATCAGCTAATTGGTTTAAGACACTAACAAAATCAGTTTCACCATCAATATTTTCACCGTAAATGCTACTACCATCAATACTTATCGCAACAGTTTGGCTAGGATTAAATTGTTGAGTGAAACCACCGGTTACGGAATCGGTTAACTTAGCTCCCATTAAGATAACACTATCAGCAGATTTCACAAATTCATTAATATTATCATCAGAAATAGAACCGTTGTAAGTACCAACAAAATTAGCAAATGTTTCATCGATGGCACCCTTACCAAGTCCTAAATCAACAACAGGAATATTATTGTTCGAAGCAAATGTTTCAACTTGTTTACCGAGATTGAAACGACTAATTTCATGACCAACTACGATAACTGGTTTTTTAGCTTTTTCAATAGCTTGAATTAGTTGTTTTACAGCTTTATCAATATTAAATTTACGTTCAACAAACAATTTATCAATGTTTGATTTGATTGCTGGGTTAACTGGAATGTTTACCAAGTCACTAGGTAAAATCATGTATGCTGGTTTTTTAGTATAATGAATGTATTGAAGTGTTTCATTGATTTGGTTAATAGCTTGTTCTTTATTTAAACGAGTTACTTTAATACCTAATTTTTCATGAGCTGCTTCAAAACGCTTGAATTCGTGGTCACCTAGAGTGTGGTGAACCAAAGCACCTTCGTTTTGTACTTTGTTAGTAGGTGCCCCTACGATTTCTAGCACGGGAACATGTTCTGCGATGCTTCCGGAAAGTCCATTAATACCACTTAATTCCCCTACTCCGAAGGTAGTTACAAATGTTGCCAATCCTTTTTCACGAGCGTAACCATCAGCTACGTAAGAGGCATTTAATTCGTTGGCATTACCAATCCATTTCATATCATCACGATGTGTAATATGATCTAGGAATTGAAGGTTATAATCACCAGGAACTCCAAAAATTTCATCTTCACCTAAATGTTTAATTACATCTAATAAATAATCTGATACAGTATATTCAGACATGTTTACACATTCCCCTCATTTCTAAATTAGGTAAACTTTATTGACCTATGTTTAATAGTATATACTGTAAAAATAAACAGGTCAACTAAATTGACGTAAAAAGGAGAAAATATTTTGGATAATGATAAAAGACTATCAACCATTTTCTTTGCATATCAACAGTTTGCATCTATGATTGATTTAAAAAAATATAATTTAAATAAGAATCAACATCGAATGTTGTATATTATCTATGCTTTGGATGATGTTAGCATCAAAGACATCTTAAAGTTATTAAATATTTCAAAACAAGCGGCTAACGTTAGTATTCGTGACTTGATGGAGCGCGATTTAGTTACTGAAAGTAAATCAAAAGTAGACAAGCGGGTTAAAATTTTAAATTTAACCGATGCTGGATTAGCTTTAAACAAAACCATTAATCAAGAACAAATAGAGCTTCTAAACCATTACTTTGATGCAGCAAATGATGATTGGAAGCAAGTCATGGAAAAACTAGCTGATAGTTATATTCATAGTTTAAGGTGAAAAAGGCAACCACGAAGGTTGTCTTTTATTATTATTATTCTACCTCTACAAAACTATTGTTAGTAGTTATAAACTCACCATTTCCAATGTCATATCTGGTTATATCTTGGTTTAAATGCACAATGTTATATACTCTTAAAATTGTACCAAATTTAATTAACCTGGCACGATTATTTTCATTAAAGTGAATATTTCTATACGAATAAATCCCCTTTTTAAAAATAATTTTAATTTTTTTAACATTATTTTGTTGATATACGCGTTTATAGTATTTTTCACTTAAAATCTGTCCATTATCTAACATAAAGTCTACAGAATTAGGTGCATATGAAACATTGTAGTATTTAAATAATTCATCATACTTAGGATATTTTTTCATCACTTTAAAATTAATATTGTTTGGGGTAATTATATCTGTATTTGAATTTTCATCTGTGTTACTTGATTTTACTACTGTTACTAAAGCATTTTTACTAATTACATTTCCGGCTTCATCGGTGTAATTATATACCAAGTTGTACTGACCAATTTTATGAGTATCTACATTTCCGTCTAATGTAATATTATAATTATTAGTTTTTTTACCGTACATATCATATACGTCTATTATGTTATCGTTTTTATTAAAAGTTGAACCCTGAGTAATGATAGTGTTTTTAAGATTTAAATTAGCCTTACTCATCAAAACCTTAACATTTATTGTCTTTTGAACGTTTTCACCAGCGGCATTTATATAATTGTAAGAGATGTTGTAAACACCTGGTTTATTATCAACATTGCCATTAATACTAATCTTTGATAAATCTACAGGGTCTCCGTACATATTAGTTGCGTTAATGAAATTATCAGCAGCATTCCAATTCATTTTTGGACCATAAATAATCTCCGAATCTTTAGCATTTATATTTGTATTGTCTTTTTGCCATACGTACGTACCTGGCTGCATAAACTTACTATTTGTAAGACTACTAGAACTATAAATGGGGCCGCTTGGTAAATTGTTTTGGATATATTGCCATTTTCCACTATATTTATTAGAAGCATTGTTAACATCTTTAGGAATGATTTCAGCTAATGATACTTCAGGATATAATGTTGTTTTTGAGCCTAGCATTAAAGTCTGGATACCAGGAGCATAAAATAAATTTCCTTTTTCATCTGATACTAAAACTCCCAAAGTATAACTTAGCATGTCGTTCATATTCTGTACAGAACTGGTGTCGAAAGAACTTAAATTTAGTTTATTTAGACTAATATTATAACTAAACATATTTTGCATATTTGTAACTTTATTAGTGTTAAAATTGCTAACGTCCACTTCTTGTAAATTGTAGTCTCCGTTAAACATATGATCCATGTTTACTACGGATGAAGTATTTAAATCTTCTAAGCCAGATATCTTATACATAGATATTAATCCATTAAACATATAGCTCATATCATTAACATTACCAGTGTTTTTCCCAAACTTTCCACCTACGTTTAAATTAGATAAGCTATTGCAAGAAAAAAACATATAACTGGTATTATTTAAATTTTTAGAATTCCATGATGAAACATCAATGTTATCTAACTTTTTTGAATCTGAAAACATACTTCCCATATTTTTAACGTTTGATGTGTCTATATTATTCATATTTTGAATAGATTCTAAGTTTGGCAGGTTATAGAACATACCACTGGAATCTTCTGGTAACAAAACTTTATTATTAAATTTAATTGTTTTAACATTGTTATTTATTTCATTGTTATTTTTCCAAGGCGCATTGTTAATATTATCTATATTACCGCCATCAATGTTTACAGTATTGTCTGCATTATTATAGTTCCAAGCTGCTGTTCCCCAATTTCCATTAATAGTTGCCTTATCTTTTGCAGTATCATCAGGTTTTAAGCTACCGGTATCTGTTTCAGGTGATGTTGAAACAATCTGACTTCTACCATGTCTAGAAAGATCTTCTAATGGTGTTTTAGAGCTTTCTATTTTACTTTCATATATTGGATTCTTTGAATCTGTACTATCATCTAATTCTTTATTAGTTTGATTTTTGATTGTTATATTGTTGTTTAGATTACTTTCACGTGATTGAGTATTTTCGTTATTTCTTTGAAGAGTGACATTGTTTTTTATGCTAGAATCGCTATCACTATTGTTAGAATTTGTTTGATTATTTTTTGTATTTAAGACATTTGTATTTTTTGAATTATTATTTCGATTAACATTATCGTTGCTAGAATTCATAGAATCTGCAAAAGCAGTGTAACTTTTACTATTATTAATAAACATTCCTAGTGATAAAGAACAGAATACAATTCCTCCCATTATAAGACGCCTTGCATTTGTATCCTTTTGCATTTTTAGATTATTATTTTTCATATTTACAATCTCCCATCCCAAACTGGATAGTTACATTTTTATTAACACATTATTTAAAATTAAGGCCTTATGAATTAACAAACTAATTGTATATCCTTTGACAGTTTACATAGATTTAAAAGCGTTTTATTAATCATAGCTTAACCTTTTTATTAATTTTATAATAAATTAAAACTTCTTATTTTATGTTTAAAAATTAATTGTGTTATTATCATGGTAATTTAACTAACAAAGGGTGATTATCTTGGATAATGATATACTAGAAACTTTATTAAATCATCGTTCGGTTCGCCAGTTTAAACAGCAAAAACTAAACGATGCAGAAATTAATCAATTACTTAAAGCAGCGCAACAAGCCTCGACCAGTCAGTTTGAGCAACAATTTAGTATCATTAGCGTTACTGACCCTAAAAAGCTACAAGTATTAGCTGATGTAACCACGTATGATTTAGTCAAAAATGCGGGGCATTACTTTTTATTTATTGCCGACCAGCATCGTAATGAACAGATTTTAAAACACTTAGACTCTAATGCTGATACTACTAATTTACATTCTACAGATAAGTTATTAGCTAGTATTCATGATGTGGATTTAGCTCTACAGTCCATGTTTACAGCTGCAGAAAGTATGGGAATGGGTGGTGTTGTTATGGGTAGTATCTACAATGATACTGATAAAATTATTGATGCTTTTAACCTACCCCAATTAACTTTTCCAGTTTTAGGCTTAGCGTTAGGTTATCCAGCTGAAACACCAGAAGTTAAACCACGCATTACCTCATCTATTATTCACTACGATAACGTTTATGATGATGAAATTGATTTTGAGAAATTAGATACCTACGACCAACTGGTTCATGACTACTATGCTAGCCGTAAAGGCAATCCACGGGAAGAATCTTTTACGCATCATCTAATGCATGATTTGACTAAAAGTCCAGTTCGAAAGAACATTTTACCAGCTCTAAAACGGCAAGGATTTTTAAAATTATAATAAAAATAAAAAGACGCTTAGAATTAATATTTCTAAACGTCTTTTTTTAAATAATTATTTAATAGTTTTAATATTTTTATTAAGGCACAAGAAATTAACTAAAGCAATTAGCGTAGTAGCAACGAATACACCTCGATAGCCTCCAATCAACACTACTGCTGAACCAATCATTGGGCCGGATACATTCCCAGCAGCTTGAAAGCTTTGGTTCCAACTAAAAACCTGACTGATACGCTCCTTGGGACTATAGGTGGCTAATAATGCTTGCACTGCGGGGAGTAAGGCGGCGTCAGAAATGCCGACCAATAGGCGCATAGCTCCTAATTGCCAGACATTTTGCACAAAAATAGTAATGAAAAACGGTAACATAGAAAATAATACCCCAAACATTAATATTTTGTGTGAACCGATACGATCTCCCAATCTACCGAAAATGGGCGCAACTAAAATCATGGCGACCCCATTTAACGCTTGTATAATTCCAGAGACTAAAGCGATATTGTGGGATGTTGGATCTAACTGTTTAACGTATAAACTTAGGATTGGCGAAATTGAATTGTTAGTTGCTTGAACGAATAAAGTTGTTAAAAACATCCCTAGTAAAATAGGCGCAGTATCAATTCCACTTAGGAAATGAGGTTGCTTTTGATTGCTTTGATTTTTAACTGGTGTAAAGTTTTCATGAACGAAAAAGATAGTTAATATAAAGGCTGACAACATCGCGACCCCAGTTATTACAAAAGTATAACGATAGCCAAATAATTCAGCTACAACGCCCCCTACCATTGGACCAATTAAAGTTCCGGAAACGTTTCCAGTAGATAATTTACCCGAAGCCTGCCCAATGTGTTCTGTGGGAGTTTCAGCGGCAATTAAAGCGTTGGCGTTACTAATGAATCCAGAAAACACCCCTTGCAATAGACGCAAAATGATTAGTTGCCATACGTTGGTGACTAAACTCATGGCACCAATGACGATAGCCATACCTAGCGATGCTCTGAGTAACATGGGTTTCCGCCCGTATTTATCAGCTAAGTAGCCCCATAAAGGCGATACAATCATTTTAATGACAAACGGTGCCGCAAAAGCCATTCCACTGTATAGTGAAGTTTGAGTATCACTATAGTGCCCTAATTGCCCAATAAATAAGGCAATGAATGGTCCTATACAGCTAAAACCAATTCCAGCTATAAAGTTTCCAAACCAGAGCACATTTAAATTTTGCTTCCAATTAACTGCTTTTGAAGCCAATTAAAAGTCATCTCCAATATTTTGGGTTTAAGGTTATTATGCAATTAAATATTTAGTAAAGCAAGTTGATAATTTTGGATATTTTATAATGTTTTTATTTAAGTTTTTATGTACAAAAAGTATAAAGTCATTATCAAACTTTATACTTTTAAAATTATAGTAACACTCCATCTGTTCCTGGTTCGTTTATACCAACACTTGCGTAATTATCTAACGAACTATTTTTAACTAATCTTATAATATAGTCTGCAATACTAGCTCTTGAAACAATACAGCCTTTGAAAAATGTTCCTTTTTGAGTAGTTTCGTAGCTTATTTTAGATTCATTATTCATATAAGCAGCTCTAATGATAGTATAATTAATCGAGGATTTTTCAATGATTTTTGCTGCACGTCTAGTGTCATCCATGATTTCTTTACCAATTGATTTTTCAACCCATTTTCCAAAGTCTCCTGGAACTTCATGGTATAGTCCTAACCCAGTAACGTAAATTAACCTTTGGTTATTGTTTTTTTGCATGGCCTTAATGATATTTTTGGCCATAGGCTCAAAACGTCCACCTAGATTAGCATATACAATATCTTTGTCTTTCAATGCATCATTTAACTTATTAAAATCATTAACATCACCATCGATGATTTCTTCTCTATTGGGATTAATATTTTTAATACGATTAGAATTTCTTAGATAAAGTGATAAATGTGCACCTGTTTCATTTAAAATCCTTTTTCTTACAATTTGAGCTATTTTACCATTAGCACCTAATATAATTATTTTTTTCATTTTCATTCCTCCCTTATGTACAATCTACAACTTAAAGTTAAGTCTAAGTCAAGAAGTTAAAATAAAATAGACCATCAATCATATTATTTATGATTGATGATCTATTAATATTCGAAATAAATCAAGAAATGATTAAATTACCAAATGCTAAGTCTGTTGTTTTTGGAAACCCACATAGGTGAACCTTTTTTAATATCATATGCTTTGTAAAATTCATTAATGTTTGGTAATTGTGCATTAACACGCCAAATATCAGGTGCATGTGGGTCTGACATCATTTGAATTTGGGCTACTTGAGGTCTAGATTTACTTCTCCACATTGTTGCATAACTTCTGAAAAATTCTTTAGAATTAAAGCCATGTTCTTTTTTAGCTGTCGCGATAGAGGCTCTTATACCTTCCAAATCTGCAGTGTTTTCAGTTAAAGTTAACTTCCCATTAACTTTATTACCCATGAATTCTAAACCGTTAAAACGCTTTACTATTCTGTTTGTGCGTTTGTTGAATTCTTTATAATCCTTTTTAGTCCACCAGTTCTTCATATTTCCTTTTGAATCAAATTTAGAACCGTTAGTATCAAAGGCATGAGAAATTTCATGTCCAATAACTACTCCGATAGCTCCATAATTAGCACTAGCACTTTGTTTTAAGCTAAAGAATGGGTATTGTAAGATTCCAGCAGGAATAGTAATACTGTTGCTGGTAGGGTCATAGAATGCATTTACAATTTGTGGACTAGTTGCCCATTCATATCTACTTGCTTTTTGTGACAGGCTCTTCAAGAGACTTTGTCTTTGTAGTTTATTAATATTAGCATTATTTTCAAAGAAACTTTTGTTTTTGTTTATTTTAATTTTGTAATATATAGAATCAATTTTTTTAGGATATCCAACTTTTATTACCATATTATCAAGTTTTTTAATAGCATTTTTTTTGGTACTTTTACTTAGCCAGTTATTGTTTTGTAATTCTTGCTTATATGTTTTAATTATGTTTTTAACCATTAAATTAACTTTTTTATCGGTCTTTTTATTAAAATTATTTTTTACATATAATTTTCCAAGAACTGGTGAGAAGCTAGCATTAGTTTTTTCAAATGCTGAATCTTTTAGATTTCTTTTTGCATTAACCCCTAAGATTTTATTATATAAATTATTAACTATGTTTTGAAATTCAGGAGATAGATTATCTGCATTTTGTATTAGAGTAGAAACGTAAGTCCAATCTTTAATTTCATTTATATCGTTTAAGTCAAAAATTTTATTATAGTTCTTTAAAGTATTTTGATCAGATATTAGAAATTTATTAACTTTTTTGGGACAGACATCATTAATCATTTTTACTATGTTTATTTCTGAACTAGCCTCTTTTGTAACCTTTTTGGCGCTAACATTTTTAATATTTGACATATCAGCCGCACTTTCACTGCTTGGCATATATTTTGCTATTTTAGCATCGAGTTTCAAACAGTTGTTCAGTCTTTGTTGAGCAACATTATTACTTACGCCCATTTTATGCATAAGTTCTAAAACTGCTTTTGAATATGCTTTAATGATTTGGGTTCCTTGTTCATTGCCATTTTCATATAACGATTTGTCAGACAATATGGTTCCAGGAAATCCTAAATTAACAACTTTTTTCTTTGAATTTAAAGTGTCTGCTGTTACATCAAAATTGAAAGGCATTGCTTGAATACCTTTTCCTTCAATGTTCCATTTTCTTATGGCATTTAAATAATCATTTTTATTTTTGATGTTTTCAATTGAATTTAAATAAGGTTTTAGTGGCTTTCCACCAAGCTTATTAAGCTGTTCTTTATCTAATGCTTGTTTATAATAAGTAATCATATTATTTTCATCTGTACCTAAATTTTTATGATTACCGTTGGCTAATTTACTTATATCATTTTTTAAAGTTTTCTCGTTCTTATCAGATAGGTTTGCGATTGAACCTACAGACGCCTTATCATTTGGAATCTTAACCTTGTTTAACCACTTATGATTGACATAATTGTAAAAGTTTTCAGAAGGTTTAGCATTTTTAATAGTTTCTTTTGTGGAACTTGCATTTACATTAACATTTCCAACAGTAGCAATACTACCCATAAAAAGCATCGAAATAGATATTAACTGAAAAGATTTATTTAAAAATCTTTTATGATTTGATATAAATTTATTTTTGTCCATGTGTAAGTCCTCCTCTTATACTATTAAGATTAGCATATAGAATTATTTATAATTATTATATATATTTTAATTTAATAATTTTTTAATAATTTAATATACTTACTAATCAAACGGATTAGTGCTCTTTTGATCAAAATCTTTACGATAAGGAATATGTGATGTTCCTAAATTATCGCGTATCATACGTGGAATTTCATCACGTGTAATTAAACGAGCTCTTCTAACGTATGAACCTTTGTATTCTACGAACGCATAGTTCATCCCTTTTTTGGGAATTGCTCCAATTTCAAATGTAAGCCATTCACCATCGCCAAATGGTGAGAATGTAACGAAAGCTTTAACTGGCTGAGGTTCGTCAATATACTGTTTAGTCTTTTTACCTTTCTCATCAGTAACGGTAGCCTTAATTTTTTTAGTAGGTGTCTGTTCGGGTACCACAGCGTAACCGTATCGATATGGGATAAATGGATTGACTCGATTAACTAAATCATTACTACTATATCTGCCCCAACTTAACAAGAATAAAAAAATAATAGATAATCCAATTATAGATGAAGCTACGATTGACCAAATCTTATAACGCTTTTTTAGTTTAACATCCTTACTGATTGAACCAATAGTCTTTAAATTATCGTGCTTTAGTAGGTCGTCTAGTGAAATATCTAATTCGTCACTAATATCATTTAGCGTATCTAAATTAGGGATAGTTTGATTATTTTCCCATCTAGATACCGTTTGTCGTGTAACGTGTAATTTTTGAGCTAACTCAGTTTGGCTCATCCCCACTTTTTCACGTTGTGCTTTAATCTTATTTGCTAAATCCATGTGATTCCTCCTTCATTTATGAGTATTAATGTAAATGAAAAAGGTTATCATGACAAGCAACCATCGTGTTACATGGGGTGTTACATAAAGGTTTGATAATTATTGATTTATTTAACTATAAAAATAAGTTTTATTAAATGGGGTGTTTGTGATAAAAGCAATTATATTAGCAAAATTGGTCAATAGAAAAAAGATTAGTAAATAATTACTAATCTTTTTTCATACTGTCAATATGTGTATGTTGAAAATTATCATTATACTTTAAACCATATCCTAAGCTACGATCCATAAAAATGTGAATAAACCATATTATTAAAAAAGTATTTACATGATAATGTAAAAATATAGTTATTATTAAAAACATAGTTGGTAGTACTAAACTATGCATCAAGTTATAAGTATATGCGCCTAATTTGTTGTTGAACAAGTATCCGACAGCACTGATGTCAGGAATTAAGATTAAAATTATTAGCCATATCAACGAAAATTTAAATTCATAAAAATACATGACTAAACTACATATTAGCAACAAACCATATTCTGACTTAATAAGTTTATTCATTTTATCATCACCTCACCTTTGTAATATTAGCATTATTAAGTAAAGTGTGTATTGATATAGCTTTAAAATATCATTCAATTTTTTGGCATCGATACTGATTATGATATGATATTTTTATAATTATCTTGAAGGAGAATTTTTATTTTGAACTTAGAATTTTCGAATGCTAAATTAGAAGATTTACCTAAGATTATGGAGATTGAACGTGCTGGATTTAATGCATCAGAAGCATCCACTGAAGCATCTATGTCAGAAAGAATAAGTTTATTATCTGACACCTTTATTGTAGCTAAATTGCAAAAAGAAATAGTTGGTTTTGTAGTAGGTCCGGCTTATAACAAGCGTTATATTGATGATGAGTTATACGAAAAATCATTACCTAATGATGATAATGATGCATATCAAACTATTTTAAGCATTGCAGTTGACCCTAAGCATCATGGTAAGAATATTGGCAGCCAATTACTAAATAAAATGGTTGAGATAGCAAAGAATAACAATCGAAAACTAGTGACGTTGACTTGCTTAAGTCGTTTGATTCCCTTTTACGAAAAAAATGGTTTTGTAAATGAAGGTAAATCTAGTTCTGAACATGCCAATGAGACTTGGTTTAACATGGTTAGAAATGTCTAAATGAAAAAAGACGCCTGTTTTTACACAAGCGTCTTTTTATTACTTAGAATTATTTCTCAATTTTAATGATAAACCAAAACCAACTACTGCAATAACTAGCATAAAGATAAATGCAAAGTGATAACCACTGCTAAGTGCCGTAATAGAGGTCTTTTCTATGGTATTATTCCCAACGATTAGTGTCACAATTAACATTGATAAAGCGGTTCCCACAGATCCACCGACTTGACGTAAAGTAGATGAAGCTGCGTTACCGTCAGCACTTAATTCGCTAGGTAAACCATTAATACCATCAGTAAATGCATTCATCATAATGAATGCAACCCCAGTTAAACGGTATGCATATACAATCGCAATTAAAATAGTATTGGTGTGTGCGTTAAAGAATAGCATTGGGATGGTTCCACTAACTAGAATAAAGAATCCAATTAGGGAAACTTTACGA
>NZ_AYYQ01000036.1:144584-159170 GCF_001435995.1 Apilactobacillus ozensis DSM 23829 = JCM 17196
GCTCCTGGTAACATTACAATACCAGTTTCTAATGCTGAAACTTTAGTCACGTTTTGAAGGTATAGTGGTAAAATCAGTTCAATTCCAACTAATGCGATGTTACTAAGTGTACTGAGCACAGTATTTAAGTTGAAATTACCATTTTTAAATATTTCGATGTTTACTAGTGGATTACTGATATTCTTTTGTCTTTTAACAAAAAGGTAAAGCATTAAAGCACCAATTACAACTAAAATAATGCTAGAAATAGTTATCTTACCTTGTTCACCGACTTTAGAAAGTACATATAATATTGCTCCAAAACCAACTACTGATTCTAAAAATGATAACCAATCTAGTTTAGTTTTACGAGTATTAATTAAGTCGCGGGCAAAAACCAAAGCCAAACCGATGACAAATATTGATGCGACAGCTGGGATGATAAACAACATATGCCAGCTGTAATGTTGCAAAATAATTCCTGCTAGTGATGGACCCACGGCTGGTCCTAATCCGACAACTAGACCAGTTAAACCCAGCGCCATTCCACGTTTTTCAGGTGGGAACATTACTAACATAATATTTTGTACGAATGGCATCATTGAACCAGCTGCAATGGCTTGGATTAAACGTCCAATTAGTAACATTGGAAAGTTCATTGCTAATGCACTGACTAGTGAACCAATGAAGAAAATGGTCAACATCCCTACATAATTCATACGCGTATTAAAATTATTAAATACCCAAGATGAAATTGGAATCATTAGTCCTACGACTAATAAAAATCCAGTTGAAAGCCATTGGGCTAGTGATTGACTAATTTGGAAGCTATCCATGATAGTTACTAAAGCGTTATTTAAAAAAGTTTCAGAAAGTAAACCGATGAAAGATCCAGCTAAAAAGATACCCATTAATAAGGTACGATTGTAGCTCTTCCCTTTAATATCTGTATTCATTTGTTAGATACCCCTTACTGTAGATTGTTAATTATTTGTTGATTAATTCTCTGTAAAGTTTGTATGTCTTCTGAGCTTAGCCCTTTAGTTGCTTTTGTTAAAGTAGTGTTTATAATATTTTCAAATTTTTGTTTATTTTCTTCCAATAGTTTTAACCCACCAGTAGATAATACAACTTGAATTTGTCGTCTATCGGTTGGAATCGGCTTAGTTTTAACAAAGCCTAGCTTTATTAGCCTTTTAATAATGCCACGGGTAGTAGAGTGGCTTATTTTGAGATTTTTTTCAATATCAACCTGTTTATTAACCTTATTAAGATGCTCATACAAATAAAGTAGTACGACAACTTGGTTACTAGTTAGGTTTTTATTGATTTGACCGGTTAGATTATCAAGTGTTTTAGTTAATAAAATATCAGCAATTTTTAAACTTGGTACAAAATTTTCCAATATATATCAACTCCTTTCGATAATATGTACCTTACTACAGTTTATTAAAAAAGTAAAGTAATAAAATTAACGTTTAATTTTATACAATTAAAAAGAGCTATTGTAAATATTTATACAACAGCTCTTTGCATTCTTTATTATTTAGTTATTAATTTATTAAAATCTAGAAAATGGTTAAATCTATTAATGATTTTTTCATCGTTAACGTGTGAAACCACAATTAAAGTGTTTTTAGGATTATTTTGCCATTTAAATATTAATTCCCAAAATTTGTTACTAGTTATTGCATCTAAATTAGCAGTTGGTTCATCAAATATTAGGGTTGATGATTTTGATAACAATCCACGCAATAATAATACTCTCCTTTTCTGCCCAGTAGATAATGTATCAATTGAAGTTTTA
Source organism: Apilactobacillus ozensis DSM 23829 = JCM 17196 (assembly GCF_001435995.1). Classification (GTDB taxonomy): domain Bacteria; phylum Bacillota; class Bacilli; order Lactobacillales; family Lactobacillaceae; genus Apilactobacillus; species Apilactobacillus ozensis. The sequence goes on from NZ_AYYQ01000036.1 coordinate 146,371, forward strand.
TCTAAAATCGGCTTAGATAATAAATTTAGGCAATAATTATATTCTTTTTCGGTAGGAATTTTATCAAAAAAAATATTATTTATAACCGTATCATTAAATAATGTGTTACTAGCAGAAATCATTTTTATATTAGTAAAAACATCGTTTCGACAATTATTATCAATAATTTTGTTATCATATAAAATTGTTCCTGACTGAAATGGTAATAATCCTGTGATGGATTTTAAGAAAACAGATTTTCCTAAACCACTTTGGCCTTTGATAATATAACTATTGCCAGCTTCAAACTGAATATTACCATATTCAATTAAATTATGTTTTAAACGGACTTTTAGATTATTAACAGTTAAATGATTATTAAATTGAATCTTTGGTTTTTTATGACCTGGGGTAATTGCACCTTTTAATTCTTCCCGAACAGTAATTGAGCTATTAATTGATGATAAATTTTTTGATAGTGACAAAATAGGCATACTTAGTTGGTCAACTAATCCTAATAAGGTTACGGCCGTTCCAATTTTAATTGAACCTTTAAAAATTAAAACCATTGAAATAGATAGAACCGTAAAATTAGAAAAGTAGGAAATAAATGAATATGAAACGTTTAAAATGAATTGAAAATTACGTGAATCTTGCCTTTCATCACGTTCTTTGGATAGTTCATGGTTAATCTTTTTAAAGAAAAATTCGTGAACGTGAAAAATGTGTAGCTGGCTTAAATTATTCAAAATATTTTCGTATCTTTTTAAATTATTACCTAATTTATCAATATAAATTTTGTTCATTTTAGCAATTTTATTTTTAAATAATTTTGTCATGAAGAGTGGCAAAATCATTAAAACAAAAAGAACAATTGCGATAATTATATTTACGAATAATAGTGAAGTTAACACGAAAATCATTCTAAGAATCCAATAAATGTTATCAAACCAAGCTCCATAATAAGCATATTCTAAACTACTAACTGAATTAGAGATTAGTTGGGTTGTTTTTTTACTGTCAAATTCTCGATTGTGGTTAGTAAAATGCATAGCATTGCTAATGATTTTTGTCTTCAATTCATAAAACGAATTGGATATTAAATAGCTATCGTATCTCCACTCAACATAATAAAACGCGACCTCAATTGTCATTGAAATAAAGAATACTATGATTTGAATTGTCAATTCATGACCATTTTGATCAATAGCGTTATTAACCATATTTCCCTTTATGAATTGAATTGCAGTTGCCATTCCGGTTGAGATAACCATGATTATGCATAGGACAATAATCTTACGATTTTTAATATTAAATATGAAATTTTCCACTCATAAGCCTTCTTAATATTTTTATTTTTAAATAAGAATAATTTTTACGCATTAAATTATCGAAAATCCTTTTATTAATCAATACATAAAAAATATTGTTTTTTAGGCAAAATGAACAGAATAAATCACATGGTTTCTTGTTATAATATTCTGTCCATATGTACATTACGTAATTTTTCCATAAGTAAATCCTCCTTGTAAATATTGCTTTTTAGTATAGCATATTTCTTATTAAATTAAAAAAAGATTAATTTTACATTAGATATAATGAGTATAATGTTTATTGATGTTAGTTGTTAGCTGAATGATATTTAAATAATTTTAACGAAATGGTAAATCAAAATTTTAATTTTAGGATTAAAAAACGTATCACACGAAACGACTTAGCTGTAATTTAGTAAATAAAAAGGCATTCTTACTATGAAGTACATTAAAAATTAGTTTAAAGCTACTTTTTTAATACATTTCATTTTAAGAATGCTTTTAATTATTAAAGTGGTTAATAATAATAGTTTTGATAGTGTTGTAAGTTAATAACATGTTTTCGGTTGTTATAAATTCATAAGGGCCATGGAAGTTTTCACCACCATTAAAAAGGTTTGGGGTAGGAATACCTTTTTTACTAATGAAATTTCCATCGGTTCCACCTCTAAAGGGATGGATATTGGGAGTTAAATTTAAGTCATGATAAGACTTAAGCACTAAATCTACAATGTATGGATTCTTTTGAATAAACGAATAGATATTTTCATACTGATTTCGTAAAGATAAGTTAATTCGATGAGGATAAACTTCAGATATCTCTTTTATAATTTGTTTCAAAAGTTCTTTTTTTCGAATAAAGTTCTCATTATCAAAATCTCTAACTATAATGTTAATATTTACTTCACTAATAGATCCTTGAAAACTAGTTACTAGAAAGAAACCATCACGGCCTTTACTATTTTCAGGTACTTCATTCTTAGGCAACTTACTTATTATTTCATTAGCAATTGTAATTGCATTAACCATTGTCTTATAGGCGTTACCGGGATGAACAGCGGTTCCTTTTATGGTGACTTTAGATTGTGCAGCATTAAAAGTTTCCGGTTCGATTTGACCAGGTAAACCATTATCCAGTGTGTATGCGAAACTCACTGGAAACTTACTTACATTAAATCTTTTTGCTCCTAAACCAATTTCTTCATCTGGTCCAAACGCAAAACTAACTTCACCATGCTTTTTACTAGGGTTGTCTATAAAATACTTGATGGTTGTAACAGCTGCAGCAATTCCAGCTTTGTCATCTACACCCAATAAGGTAGTACCATCGCTAGTAATTAGTGTTTGACCAATGTAGTTTTTTAGGTGGGGGAATTCAACATTAGTTAGTCTAATATTTTTTGCTTTGTTTAGTAAAATATCTTTGCCATCATAATTTCTATGAACTAACGGCTTTATATTATCTGCTGGAAAATCCGCGGTGTCTAAATGCGCAACGAATCCAATCGGTGCAACATCTTTATTAGAATTATTGGGTAAAGTTGCCACAACATATCCGTCAATTTCATCGTAGACTACATTGCCACATCCCATTTCTTTTAGGTCGTTATAAATTATTTTGGCTAAATGAGTTTGTCCCACGGTTGAAGGAATTTTATTACTGTTTTCATCAGAACGAGTATTGATTTTGGCATATTTAATAAATGTCTTTTCAATAAAATTATAACAAGTTTCTTTCGTCATATTACTAATCACGCCTTACTTGCTAATATATGCATTTTTCCAGTCGTATGGGACTCCGGCTGGATTGTACACAACATCTTTTACATTTGCACGTAGTAGTTGTGGTTTTGCTACTTGATATAGTGGAATGGTACCTTGTTCATTCATTAAAATTTGTTCAGCTTTAATCAGATTATTCCAACGTTTTTCAGGTTGGTTACCATATTTGTTTTCGGCATCGACCAATAGCTTATCAAAAGTTTTATTTTTCCATCCACTATGGTTGTAGGAGGAATTACTTTCATACACATCTAGATAGTTAATAGGGTCGGCAAAAACTGATTGCCATGATTTTGTAGTAGCTTCATAATCACCTGAATTTTGTCTAGTAATTAATTGAACAAAAGGCACACTAGTAATGGATACAGACACTCCAGGTAACTTTTGCAAAGCACTTTGAAGATATTCAACAGTTGATTTACTACTATCAGTATCGGAAGTTAAAATGTTAAATTTTAATGTGTTAGTTCCGGTATTCTTATAGCCCTTTTGGAGTAAAGTTTTAGCTAGTTTTAAATTATATTCAGATGTGTTTTTGACATACGATTCATTATCAAAACTTGTGTTATTTTTGGGGTTTTTACCCATTCCAGCAGGTACAAAGCCCTTAGATGGTTTAGAACCATCTTGCAAAATATCTTTAGTCAGGGCATTACGATCAATTGCTAGTGAAATAGCCTTACGAATATCTAAATTTTTAAATGCTTTGATTTTGTTTTGATTTAAGTCTAGCCTAGAAGTTGCTGTAGGCAACCTTTGAACTAATTCTTTATTTTTTAAATTGTTTTTAACTTGTTGACCACTTAGTAAAGTTTCGTCTACCTTATTGGCAGTATAAAGGTTGTAGCTAGTAGTAGTGCTAGGCGTAGCAATCTCATTAATTTTTGTTAAATGAACATTTTTTTGGTCCCAGTATTTGTTGTTTTTAACGAACGACCACTGCTTATTTGTTCCAGTCCACCCACTAAGTTTAAATGGGCCGTTAGAAACAGTATATTTCGCTTGTGTACCATATTTATTACCATATTTATTTACAGCACTTTGGTTAATAGGGAAAAATAGTGGCCACGCTAATAACTTATTTAAGTAACTAACTGGATGGGTTAAGTTCAATTCTAACGTGTAATCATCAATAGCTTTAACACCTAATGAACTAATTGGCTTTTTGCCAGCATTAATATCAGATGCATTAACAATCGGATATAAGTAAAAAGCATCTTGTGAAGCAGTCTTAGGATTAACGGTTCTTTGCCAGCTGTAAACAAAGTCTTTAGCAGTAACAGGTTGTCCATTTGACCATTTAACGTTTTTTCTTAAATGAAATACATATTTTTTACCATTTTTTGATACATCAGTTTTTAAAGCCAAAGCGTTTTGAGGCTTACCATTTTTATCCAGACGATATAATCCTTCTTGAGTGTTTAATAGGACGTTAAAGCTAAGTGTATCCGTAGCTTTAGATGCGTCAATTGTTGAGATATTGGAACTTTCTGTCCAATTAAGTGTTTGATTGCCGGCGTATTTACCATGTGATTTTTTGTTAGCTTGCTGGTTATTTCCGCAGGCAGTTAAAAACACTGATGTTCCAACTATAGTAATAGACGTAATTAAAGTTTGTAGTTTGTTCATACACTTCCTCCTTAGATGTTTTTAACTCAGGTATTTAATAGCTATTTTTTTGTACACTTCAATAAAGTTGAAGTATGATGGCAAATCTATATATTCGTTAGTTTGATGAGCAGTATTATTACCTGGACCGAATACGATTGCTGATAATTTAGAATTACGATTTGTAAATTGAGAAGCATCGGTCCCCATTGACAACGACTTAATAGGTAAATTTTCACCAGTTACCTTATTGAAGGTTTCACGACTTACTTTAATAATTTCTGAATTTTTATCGGTTTTAACAGGATTACCACTAAAATTAACCTTTAATTTGAAATTATTTTGATGGCCTGAATGATTTAATTTGTTAACCAAATTTTTGATTTTATCGATGATTTTTTCATTCGATAATTGTGGAATCGTACGTACCATTACTTGTTGATAAGCATAGTCTGGAATTGAATTTACCTGTTGACCGCCACGGAAAATGTCTGGGGTGTAAATAGTTGAACCGAGTTCTTTATCACGTTCGGTAAATCCTTTAAATAACTGTTTTTCAGTGTTTCGATAGTTGATTAAATTTTCAATTGCATCAATTCCCTTTTCTGGTGTAGAGCTATGGGCAGCTTTACCGAAACTTTCAACTGTATAAATTAAAGCTCCCTTATGGGCATTTACTAAATAATGTTGATTATTTTGCTCAATTCCAAGTCCAGTGGGCTCGCCTAAAATGACAGCATCTAGGTCATCGACATACCCCAATTTAGCTAAATGATTCGCTCCACCTTGAGTTAATTCCTCAGAAATAGTAGCTAAAAAACGTAAGGTACCATGTAAAGTCTGATTTTCAGTATGCAGCTCAATTAATGCAACTACCATTGCAGCTAAGCCCGCCTTCATATCAGTTACGCCACGACCGTATAGCCGATTATCTTTGATGGTGGCTTCAAAAGGATTGAATTCCCACTTATTCAAATTGCCTTCATGTACAGTATCTTCATGTCCGGCAAAAGCTAATTTAGGTCCCTTATGATGACCAATTTGAGCGACTAAGTTATCTCGACCATCGAATTGTGGGATGAGCTTATTTTTAACACCATATTGATTAAATAATTTACTTAAGTATTTAGCGACTTCACCTTCATTGCTTGCAACGGTCTTAATATTGACTAACTGTTTTAATATTTTGAGCCGATTATTTCTATCCATTATGGTTCATCCCTTTTAGCTAAAATTCTCATGGTCAGTAGCCTTGGCTAGAATGTCTCCAACTATTTGAATGATAAACACCAAAATTAAAATTAAAATAAGTGATACAAAGGTAACATCATTTTGGAAACGTTCATATCCAATCATAACTGCTAAATTACCAAGACCACCACCACCAACGGTACCAGCCATGGCAGTTAGGCCGATTAAACTAATTAAAGTTAAAACTGATGATCGAATGATTTGTGATAGGCCTTCTTTTAAATAGACTCTAAAAATAATGCCCAGTCTAGATGACCCCATAGCAGCGGCAGCTTCAATAATTCCGTAGTCAACATCTAACAAGGCATTTTGAATTTGGCGCGCATAAAATGGGATTACAGCAATTATTAACGGAACGATAGCGGCTGTGGTTCCAATGGCAGTTCCTACTACAATTCTTGTGAAGGGTGCAATGACAGCTAGTAAAACAATGAATGGGATTGAACGAAATAGGTTGACAATTTTATCTAACACATTGTAAAAAGGTCTGTTCTCAGCAATTCCATCTGGACCGGTTACGACTAATAAAACACCAACGATTAAACCAATAATTCCACCAATGATTGCGGTTAAAATAGTCATATATAACGTTTCCCAAGTGGCTTGGATAAAATCCGGAATAGAATTAGCGACGTTGGGCAAATATTTCGATATAAGATTCATTGACGGTCCCTCCTTTATTTAACATTAATGTTTTCAAAGTTAATTTCTTTCAAACTAATTTGATTATCTAGTAGATACTTTTTCACTGCGTCAATTGATTGTAGTTGTCCTTCAATGGCAACGATTAAATTACCTAGGGGGGTGCCCTGAATAAATTCAATGTTTCCATAAATGATGCTGGCGGAAAGATTAAATTTATTGTACAAATCAATGATGAAGGGATGCTCGGCAGATTCACCTAAGTAGGTCAGTTGAAAAAGTCGTCTTGCATGAGCTAACTCTTTAAACTTTGCTTGCTTACTAAGTGTTTCAATAGCGTTAGTGGAGTTATTAGTAGTATTAATAAAATCTTTGGTGAGTTTGTTTTGGGGATTACTAAAAATTTCTAAAATGTTATTTTTTTCAACAACTTTGCCTGCATTCATTACGGCTACTTTGTTACATAATGACTTTACAACTTCCATTTCATGTGTGATTAGTACGATAGTAACGCCTAATTCACGATTGATTTTTTTAAGCAATTGTAGAATTTCTTGAGTTGTTTTGGGGTCTAAAGCACTAGTTGCCTCATCACTAACTAAGATACTAGGATTATTAGCTAAGGCCCGAGCAATTGCGACTCGTTGCTTTTGCCCACCAGATAGTTGAGCTGGATAGGCATTTTCTTTCCCAGTTAAACCAACTAAATTGAGCAACTTTTGTACACGTGCATGTCGATTCTTTGTATCAGTATTGAACATTGGATAATATACGTTATCCGCAATCGTTCTGGAGTTCATTAAATTAAAGTGTTGAAAAATGAACCCTACTTTATGCCTTAATTCACGTAACTGACGGCCTTTTATTTTACCTATGTCTTTGTTTTCAACAATTACTTGCCCTTTAGTTGGCACTTGTAAACGATTGATTACCCTAACTAGCGTACTTTTTCCGGCTCCGGAATAACCTACAATGCCGTAAATATCGCCTTTATTAATGTCTAACGAAACATCTTTAACTGCTTCAAGCGTTTTGTCTTTTTGCTTAAAAGTGATATTAATATTTTTGAAACTAATCTGAGGCATAATTTATTCCTCCTTTATTCTTACCATTTAGCATCCCAAGCTGGAATATATTGACCTTTGTAGACTTTAGCAATTCGTTTTTTGTTAGCTTCAGATTGGTATGCTTTAACAATTTCTTGATATTCTTTTTTGTTTTTTTCGTCTTTATTAGCAGCAATTAAATTAATATATGGAGCAGAATCTTTGTTTACTTTTTCTTTGTAGATAACATCTTTAGCATTCAAGTTAGCATCTAAAGCATATCCAGCATTTACAATCGCACCGTCTTGATCACTGAGGGAACGTGGAGTTTGTGCAGCGTTCAATGGGTTTAGTTTTAAGTTAAGTTTGTTAGAAGTAACGTCTTTAACTGTTGGTAACGGAGTGTTTTTAAGAGTTATCAGCCCCGCACTCTTTAATAGATATAAGGCACGTCCTTCGTTAGTAGGGTCATTTGGTAGTGAAATGGATGCACCTTTTTTAAGTCCTTGAATGTTTTTGACTTTAGTTGAATATAAAGCTAGTGGTGAGAAGAAAGTTTTACCAATTGAAACGATATTTGATTGGTGTGCTTTATTCCAATTATCTAAGAATGCTTCATGTTGGAATGAATTCAAATCAACTTCATGATTTTGTAAAGCTGCATTAGGTTGGGAATAATCAGAAAATGATACTAATTGCAAGTTGATATTTTTCTTTTTCAAATCTTGAGCAATTGGTTGCCAAATTCGTTTATCACCACCCATAATTCCAATTTTGATGGTCTTACCGGAGTTACCACAACCGGCTAATACAGTTAGTGGTAGTAATAATAAAATGCTGATGCCGACAATAATTTTTGTGATTTTTTTCATAAAAAATCGCTCCTTTAAAATATATTTATAAACATGAGAAAATAAAAAAACTCCGTCCCTAGACTTAATCTAGAAACGGAGTTCCGTGTTACCATTCTAATTTGATAATAGCTTACACTACTATCCTCACTTAACGTCTGTAAACAAACGTGTGCAATTAATAATGGTTGCCACCCCATCACTGTTTAAATATCAACAGTGCCAAATCACAGGCCATATTCGTCATATTCGAATCGATCTACTCACAGCAAAATGTAGATTTTCTGAACCATCTAGTAATGATTACTCTCCTGATTATCTTGTTTATTTTCTGTATTTATTAACTTGTCTAATATAATACAGCGTTTTTAATCAAAGTCAACACTAAAACTAATCTTTTTTTAATCTAAAATATACTTTTTAACTTTTCTACATTATATATCAACTAACAACTTTATTAATATTACATTTAAGATATAAGTTAAATTAGAAAAAGATTAGAAAGTACATTGACATTCTCATTAAAAGTGCGGTAATATTACGTAAATCCAAATTTTATGTTTTCATACATATTAACTTTTGGGAAAGTAACGAAAATAGGAGTGATGTTTATGAGTCGTTTAACCGACAAGATGTTCCGTAAGGAAGACCCGAATGTTTATGAAAGTAAGGATTCGCATTTAGTCAGAAGTTTAAAAACTAAGGACTTCCTAGCTTTAGGAGTTGGAACCATCGTATCCACCGCTATTTTTACGCTACCAGGGGTGGTAGCTGCTCAACATGCTGGCCCTGCCGTAGCTTTATCTTTCTTGGTAGCAGCGATTGTTGCTGGAATTGTAGCTTTTGCTTATGCGGAAATGTCATCAGCGATGCCATTTGCCGGTTCAGCATATTCTTGGATTAACGTTGTCTTTGGTGAATTTTGGGGATGGATAGCCGGATGGGCTTTGCTAGCTGAATACTTTATTGCGGTGGCCTTTGTGGCTTCTGGATTGTCAGCTAACTTTCAAGGCTTAATTGCCCCGTTAGGATTTAAATTACCAGGGAGTTTATCTGGTGCCTCAACTGGATCTAACGGTGGTTTAGTTGATTTATTTGTTGTAATCATTGTTATCATGGTAGCCCTTTTGCTTTCCAAAGGTGCTTCACAAACTGCACGAGTGGAAAATACTTTAGTAGTTTTAAAAGTGTTAGCCGTTTTGACTTTTATTGTAATTGGTTTCACTGCTATTAAAGCTAGTAACTACACACCATTTATTCCTAAATACCATCCAAATCCAGATGGTTCAGCCTTTGGTGGTTGGCAAGGAATTTATGCTGGAGTTTCAGAAATCTTTTTAGCATACATTGGGTTTGACTCAATTGCAGCTAACTCAGCTGAAGCTAAAAACCCCGGTAAAACTATGCCACGTGGAATTTTAGGTTCACTGATTATCGCAGTAGTATTATTCGTAGCGGTATCGTTAGTACTAGTTGGAATGTTCCATTACACTAATTATGCTAATAATGCTGAACCAGTGGGCTGGGCTTTACGTAATAGTGGCCACGCTATGGTTGCAACAATTGTTCAAGCTGTAGCAGTTGTAGGAATGTTTACCGCTTTGATTGGTATGATGTTAGCCGGATCTAGATTACTTTACTCATTTGGTCGTGACGGCCTACTACCTAAATCATTGGGTCAATTGAAAAACAATTTGCCAAATCGAGCATTGTTAGTATTAACAATTATCGGAATTCTATTAGGTGCATTTTTCCCATTTGCATTCTTAGCGCAACTAATTTCTGCTGGAACTTTGATTGCTTTTATGTTTGTTTCAATTGGTATCTATGCCCTACGTCGTCGTGAAGGTAAAGATTTGCCAAATCCTAAGTTTAAAATGCCTTTTTATCCAGTATTACCAGCTTTAGGCTTTCTAGGTTCACTAGGAGTTTTCTGGGGACTAGATTCTCAAGCTAAAATTTATTCATTAGGCTGGTTCGTATTTGGCATGATAATCTACTTCGCTTATGGAATTAGACATTCTAATGCTACAACTAGAACTCATAAAAAATGATTATTTAAGTATTGAAATACAGGTTGGTGATTTTTATTAATAAATTAACAAAAGCAAAAAAACTCGTTCAAGAAGAAAGTCAATATTATGCACGTTCTGCAAGGATTAATTATTATGATTTAGTAATTGATCACGCACACGGAGCGACATTAGTTGATGTTGATGATAATGAGTATATTGATTTATTAGCTAGTGCCTCTGCTATTAATGTGGGACACACCCATGAAAATGTAGTCAAGGCAATTAGCGAACAAGCCAAAAAGTTAATTCACTATACGCCAGCTTATTTTCATCATGTGCCCGAAATTGATTTAGCTCAAAAATTAGTTGAGATTGCTCCTGGTAATTCAGAAAAAATGGTCAGCTTTGGTAATTCAGGTTCTGATGCTAATGATGCAATTATTAAATTTTCTAGAGCCTATACTAACCGACAATACATTGTTTCGTATATGGGCTCTTATCATGGTTCCACTTACGGTTCACAGACCCTTTCAGGAACTAGTTTGAATATGACTAGAAACATGGGGCCAATGTTACCAGGAGTGGTACACGTCCCCTACCCTGATTTATATCGCCGGTATGCAGGCGAAACTGAGCATGATGTAGCGGTACGTTGCTTTAACGAATTTAAAAAACCTTTTGAATCGTTTTTGCCAGCCGATGAAACTGCCTGTGTATTAATTGAACCCATCCAAGGCGATGGTGGCATTGTTAAGCCCCCTGAAGAATATATGCAACTAGTTTATAAATTTTGCCGTGAAAATGGAATATTGTTTGCGGTGGATGAAGTTAATCAAGGTTTAGGCCGAACTGGTAAGATGTGGGGAATCCAACAATATTCTGACATCGAGCCTGACTTAATGTCAGTAGGTAAATCATTAGCTTCCGGCTTGCCCCTTAGTGCAGTTATTGGTAAAAAAGAAATTATACAAAGCCTAGATGCCCCTGCCCATCTCTTTACTACATCTGGTAATCCAATTTGTGCGGCAGCCGCTTTAGCCACTATTAAAACCATTGAAGATGAAAAATTAGCTGAAAAATCAGCTGTTGATGGTGCTTATGCTAAGCAAAGATTCTTAGATATGCAAAAACGACATCCGATGATTGGCGATGTTCGCATGTGGGGATTAAATGGTGGCATTGAACTGGTTAAAGATTCGGATACTAAAGAGCCGGATAAAGATGCTGCTACTAAGGTCATTTACTATGCGTTCAACCATGGTGTAGTTATTATTACATTAGCTGGTAACATTTTAAGATTCCAGCCACCCTTGGTAATTACTAGAGAACAACTCGATACGGCGTTACAAGTTTTAGACGATGCTTTTACAGCAGTTGAAAATGATGAAGTAACATTGCCAAAAAGTGATAAAAAAATTGGTTGGTAACTTTAAAAAGCTAGTTCTTAATTACTTTAGAACTAGCTTTTTTACATAATAAGGGGTAGATTAAAATGGGAATGTTAAAAAATCGTGCAGTTTGGGCCTTAACAGGTGGTGACATTTTTGAAACTTTAGGTATTAGTGTTTTTAACATAATTCTATTAATGTATGCTAAAGAATTTACGAATGCCAAGTTAATGATTACGTTAGTTTCAATTGGTAGTATTTTAACAGGGATTTTATCAGTATTTATTGGGCGTTTATCAGATTGTGTGCATCACAAAAGTAGATATTTAGTTTTAACTAAGTTTATACAAGCAGGAATGTATATTCTACTTGCTAATATTATTGACGAACGTACGGAGATAATTATGCTAATAATTATTTTAATTAATATTTTGTCAGACTGTATTGGTTCATACAATGGCGGATTACGACTAGTCATTATGAAAAATAAAATTCCAGCTAGTTATCGTCAACAAGTAATCGGTTTAAATCAAAGTACTGGAGCGCTACTACAACCAGTAGGTCAGGCAATCGGTGTAGCCATCTTAGGTGCTACACATGATTACGCCTTAGCCGGTTATGTTAATGCCTTTACATTTATTATTGCCGCGGTAATTTTAATGGTGGGGTATAGCCACATTAAAACAGTGGTTCCACCCGCTAAATTACTCCATGCCAAAGGATTTTTATTTAAAAATATTAAAACAATATTGAATCGTAGTTCAGGGATGAGCGTAGTGCCCTTTTTAGCAACTATCATGTTGATAAACTCGATTGGTTCAGCTCTAGATACAGTATTAAATTTATTTTTATTGACGAATGAACATATAACTAGTCTATCTTTTGGGATTGAAATATTGATTGTGACAATTGTATTTATGGCTGG
>NZ_AYYQ01000009.1 GCF_001435995.1 Apilactobacillus ozensis DSM 23829 = JCM 17196
GTTCTCTACTCAGTTCTCTACTCAGTTCTCTACTCAGTTCTCTACTCAGTTCTCTAGTTAGGCGTACTAGGACCTTGAACCTTAGGAAGAGCATAGCTCGCTATGCTAGCTAGCTCTCTCGATAGTTAGCCTAAAAGTGGCTCAACTATCGAGAGACTTCGTCTCTTTTAAAGTCTGTTCATCGCTCGGCTCAAGGCTCTATCATTTCTGATTGCGTCCTCAGTCGAACTTCACAGTATTCAGTTTAAACTCATCCAGCCCTTGTTCCTCCTAGCCTCTACCTTTTACGTCAAAGAGTCGACTTCTTTTTGGTTTTTAGTGAGAAATTTTAAAAACTCACGCTTGCTAGCAGGATTGAATATAGCATTCCCTAGACTTCCAGCCATTTGATTTCTGGCTCTGCCGCTGTTTCTTATTGTCGTTGCATACAACAAAGGTTCAGCACACCTATGGTCCTTCCACACGTTAACTACAGTTATGGTATTTCCATAATCACGGGTTCATTTTGTGACGAACAGAAGGGTACCACCCTCATTTAACTTAACAGAGATATTAAGCAAGATTGTCATTCCTGTTGGATAATAACGCAAATAAAAAGAACTGAACCAACTTACGTGATCCAGTTCCAAACTTTTACTTAATATTTTTTGCTTTTTAGGAATTTATTTGATATTATAAACCCTGTAAAGTAATCAAAAGAAACGTCCATTTCTTTTGATTAAATATCAGTTAAGTGTTTGTTAACTGGTATCAACGCAAGCTAGTATTGCCGTGCTAGCCTTAAGTAACAAGCATTAAAGTCATGATGTCCAGTCATGGCTTTTTTGTTACCCAATTTTTACGTTAAAGCCGTTTATTTAATTTATATATTAAGAATATCATATTAAATTATTTTAGCAAATTTTTTTAATGTATATATCATTTGTAATTTTTACATTAAGTAAAATTAACCATTAATAGAATTTATTATAACTAATATTAAACCCAAAAATTATACATTAAAATTATAGAAATAAGTAAAAATTAATATTTATATTTCATGTTCTATAAATTAAATCTAGTTTATTTATATAATAGAAATGCAAAATAACAAAACTGTATTTAATTCTTAAAATAGCTGAATGAGAGAACTAATTTAAAGCATAATTAATCAAGTATTTTAACCTTAAATTTAATTCAAAATATTAGAAAGTAATAATAAAGAAAAAACGGGCCCTATTATTAAAATAATAATAGGGCCCGTTTTTTAATAACAATATCAAGAACAAATTTCTTAAATAAAGATAGTTTTGTTAAACTATTTTTTATATTTTCTTAATAAGATTAGCAAAATAACAAACTGAATTAAAGACGATACCAAATATATTAGTACATGAAAATTTCTAACATTATCTATTATTGTTGTTGTTATTGCTGATATTATAAAAATAGGTAAAAATAACAATAAAAATAATTTATAAGAATTCATTTTATTGTTCTCCAAATGCTGTCATAAATGTAGTTCCTTTTTTAAATCTAAACCATGCTCCTCTATCACTATTAATAGTACCAATAGCTCCGACAATGACACTAGAAATTGCTTCTGCAGCTACTGTAGAAGCTCCCCCAGTTGGTAGTGCAGCAATAACACCCAATCCAACTGCTGCACCAATTGCACCTGCTCCAGCCCATTTAGCTACCTTAATTATTGCTGAGTTAATATAAATTGTGTATGTGCTCTTATGAACTTTAACATAAGTACCACCTTGTAGACTAGATTCGATTGGATTTGGATTTTGAACAGAAACACTAGCAACATTTGAAATATTTTTTATTTCGTTAATAGTATTTTGATCCATCTTTGCATATATGGAAGGATTATTTGATTTTAAATTGTTTAAAAATTGATTTCCAGAAACTATTTGTTCTTCTGATACATTATTTTTAATTGGTAATGATCCATTATCACTAGTGTTGAAAGTTTGATAATTAATATCATTAGAACTTGAATCAGCACTTGCAGACAAAGTACCAATAGAAACTGTAGCCAATGATGAAGCTGTTAATGATACAATACCTAATTTAAATAGACTTTTTTTCCATGAATTTTTTAACATAATACAAGACATCCTTTCATATAATGGCAAAATGATTAAAATGTTATAATCACTTTAACATAATAATTTAATTATTGCAGAATTAAATAAAATTTTTTTAATAATTAATACATATTTGGATGGTTTTGTAAAAAATAAGAAAATAAAAAATTGGTCAAAAAATAATAGGTAAGAATTGTACTATTAAGTTTAAAAGATGTTACAGTTGATAAATTTAAAAAGATTAAAGAATGATAGACAAAGTTAATTACAAATTATATAAAACTGAAAAATATATTTAAAAAAGTAGATTAAAAATCATATTGAATAATGTTAATTATTAACCAAAATCAATATTATTTAAAATTTTTTCGGTGGATTCACGGTCTAAACCTAAATACCTTAAAGTCATGGACTGAGAAGAATGATTCAATAGATTCATTACTAATCCAATATTGTAATTTGATTGAATATATACACGATAAGCTCCCGTTTTACGCATCGTATGGGTTCCTAAATAGTTAATATTCAATAAATCGCCCACTTTCTGCATGATTCGATAAAATTGACGGCCATCAATGTGCTTGTCATTTTCGCTGCTGGGGAATAACCATTTGGAATGAATTTGATTATCGACTAACCATTGATGATATGTCCTTAAATCATTTTCCACGGGTTTTAAATATAAATTGTTTGGCTTGCCGGTTTTTTGATCGTGAATGTACGCATGGGACCTAATGTATCCCTGTTCATCAAACACGTCGCTGTATTGTAAAGCTAAGACGTCACTGACACGTAAGAGGGTCGCTTTGCCCACTTGAAAAATGGTTAAATTACGAAGTCCCCAACGAAAATTATGTAAAAGAGTGTCTTGTACTTCACTTAAAACATTGGAATCTTTAATAGGATAGACCATTTGTTTCATAATAAATATATCCTTTCTTAATAAGCATAATATACAAAAATTTATTTATATTAATATTTAATTATATCAATTCAATATGGAGATGTTGTTATGAAAAATAAACTCGAAAATATAATAATGATTGCTGGTTTTATAATCGTTGTAATGTCTGTTTGTTTACCAAAAAGTTTATTACTATTAGGTTTGCTAATTGGCTTTTTCGGTATAACTTTTAGTAAACATATTGCCAATTATCTAAATAATAAAATTAGCTCTAAACAGGTGTAATAATTATCTATGAAATAATAATAACACCCATTTAAGCAAAAACAACACCCCATGACTACCATTACGGTAATCATGGGGTGTTGTTAGCATATTATGATACATATTTGAATTAATAAATAACTGTCGTAAATTGATTATTAATTGGCGCATATAAACATTATATAAATAACCAATAATAAATATAATATTTATATAGAGGAGGAAGCGAATATGAAAAATAATGTTGTTTTTATAACGGGTGCAAGTAGTGGAATTGGATACTCAACCGCTAAAATATTAGCAAACAATGGATATAAAGTTTATGGAGGAGGTAGAAGATTAGATAAATTAAATTCATTAAAAGAATTTGGAGTTACTCCAATTAAATTAGATGTAACTGATAATTTCTCAAGAAATAAGGCAATTAATCAAATAATAAAAAAAGAAGGCACCATTGATGGACTAATTAATAATGCTGGTTATGGATCATATGGAGCATTAGAAAACGTTTCAATTGAAGAAGCAAAAAAGCAAATGGAAGTCAACGTTTTTGGTATGATTGAACTAACAAAATTAGTACTTCCATATATGAGAAAACAAAAATATGGAAAAATTATAAATATTTCTTCTATTGGTGGAAAAATGGTTAGTTACTTTGGTGGCTGGTATCATGCTAGTAAATATTCAGTAGAAGCCTTAAGTGATGCATTAAGAATGGAAACTAAGAAATTTGGTATAAAAGTAGCAATAATAGAACCTGGTGGTATAAAAACTAATTGGGGAATGATTGCAGCAAATCAATTAATCAATTCTTCTAAAAATACCGTGTATCAGAAAGAAGCTTTAAAAGCCGGCAATGGAATGAAGAAACAATATAATGGCAATGGACTTTCAAGTCCTAATGTAGTTGCTAAAAAAATTCTTAAAGCAATGAACAAAAAGAATCCAAAAACACGTTATGTAATGGGAACAGCAGCAAAACCTGGTGTAATAATGCATGCATTATTACCAACTAAATTATTTGATTTTATTATGATGCATGTATCTTAAAATAATAAACTAAAGAAGGAATTATAGAATGAAAAATTATATATTAGATGGTCAATATATAAAATATTTTAATTTATTAGGAATAGATATTAAAAAAGTCATTAATCAAATGCATTTACCATTCAATTTTTTTAATCAAGATAACCCATCTTTAAGTGAAAAAAAATATTATATGTTTATGTCACTTGTAGGAGAACAAATAAAGAATGAAAATGTCCCAATCAAATTAGCTACTTATGACAATGTAGAAACATTCTCACCAGCAATATTCACATCGTATTGTAGTAAAAACGGTGAATCATTTATCACAAGATTATCACAATATAAAAGATTAATTGCTCCAATTAAATATAGTTTAGATAAAAATAAAGATAATTTTGAAATAAATATAGAACCAAGCAACATAGCATTAAGAATACCATCTTTTCTATTAGAAATAGAATTCATTTTTTTAGTCCATGTAATTAGAAAAGCAACTAATAAACCTATAAATCCTAAAATGATTATTACAAACTATGATTTTAGTGAATCATTCAAAAAATATATGTCATGTAATATAGTAAAAGGAAACTTTAATAAAATCATATTCTATAATAATGACTTAAAAGTTCAATTTAATAGTTATAATGAAAATATGATTAAATTCTTAGAACCTATTCTATATAAGAATTTAAATGATTTTGAAACAGATAATAGCTATAAATCTCATGTACAGACAACTCTAATTAATTTATTGCCTGCTGGCAAATGTGCCATTGAAGATGTAGGTTATAAATTAAATATAAGTACTAGAACTCTTCAAAGAGCATTAAAAAAAGAACATACTACTTTTAGAGAGCAATTAAATCACACAAGAAAAATTCTAGCCGAAAATTATTTACAAAACACTAACATGAGTAGTTCAGACATAGCATTCTTATTAGGTTATCAAGAAATCAATTCTTTTTTACGAGCTTTTACTGTTTGGACAGGAAAAACTATTTTAGAATACAAAAAACAAATTGATAAATAGCATTTGGCATAAATTAACATTTTATTGTCATGGAATGATGTTACAAAAATAATATAATTTTTATAAAATATCTTCTGTAATATTAAATTACAATTTTTTACAGGAGGTAATGTTAATGAATCGTCCATATGTGTTTTGCTATATGGCACCTTCCTTAAATGGAAAAATCAAAGGATCATATAGAAAAAAATTAGAAGAAGAAAATAGTGATGCAACAAAATTATTTTATGTAGAAGGATTTACCCCTGAAGGTCGCTATGGTGATAATCAAGGTGTAATGTGTGGTAGATTAACAACAGATGAAAATCTAACAAAATTCAAAAAGCCAGAATTAGATACAAATGCTGAAATTGTAAAAGCTGGGGATTTTATCGCAAAAGATATTAATTTAGATAATAAATTTTATATCTCAGTTGATCCTAAGGGAAAAATAGCTTGGCAAAATAGTACTATTAAATTTGGTAATTTAACAAATAATATTATAGAAATCATTACCAATGAAACAAGCAACGAATATAAAGACTTTTTAAGAAGAAAAAACATTTCATATATCATTGCTGGTGATAAAAATATAGACTTTGAGACCGCTCTAATGAAATTAAAAAAATTATTTAAAATTGAAAAATTGATGCTTGGCGGTGGCGGTATCTTAAATTGGTCACTCATACAACAAAATCTTTGTGACGAAATTAGTTTGCTAGTTATGCCAACAGCTGATGGAAGTCCCGATACCCCATCTTTATTTCAATCCAAAGACGGTATGTCTGGTGATAAACCAGTAAGCTTTAATTTAAAAACAGTTGAAAAAAAAGGTAATATAGCTTGGCTAACATATACTATAAATAATAATAATTAAACTTATAAAATAAATTCTTTATATGATTAAAATAGATAATAATTAAAATGAAATAAAGGAACCCCTAAAGCGCAACAACTATTTAGGGGTTCCTTTTTAATTAATACATATATTTGATATTAATTAAAAAATAAAATACAATATATGTATGACATATGAATGACAGGAGGAATATACCGTGCCTAAAATTAAACAAAAAAGCGAAAGAATCAGTGTCAGAATTGCTCCAAAAGTGAAAAAAGCCGCTGAAAAAGAATTAGATAAACATGGTTTAAGTATATCAAATTACATTCAATTTGCTTTAGCCAATATTGCTAATGGTCAGGACGATGCTTATTTAAATACACCAGACGCTTTAGAAGCTAAAGATGAAGTTGAAAAGGGTGAAACTAAAACAATCGGATCATTAAAAGATTTTGAAAAATACACCAAAAAAATGCAAAAAGAAGTAAGAGATGGAAATTAAACGAACTAAAAAATTTGACCATTCTTATAAAAAAATGTTGAAAAAACATTATCCGGTTGAATTAATACAAAAAGGTTTAATTGCTATTGCAGAAAACAATAATAATATTTTATTAAAAATCAAAGACCATTCATTGAGTAATAATTGGAAGGGGTATAGAGCATTTCATCCTGGAAGATTAGCAAACAAGAATCATAAGACTTTGGATAACTGGATTGTTATTTATAAAATAAGTGATAATCAATTAATCTTAACTTTGGTTGATACAGGACAACATAAAATTTTATAGAAATAAAATAATTATTTGTAAGTATTTTAGAACTTAGGTTTTAGGTTTTAATCCATCAAATTAATGCGTATGATCGCAATTAATTTGATGGATTTTTTTGTTACTTTAAAAGAGAAAAGAAACAAAAAAACATTCAAAACATTGGTAAAGAAGTCTTAAAACAACATAAAGAAATCAAAGATAGTGAAGATTTTAAAGGAAATTATGTTGTCATGAACAAAAACTATAAAGAAGTTCTGGATGCTTTCACCATCATTATGGGGATAAAAACAGACGAAAATGGTCAAAAAAAGCTTGGTTTCAGAAACACTGAAGAAATAGATGAAATCTTTCATCAAAATGTAACTGATGAAGACAAAGAAAGATATCTACAAAAAATAGTCAATCATATTCAAAAAATTCAAAATAAGTAAGGATCAATAAAATTAAACAACACAAAAGACAAGGTCATCTATCATAAATTTAGCAAAAGTAAAAAAGGACATAAATGGGACTTAAAAGTTACTAGAAATAAACCTAATTGGAAATATATCAATGTCTTGTTAGCATGGATTCTAGTATTTTATTTAATCCTACATTTTCTAGTAAAATTAATTTAAAAGTAAATAAAGTAATCTAATTTGGTTAGATAATATTTCACTCAAAATTTATCCTTATCTATAATCAAATATATATACTTAAAAAACGCCTTTCAAACTATAAAAGTTGATAGAAGTTTTTAAATTATTAAAGGAGTGATTATCTTGGAAAATATAGATTTAAAAGAAGTAGGCAATCATGGAAGACATTTAGTAACTGCCACATATTTCGGCACCAAAGAAACCAAATCATACAAAAATAAACATAAATTTTATTTACAAAATATGATCATGCTGTCAGATATCACCTTAGAAAATCAATCCGTCCCTTTCTTAAACAAATACAATAAAATATCTTATGGAAAAACATTTAAATCACTTGGACAAATTGATAAAGGAACTAAAATTCAATTTAGATGTACTATTGAAACCTATAAAGACCCTACCAAAAAAGATAAGAAGAAAGTTAGATTCAAACTTTCTAGGCCTTATAAACCAACCATTGTTGAATAAATATACACAAAAAACGCCCTTAAACTTATTTGAGGGCGTTTTTCTCTACTCAGTTCTCTACTCAGTTCTCTACTCAGTTCTCTACTCAGTTCTCTAC
>NZ_AYYQ01000010.1:0-6448 GCF_001435995.1 Apilactobacillus ozensis DSM 23829 = JCM 17196
CATTGTATGCATTTACTTTGGCAACGTTAGTGGGATGTTGTGCATTATATGCATCAATGTGTGATTGTTTTGATAATGATTGTGAAATATTATTAGCTTTTTCAGATTGTGAATTATTATTAAAATTATCTGATGGATTATCGCTAGAATTCAAGTTATATAATATGGTATTTAAACTACCATTAATGCTAGATTCATTCTTTTTAACATTATTTTTGGTGTCAATATTTTTGCTATTAGTATTATCTAATTTTTGATCATTAACAGAAACATTATTTTTTTTATGTGAATTATTTTTGTTTATGGTTTTAATTTCATGTTCCAATTTGTTAATTTGTTTTTTCAAAATTTTTCTTTGATGCTTATTAGCATGCTTGTATTGTTTTTTCAAAGCACGAAGTTTTTTATTCAAAGATTTTACATTCTTATTGTTTTTCTTTGATAATTTTGAATATGTAACATGATGCTTATTAGATGCACTAGCAACTGTATTAAATGATGATAATGACAAAAGTGACAAAGCCACACCGCAAACTAATGCTGTTTTTTTTAGATTCATAAATAAAGACTCCCTTTTATACTTAATATAAAATTAATTTTCTTAACATAAAATTAATAATTTTATATTTATATTATACATTAATAACAAAAAAATAAAAGGCATGCCTTTCAAAGGCTTGCCTTTTATAATTAATCATTAAATGTTTCCTCAGTATAAAACTTTTTCTTAGCTAACGATAAATTCCCAATGATAGCTAACTTACGATTAGAATGTGATGGCATCTGAATATAGTTCTCAAGATTTCCAACATCAATGTAACCATTGAATAATTTTTCAAACTGTGCTCTAACTTTTTTAATTTCAACTTCATTAATTATTTTACCACCTAAGATAATCTTTTTAGGACGTGTAATTAAAGTAGCTTGAATTGTAGCTTGAGCAATATAATATGCCACAATGTCCCACACTGGATCAAACATTGAAATTTCTTTATAGCTTTTTCCCATTCTTGCTTGAATTGCTGGCTCGGATACCAATCCTTCTAAGCAATCGCCTTGATATGGACAAACTCCTTTAAATACCAAATCATCTGGGTGGCGTTTAGGAATAATATGACCAATTTCAGGACTTCCGTTATAACCAATAAATTCACCGTTATCGATTAT
This sequence comes from Apilactobacillus ozensis DSM 23829 = JCM 17196, assembly GCF_001435995.1. Lineage (GTDB taxonomy): Bacteria > Bacillota > Bacilli > Lactobacillales > Lactobacillaceae > Apilactobacillus > Apilactobacillus ozensis. Next base: position 1,168 of record NZ_AYYQ01000010.1, read on the forward strand.
ACCTGCACCTACACCTTTACCAAAAGTAATATATGCTAGTGATAAAACTGGGTTGTCTTGTAAAATTGAATCAATATATTCACCATAAGCAGCACTATTTACATCCGTCGTAAATGACATTGGTACATGCAAATAATTTTGCAATGTTCCTAGCAAATTAAAATTAGACCAACCTTTTCTAGAAGTGTCAATAATATAACCATACTTTGGTGAATATGTTCTTAATTCAATAGGTCCAAATGAAGAAACTCCAATTGCTTTTACTTCATTAAAATTTTTAAAGTACTCAACTATTGATTTTAAAGTTTGTTCAGGCGTTGTTAATGGAATTTCAATTTTATCTTTAATGTTAATTTGACCATCGCCAACTGCACAAGTTACTTCATCGTCACGAGCTTCAATACTACCAAACAGCATAAGCATTATCCTCTTTCATATTTAAAATAAATACTGTGTCATTAATTTAAAAGATAGCACTTTATGTAATCGCTTACAACATTAAAGTATCAACTTATTAATATTTTGTAAACTAAGTATATTTTCATTGTAAGCGTTATCATTTTGTGCTATTTTTAAGATGTATTAAAAATAATAATGCTTACGATTATTCATATCAAATTGACTTGAGTTATTAATTATCTCAACTTGGTGTGGGTCATCGAGAGGAGATAATGATATGTTATTTGGTAGCATTGAAGCCGGCGGAACAAAATTCGTCTGTGCCGTAGGTAATGAAAATTACGAAATAATTGATAGTGTCCACATTCCCACTACAACTCCAGAAGAAACTTTACACAAATGTGTAGAATACTTCCAAAAATTTCCTGAAATTAAAGCAATGGGAATTGCATCATTTGGGCCTATTGAAGTCAGAATTGATAACCCTAAGTATGGATACATTACTGACACTCCAAAACCTAACTGGAGCAATACTAACTTTTTAGGAACTATGAAAAAATACTTTAAAATTCCAATGTATTGGACTACTGATGTTAATGGTTCCGCATATGGTGAATATATTACATCCATTAAAAATCATAAGCCAGTGCGCTCATTGGTTTACTACACGATTGGAACCGGTGTTGGTGGTGGTATCGTCAATAACGGACATTTCTTGGGCTACATGGGACATCCCGAAATGGGCCATGTTCGTTTAAAGAGAGCTCAAGGTGATGAAAACTTTAAGGGACTATGTCCTTATCATCATGATTGTTTAGAAGGATTAGCTGCTGGCCCAACTTTTGATGCTAGAACTGGTAAAAAAGGTAAAGATGTTCCTATCTCAGACCCCGTTTGGGATATTGAAGCATTTTACATCGCACAGGCCGCTATTCAAGCGACATTATTTATTCGACCTGAAAAAATTATTTTTGGTGGTGGCGTAGTTAGTGAAGAATTGCTCGATAAAGTTAGAGACCAATTCAGCAAACTCTTCAACAATTATTTATCAGTTGGTGATTTAAAGCACTACATTACTATGCCAACAGTTGAAGATAACGGTTCTGCCACTGTCGGTAACTTTGCGCTTGCATTAAAACAATATTACAAAGAAAATATAGTTAAAATATAATTTTCTATATACAAGGTGAAAAATATGAGTTATTTAAATTTTGATGCGTCAGCTTTAGAAAAGTATGTAAATAAAAATGAATTAAATGAAATTAAACCAATGGTAAACACCGCAAAGGATTTATTAATGTCTGGTAATGGTGTAGAAAGTCAAATGCGTCAATGGCTAGATTTACCAACTAATTATGATAAAGCAGAATTTGATCGAATTAAAGCAGCGGCTAAAAATATCCAAGCTAATTCAAAGGTATTGGTTGTAATTGGAATCGGTGGGTCTTATTTAGGGGCTAAAATGGCAATTGATTACCTTCACGAAAGCTATTTTAACTACCTACCAGACGATAAAAGAGAATTCCCACAAATTCTATTTGCAGGAAATTCAATTAGTGGATCTTATATTAATAGTTTAATTAAAATAATTGGTAATCGAGACTTTTCTGTTAACGTTATTTCCAAATCAGGAACTACTACTGAACCATCGATTGCTTTTAGAATCTTCCACAAATTATTAATTGATAAGTATGGGGTTAAAGATGCTAACAAACGTATCTACGTAACTACCGATGCTAAAAATGGGTCACTTCGCCAAGAAGTAAAAGACAATGGCTATGAATCGTTCATTATTCCTGATGGTGTTGGAGGTCGATACTCAGTATTAACACCTGTCGGACTATTGCCAATCGCAGTATCTGGAGTGGATATTGAAGCATTAATGAATGGTGCTGCTCAAGCACAAAGTGAATTTGCCGAAAAACCTTTAGAAGAAAATGCTGCCTTAAAATACGCTGCATACCGCAATATTTTATACCGTAAGGGTTACACCAATGAAATTTTTGAGGGCTATGAACCTAATTTAAGATATTTTGCTGAATGGTGGAAACAACTAGCCGGTGAATCTGAAGGTAAAGACTTTAAAGGTATCTACCCTACTTCAGCCATGTTTTCAACTGACTTGCATTCACTCGGTCAATACATTCAACAAGGTCGTCGTGATTTAATGGAAACCGTCATTAAGATTCAAAATCCACCCATGGACATTGATGTTCCTGTAACTGGGAAAAATGGTGATGGAATTCAATATCTAGAAGGTAAAACTATGAATTACGTAAATGATAAAGCCTTCGAAAGCGTTATTCTTGCCCATACTAACGGTGGTGTGCCAAATATGATTATTAACGTTAAGGATCAAACTCCATTTACACTAGGATATGCAATTTACTTCTTTGAGTTTGCCATTGCAGTTTCTGGATACTTAAATGGTATTAATCCGTTTAACCAACCTGGAGTTGAAGACTACAAACAAAACATGTTCGCTCTACTAGGTAAACCCGGATATGAAGATTTAAAAGCAAAAATTAATAAAGAAAGATAATTTACCGATTAATAATAAAAAACCATCTAAATCAAGTCTTTAGATGGTTTTTATTTACCTTTTTCGACAAATAAAATAAGTGCAACAATACATAGCTAGATAATGAATGAACACTAGCATATGATAAAAGTCAACCAAGGGAGTGATTTTAATGGAATTTGGTAAAAGACTACAAAGCGAACGAGTAAATAATAAGTTAACTCAAGATGAAGTAGCAAATAAATTAATTGTTTCTAGACAAACTATTTCCAGCTGGGAAAATGAACGGACCTATCCTGATATAAATAGTTTAATTAAGTTAAGTAACCTCTACCACGTTTCATTAGATACCCTGCTTAAGGAGGATTCTGGAATGAAAGAATATTTAGAGAAAAAAGAAATCGCAGCAAATTTAAAACCGGTGATAAGAATTTTGTTGTTAATTGATTTATTATTTTTAGCTATAATGATGCTTAACAGTTTTAAGGTCATTAAATTTAATTCAATCTCTTTGTTACTAGTAACAATTATTGGAATATCTAATGCAGTTGCATTAGTTTATTTAAAACATTTTATGACAAATATCGGAGTTAGTAAAAACAATAAATTTATCGACTTTCTACGTTACTACAAATATTACTCAATATCAGTTAGTCTTATATTTACTGCTGTAGGTATAACGATTGCTTACTATATGAATGACATTTTAGGTGGCTTAATTGCTGGATTAGGAATGGCAACGGTAATATTGTTACTATTACCTAAAAAATTTATAAGATAATCAAATCTTTAGGAGCAGAAGTTAAAATTTCTGGTCCATTTTCAGTTACTAACACATCGTCCTCAATTCTAATACCACCCTTACCAGGCAGATAAATCCCTGGTTCAGCCGTTAAAATGTAATTACGATGAATGTCAGCTTTACAACTAGGATTTAAAATAGGCGTTTCATGAATGTCCAATCCAATACTATGACCACCGCCATGCCCATAGTATTTGCCATAACCCTTAGCGGCAATGTAATCACGTGCAGCGGCATCAACTAATTTACCGGAAGCATTATCATGCATGGCCTTAATCATTTTATCTTGAGCATTTAATACCACTTCATAGGCATTAATTAATTCTGCACCTGGGTTTCCTACTGCAAAAGTTCGGGTCATATCAGAAGTATAATCATCATAATAAAAGCCGAAGTCGATTGTCACTAAATCGCCATTATTAATTTTTTTATTAGTGGCATCACCATGTGGTAATGATGAACGCAGCCCACTCGCCACGATGGTATCAAAACTTGTTTTTTGTGCGCCATGTTTAATCATCCAGTCATATATCATTAATTCAATATCTTTTTCGGTCATCCCAACTTTAACGTAATTTAAAACAGCTTCATAAGCTTCACTAGTTAACTGACAAGCCTTACGAATCGCTTTGATTTCAGTTGAATCCTTTTTATCTCTAAAGTTTTCAATTAGATTTTTTAATCCAACTAAACGATTAGGAATTAATTGATTCAATACTTGGAATCTTGCAAAATCAATCGACTGTTCAAAACCAACTTTTCCTTCAGTTTTATTTAAAATTTCAGCTGCTATTTTATAATAGTTTCTAGTTATCTTCAAAGTTACCCCTAAAACGTTTTTAGATTCCATTTCTTCTGCATATCTAGAATCAGTAATTAAGTATATATTTTTTGGAGTAATAACTACGCACCCATCTCCATTAGCACCTTTGAAATGTGCTAAATAATTCATATTAAACGGATTAGTAACTATCATATTTTCGATATTATTTTTCTGCATCGCAGCTCTTAAATTTTCTAAACGATGATTAGTCATAGTGAACACTCCCTAATTAAATTGTCTAGAATAATAACGCATTTATATAAAATAGTCCAAAAATAAAAGAGTCCTGAAGTGACCCCCAAAAGTTGGACAATAAAATGTTCAATAATTTGGGGGTTATTTTTTTGGTTAAATTTAGTAGCAAATTAAAATTACAAATAGTATTAGAATACTTATCAGGGACTGGTTCAACTTCGTTGAACCACAAGTATAATATTAATGGTAGTGCCACTGTACTATTTTGGGTACGAATATATAAAAAATATGGAATTAATGGTTTAATTACTAAGCATAGTAAACGTGCATATTCTTATATGTATAAATTAAAAGTGCTGAACTGGATGAGGCTCCACAAAAGCTCATACCCAGAAACAGCACTTCATTTTAATATATCTTCACCATCATCCATATTCGTATGGGAGAGAAGATTAGAAAATAGGACGCTTAATCACATGACAATCAAACATCCACTAGAAAAGAATCTCACAAAAAGTAATATTAAGCAAATTAAAATTTT
>NZ_AYYQ01000010.1:6529-7019 GCF_001435995.1 Apilactobacillus ozensis DSM 23829 = JCM 17196
AATAAATATCAAGCTGTAGAAATTATTAATCAAAGTTTTCATCAAACCGCATTATCTAGTATTCTACGTATTTTAAAAATTCCAAGAAGCAGTTATTATTATCACAAGAAAGCTACGCTATCTTTAGATAAGCAACTTATCGAATCCGAAGTAAAAAAAGCAGTGAATGAACATAAAACCTATGGATACCGTAGAATTACTGCCCATCTACGAAATAACAATAAGGTAGTAAATCATAAATGTGTTCAAAGAATCATGCATAAATACGGTTTACAATGTAAGTTATTTAGTAAACGAAAACGTAAATATAATTCTTATAAAGGACAAGTTGGACATATAGCACCTAACATTCTACATGGTGATTTTAAGGCTGATTATTTTGGACAAAAACTAACTACTGATGTTAGTGAGTTTAGGTATGGCAATAATTCAACAAACCAAAAGGTTTATTTATCTCCGGTAATGGACCTATACTCTGATAAAATCATTG
>NZ_AYYQ01000011.1 GCF_001435995.1 Apilactobacillus ozensis DSM 23829 = JCM 17196
GCACTTATTTCTCCGGTTACTTTTTGTACTTCTGCATTAATGGCTGCTTGGGCATTAGTAACAAGTGTTTGTGCATTATTATATGCATTTTCATATGCTTTATTAGCAGCCATATCTCCATAGCTAGAACTAGAAGAGCCCTTTTCAAAGTAAGCTTTATTACCGGCTTGAGAAGCATTAACCAATGCATCATATTCATTAGAGTAATTTGTGTAGTTAGTGCCAGCGTAAGACAAAGCTGAGTTTGATTGCTTGCTTCCGTTATTAAAATCAGTCCATGCCTGGCTATATGCAGTATAAGCTTTCCTATAAGCTTCCGCAGCCGCATAAGTATTAGTAGCGTTGGAATATGCAGAAGAACTCATTTTATTTCTAAAATCTGCCGCTGCACTATCTGCGGCATTTGATACATCAGTATATGCGCTACTATATACCGCTCCAAAATAAGATCCGTTATCAGTTGAATAATTTTTACTAGGATTTCCATTTGAATAAAAATCATTCTGTGCGGAATTAGCTGCATTAGATAAACTATCATATATATTGTTATAAACAGTTTTTGCGGAGGAGTTATTACCTGCATATGAACCTTTACTACCGTTTCCGTTGTTATAATTTGTTACTGCTTGTGATGCTGCATTGTAAGCGTCATTATAAGCACTAAATTGTAGTCCTTTATAACTATTTCCTTTGCTGTTACCAGCATAAAAATTAGATTGTGCTGCTGAATTAGCCGCAGAAATTGATGCATAACCATTATTATATGCATTAGATGCTAAACTACCAATCTCATCATTATTTTTATCATTACTTACATAGTCATTTTGGCCCTTTTTATAGTTATTAAATGATTCATTGTAAGCATCAGTATATATTTCTTTTACATCTTCATCATTTAATCCAGCATAATATTTTGTATTGGAAGGTTGTGGAGTTGTAGATACATAGTATTCAGAGTCAGATTGCCCATCTGAATATCCCTTATTTCTAGCATCATCAAAGGTTATGCTAGGAATCATACTACCATTGTTCACTTGTGAACTATCAATAGTATCTTCACCCTTTATAGGATTTTCTAGATAATTATTAAAATTACCGTTGATATCTACTGTTTGTTTCTGATCCGTTACAAAATAATGTGATTGAACAGAAACATTATTTTGAGGCTTTTTAGGAAGAACATAAGAAAATCTTATAATGTCTCCGTTAGAGGCATTTTGTGGAATTCGAATCCCATCTGAATAAGAAACTTGTTTAAAATTACCAGAACTATCTATAACAGCATTAGCATTGACATTTCCAGAATGAACGAAATTTGAAGAATTATTAATATCTCCCACGGGGATATTAGTTGTAGTTATAGTTCCATCAGCATTTTTATGAATTAGTGTTAGTGTCCCATTCTTTATTGAGGAGTCATTTAAAAGTTTTCCATCTGAATATATTTGCAAGTATCCAATACCATTATCTTTAGATGCATCAACACTAGATGGTAAGTTGTTTAAAACCACTTTCCCATAAACTATATAGTTACTATTATCAACTTGTACACCTATTTTATTTACAAAAGACATATTAGGAGTACCACTGAAAGACAAGTATTTAGCACCAACGGTACTATCATTAGAATTTACAAGTGGTAAAACAGAAGTTCCATCAGTACTAGTAGTCTGAATTATACCTGAACTTGGCAATTGAACTTGGTAGTAATTGTTTGATCCTGGATTTGTAGCATTACCGTTGTTATTTATTGCATATTTTACAGAGTAGGCATTGATTGTATTTGTAAATAATTGTCCTGAACCCGGTTGCCCATTGACTGGCTTTATCTGTAAAGTAACATTGTTACCAGGGTTATTGATATTCAAAGGCCCACCATTAGCTAATAAGTATGGATTTATTCCACTACCATCAGTAACTATGCTAAAATTACCACGGTTTGTAATGTTTAATATACCTGAAGAATTTAAAACATATCCTCCAAATGTACCTAAATTTTTAGCATCTATAGAGAATAGTCCATCATTCTTAACAGTAACGTTACCGCTAATATAGTTAGCATTACCTACACTTGGAACGCTACCTATATCAATATATAGCAAACCACCATCTATAGTTACAGAACCCTTGTTATACAAAGCTTGGGCAGCACTAATCACAGATGATCCATTTGACCCCTTAGGAACTATAACTATTTTGCCACCCTTTTGTATGTTTAAATTACCAGCCTGTAAATATATACCGTTAGCAGTATCTCCACCAGTTGATTGACCAATTTCAGATCTCATTGGAATAAGTTTAACAACAGCACCATTTTTGACATTAAAGTTTCCACTATATATATTGACTGCTGTACCACCAGTAGTTGCCCCATAATAACTACTATTTTCGTTCATATTAAAGTTACTAACTTCAAAGTTTTCTTGAGTATTTTCAGTAACACTAGAATTGTTCGATATTTTCAACATATTAGATGCTTCTGTATCAATCCAACCATTCATAATAGGACCATTAACATTACCATTTAATACAGTTACGTTGTTAAGTCCCTTTTTGAATGGGCTTAAATAGTTACCAACAGAAAAAACATTTAAATTGTTGTAAACATTTACATTACCAGCACTCGCGTTAGTTAATTGAGGTCCAACATACGTAACATTACTATAGTTTATAGTCCCAGTAGTCTGTAATTTCATTGGACCATAAAAGTTTCTACCATATAATGCAGAAAAATTCTTAATATTGAAGTTAGTATCACTTCTGCCGTTATCATTTTGTAAGTCATAACAAGCATTGTCAAAATCTGAAATATGATTTTGACCATCAAAAGTTAAATTAGTCGCGCCAATCAAAGAATTAGACATCCAATATATTCCTTCGATTCCAGCTCCTGTAGCATTTAATCCAGATTCGTATAGAGACCCTAGGTTGGTTTTGGTGAAATCAGTATCTTTTATAAATCTAATATTATTTATTTTACCGTTTAAATTCCAGGTCCCCTTAGCAGCTAATTGATTCCCATAGGAACTACTATTGGTAGGGTTTTGACTTGATACAACAGCACTGTAAACAAATATAGAATTATTAATCTGTGCAAAGTTTGAAACAAAAGAAGTCCCACTATTAACTTTAGCAACAACATCATTAAAACCCTTTAAATAATTACTAGATTGAGAATTGGGAGTGGGAATGAATGTGTTAATATTCCCACTGGAATCTTGATAAGTTAACTTGTCATCCTTTGTAAATTGTTGACTAATTGCATCTTGAGCTCCAATATATGCTTGATCATATGCGTTGTCAGAAGTTTTATCTGGAGAGTAAGCATCATTAATGTTTTGACCATTCCAACGACCATTCTCTGCATCATAAGTACCTTGGTAGGCTAGGAATGTTGTAATCGCCTTATTATAGATGATTTTTTGTTTAGGATCGTTCAAATCGAATGAAACAACGTTATTCTCACCATCTATATAGTTTCTGGTACTATCAGTGGAAATACTATTAGCAATATTTTGAGTTTCACTTTGTTTACTAGCATTTGGATCTCTAGGTATAATAGCTTTTGAACTGGGATCTACACTAAAACTCCCACTATTTAAATTAGGGTCAACACTATTAGGATCATTAGGATTAGTTATTGGTTTTCCATCGGAACGTTTGTAACTATCACTAGCATAGTTCTTAACAGGCTGTGTTCCCTTACTACTGTTATTTGAATTATATTGATTCCATGCATCTATAAGACCAGTATAAGCAGCTTTATAGTAAACATTATTCATATCAGTATTATTGGTAGGCTTCAACTCATCGGAGTGAATTTTATTCCAAGCGTCATTAATACCGTTAGTTACTTGCTGATTATCAGCATCAGTTAAACTACTATCGCTATCTTGAACTAAATTTGTATTCAACTGTTGATTATTATTGGCAAATAGTGTTCTAAATGAAGAGGCATCAAAATTAAATTCAGAAGTATCAGGGTGTTTAGTAGTTTTCCCACTTACATTGCCGCTATCTTGGGCATCTTGTTTAGTAGTTTCACTACCCGCACTGCCACTATCTTGAGCAACTTGTTTAGTAGTTTCACTACCAGCATTGCCACTATCTTGAGCAACTTGTTTAGTAGTTTCACTACCCGCACTGCCGCTATCTTGAGCAGCTTGTTTAGTACTTTCACTACCCGTAATACCGCTATCTTGAGTAGCTTGTTTAGTACTTTCACTACCTATACTGCCACTATCTTGAGCAACTTGTTTAGTAGTTTCACTACCCGCACTGCCGCTATCTTGAGTAACTTGTTTAGTAGTTTCACTACCCGCACTGCCGCTATCTTGAGCAACTTGTTTGTTGTTTTGATTAGACAATTCACCCATAGTAACACCATCATCAGCACTGGCCTTGACACTAGAAGTGGAGGTATATAGAGCACTACCACCTAAAAATGCAAGGGTTGCAATTGATACCGTAACCCATTGTTTCTTAACCTTTTTTAAAACTTTTTTATCATTAACTTTTTTAAACTCATTTTTATTAAATCGCATAGAATAATTCCCCCTTAAAAATGAAAAACAATATGTAGAGACTATACAAATACTTTCCAAGTTTCATATAGTCTATGATAAACCTGTAAATGAATGTAATTAAAAAAATTAGCTCAAATTTTAAAAATATAAATGTTTCTTAACAATTACTGAATATTTATAAAAAAGCACTAATTATCTTTTATAATTAGTGCTTTTTTATACTAACTTATTTTTATGTTGAATTAAGAAGTCAATAAAATACTGACTAGCAATCGGTAAGGTTTGTTTATCACGACATACCACTGCTACAGGTCGATTAACTTTAGGCGAAGTTGGTCGACAAACAACTTTAAAATTCGTCCGTGTAGCTACTAGCTCAGATAAAATACTAACGCCTAAACCCGCTTCAACCATTGCCATAATCGTGTAATCATCTTGAATTCTATATTTTACATTAGGCGCTTTAACGCCCGCGTTTTTAAAAGCCGTAAGTGGTTCACTATACCCGCCACCTTCAACTAATATGAATGGATCATCGGCTAACTTAGCTAGTGGAATCGTTTTTAATTGAGCTAGCGGATGATTCTGTGGAACAAATGCCTTCATTTCGGTATTATGAATAATTGTTTTATCTAATCCATCCCCATATTCAGCCGTCATCAAACAAAAGTCTACTTCACCCGTCTTAATCCACTTCAGTAAGGTTCCGTAATCACCCTGTTGTAATACGAAATCAATATCTGGATACTTCATTTTAAATGCTTTAAACAAATCCGGAAGCCAATAACAACTAACACTAGTAATAGCACCCAAACGAACCGTTCCAGTTTTTAAACCTCGAATAGCATGTGCGGTTTCTCGTAACGATTGATATTGACGAATGGTTTCTTGAATATATGGATATAATGTTTCTCCCTGTGGAGTTAGCTCAACCCCTGTCCGCGAACGTTTGAGAATCTTCATATCATATTCATCTTCTAAAGCATTAATCATCTGGCTAACTGAAGATTGTGTGTATCCCAGCTGTTTAGCTGCTTTAGTGAAGCTATTATTATCTAAAATGGCTTTTAAAGCTAATAATTTATTAATGACAAATCACCTTTCCTAATTCTAAAAGTAGAAATATTAATTTTACTTATGTATGAAGCTATTATATATTATTCACAACCAATAATAAACTTTAAGGGAGTGGATACACATATGGATATTTTCAAAAAAGAATCCGTCAGTACATACATAAAGGCTGATCAGCGATTATCTAAAAGTCTAAATGCTAGAGATTTAGTAGGCTTAGGTATCGGTGCAGTTATTGGTACCGGAATCTTTATTTTACCTGGTCATGAAGCTGCCAGTCATGCTGGCCCAGCCGTTGCGGTGGCCTTCCTATTGGCTGCAATTGTTTCAGGCATGGTTGGTATGGCATATGCAGAATTTTCATCTGCAATGCCAATTGCTGGCTCAGCCTATTCATTTGGTTCAGTAGTTTATGGCGAATTAATCGGTTGGATTTTAGGATGGGCGCTAATTCTAGAGTACTTCCTAGCAGTGTCAGCTGAAGCCACTGGCTTTGCCGCTTATTTCAACAATAATATTTTAAGCGCCTTGGGTATTAATTTACCAAAAGCCCTTCAAAGCAGTCCTATGGAGGGTGGTGTAATTAACATCACTGCTGTAGCCATCGTGCTTATTATTACTGCAATTATTTTACAAGGAACTAATTTATCTAAACGTGTTGAAAACTGGGCGGTCGTTATTAAAGTAGCAATTATTATTATTTTCATCCTTGTTGGTATTTTTTACGTTAAAGCTGATAACTACGTACCTTTCTATCCTAAAGAATTTCACAGTATTCCATTTGGTATGGGAGGAATTTCCACCGCAGCCGCAACGGTTTTCTTTGCCTTTATTGGATTTGATGCCCTAGCTGCTAATTCAGCCGAAACCATTAATCCTGGTAAAAACGTAGTTCGTGGAATCATTGGAACTGTTATAATCGCCGTAGTCCTTTACATTTCTTTCTCATTAGTACTAACTGGAATTGTAAATTACAAACAACTTAACGTCGATGACCCCGCAGCCTTTGCTTTGGAAATCATTCACTTAACTGCATGGAACAAATTGATAACGGTCGGCGCATTGATTGGAATCTTCACCGCAATGGTGACTATGTTCATTGGTGGATCTAGATTAGTTTATGCACTTGGTCGCGATGGTCTTTTGCCTAAAACAATGGGAAAAGTAACTTCAAAACATGCAGTTCCTAGAAACGCTATTATTATCGCGGCCATCGTACAAGCTATCTTTGCTGGATTAGTTCCATTAACTCAACTGGCATCACTTATCAATGCTGGAACTTTAATTGCCTTTACATTCATTTCATTCGGTATTATCAAACTTCGTCATCGTAAAGACATTAAAAATGATGGTTTTAAAATGCCACTATATCCATTTCTACCGATTTTAGCCGGTGTATTTAGCATTTTCTTCATTATTATGTTGCCTGACATCACTAAAATTTCAGTAGGCATTTGGATTGTAATTGGTTTCGTAGTTTACTTTACTTATGGAGTCCATCATTCAAAATTACAAAATGAACGATAAAATAAAAAGCCTTGATGTATTTTCAACATCAAGGCTTTTTTCATTAAATCATTTTACTTAAAAAACGTTTAGCATTATAGGTTTTAGGTGCATCGAAGAAATCGTCTGGAGCTTGCTTTTCTTGAATTTTACCATCATCCATAAACCATATTTCATCTGAAACCTGCTTAGCAAAATCCATTTCATGTGTAACAATTATCATTGTCATATTTTGTTTAGCTAAATCTTTCATAACTTCTAACACTTCCCCTACTTTTTCTGGGTCTAAAGCAGAAGTTGGTTCATCAAATAAGATAACTTCTGGATTCATGGCTAAAGCACGCACAATCGCAATTCTTTGTGCTTGCCCACCCGATAAACTATCAGGATAAGCATTGCTTTTATTATCTAAACCTACCATTTTTAACAAGGTATGCGCTTTATTTTCAGACGCTGCCTTGCTCATCCCCTTAACCTTAATCGGCGCTAAAGTGATATTATCCAAAATGGTCTTATTATCAAATAAATTAAAGTTTTGAAAGACCATCCCAATTTTAGTTCTTAGTTGAATGAGTTCTTTGGGTGAGCTGGTTACTAAGTCTTTCCCATCTAATAAAATTTTACCTGAAGTGGGTTCTCCTAGCATATTAATGCAACGTAGAAAAGTACTCTTACCAGCACCTGACGGCCCTAATAATGAAATCACATTTCCTTTATATACTTCTGCATCGACATCTTTAAAAATAACATTATTTTTGAACTTTTTAGTTAATTTTTCAATCTTAATCATTGGTTCCATGGCTAATCTTCCCTTCAAAGTATTTCATGATTCTTGAAATTGTAAACGTAATAACAAAGTAAATCACCATGATAATTGCAATTGGTGCAACTCCTTGATAAGTATCAGCTTGAACCGCTCTCATTTGATACATTAATTCACCTACTCCAATTACTGAAGCAATTGAACTATCTTTAATCAAGGTTACTAATTCATTTCCTAAAGCGGGCCAAATATTTTTAAAAGCTTGTGGTAATACGATATAACGCATTGCCTGTTTTTCAGATAAACCTAATGATAATGCTGCTTCACTTTGTCCCTTAGCAATTGAAGTAATTCCACCTCTAATGATTTCAGCAACATAAGCTCCCGAGTTGATAGATATTGCAATAATTCCAGAAGTCAAAGCGGGAACATTTACAATGGCACCTAATCCAAAGTAAACGAACATAATTTGGACCATTTGGGGAGTTCCACGAATAAATTCAATATAGCAAACTGCAATCGCATGTAGTAACCAATTATTACTTAATCTCATCAATGCAAATATAATTCCTAAAATAATACCAAAGAAAATTGATACTACTGAAATTAACATCGTACCTTTAATTCCTGTAATAAAAAAGTCTTTGTATTGCCACATTGAACTAGCTGTAGAAGTTTTTTTATTGCTACTCATATGTTTAATGGAATCTGGAATGAATTTATCAACATACAAATTATTGGTAGTGACTTGTTTTATTGTTTGATTAGCCTTTTTAACTAATGAAGTTGCTCCTTTAGGAAAAGCAACATTATTATTACTATCAGCTGAATGCAATCCTGCACTTATTTTCATAATTCCAGGATTATGTGAAACATAAGAATCGGCAACCGCACTATCCATTGCCACTGCAGAAATTTTGTTAGATTTTAAAGCTAAAATTAAATCATTAACATTTTCCATGCCCTTAACGTTAACGTCTTTACTAGCTTTTTTGATTAAATCATATTGAACTGAGCCTACTTGAGCTCCGGCCGATAACCCTTTTAAATCTTGATATGATTTAATTTTGCCTTTATCGCTTTTGTTAATTAAAAGACCTGTACCGGATTGATAATAACTATTCGTAAAATCTACACTCTTAGCTCTTTCAGGAGTTTTATTTAATCCCGAGATAACCATATCAACTTTGTGAGTTTGTAAAGCTACCAATAAGGAGTCAAAACTCATTGATTTAACTTTTAGTTTTACCCCCATGTCCTTAGCAATTTGCTGACCTAACTCAACGTCAGCTCCATAAACTTGTGACCCGTTAGCACCCTTTGAAAGAAATTCATATGGTGGATAATCTGGTGAAGTTCCCATCACTAAAGTTCCCTTAGACTGAATATTTTTTAAATAATCATCAGCATGTACATTACTTGAACTAGAAAAAATAGCTAAAAATAAAGAAAATAATATAATGACTGGCAATAAAATTATTTTTTTAGATACATAATTCATAAAATTTCATCCTTTACTTAATTTATTTGATATCTTAGATAATTAATCATCATCGTTTTTCGATTTCTGTATATTTAAACAAACTAAAGATATTGATAAATATCATTTCACTACTCCTTTTCAATAAAAAAGTCCCCTTGGATATAAAATCCAAGAGGACGATTTTTCGTGGTGCCACCTCTGTTCCTAGCATTTTCGCAAATACTAGCTCAGTGAGTTTTAAACTCACGGTGATAACGTCACCAACGTTTTTTCTACTCATTTCGAAAAAATCACTTACAAGTACGATTCATTACGTAAACTTAATAACTCTCAGCTCATGTTATTTTCTCTGTTAAAGTTTTTTCAGTAATAAAATTCTTGTGCTTAGTTTTAAATTATTAAAATAAAAAATCCCCTAGGAATAATAAATATTCCTAGAGGACGAATCAATCGCGGTGCCACCTCTGTTCCCAGCATTCTCACAAATACTAGCTCAGCAAGTTCTAAACTTACGACAATAATGCGTCACCAACAATCTTACTCATTTCAGATTATAACTCGTAGGTACGATTTAATTTAGTTTATTATTAGCTCTCATCATGTGCTAAATTTTCTGTAAATAATTAAAAAATTAAAATTCCTATTCTATGTTCATGTATTAAATTGTAAATAAAAAGTCCCCTTGGATATAAAATCCAAGAGGACGAATTAATCGCGGTGCCACCTCTGTTCCTAGTATTTTCACAAATACTAGCTCAGTGAGTTTTAAACTCAAGTGGTAACGTCACCAACGATTTTTCTACTCGATTCGAAAAACAACTTCCAGGTACGATTTAATTATGATATTACTTAGTCTCACTACCCTAAGTTTTCTGTGAAATATCTAATAATTAAAATTCCTGTGCAATGTCTTTATTAATTGATTTATATACTATAACGATATTCAATAAAATGCAACCCATTTTTTAAATTAAAATAAAATTAAAAATTATTTGTGATAGTTAATTAGAATTATTGAAGTCAAAAATGCATGTAATAAGATAAAGATAACTGCATACTGCCAATATTTTATAATACTGTTGCGCATAGCGGCTGTCCAACGATACATATAACTTCCTTGACCGTCTGAATTATCCAAAATATCAAAACAGATTAAATTATAGGCATACATAATTCCTATAAATGACACTGCATAAAGAATCGAAATAACTAAGCTTAAAAGATCAAACCTAACCAATGAACTGATGCAATAAAAAACTGATTGACCCACTGAAAACATCAGAAAAATGTTTGGTAACAACATTCCCCTACGTGACGGAATCATAGAAAATAGTAAATAAATAACTAACAACATTATTGCAACAAAAGTTTCATTAAATAAAATTCCAAAACCCACATTACCTATTTTTAGACTAATAGTTTTAATCCCATTTGAACTAAGAATCAAATAAGAACAATAAATCGTGAATAAGAACCAAGCATATGTAAAAATGGTTCCTTTATAAGATAAGTTTAATTTCTTTAACATCTATTTTGTCCTCCAACTTGTTTTATTTAATTTTACATGATTAAGAGTTAATACACAAAAAAGCTACTAGCAGACTCTAGTAGCTTTTAAAGTTTTAATATATTATTCTAAACCAACGCGTTTAAAGATTTCATCAGCATGGCGCAAATGATAATGATAATCAAATGCATCATCAATATCATCTTCCGATAAGTATTCACGAATTTCAGCGTTGTTTTCAACTAATGGTCTGAAAGCTTTACCTTCATCCCAAGATTGTGCAGTTAGTGGTTGCACTAAATCATAAGCATTTTCTCTCGTCATCCCTGCATCAATTAGTTTTAACATCACTCTTTGTGAGTAAATTAATCCGTGTGTCATCATCATGTTAGACTTCATTCGTTCAGGGAACACATCTAAGTTACCAATAATGTTAGTAAAACGGTGCAACATGTAATCTAAAAGGATCGTTGTGTCTGGCAAAATAATTCGTTCAGCTGAAGAATGCGAAATGTCTCGTTCATGCCATAATGGAATGTTTTCATAGGCTGTCATCATATGTCCACGTACCACACGTGCTAAACCACAAATGTTTTCAGAACCGATGGGGTTACGTTTATGAGGCATTGCAGAAGAACCCTTTTGACCTTTAGCAAAGTGTTCTTCAACTTCATGTACTTCTGAACGTTGTAAATGACGAACTTCAGTCGCAAATTCTTCTAAGCTAGTAGCAATTAAAGCCAAAGTTGCAACATAATCAGCGTGTAAATCACGAGGTAAGATTTGACTAGTTATTTCTTGCGGACGAATTCCTAATACTTCACAAGTATGCTTTTCCACAAATGGATCAACATTTGCGAAAGTTCCGACTGCCCCAGAAATTTTACCAGCTTCAACCCCTTTAGCAGCAGCTTCAAAGCGGGCTTGATTACGTTTCATTTCTGAATACCAACGAGCTAATTTTAAACCAAAAGTAGTTGGTTCAGCATGTACCCCATGCGTTCTACCCATCATAACTGTTGCTTTATATTTTTTAGCTTGTTTAGCAATTGTATCAATTAAAGTATTAATATCTTCTCTTAAAATATCATTGGCCTGTTTTAAACGGTAACCTTGGGCTGTATCAACCACGTCCGTACTAGTTACGCCAAAGTGAATCCATTTTCGCTCCGGACCTAATGATTTCGAAACATCGCGCGTAAAGGCTACCACATCGTGATGTGTAGTTTTTTCAATTTCAGTAATTTCGTTCTCATCAAAAGTCGCGTTTTGTTTAATCTTTTCAACATCTTCCGCTGGAATGTGTCCTAATTTAGACCAGGCTTCATCAATTGCAATTTCTACAGCTAACCATGAAGCGTATTGATTGTGTTTGGACCAAACAGCACCCATTTTTTCTCTTGTGTAACGATCTATCATAATGTAGACAGCCCTTTCAAATTCATATTAATTACAGATAAATCTTACCATATAAAGTTCATTTTTTCATTAAAAAAAGCAAATATTTTTCTTATTATCCAACTTATTTGATTAAAAAACGAACGATTTTACTATTTTTTAAATAAATTGTTCTTGAAATTATTTTATAATCTGCTAAAATCGTTAATTGGTGATTAGTTTTAAACAGCTATTCATCAACTTTAAAATTTGAGGTGTTGTTATGTCATCAATAGTAATAGTAGGTAGTCAATGGGGCGATGAAGGAAAAGGTAAGATAACTGACTTCTTAAGCCAAGATGCTGATATGATTGTTAGATACTCTGGCGGCGACAATGCCGGTCATACCATTGTAGTTGATGGAAAAGAATTTCATTGTCAATTAATTCCATCAGGTATCTTTTACAAAGACAAGTTAAGCGTTATGGGAAATGGTGTCGTTATAAACCCTAAATCTTTATTAAAAGAACTCAACTACCTAACCTCAAATAATATTGATGTTAGTAATTTAAGAATTTCGTCGCGTGCACAAGTTATCATGCCTTATCATATTTCATTGGATGAGCTTCAAGAACAAATGAAAGAAGATAAGATTGGTACAACTCATAAAGGAATTGGACCTGCTTACATGGATAAACTAGAACGAATTGGAATCAGAATTGCTGATTTAATTGATAAGGAAACCTTTAGGAAGAAATTATCACAAGCACTAAAGATTAAAAACGAACTATTAACTAAATTATACGGTCATGATCCATATAAGTTCGAAGATATTTTTGATGAATACTTCGAAATGGGTCAACAAATTAAAAAATACGTTACCGATACATCACTATTAGTAAATGAGGCTTTAGATAATCAAAAAAAAGTTTTATTTGAAGGCGCTCAAGGCGCTATGTTAGATGTTGATCAAGGAACTTATCCATTTGTTACCTCTTCTAATCCAATCGCTGGAGGTGCAGCGGTGGGAGTCGGAATTGGACCTAATCGCATTAATGCAGTTGTAGGTGTATGTAAAGCCTATACTTCACGTGTTGGGGATGGACCTTTTCCTACTGAATTGCATGATGAAATCGGCGACCATATTCGTGAAGTTGCTCATGAATACGGAGTGGTTACACACCGCCCAAGAAGAATTGGCTGGTTAGATGCAGTGGTATTAAGACATGCTGCGCGTATTTCTGGATTTACACACTTATCTTTAAACTGTTTAGATGTTTTATCAGGTCTAGATACCATTAAAGTATGTGTAGCCTACGAATATGAAGGTAAAAAAATTAATCATTACCCTGCTAACTTGGACATGCTTGATAAATGCAAACCTATTTATGAAGAATTACCAGGTTGGTCAGAAGACATTACTAAATGTCGTACTATTAATGAATTGCCAGAAAATGCCCAAAATTATTTGGCACGCGTGACAGAATTAACCGGGGTTAAATTAGATACATTTGCTGTGGGTCCAGAACGTGAAGCTACTAATATCGTACGTAATGTTTGGAAAGATATACAATAAGCGAGGCTATATAATATGAAAGTCTTTGATTATGATGATGTACAATTAATCCCTGCTAAGGCAATTATGAAGAGCCGTAGTGAAGCCGATACTTCAATTAAATTTGGTCCTAAAACTTTTAAACTACCAGTTGTTCCAGCTAACATGCAAACCGTTATCGATGAAAATCTAGCTACTTGGTTAGCATCAAATGGATACTTTTATGTAATGCACCGTTTTCAACCAGAAAAACGTGCTGAATTTATCCAAAGTATGCATGCAAAAGAGCTCTTTGCATCCATTAGTGTTGGAATTAAAGATAATGAATACAATTTTATTAATGAATTAGCTGAAAACAACAATGTTCCTGAATATATTACAATTGACGTTGCACACGGTCATTCTGATTATGTTATTAAAATGATTCATTTTATCAAAGAAAAATTACCAGAAAGTTTCTTAATCGTTGGTAACTTAGGAACTCCCGATGCAGTGAGAGAAATCGAAAACGCCGGAGCTGATGCTACTAAGATTGGAATTGGACCTGGTAAGGCATGTATCACACGTTATAAAACTGGCTTTGG
Source organism: Apilactobacillus ozensis DSM 23829 = JCM 17196 (assembly GCF_001435995.1). GTDB lineage: Bacteria > Bacillota > Bacilli > Lactobacillales > Lactobacillaceae > Apilactobacillus > Apilactobacillus ozensis. The sequence continues at coordinate 14,376 of NZ_AYYQ01000011.1, forward strand.
TACTGGTGGTTGGCAACTTTCCGCTTTAAAATGGTGTATGAAAGCTGCTACTAAACCAATGATTGCTGACGGTGGAATCCGTACTAACGGTGATATCGCTAAATCAATTCGCTTTGGTGCATCCATGGTCATGATTGGTTCAATGTTTGCTGGACATAAAGAATCACCTGGTGAAATTGTTGAAAAAGATGGTAAAAAATTCAAGCAATACTGGGGTTCTGCTTCTGCTAAGCAAAAAGGCGAACGCCGTAACGTTGAAGGACGTCAACTACTAATCCCTTACCGTGGTAGTGTAAATGACACTCTTAATGAAATGAAAGAAGATTTACAATCATCCATTTCATACGCTGGTGGCACTACTTTAGATGCTATTAGAACTGTTAACTATGTAATAATGCACTAAAATGTAAACAAAAAAGAAGTTCGGTTTATGAACCGAACTTCTTTTTATTATCTAAATTTATATTTTAGTACCAACCATTTTGTTGCCAGAATGATTTAGCATTTTCCCATGAACCATAACGAGAAGCTACATATTGGTTAGCAACACGTTCTTGGTTAGCTGCTGAGTAGTCACCATTTAAATATGATTTATCTAATTGATATTTACCGTAGTAACGACCATTTTGTGCATTGTAAGATCCACTAGATTCACGTGAGGAAATCCATGATTTAGCTGAATTACCATCGCCATAACTTGCTGAACTACTTTGAGTGTAAGCACTTTGGTTAGATTGAGTTTGAGCATCTGGTTGACTATTGCTTTGAGTAGTTACGTTTGAACTAACTTGGCTGTTAGTTTGTGGAGCTTGAGCAGTAGTTGTTTGTTGTGAACCAGGTAAAACTAATTTTTCACCAACATAAATAGTCGTATTAGAAACACGATTATTAGCTTGTTGAAGTGCATTTAAAGAAATATTATTCTTATTAGCAATGCTCCATAAAGTATCGCCTGATTGAACTGTAACGGTTTGTTGACCATAAGCATTAGTATCAGCACTTGCTGATGTAGCACCACTTGCTAAAAATAAACCAGCGGCAGCAGCAGTAGTAACTAAAAATGTTTTGATTCCTTTAAATTTTTTCATATAAATAAATTCACTCCTATAAATTTTAAAACTATATTTATTTCCGATATCTTGAGATTTGTTAATCGCTATTGATTAACTGTGATGTATAATACATGCTCACTATTACATGTAAATATCAGGAACTTTAAAAAAAAGGAGTTTTTCGTAACATTTGTTGGCTTAATGTAACATTATACGATTAATAATTTGGTTCTAATACTTAAAAACCTTTTGATATCAAGCTATAAAGGCCCAATTATAAATATAATAAAAAACAACTACGATCGAATAATCGTAGTTGTTTTTTTGATTTTTTATTTATTATTAATATGTTTTACGGCAATTCCAGTGAAACCACTAATAATTGAAAAGATTGGTGACAAAATACTCAAGAATACAAATGGTGCATATTGTGAAGTAGGTACACTCAAAGTAGTTGTGATAAATGCACCTGCAACCCCCCAAGGTACCAAGTAGTTAATTACGGTTCCACCATCTTCCAATGCTCTACTTAAAGCAACAGGAGCTAAATTAGCTTTCTTAAAAGCGTTTTTAAAAGCATTACCAGGTAATATTACTGATAGGAATTGTTCACCCACAAAGACGTTTACTCCGATACAAGTAGCAATAACCGTTGTAATTAATTTACCATCAGAATTTAAATGTTTAGTTAATGGGTTCATAACTGCATCAATTACACCCAGATTCATTAATAGTCCACCAAATGCTAAAGCAGCCATAATTAAAACGATTGTACCCATCATACTAGAAATACCACCACGAGATAACAATGTATCAACACCTTTGTTACCAGTGTGTGAAACGAAACCACTTGTAATAACGTTGTTTAAGTTAACTAATCCAAATTTAGGATTTTGAATAAAAATCATAACAGATGAAACTACAACATTAATGAATAAAGTTGGAATAGTTGGGATGTGAGCCCAAGCACATGCAAATAATAATACAATTGGAATAATAGCCCAAAAAGTAATGTGAAAATTATTTTCTAAAACATTTACTGTAGTAGTTACTTTACTAAAATTAGCAGAACCGCTACCACGATTAATAATTGCAAATAAGATGAATGAGCCAATCATCGCAGGAATGGTAGACCACATTAAGTTCTTAATATGTTTAATCAAATCAGCACCAACTACCGCTGAAGCTAAGTTAGTAGAAGCTGACAATGGTGAAGACTTATCTCCAAAAATTGCTCCAGATAAAACGGCTCCGGCAATCATTGCAGGGCTAATGCCCATTGTGATTCCTATTCCCATAAAAGCAATTCCTAAAGTAGAAATAACAGTGAACGCACTTCCGATAGTTGAGCCAACCAAGGCACATACTATAAATACAGATGGCAAGAACCATTCAGCACTAATTAAATGAAAACCGAATACCATTAAACTAGGAATAATTCCCCCAGCTATCCATACTCCAATTAAGGATCCAATCAATAAAAAGATAAATAATGGCACAATTCCTTTTTGAATCCCTACTACGAAACTATTATCAATTTCATCCCATGAAAATCCTTTAAACTTACCCCAAAACACCATCATCATAATCCCAATTAAAATTGGTACTTCTGGAGAAATTCCTAAGCCAATCACTCCAACGCCCATTACGACAATCATTGCTAATAATATAATTATACCTTCTAATAAACTAACCTTTGGTTTACTGTTTTCCATAATAACTAAACTCCTCTATTTTTATTTGTATTTTATAACTTTGGAGATAGCTGATATCGTGGCATTCCTCCGCAATCTTTGCAAAACATTTCATCAATTCCTTTCAATAAAAAAAGTCCCTGTTGTTTGTTTAAACAAACAACAGGGACGATTATAGTTTTTTACCGTGGTACCACCCAACTAAGAAATTAGATACACTAATTCCCACTCTCTAGATGGTAACGGTTCTAGATTCCGTTCTTTTGTAGAAGCTATTCAACGTATTTGGCTAATCATGTCCTGATCGGTTCGCATCAACCACCGACTTTCTTACGCCCAGACATAACGCTACTTGAATTTGAAATTAACGCTTTTGCATATTTGATTAAATTAAGATTAGCATTCTTTAATTTTATTGTCAAACAAAATTTTAAATTTCTTTTAGTTTTCGAGTAAAATAATGTGCCATTTGCTCTTTACTATAAACTCCAGTAACTTTTTCAATCGCCTTACCATGTTGGAACAAAACAATTGTTGGCATCCCCATTACTTTGTACTTTTTAGCAATTGATTCTTCATTATCAACGTTTACTTTACCGAAATTAATTTTTTCAGCAAATTCTTCTGATAAATCTTCTAAAACTGGCGCCATAATTTTGCATGGCGCACACCATGGAGCCCAAAAATCTAAAATGGTCATATCATTATTTATAAATTCTGATAGATTATCCTGACTTACATTTTTAAGCATATATTAATCCTTCTTATTAGCATTTTTTCTTACGTAATGAATAGCAATTGTTACTATAAATGAAAATAGCACAATCAATCCAAACCAAGCGGCTGGAATTTCAATATCAATCATTGGAATTGATAGCAATAATTTTAAACCAATTACTGCAATTAAGAAGTAAGCCATTGATTTTAGTTCCGGAATCTTATTCATAACTACCATGATAACTTCAGCAATTCCACGCATTGCAGCAATTCCGACAATTCCACCAATTAAAACAATTACTGGATTCTCAGAAATTGCTAAAGCTGCTAAAACAGAGTCAACTGAAAATACAATGTCCATGAACTCAATTTGGGCCACTGTCTTCCAAAATAGTTTGCGATGGTTACTAGTATCGTCACTAGAAACAACCGTCTTTTTCTTTTTATTAGGTTTGAAAAAATGTTTATAAACTAGGTAGAACAAGTATAATCCACCAATAACTTTAACTTCCCAAATGTGGATTAGAAAAGCTCCAATTCCTATAATTAAAAATCTAAAAACATAGGAACCCCAAATACCATAGAATAGCGATTCTTCTTGTAATTTTTTAGTTGGTAAAACTTGTGTCTGTGCAGCTAATACAACTGCATTATCAACTGATAATAAACATTCAATTAATACTAAAGACAAAATGGTTATCCAAGCGTCTTCAGAAGTTAAAACTTTACTCCAATTACTCAAATCAAAAAATGGTCCGTATAGATTACCTAGAAAATGTAACACATAATTTCTCCTTTTATTATTTATTTTTCGTATTAATTATATCAGAACTAACGTCAAAACTGTCAGTTAATTATTTATTAATATTCATTGCTTCTAAATCATATTTAGCCAAGTCAAACTGTCTAATTACGCTCACCAAAGTTTTAGCATAGTTAGGATCAGTTGCGTAGACGTTTTCTTGAAGTAGACGTGCCGCTTTTAGATAACTGGTAACATTCTTTTCTTTTATGAAATGTTCAGCAATCGTCTTATCATGGTCAGCAATGGCTGCTTTTAGGTCTGGATACTTACGAAAGGCAGCTTGAATGGTAATTTTTTTACCGTTTTGATATTCATTAGTATCATAAGAAATGGACTGACCATTATAACTCCCTTTAATTCCAAATGGATTGTTAGCTACTTGATATAACTTAGAATCACCCCAGTTAGACTCAACGATTGCTTGGGCAATTACGATACTTGGTAAAACATGATATTTTTCACGATAAGTTGCAATTGAAGCATCAGCTATTTGTTTAATAAATTTTTGCTGTTTTTCACGTTTAGCACGTTGTTCTGCTAACAACTTATCACGGTTAGCATGCATAATTCGATTTTCTTGTATTTCACGATGAATTTTTTTTGCACCATAACCTAATCCAAATGCTAATACAATCAATAATAGATATATAAAATATCTAACCTTGCTTTTCTTCTTTTTTCTTGCCAATGGAATACCCTCTCAATATTTATAATCTGTCATTACAATATTAATTATATTATTATATTTATTTTTTTAAAGTTAGCATTTAAATAATTAACAATTTTTGAAACTTTAAGTTACCTAATAAATCTAATGAATTGTTTTCACATCAATAATCTAGTAAGATTATACTTACTAAAAATAACTAAGGATGTGAATTTATGAAAGTTGGAATTACTGGAAGTATTAACTTTAACAGTAATGAGAGTTTTAGAACTAGAGAGTCACAATTTGCCCAAAGAACATTACTAAAGTGTCTCCTTTCTAATAACGTTACCCCCGTCATTTTTCCAATCGCTAAACCCTCAATGGCTCAAGAACTAGCTGAAAGCGTTGATGGAATTATCTTCACAGGCGGTGCGGACGTTTTACCCAAGTACTATGAAGAAGACCCTATCGAACAAATTGGTTTAACCTATGAACCACGTGATGAATTCGAAATTGCTCTATTGAAAGCTGGGAAAACATTACATAAGCCTATCTTAGGAATTTGCCGTGGTATGCAAATTATAAATGTTGCTTTAGGTGGATCGTTATATCAAGATTTAAATGCCCAATACGACCCTAAAGAAAGTCAACTTTTGCATCACTCACAAACAACGATTGGTTATTCACCAGTACACTACGTAAATGTTGATAAAAACTCAGCATTATTCAATACAATGGGTGCAAAACCATTTGTTAACTCTTTTCATCATGAAGCTGTAAAAGATGTAGCAAAAGAATTAAAAATCATTGCTAAGGCCAATGATGGAGTAATTGAGGGCTTGGAAAATCAAGATGCCTCTATTCAATGTGTTCAATGGCATCCTGAAAACATGTGGGACCATTATACAGATGAGGCTGAACTATTTAAGACGTTTTTTAAACGTGTTGAAAATTCAATTGAAAGGAAATAATTATGTCTGAAAATAAACGAAAATTAGGTTTCTTCAGTATCGTGCTGTTAGGAATCAATGCAATTATTGGATCAGGTATTTTTCTATTGCCAAGTGCTGGAATGAAAGCGTTTGGACCAGCTAGTATCTTGGTATTATTTTTTGATGCTATTTTAGCATTTATGATTGGAATGTGTTTCGCTGAATGTTCTGGATTATTTGACGAAACTGGTGGTGCATATATATACGCTAAAAAAGCGTTTGGAAACTTTGTTGGTTATGAAGTGGGAATTGCTGCCTGGGCAATTCGAATTATCGCAGAAGCAACTATGTACGTAGCTTTTGCAACTGCTTTAGGAGGATTTTTCCCAGCTTTAAATAATACGCTATCAAAAAATATCGTTGTAACAATCGTAGCTATTCTATTAATGGCACTTAACCTACTAGGTGTTCGTGCTACATCAATCTTAAGCAACATCATTACAGTCGGTAAATTACTACCAATTTTATTAATTATTATTGTCGGATTATTCTTTATCCATCCTGCAAATTTCCACCCATTCTTTATTCCACAGCTAACTAATCCTGGAAACTTTTCTAGTGCAGCTTTGACATTATTTTATATTTTTACTGGAGTTGAAGGTTTAGTTGTTACCGCTGGTGAAATGAGCAATGTTAAAAAGAATTTGCCACGTGCCATTATGGTCGTTTTAACAACTGTTACAATTATTTACGCATTAGTAATGATTGTATGTATTGGTGTATTAGGCTCTAACTTAGCAAATACTTCCGTGCCACTTCAGGCAGCCTTCACTGCTATGATTGGTAAAATTGGTGGTCAAATTATTGTTATTGGATCGCTACTATCAATTGGTGGAATTTGTATGGCATCAGCATTTATTACTCCGCGTTCAACGGTTGCTTTAGCTAAAAACGGTATTTTGCCTAAATTTTTCGCTAAAACTACCGAAAAAGACACGCCATATGTTTCAATCATTATAAATGCTGGGTTAATTTTATTATTGTCATACTCAGGAACATTCACTTACTTAGCACAAATTAGTGCTATTTCAAGGTTTGCGCAATTTATTCCAACCATTATTGCGGTAATGGTATTTAGAAAGAAAATGAAAGATGCCGACCGTGCATTTAAATTACCATTTGGACCCGTTATTCCAGTTATTGCTTTAATCGTATCATTTTGGTTAATTTTCAATACTAAGGTAAACTTATTAATCTTTGGATTTGGAGCTTTAATTATTGCCATTCCATTCTACTTACTAACTAGTACTTACCGAAATAGTAAATAAAAAAGTCGCCGTAATGGCGACTTTTTTTAAACAAATAGATATATAGAAAAGTACATTAAAGCAGTCCCTAATATGACAAAGATGTGCCAAATAACATGACCAAACGGAATGGCTTTAAAACTATAAATTACTGCTCCTACAGTAAAAGCAATTCCGCCCGAAACTAATAACCAAAAACCAGTTACACCTAAATAATCCCATAGCCTTACGATACCCATTAAACACATCCATCCCATAACAACATAGATAACTGTGGATAAAGTTTTAAATTTACCTAGCCAAAGTGATTTATATATAATTCCCATAATTGTCATAATCCAAATGATAGCAAAAATGGTCCAACCTAAGGCACCTTGAATTGCTACTAAACAATAAGGGGTATAAGTTCCTGCAATTAATAGATAAATTGCTGAATGATCAAAAATTTGAAATACTTTTTCGGCATTAGTGAAATAAAGACTATGAAATAGCGTTGATGCTAAATAGAAAAGAATCAACATTCCACTATAAATGGAAAATGTAGTTATGCGCATCGCACCACCTTCCATTACACCACGAACTATTAATAATGGAGCAGCTGCAATAGCCATCAATACTCCTAATCCATGTGTAATTGCACTAAATATTTCATTCAATAGCGTATAAGTTTTGGGTTTCATTATAATTTACCACCTAATTACATTTTAAAATAATAATACAACTATATCATCTAGTTTTCAATACTAGATGCATAAAACAAAAAAAGAAGCCCTTTTGAAGTGACCCCCAAAAGTTGGACAATAAAATGTTCAATAATTTGGGGGTTATTT
>NZ_AYYQ01000002.1 GCF_001435995.1 Apilactobacillus ozensis DSM 23829 = JCM 17196
TTCGTACCCAAAATAGTACAGTGGCACTACCATTAATATTATACTTGTGGTTCAACTTATCTTTGTAAAAAATATAATATTGTGAATAATAGTACTGTTTTGCTATGGATTAATATGTATAAAGCCTACGGCTTAAAGGGTTTAATTGTAAGAAATTACGGTAAAGTGTATTCTGGTGAGTATAAAATAAAAGTGCTGAATTGGATGCACACCCACCACAAGTCGTATCCAGAAACAGCACTTCAATTCAATATATCTGCCAGTAGTACTATCTTCACTTGGCAGAGAAGAATGGAGACCAAAGGCATACGATCATTGTACAACAAACGTGGCCGCCCTAAAATGAAGAAAACTAAATCAATCATAAACGCACATCAAAAAGCTTTAGCTAAAAAATATATGGTTAAATATCATTATGAAAAAATTAAAATTGAAAATAATAATAGTAGTCAATTTGTTTGTGTAAACAAACTTATTCATCAATTAAAGAATTTCTCCAAGAGCTATATTTTAAAGATTATTGAGTATCCTCGGAGTCTTTATTATTATAATCTTAAGAAAGCTACGCTTTCTTTCAATAAATGTGGTATTGAAAAGCAAATAAAAAAAATCATTCTAAAACATACTGCTTATGGATACCGTAGGGTAACTGCAGTATTAAGGAAATCCGGACTAAATATCAATCATAAACGTGTACAAAAGATAATGAAATGTAATAATTGGCAATGTAAATTGTTTAGTCGACGCAAACGTAAGTATAATTCATATAAAGGTCAAGTAGGCAAGATTGCTTATAATATATTAAATGGTGATTTTACAGCCAATAAATTTGGGCAAAAAATTACTACTGACGTTAGTGAATTTAGATATGGCAATGAAGATATAAACCATCGGGTTTATTTATCACCAGTAATGGATTTATATTCAGACAAAATAATATCTTTTAATATTAGTAAACATCCAAATGTAAGTTTTACTTTAAAGGCACTAAATGAAGCGATGCTTAATCTAAAATCATTACCTTATAGAACTATTGTGCACAGTGATCAAGGTTTTCAATATCAACATCATAGTTGGGCTAATACATTGAAAAAATATAATGCGATTCAGTCTATGTCCCGTAAAGGGACATGCTTAGATAATGCACAGATGGAATCATTTTTTCATATTATGAAAAGTGAAATGATGAATATTCATTATAATACAAAAGAATCCTTAATCCATGCTATGAGAGCATGGATTAAGGATTACAATAATAATAGAATAAAAGAAAAACTAGGATACCAATCACCAAATCAATATTTGGGATTAATATCCTAGTAAAAGTTGTCCAACTTTTGGGGTTCACATCATTTCAAGCCTTTTTTATTTTATTAGCAGATAAACAGCAATTACTTTGGCATAAACCATGTTCCCACGGTTCATAAAGATTTCTGTGTAATCTCATAATTACTCATTTTATCCGAAGTTAAATATTAATTGCCTAATCTTAAACGAACTGTTGCCATATCTCCCTCAAAAGTTCCCTAGAGAGTTAAGCATCATGAGCAAAATTATTTACTTTATTAATTACAAGTACGTCAATACTTCTTCATAATTAAAGGATACCGAGACAACTAACAACAGTTAATTTCCTTTTATGAATAAAAATATTCATCTCGTATATTTATACAGATACGGGAAAATTAACTGTTAAAAGTCATCTCTACTCTTTTTTATTTTAAAGAATAGAAACAACCATTGTCAGTAATTTTCCCTTGATAGACGGACCGTTAGACGCTCCAGGATCAAAAGTTAATTCTGTCATGATTGTTTCACCTCTACTTTCGTTTTTTCTCTCTCAACTATATTTTATATAATTTTATATAATTATTCAAGTTAATTGTTTTCTATGTAATAAAAAAAGTAGCCATATGGCTACTTTTTTATATATTATTGTTCAGTGTACCATGGGTAATGGAAGTTACCTTCACGGTCAGTACGTTCGTAAGTGTGAGCACCAAAGTAATCACGTTGAGCTTGTAATAAGTTAGCAGGTAATACTTCAGCACGGTATGAATCGAAGTAAGTAACAGCAGCTGAAAGTGATGGAACTGGAATACCAGCCTTAGTTGCTAAAGCAACAACATCACGAGCATCGCTTTGGTACTTGTTAGCAATTTCTGAGAAGTAAGGGTCTAACAATAAGTTAGTTAAGTTAGCATCCTTTTCAAAAGCATCAGTGATGTTTTGTAAGAATTGAGCACGGATGATACAACCTTCACGCCAGATTTGAGCTAATTCACCAAACTTCAAGTCCCACTTGTAGTCTTCTGAAGCAAAACGAAGTTGTTCGAAACCTTGAGCATAACTCATGATTTTACCAAAGTATAGAGCTTTACGAACTTTTTCAACAAGGTTTTTCTTGTCGTCTTCGCTGATAACATCAGCTGCTTTAGGTCCGTTAAGAACTTTAGCTGCGTTTAGACGTTCGTCTTTCAACATTGAAATGAAACGAGCGTAAACAGATTCTGAAATAACTGATTGGTCAACACCAATTTCCATGGCATCCATTGATGACCATTTACCAGTACCTTTGTTAGCACCACGGTCAAGAATCATATCAACGATAGGCTTGCTCTTGTCAGAACCTAAATCGTCTTTTCTAGTTAAAATATCACCAGTAATTTCGATTAAGTAACTATTAAGTTCACCTTTGTTCCATTCTTTAAAGATGTTAGCTAAGTCATCAACTGAAATGCCAGCACCGTTACGAAGAATGTTGTAACTTTCGTCGATTAATTCTTCATCACCATATTCGATACCGTTATGAACCATTTTTACATAGTGTCCGGCACCATTAGGTCCAATGTATTGAACACATGGTTTGCCATCGTTAGCTTTAGCAGCAATCTTGTCTAAGATAGGTGCAACTAAGTCATAAGCATCTTTTTGACCACCAGGCATTAATGATGGACCATGCAATGCACCAAGTTCACCACCAGAAACACCCATACCAATAAAGTTAATACCAGATTTGTCTAATTCAGCATTTCTCTTCATTGTGTCGTGGAAGTTAGTGTTACCACCATCAATTAAAACATCACCTTTATCTAATAGAGGTAATAATTCATTGATAACAGCATCAGTAGCTTTACCAGCTTTAACCATCATCATAATACGACGAGGAGTTTCTAGGGAGTTAACAAAGTCTTCAACTGAGTAACTTGGAACAAGTTTCTTTTCAGCGTGGTCCTTCATTACTTCTTCAGTTTTTGAAGAGCTACGATTGTAAATACCTACAGTGAAGCCGCGGCTTTCAATGTTAAGGGCTAAGTTTTTACCCATAACAGCCATACCAACAACACCAATGTTTGCTTTTTGATCAGCCATTTTTTGAACCTTCCTTTTTAAAGAAAATTTTTATTTATTAAACATACAAGTAAATTTTAACATTTTAATAATTAAATGTCATTTAATTATTAATCTAAAGTGAATACCCATTTATTGCCATCACGGGCTAATAAATCATCAGCATCTTTTGGACCCATTGAACCAGGAGTGTAGTTAGGGAAGTCTGGTTTTTCAGTATCCCATAAGTTTCTTACTACATCAGCTAACTTCCAAGCACGACCAACTTCTTGCCAACTAGCAAAACTAGTAGCGTCTCCCTTGATAGCATCATGAATTAAGCGTTCATATGGTTCTGGAGTATTCTTGCGGTCTTCATCAGATTGTACATGAGTTAAATCGATACCCTTAGTAGTAAATCCTTGACCTGGAACTTTACCGTTAAGATGTAAGATTACTTTTTGGACTGGGTCAACAAATAGAGTTAAGACATCTGAATCTAAACCAGATTTATCTTTGTCGCCAGCATCAAAAACATCAATTAATGGCTTTTTGAATACAACGTCAATACGTGTAAACTTGTCAGCAAGCATCTTACCAGTACGTACGTAGAATGGAGTTCCAGCCCAACGTTGGTTATCAAACATTAATTTACCAGCAACATAAGTTTCTGTGTTTGAATCAGTTGGGACATCATCTTCATGACGATAATCTCTTTGTTCACCTTTGGCACCATATTGTCCGCGAACGAAGTTTTCTCTAGCTTCATCTTTGTCATAAATTCTAAGGCTACGTAGTGCACGAATTTTTTCGTTACGAATGTCAGTATCTTTAAATGCTACTGGTTCTTCCATCGCAAGAATAGTAACGATTTGCATAATATGGTTTTGCACCATATCACGCAAAGCACCTGAGTTATCGTAGTATCCAGCACGTTCTTCAACACCAAGTTTTTCTGATAAAGTTACTTGAATGTTTTTAATGTATTTGTTGTTCCATACTGATTCCATGATTGGGTTACCAAAACGTAGAGCTTGAATGTTTTGAACCATTTCTTTACCCAAGTAGTGATCAATACGGTAAACTTGGTCTTCATTAAATGATTTACCTAGTGAATTGTTTAATTCTTCAGCTGTCTTGTAATCACGACCAAATGGTTTTTCAATGATTAGACGGTTGAATCCACCATTATCTGATAGTACATTTTGAGATTTTAGATTTTCCGCAACTGTACCGAAGAAGTTAGGGGCCATTGAAATGTAGAAAATACGATTTCCTTCAGTTTCATATTTAGCTTCTAATTTATCTGCGTAGTCGCTTAAAGCTCTATAATGTTCAGGATTTGTTACATCATGAGACATGTAGTAGAAATGGCTAGCAAATTCATTTGCTTGGTCTTCACTTTCTGCACTATCTTTAACTGATTCTAAGATTACATCTCTTAAATCTTGATCGCTCCATTTACGACGACCAGTACCAATTAAAGCAAAGTGTTTTTGATCTATATAATTCTTTTTATATAAATTGAAAATTGAAGGATATAGTTTACGTTTAGCTAAGTCACCTGTTGCACCAAAAAGCATGAACAAGGCACGAGTTTCTGTTGCCAATACCGTCACTCCCTAATATTTATCGTTTATCAAATTTGACATAATAATATATGTAGAATTACGTCAATGTACGTGATTATTATATAACACAAATTAGATTAACAAAAGCGTTTTTCAATCAATAATGAAAACGCTATCTTAAAATAAAAAAATAAGAATAATCAATGCTAACATAATTATTGAATTTATAAGATGTTGTGTTATTTACTTTACTAGACTTTAACAATATAATAAACAAGGTGTAAATGATAAAGCACTGTATAAATTTCGAAAAAGGGGAATTCCTTTGTTAGATAAGCTGTTGTCAGGCTTAGATTTTATAATTCAATATCTAGGATTAATTTTGTATTTTTTAATTAGTGCTCTATACAATATAATTCTAAGTTTATATAATATATTCACTCAAGATAATAAAATAAATGTAAATCATAATTTAAATGATTTTGTCAGTAATATAAGTGTTCCCGATGGTTTAAGCTTATTATTTTTGGGGATGCTATTTATATTTTGTGTTTTTTTCAGATTAAGTAAGCGCAAAAAAATCTTTTTTATTAAAATAAAAAAGAAAGTTGGCTCTTCAGGATTGTCAGTTAAAGGTACTACAATCAAAAGAAGTAATGCTTTAAAATATAAAAGAATTACTGGCAAGGCAATGCGAAAAAATCACTTCAATGTAACGGCCAACAATTTTGAATACATGATTGGCTATTTGTTTTATAGAAGCGGTTTTAAATCTATTGTTACACAACAATCTAATGATTTTGGACTAGATGTTGTGGCTACGCATAAAAATAAGAAATATGGAATTCAATGTAAACTTTATAATAGTTATGTAGGTGTAGAAGCTATTCAACAGGCTGTTACAGGAACCGTTGCCTACGGACTAGATGTGCCAATTGTAATTTGCTCTAGCAATTATACAAAAGCTGCTCAAGATTTAGCGGAGGCATCTGGGACAGTCACTATTAATCATGAAATGATAGTTAAGTGGTATAAAAATCCGAATTACATTTTTAAATTATTAAAAGATAATTAAAATTAATGCAAAAAATAAGTTTTAGTTGATATTTATTTTTTTGGATATATAATTGATATTTAGTAAAAAGAAAAGATGGTGCTATTAAATGAAAAAGTTAAGTAGTTTTGTGTTGTCTGTGCTTTCGATACTAGCTGTTTTTACGCTATTTGCTAGTTCTAGTTCAGCAAATGAAAAGACATTTGTAGATATTTCTAAATACAACGTATCAAATATCAGTGGTAACGCTACTAAGGGAGCTAGAGTTTCAGTTCTTCTAAACAACAAAAAAGAAGTGGGTAGTACTTACGCTTCAAAAAGTAATGGTAGTTATAAAGTCACTTTAAAAAATTTAAATAAGGGTAGTAAACTATATGTTTATGCACAAACTAAAAATTCATTGCAAAAACCATATATAATTATCACTTTACAAAGTAATAAAACGGTAAGTGTTAAAAATAATACTCCCAAAGTTACTAAGCAAACAAACCATTCCAAAAAATCAAACTCTAATTCTACAAGTAAATTGGTGATCAAAAACATTTCTGGTAAATGGCAATCACGATTAGCTAACGACAACAGTTATGAAATTTTGAACTTTGATACTAAAGATGGTTTTCAAAGAGACGTTTACAAGAATGGCAAACTAAAGAATAATCTAGTTAAATATGCAGCTTATAGCTACAAGCACATCTCATCTGATGTTTTTGAATTTTCTTATAAGGCTAAAAACGCAAAGCCTTTATACATGAAATTTACTTCTAATAATAAATTTACTTTATCTAACGATAAAAATAATTTCAATAAGAATGTTTTGTACTTTAGCAGAACAAAATAGTCATTTTATTTACGATAAAAAAACTCTCAAATACTGGGAGTTTTTTTTGTTTATCAAAGCAGTTATAATTAAGTTAAATTTATATTAAAAGGGGATGAAAAAATGTTAAAAAGAAAAGAACTTAGTTTAAGTTCTATTTTTGTATACTCATTACTACTGAACGCGGGTTCTTCTTTTATGTGGCCACTAGTAACTATGTACATAAATGATTACTTACATAAGTCTTTAATGGTGTCCGGATTTACTTTGTTAATGATGTCACTTTGTATGATATTAGGAAATTATTTAGGTGGCTATTTATTTGATAGATGGTCTGCTTATAAAACCGCAATGATAGGAATCTCTGTTTCATCTATTGCGATTATTTTATTAATATTTTTTCATGGATGGCCAATTTTTGCTTTTCTACTAATGTTTTTGGGCTTTGGAGATGGAATTAATTTAACTTTGTTGAATTCCTACGCTACTAAAGTTACGTCAAAAAGTTCAAGATATGTTTTTAATTTATTATATATTGGTTTGAACTTAGGAGTAGTAATCGGAACTGCAATGGTAGGATACTTACTAAAATTTGGTGTTCATACGGTTTTCATTACGGCTAGTTTCTTCTACTTAGTGCTTTGGATTATGACTTTACTAAAATTTGATGTTGATTTCAGTAATAATGATGAAGCCTTAAACGGAGAGCTGATTCATCCTAGTAAGGAGCCTACACATAAAAATAATAAAAAAATTATTTACAGCATCTGTGCAATGGTTTTCTTTATTTACCTAAGTTATACATTATGGGAAAGTGTAATGTCCGTTCATATGGTTAATATGGGCATTTCTTTCGAAAAATATTCAACACTATGGACAATCAATGGCTTAATAATTGTTTTAGGCCAACCCATCGTTAACTACTTTGGTCGTAGATTTAACATGCAAAAGCAAATCTTTTTAGGAGTATTTATATTTGGAATTTCATTTATTCTATTATTGTTTACTAAGAGCTATTTGAGTTTTGTTGCTGTTATGGTAATACTAACGGTTGGTGAGATAATGGGATTACCCGATGTTCCAGCTTGGATTGATAACTTATCTAGTAAGTCAGAAAAAGGTAAGTATCAAGGTTTCTTTAACTCATTTATGTCATTTGGTAGGGCGGTAAGTCCTCTGTATGGTGGTTTATTTGTTGAATATCTAGGTTATAACATTCTATTTGTCATTTCGACAATCTTGATTTTAGGGTCTTTATTGTATGTCATATCAAGCAATAAAAATAAAAAAGCAGTCTAATGACTGCTTTTTTTAATGTTTTTTAGATTCTTCTATTAATGCACTATAAACACGAGTTACATCTCTGCTAGTCCCTCTTAACTCAAAGTCAGCGACTAAATCGCAATGGAACTTTTTGGCATATCTACGAGCAGTTAGGCAATACTGTTCGTTGAAGTTACGGTTTCCAGAACCTATAACACCAATACATTTTCTAGCATTATTATTGTAATCAATGTATTCTCCCAATACGTTAGTCATTAATTCTTTAACACCATTATCAATTCCATTCCCACCATCTAAGTATGTTGGTACAAATGCGAAAAAGTTTTCTTCTTCATTACTAAAGTCAGTTTGTTCAGAAACTTCTTTAGCATTAATCACTGGATTTGTGTCATCCTTAGCATGTTCTGCTTCAGCGTATGAAGATAAATTCTTAACAAAATTTCTAGTGTTACCTTCAATTGATATATATATAATATTTATTTTATCCATAAAAATCTCCATTCTAATAGAAAAAATAAAAGCCACTAAGTGTGACTTTTATTTTTTTACTTTTTATCTATATAATCTTGATCCACATTAACTTCGAACCAGTTAATAAATGAATTTTCAAAATCGATAACTTTAAACGTAAACTGTTTAATAGTAAACGAATCGCCAGTTTTAATATCGTTATTTTCATCTATAATGTATCCAGATAAAGTCACACTATCTGATTTATTGAATTCCTTAATATCAGTGTGGAAGTATCTCTCAAAATCATGAGTAGTCATTTTACCACTAACTTGGTATGTACCCTTAGGTTGTTTAAAAATGTACTCGTTAGTAGCTGGATCAATTTCATCACGAACAGTTCCGAACAGTTCTTCGTAAATGTCTTTATCAGTGATGATACCAGAAGTACCACCGTATTCATCAACAACTACGACCATTGGAGTTCTATGATTAATCATTTCTTGTAATACTTCGGTTATTTTCATAGTTTCTGGAACAGTAATTATATCACGAAGTAATTTATCGATACCAATTGATGAGTCAACTCGTGATTGACGTACTATATCATAGTTATAAATATAGCCTAGTATTTTATCTTTATCGTTATCAGCAACTACGGGGATACGACTAAATTTAGTTTGCAAGTATTGAGTTACCGCATCTTTAACTTTCGTAGTTATGTCAATAACATTTAATTGGGTTCTATCAATCATGATATCTTTAGCAACTTTATCATTAAATTCAAATGCACGTTGCATATATAAATAATCATATTTTTCTAAGGCACCAGTTTTAACGGCATCCTTTGAAATACTTAAAATTTCAGATTGTGACATTGCTTCGTCACTTTCATCGGCCATTTTGATACCAAATAATTTAACTACTCCAGCAGCTGAAACATTAATTAACCAAACTCCTGGATAAAATAGGATATGGAAATAGTGCAGAGGACTTGCAACTAAACCTAAAACTTTTCTTGGAATAGCAATACTTATATTCTTAGGTACAACTTCTGTGAAAACAACTTCTAGGTAAGTTAGAATGAATACACCTACAACACCACCGATAGCATGTGCTGTACCTGGATTGATAAGATTAGAATCAAGTTCTAAAACGTGGAATAAAGCATCTACGAATAAAGATTCACCAATCCAACCCATTAAAATACCACATAATGATAAACCTACTTGTGTTGTTGATAAATAATCATTTAAGTTTGTAACCATGTGCATTTCACGGGATAACTTTTTAGTTTTACCCTTTTTTTCGACTTCTTCTTCCAGCATACTATATCTTGTTTGTACTAACGCAAACTCACAAGCCACAAAAAAAGCAGCGAAGAAGAATGAAACTAAAATTACGATAATTTGTAAAAATACCGCGCCACTATCCAACAGAACATTCCTCATTTCATAAAAAATATTATAATAATTTCTTTCCTTAATATTATACAGCGGAATTGCTAATTTTTTAAGTCTTAGTAAAACAAAGTCCATTGCTAATTGCTTAACGAACTACTGTGTTAGTGATAATCTATAATTGTAAACAAAATTCAATTAAAGGGAAGTAAAGTTTCATCATGGCTACAGATACTAAGAAAGATAACAGAACTCAAGACGAAATTAGAGAAGCAACAATTACATACTCTGATGAAGATATTAATCGCGGAATTGATTTAATTCAAAAAAAGGGTTTTGTTACTAGAAAAGATTTTAAATCCATGGAAGATGATGTTTGGGCCAGAGGTTTTGAAAAACATTTAGATAAAAAATTCCAAGATATGGAAGATGTAGACCCATACTTGTATATTGAAAGATTTGATTTTAAGGGTGGCAAATTAGACGATATTATATTTGATATGGATAAGATAACTACTCGTGAAGATGCTCTAAAAACACTATCACGAGAATTAGGCGAAGGTATCGTTAGATAAAATATTAATTTTTAAAATGTGGATGTAGCTAATTACTACATCCTTTTTATTTAGGGAGTGCTTTTTATGAAAAGATGTGGATGGGTAGATTTAAAAGATGAACAAATGATTAAATATCATGATAATGAATGGGGTAATGCTGTGCATGATGATGACAAACTATTTGAAATACTTAGTCTAGAAATAATGCAGTCAGGATTGAGTTGGAAAACAATTTTACATAAAAGAAATTATTTTAGGGAAGCTTTTCAAAATTTTGTAATTAATCAGGTGAAGTTAATGGATAATCAGGTTTCTACTCTTTTGAATAATAAACATATTATTCGTAATCGTTTAAAAATTGAGGCAATTATTAATAATGCTAAAATCATTTCCAATATGCAACAAGTAGATGGCAGTTTCAATGACTATTTAAATACTAATCTTGATGAACTTATAAAATCAAAATTTCAAAATAGAAGCTATGATTCTATAAATGCAGAAAAATATTTATCGCTTGAAATGTCTAAGAAAATGAAAAAAGATGGATTTAAGTTTATTGGACCAGTAGTTATGCATTCATTTATGCAAGCAGTGGGAACAATAAATGGTCACGAACAATTTTGTGACTTTAGATAAGTTGTTTTTTATCTTAAAAGATTTTTAAGTTTCATTCGCTAGAATGTAGTAGTATTAATCTCAGTAAATTGTATTTTAGAGGTGATTATTTTATGAAAGATTTAAATATATTAATAGTTGAGGATGATGAAGCTTTAGCTGACAGTTTAAACCAATTTTTAAGTGAAATAGGGAATACCAAAGTAGCTTGTGATGGATTTGAAGGTAAAATGATGGGCCAAGAAGGTATTTATGACATAGCAGTTTTGGATTTGATGCTGCCTGAAATTAGTGGATATGATATTTTAAAAAGCTGGCGAAATGACGATAAACTAGATATGCCAATCTTAATTTTAACGGCTAAAGATACTCTTTCTGATAAAGTTCATGGATTTCAGCTGGGTGCCGATGATTATCTAACTAAGCCTTTTCATCGTGAAGAACTATTGATGCGAGTTAAGGCACTTCTGAAAAGATATGGAAGGCTAGGGACTAATAATGAACTGACGGTAGGTAATTTTGTGGCAAAATTAAACAACCGTTCAGTAGACTTAAACGGCAAAGAATTGAAATTAAATGGGAAAGAGTATGACTTATTAATATATTTTTTGCAAAATCCAAATACGATAATTACCAAAGAGCAAATATTTGACCGCTTATGGGGCTTTAATTCCGATACTGCTCTGACAGTGGTTGAAGTTTACATGAGTAATTTACGTAAAAAAATTAAGACCATGTCCGATAGTAACCCGATTAAAACTTTAAGAAATGTAGGATATATTTTTGAAAAGGATGATGATTAGTGAAAAAGGGTAATCCAGAAAATCAACAACAACTCAAACTATTCATTAAAGAATTAATTACCTTTGCAGTGTTGTTTTTTACTTTAGGACTAATTGTTTATTATTTATTTCAAAACTCAGTTTACGGAAATATAGACTCAGCCATGAGAGAACAAAAAAACAGAATAATTAAGAATTCACACCAATTTCCATTACACATTCAAAAAAATAAAAATGGCGCAAATATTGGAGTTATGCCCCCAGAAAAAAATGCTTCTTTTCAAACTAATTTAATTGTTTTTGACGATAATGGAAGAATTCTAAACCAATCGATGCTAGGAGAAAGAAATTTTACGTTATTACGTAATACCACGCTGGATGTTTCTAAATTAAATAAGATTGTCGACTTGCCTTTAGCATCAAATGAATTGAGCGCACATTTTCGATCATTGTTAATTAAAGTTCCTAAAAACAATCAAAATGTTTTATATGCTGGTCATTATGTTTTAATTCTGCAAAATATTGATGCTGATTTGTTAGCGATTAATAGTTTTATCGAGTCTTTAATAATTACTTTGGTTATTTTTTGGATATTGGCAATCGCTATTTCTTATTTCTTATCAAAATCTAGTATGAAACCAATTATAAAATCATGGTTACGTCAACGTGACTTTAGTTCTAACGCTGCTCATGAACTTAGAACACCATTAACCGTTATTCAAAACCAAATGGAGTATTTATTAACTAAGCCTAAAGATACAGTTATGGAACAGATTCAACCAATTTCTACATCTTTAGATGAAATTCAACATTTAAAAATATTGACGAACCGCTTGCTTATGCTAGCACGTTCCGATTCAAACATAATTCAAGTTAATTTACAAAACACGCAGTTGGAAACATGGTTTAAACAAGTCATTTCACCTTATTCTGAAATTGTTAATAGTCAAAATAAATATTTTGACACTCAAATAAATGTTGATGGTAGTGGGATGTTAGACCAAGATTTAATTCGACAACTTTTAGTTATTTTATTAGATAATGCCATGAAATATACACCTGCCGAAGGTAAAATATCAGTACAAATTAGTAGAATTAAGGACAGCTTAGACATTAAAGTTGCTGATAATGGAATTGGAATTTCTGATGAAGATAAGGTGCATATTTTTGATCGTTTTTATCGAACTGATAAATCTAGGAACTCCAAAACTGGTGGTAATGGTTTAGGACTTTCTATTGCTAAATGGATTGTTGATGAACATAAAGGTAAAATATCCGTTGTTGATAATAAACCAGAGGGAACCGTTTTCAATGTAACTATTTCTTTAAAATAAAAGAGCCCTTTAAAAATATGCTAAATAATAGTAGTATTGCTTTAATAGAAAAATTGTAAAACGATTTATAATAGCGGGAGTTTTTTAATGAAAAAACATAAGTATATTTTACTAACACTAGCATTTATTACATTTATTTTTGCGTTTAAGCATGTTCAACTAAAAGCTAATGCAGATTCTAATAACGTTTATGATTTATCAGAACACCAGGGTGTATTTACTGATAGTCAGGTACAAAATTTAAAAAACGAAGTACCATTTGTCATTTTAAGAGTGCAATATGGCAGTGCGTATGCTGACAAGACCTTTCAACAAAATCGTGATTTAATGAATAAATACGGCGTACCTTACGGAGTATATTCATACAGTATGTATGATAGTGTTTCTGATGCAGCAGATGAGGCACGTACTTTATATGATCGAGCGCCAGATGCTAAATTTTATGTGAATGATTATGAGACCCAAACCGTGACTAATGGAGATACTAATGATGCCGCTAATGCATGGCTTCAAGCATTAAGACCGTTAGTAGGCAATCGTAAAATCTTATTTTATTCATATCAAAGCTTTATGCTTAAATATGCATCACAAGCTATTAGTAATTATGATGGCTATTGGTTGGCAGCATATCAAACTAATGAACCTAGTCGTGAACATGTTTTATGGCAGTATACAGATAACTATTATTCACCAGCTTTGAATCAATATATTGATTCAAGCTTATTAACTTATAAAGATAGTAGTTGGTTTATTGGAGATAATAATTTTACTCCAAATAATAATGCTGACAATAGTAATCAAAATAGCAATAACAATAATAACAGCAGCAACAATAATAACAGTTCCAATAGTAACAACAGCAACAACAATAATTCTAATCAAGCGCCGATAGTAAACAATACTAGTTATTATGCTAATAATGGGGTTAAAACTTTATCTAACGGTGTTTCTGATGACTTTTATAATCATGTGCCCGAAGATAATAAATATAAGAATAATTCTAAAATTAAATATAGTGGCAAAAATTATGCTGGTAAAAACTTAACTTTCAACAGTCAGGCTCAGGTCAATGGTAATAATTATTATAGATGTTACTACAACGGTAAGTTACTAGGTTGGATTAATGGCAAATCGTTAGGTATATATATTAATTATCAAAAATATAACAAAATTAAAACGATGAAAATTAACAGTAAAGTTAACTTTTATAATCATGTTACGAGCAGCAAATTTACAAATACCTCTATTAAACACTATGGTAAAAACTATGGTAATAAAAAGATGACCATTGTTTCACGTGCTAAAAAAGATGGTTGGAAGAGTTATTATTATCTATGTTATTATCGTGGTCAAAACATGGGATGGATTTACCAATCTGCTTTTAAATAAGAAGTCGTAAAGACTTCTTTTTATTTTGAGCTATATTCTTGAATGTTTGACCAATTCTGACTATTATATAGTTGTTGATTGATAAAGAGATCAACAAATAAACATTTAAAGGGGTTTTGATTATGGCTAGAGAATTAAGAAATAATATGAACTTATTCAGTCCAATGAACAATTTTATGAGTGACTTTGATGATAATTTCTTTAGTTCATTTGCCGGTAATCAAATGCGAACAGATGTTATTGAAAATAAAGATAACTATGTGGTTACCTCTGAATTACCAGGTTTCAAGAAAGAAAATATTCACTTGAATTACCGTAACAATACTTTAAGCGTTAAAGCTAATCACGAAATTAATAAAAATGATAATAAATACTTACGCATCGAACGTTCTACTCAAAGCGTTGCTCGTTCTTTCCAAATTCCAAATGTTAAGGCAGATGGAATTAAGGCTAGTTACGATGGTGGTATTTTAAAGATAACGCTTCCAAAAGATAGACAAGAAAACAAACTTGATAACATCGATATTGATTAATTTTTGAGGAGGTTTTTTTATGAGAAATGAATTTGTAAACCCAGTTCAAAATTTGTTAGACAACGGTTTTTTCAATGATAATAATAATATGAAGACTGACATTATTGATAATGGTGATAGTTACGAAGTCAATGCTGAATTGGCTGGCTTCGATAAGAATGATATCCATATGGATTATCGTGAAAATACTTTAAGCATTAGTGCTAAGAAAGATACTAATCACGATAATGAAAATGGGAAAGTATTTTTTAGTGAAATATCATCTAACAATATTAAACGTTCATTTTACTTACCAAACGTTGATATCAAACAAATTAAAGCTTCTTATGAAAATGGCATTTTAGACGTAGTTCTTCCTAAGATGAATAAAGACAACAATGAAGGCTATGACATTAGCATTGATTAACAATAAAAAAGCATCCCTTAGGGATGCTTTTTTATTTATTTATTTTTTGAACTTGATTTAAAGCACTCATAATCCAATCTTTGTAGTTAGTATTTTTAGGCATAGTTTCGCTAACTTTGACAATTGGTAAATTATTTTCATTTGCTAACTTAATCATGTTTTGTACAGTTGTATCTGATGTTTGACTATTAACTACTAAGAAAGAAATTCTTTTTTGTTTGATATCGTTTTGCAAATCACGGATATTTTGTGGAGTAGGGTCAATTTCATGTTCAACTGCTTTTGAAAATCCAGCATCATTAATCGTGTAGCCCATATCAGATAGCATGTAGTTAAATACTGGTTCTGTAACATCAACTTTGTTATTGTGTTTATGTTCATTTTTTATTTGTTTAACTGCTTTTTCAATTGGTTTCAATGAATCAATGTATTTTTTGGCATTTTCTTTATATAATTTAGCATTTTTGGAATCTTTTTCACTAAATTGTTTAGCTAAGCTATTTACTAACTTAGGCATAGTGCGGTAATCATACCAAATATGCGCATTATCATGTTCATCTTTATGCATTAAGTCAGCAGCTACGTTGGTTACTTTTGCTGATGAATTATTGTTCAATAAGCTCTTCATCCATGAATCATAATGAGCGCCGTTGTAGATTACAAAGTCGGCTTTAGCAACTATTTTGGAATCTTTGGGGGTAGGTTGAAAGTCGTGTGGATCAGAAGATGGTGAACTAATAATGGAAGTTACTTCCCCTTTATCACCTAGTACAGCTTTAGCAGCTTCACTATAAAAGTTAACAGACGTAACAACATTAATTTTATTTGACTTGGACTGTTCTTTGTTATTTCCACATGCAGTTAATAATAAAGTGAAAGTTACGATAATACCAACAAGACCGATACATTTATTTAATGATTTTTTCAATTTAGATACGCTCCTAGAAAAGTTATTTTATATTGCAGAAGTAATCATACTTAAAAATATATGAACTGTCAACACATATGTGTGATATAATCATATATATAAATATTCAAATATATAAATATGTTAGGAGCAATCATTTATGAACACATTTAAAAAAGGCTTGAAGACTCTCGGCAGAGCACTTAATGACGAAACTAGAATCAACATATTATATTATCTAATTCAAAATGGGGATACTAACGTACAAACTCTAGTTGAGCATACTCAAAAAAGTCAGACTTCAATTTCACATCATTTAAGAATTTTAACCGACTCAGGTTTAGCTAAAATTCAAAAACAGGGTCGTAATCATTATTATTCAATTTCTGATAAGCACGTCGAAACCATACTACAAATTTTAAAAGATCACTTTAGTGAATGAAATGTTAAGTTTATCTTAAATATATCTTTAAAAAATATTAATATAATTAAATAGATAAACATAATTTGATATGATATGGCTACTAAATTTAAGGGGGAAACATTAAATGGATGAAGTTCCGCAGCGAAGCAACTATAAGCTTTTACCATTCTTTTTAATTGAATAGTTACTTTTTTAGTACGACAATATAATTTAGATACTAATACAAAAAGGAGCTAACGATTAATTTGAATAATTCAAAAGACTTTAATTTGACTTTGAGTGAACTCAAATCTAAGTACGACATAAAAGACATTAACTCTGGTTTAGATTCTAAGCAGGCACAAACGAGATTGGAGAAATACGGAACTAATGAGTTAAAATTTAAAAAGGATTCGAAATTAAAACTATTTTTAAGACAATTTAACAACGTTATCATATATGTGTTGATTTTTTCAGCCATTTTAACATTGTTATTACAACACTTTTCGGATTCTTTTATCATTGTTTTGGTAATTTTTATCAATGCTTTTATTGGATATTACCAAGAAGCTAATGCATCTAATGCCTTAGATAAAATAAAAAGCATTCTAGCTACTAATTCAACGGTCTATCGTGACGGTCATCGAGTTGATATTCCAACTAAAGATGTAGTAGTGGGGGATGTAGTTTTCCTAGAAGCAGGCGATAAAGTTCCAGCTGATATGCGATTATTTGATACCGATAACGTAAGAATTCAGGAGTCATCTTTAACTGGTGAATCTGATTCTATCGCAAAAAATGCGGAAGTTATTAGTAGTGATAATCCAGCTCTAGCTGAACAAACTAACATGGCATTTGCCTATACTTCAGTAACGTCTGGAAGTGCTACTGGGGTAGTAGTTGCTACAGGTAAGGACACCGAAATTGGTAGAATTTCCGAAAATATTAGTCAAACTAAAGATAGTAAAACACCACTTATGCGTGAACTAGATGGCTTAGGTAAATGGGTTTCATACGTAATTATATTTGCTTCAGCTTTACTATTCTTACTTGGTTTCTTCTTAGAAACTTATTCATTAAGTGTGTTGTCACTATCAGTAGTTGCGATGATAGTAGGTTCTATTCCAGAAGGATTACCAGCAACCACTTCAGTTGTCTTGTCACGTGGAGTTAGTGACATGGCTAAAAATAAAAATACGATTATTAAAAGCTTACCAGCTGTAGAAACTTTAGGTTCAGTTGATGTAATTGCTACTGATAAAACTGGTACTTTAACTAAAAATGAAATGACAATTAAGGATATCATTCTTAATAATCATACTTATCAGGTGACTGGTAATGGTTATACCCCTAAGGGAGAAATTATCGAAAATGGTAATTCAGTACAAATGAATGACACCTTAAAATTATTTTTAGAAGCTGGAAATGAAGCAAACGATGCCCAATTAAATCAGGAAAATGATAAATGGGTATTAAATGGTGAACCGACCGATGGAGCTTTCTTAACGGCTTATACTAAAGCTTTGGGTACTTCAAATAATGATTTTTATAAAGAAATCGATTTACTACCATTTGATTCTAATTTTAGATATATTGCTAAATTAGTAGATGATAAAAATGGACAACGTAAATTATTCATTAAGGGTTCGCCAGATAAGTTGCTATCCTTAGCTAAAAAAGTGGATAAAGATTTTGATATGGATAAATGGAATCGTCAAGTAGAAACTTTATCTGCTCAAGGTAAGCGAGTAATTGCGGTTGGATATCAAAATGTCGATGACTCGGTTCAAGCAATAACCCATGAACAAATAAAACAAGGTGTACACCTATTAGGGTTAGCTGGAATCATTGATCCACCACGTGAAAGTGTTATGAAAGCTCTTCGTGAAATGAACGGAGCAGGCATAGCAGTTAAAATGATTACAGGTGACAACCCTGTAACCGCTAAGGCAATTGGTGAACAATTAGGCTTAGCTGAAAATATTCATGCAGTTACTGGTGCTGAATTAGATGGTATGAATAAAGAAGAGTTTAAACAAGCAGTATTAGATAACCAAGTTTTTGCGCGTACTACTCCGCAAAATAAATTTGATATCATAAAATCTTTACAAGATAGTGGCAAGGTTACAGCGATGACAGGTGATGGAATTAATGATGCGCCTGCCTTGAAACGAGCTGATATTGGGGTTGCCATGGGTAATAAAGGAACTGATATTGCCAAAGAATCAGCTGACATGGTTTTAACTGATGACAAATTTGGAACTCTTTCACCAGCAATTAAAGAAGGTCGTCGCATATATGACAATATTAAGAAAAGTATTCAATTCCTATTGCCAACTTCCTTTGCCGAAGGTTTGATTGTAGCTTTTACTATTTTGATGCAAAATGATATGCCACTTCAACCAACTCAATTGTTATGGATTAACATGGTATCTGCTATCACCATTCAATTTGCGTTCATATTTGAACCGGGTGAAAAAGATTTAATGAAACAAAAGCCACGTAAAACTAGTGGTAGTTTGTTGAACAAGTGGGATGGCATTAGAATTGGTTGGTTAGCTGCTTTAATGGCTATTTTAGGTATCATAGCCTTTGAATTGCTAACAGCAAATGGCTTTAGTGATGTTTTTGCAAGTACGGTTGTAGTTAACGTGATTGTATTTGCTAAAATCTTCTATCTATTCAGTATTCGTACTAAACAGCCGTTGTTCTCTAAAACTCTATTTAGTAATCCACAGGCCTTTATGATTGTTGGAATAATGATTCTATTGCAGCTAGGATTAACTTACATTCCATTCATGCAAGGTGCATTCTACACCACAGGTATTGGTGTTATCGGATGGACTATTGCAGTAGTCGCAGGAATCATTGTTTTAGCTTTGGCCGAAATAGATAAGTTTATTTCTAAAAAAATCAGTGAGTAAAATTTAGATAGGAAATTTCATATGAAAAAGTTTATATTCGGAATTCTTGGAATAGTAGTGCTTTTGATTGGTTTTTTAATTTTTAAAAATGGAAATGATTATTATCAAAACCGTTACACCGGTGAGATTGCTTATGCGAAAGTTCCTAATAAAATACCAGTTAAAGAAAAAGCGAAGAATTCAAAGAATAAAGTTGTTGAAGGTATTTATACGTATAAATATAACTTTAGGTTCGTAACTAAGAATGGCAAAGTCATAAATATGGAACATTATTTATCTGGTGAAGACGTTAAACCATTGACGCCAGGTTCAATTGTTAAAGCTGAGGTTGGCAAACAATTGATTGTTAAAGGACCTAACGAGGTTAATAAATCAGATGTGCCTAAAAATATTGTTGATAAATTAAACTAAAAAAATAACCTATTACTCAAATGAGTAATAGGTTATTTTTTTAGTTTATGGCTTTCAAAATCGAAAGTATTAATATCACCATTCCAATGAATAAATGTAATTTTTTATGAGACATTAAAATAGCGATGTACTCGCGAATTATAGCGTTTGGAATAAAGAAGTAACTTGTTTTAGCACCAATCCCATTAATATTCAATCCGGCCAATCTAGCATATCCACTGGCTCGATATATATGATAATTATTAGAAACAAAAATTCCATTACTTAGGTTAAGTTTTTTAGTTTCTATAACCCTTTTGGAAAATTGCATATTTTGTAAGGTGTTTTTAGATTGTGTTTCAGCTAATACTAATTTTTCATCGATGCCTTGCTTGATTGCATAATTTTGCATAGCAGTTCCTTCGGGGATACTCTCATCATTTCCCTGTCCACCAGAGCAAATTAGAATAGGTGATTTGTTTCCGCTTTTAACTTGTTGTTTCATAAACTCAATTCCTTTATCAATACGAGCTGCTAGTAAAGGAGATACTTGATTGCCATTTAGTAATCCAGATCCTAATACGATGATGTAATCTTTATCTTTCTTCGGTTTATATAGTAGACACATGACAGCAGAACTAATGAATGCAATGAAGCAAAATACAATGTAAAAAATTGAGAGTTGAATCAATGAAATAACAAAATCACCAAATTTGTTATCAAAAGTTACCTTAATCAAATTGACGATAAATGGTGAAATCAGAATTCCAACTCCAATGATTAAGGTTAACATGTTTGCAATTGAATGACTTTCCTTGCGCCAGACAATCCAAGCATTCCATAACCATAATATCCACTGTAGTGTGTATAAAAATATAAGCGGGATAGCTATAATTATGAATATAATTAATGACAATCTTGTTAAAATGTCATTATCGATATTAACTACGAAAAGAGCTAGAGATATTAGTGTGAAAAATAAACTAAATATTAGCAAAAAACCATTTAACAATCTGGCCTTATTTTCTGAATAGCTTAGATAGGTACCTATCCATCCGGCTATTGAGATAAGTATAAATGTGATTAAAATATGAAATCACTCCTTTAATATATGTATGAACATTATATTACACCTTGCTAATATTATCATAATTTTATATTTATTATTAAATTAATGTTAATAAAATGTAATATTTCTTTATTGTATGATTAATAAAATTATTATACCATAGTATGGTTATGACGATTTTTGTAATAATTTAAATTAAACTCTTAATAAAATGTAGAGGAGAACATATATGAAAAAGTCATTTTTAATTGTAACATTCCTATCTATTTTTACATTTTTATATTCTTTTAGTAATTCAGTTAAAGCATCTGAACAGCAAACAATTACAGATATAAATAAAGCTTTTGATGTTGATAAAAAAGATGTTGATGGAAACACTATAACTCTTACTCATGATGGTAAAAATGGTGAAGTAAGAGGTGTCGCAACGTTAAAAAATAAAGTTGATTTTTCCAAGGGATTTACTATGAAAGGTGACGTTCAAATTAGTGGCACTGGTGATTATAATAAAACAACTCTTGGTGATGGTATATCTTTTGTATTTAGTACTGGAAATACAAATTCAATTGGATTAGCAGGTGGAGGATTAGGCATTAGCGGTCTGGATAATGCTTTTGGATTTAAAATTGATACTTACTACAACAGTAAAAGTACTAATAATACTGAAATAAACAAGGGAGATTATGAATCAGACCCAGTTGATAAACTTAGTGATCAAAATGGTGATTACTACGAACCAAAAAGTATATTTGGATCTTTTGTCTACAATAAAAATAATAATTCTAACACTTCCGTTACTTATTATGACAAAAATCAGGATAGAACTGTTAATCCACAAAGTATTAATGATACAAGTAAATTAAATGCTTCAGATGGCTATATCCCTATTACCATTCAATATTCAGGAAATAAAGACGGAAAGCTATCTATCGATTTAGGCGACATGCATTGGTCTATTGACGTTAGTAAAATTAATTCAGGTAATGAAATGCCCAAATCTTTTCTTATTGCTGGTTCCAATGGTGTAAAGACAGGGCAACAAGCATTTAAGTTCCATGAGGTTTCGTATTATAAAAAAAGCTCAGTTAATGTTAATGTTTTGGATAATAATAAAAAACCTATTTATGATTTTACCAAAGATGTCTTTGGTGAAGATAAAGTTCTTAACGTTACAGACATAGGAGCAGATACAGTAAAATACAACGTTGATGTTGAATATTCAGAAGATGACAAGTATAAAATTAAAATACCTCAAATTGGTGGTTACCACTTGACATCAGTATCTGATGGAGAAAAAGATATTCCACTTCCTTCCGATAATATTTTGACGGGTAGTCTAAAAAACGATGAAATAAAGAATTTAACATTGAAATATCAAGCTAATAAATTACAAATATTTGATTATGATGATAATAATAAATTACTTTTTAATGTTGGTAATGACTACGAAAAAAAAGTACCTACCTCTAAAATATTTAAAAAATCAGACAATTCTGAAGGCACTGAGTTTGAGTATAATGACTATTCTATTAAATCAGCTATTGCTAAATATGAAAACGATTTAAAGACGTACCAATTAAGTGATTTAAGTTCCAGAGAGAATGAAAATTATATGCATTCAGATGCTAAAATATATCTAAGCAAAAAGAATTTACCTATTTTGGTAAAAAAAGGTAAATTAATTGTAAAGTACGAAGATGAAGACAATAATGTTATAAAGACGGATGAATTTTCAGATGAATTTGGTAAGCCGTATAATATTCATCCTGATAAAATAGATAATTATGTATATGATTCAATAGTTAAAGGGTCTTTATTAGGAACTTATTCCGATGAAGCAACCGTGGTAATACTAAAGTATAAAAAGAACATCACTCCGATTGATCCAGTTCCAACACCTCCTTTAAGCAAAGGAACGGTGACCGTTCACTATTTAGATGAACATGGTAAAGAGTTCAACAAACAAGTTACCTCAGGAAATGTTGGTGATAGTTATTCAGTATCAATGCCAAATGATGGAAATTATCAATTTACTTCAGTTTCTAAGGGTAATTTAAATGGTAATTACATTGACGGCAATATTGATGTTTATTTGAATTACAAAATTATCAAAAATGACAACAATAGTAATTATGATAATAATGGTCTACTAAAAAAAGACACAATTGTTTATCCAACTAAGTCCATGAACTTATATAAAAGTAATCGATTCAGCAAGACTAATTTATTAAGACACTACACTAATAAACCAATGGTTAATAAACCTATTTTCGTGGTAGATGGTCATGGTAAAAGTAAAACTGGATTGTTAAGATATAAAGTTCATGAAATGAATCATAAAAATCGTGTTGGTTACATTACAGTTCGAAAAGATTATGTATTACCAGTTTACGAAACTAATTTTAAAGGTAAAGTTACTGTAATTAGTGCTGGTGGCATCAATGAATACAATAACAAGAATTTAACTGGTAAAGTTGCACATTACAAACAAGGTCAAACGTTAGACGTGAAGGGAATTGTTTGGAATAAACGTTCAACACGTTACATCTTAAACAATGGAACATTCATTACAGCTAACAAGACTTTAGTTGCTAAAGGTGTTCACAAACAAGTTAAATCGTTTACTGCTAAAAAAGGTTTAACCATCTATAATGATGCTCAGCTAAGCAAAAAAGTAAAAACCGTTAAAAAAGCTAAGACTATGTTAATTAAAAACTGGGATTATTCAGATAAAGATAATACTTTAAAGCATGGTAGTTTAAGATATCGTGTTTCTGGTGGCTATGTTTATGCTAACAGTAAATATATAAAAAATGTTAAATAATTAAAAAGCATTTCAATTATGAATGATACCTATAGGGTTGAACACTAAAGTCAACTTTTAATAGGACAGTTCATTTTGAGATGCTTTTTTTATTTTGTAAAATTAAAAAATAATGATAAAATGATTAAAAATATTTTAAAGGCGATGTTTAAGATGAAAATTCTAGTTTACAATGTTCGAGAAGATGAAGAACCTGAAATTAATCAATGGGCAGCTAATAACAATGCTACAGTTGATGTTATTAAAAAGGAATTAAATGCTGAAACTGCTGATTTAGCTCAAGGTTATGATGGAGTATCAGTTCAACAACTAAATTCTTTAAAAGACCCTAAAATATATGAAAAGTTAGCTAAACATGGTATTAAGCAAATGGCATTTCGAACTACTGGCTATGAAATTGCTAATTTGGAGGCTGCAACAGCAAATGGCATTGCAGTTACCAATGTTCCTGCTTATTCACCGCGTTCAGTTAGTGAATTAGTTTTAGCACAAGCTATGTATTTGGTGCGTAACTTGGGATTAATTGAAGATAGATTAAATCACAATAATTTTAAATGGTTTGGACTACAAGCTAATGAAATTCACAACTTAACGATTGGAATTGTTGGTGCTGGTAAAATTGGGAGTGCCGTAGCTAGAATATTTAAAGCTTTAGGCGCTAAAGTAATTGCGGTTGATCCAGTTTTTCGACCTGAACTATGTGATACTTTATATTATGTGGACTACGATACTTTATACAAAGAATCTGATATAGTCACAATGCATACGCCTTTAACTTCAGAAACTGAACATATGATTAACGCAAAAGTTTTCGAAATGATGAAACCTACAGCTTTCTTTATCAACGATTCAAGGGGTGGCGTCGTAGTTACCGATGAGTTAATTTCAGCATTAAAGAGTAAAGAAATTGCGGGAGCTGCAATTGATACTATTGAAAACGAAGCTGGAATTTTCAATACCAACTTAGGCGATAATAAATCAGACAATGAAGCTCTGAACGAATTGATGTGCATGCCAAACGTTAAAGTTACGCCACATACAGGCTTTTATACCGACATGGCTGTTAAAAACATGGTAGATATTGCACTAGATGAAACTAGCAGAGTCATAAAAGGTGAAAAACCTTTGAATCAGGTGAATTAAAAATATGATAAAAAATACAATAATTCCGGATAGGATTAAACCTGGTGATGAAATCAGAATTATTGCACCCAGTGATTCTATATATAGAGTTGGTGGTATGGATGCTAATATAATATCGCAACAAAAATTAGAGAATTGGGGATTTAAAGTAACTTTTGGAGAACATATTTTTGAGCATGATATGATGAATACTTCTGCTATTCAATCTAGAGTATCTGATATTCACGCTGCATTTTTAGATAAAAATGTTAAAGCAATTATTACAGTTATTGGTGGATTAACCTCCAATGAAATTTTGCCATATGTTAATTATGAAATAATAAAAGCAAATCCTAAAATAATTTGTGGATTTTCTGATTTTACAGCTTTATCTAATGCAATTCACGCTAAAACAGGTTTAGTTACTTATTATGGTCCCGCTTTTGCTTCTTTAAAAATGTTAGGGCAGCTTGGTGATTATCAAGATAATTATTTTTTAACTGCTCTAACTAATAATAGTTTTGAAATCGTTCCATCTAAATTTTGGTCTAGTGGACCTTGGTATGATGACAATGGGAAAATAACTTTATACAAAAACCAATGGTCTGTTTATAATCCAGGCGATGCTGAAGGAATTGTAATTGGTGGTAATTTGGATACTTTTACTTTAATACAAGGAACTCCTTATCAACCTGATTTGTCTAATAAAATATTATTAGTAGAGTTTTCAGAAGACAATCCTTGGGAAGAATTTTCTAGGGATTTAGCCTCACTATTGCAAGCAGCTGAAAATCCAAAAGCATTGCTTATAGGTCGTTTCCCTAAAGAATGTAAAATGACACATAGTCGATTGATGTATGTTTTGGATAAATTTCCAATTTTAAAAGAAATTCCAGTTATATATAATTTAAATGTCGGTCATGCTCAACCAATTTTCACCATTCCTTTAGGAAGTAAAATTAAAATAGATAATAATTTAAGTATTAAAGTTCTATATTAACTATTAAAAGCAGATAATAAATATCTGCTTTTTTTATTGATATATCAATGTTGTCAAGAAAATGAGCGTTACTTTTATGGGTAATTTAGTTATGATAATTTTACCAATTATTTAAAGGAGAAATTAATCATGCGATTTGGTGAAAGATTAAAAAATGAACGTAAAAATAAAAATGTTAGTCAGTCAGAAGTTGCTAAATATTTACATGTTTCTCGTAACACTATCTCTAACTGGGAAAATGAACGAAGTTATCCGGATATTGATAGTTTAGTTAAAATTAGCGATTATTATAATGTTTCATTAGACACACTTCTAAAAGAAGATATCGGAATGAAAGACTATCTAAGCAAAAAAGATGTAATTCATAATATAAAAACTTTTGAGTGGTTAATAAACGTCGCCTTCGTTATTAGTTTCTTTTATTGGATGTTTATAAACCCATCTGATTTGCATGTGTTTATAATTACCATGATTATTTCACTTGTGTGCGAGTTTGCGTCAATTTTAATTAATAAATGGCGTAAACAAATTCAAGGGGATAATATTTTTAATTTCGCTTTAAATATCGGATTACCATTAATATTTATATCTTCTGGAATTAAATCTATATTAAATGCAATACAGACTAATAATTTTATTAGAATTATGTTGGGTGGGGTTAGCGTATTGTGTTTTATTGCTATCACTTTAAATAATCTTACTGTATATATAAAAAATAAAAAGCGCTGTTAATAAAGCAGTGCTTTTTACATACATTTTTTCTGTAAATAATTTAGAACATATACACTTAAAATCCCAATACTAGTCCCAATTAAAATAGCAGCAAAACGTTCAGGAATAGCTTCGTTATTTAATAATGGGTTACTAAGTTTAGAAATTAAAATAGCCATAGGAGTTGTAAAAAAGTTTCCAACTAAAAAGTTAGTGTTTATTTTCCAATAAATAAGTGAGTTAAATATTACTAACAATATTGATATAGCGATTGGTGAAAAATTAATTGATAGAATAGCATACGAAATTATACAACCAACAATTGTACCTAATACATAGTTTTGGTGACGTTTAAATGCGTGTGACATTGATTTAGCTTGCAAAATAGATGAACATGCAATAACTACCCAATAGTAGTTTAAAATGCCTAAGTTTTGTCCAACATAATACGATAAAAAGACCGCAAATCCATATACAAAAGACTTAATTATAATATCATAAGATACTTTATCTACGGAAAAAGTTAATTTATTAGTGGTATCTGCTTTTTGTTTATTTTAAAATAGTTAAATATAAGTTCGTTAATAGCTGCTAAAATAATTGAAATTAGTATGCCCACCGATAAATAAAGTACCGATTCGGTTGTAGTATAAGCATTAATATATTTATGTACTCCGGCAATGCAAGATATCATAACTAAGAAAAATGGTCCGGGTCCGGTTAAGTTCCATAATTTATTATAGAAAAAGAAAAAACAGCAAATTGTTCCTAAAATTAAAGCGGTAATCCACGGAAATATGTTAGAAATAGTCATTATCAAAAATGCTATGATGCCTGAAAATCCTGCTATAAATACATTTTTTAACCCTTGATAGTTTTCTTGTGGAATATAGTAGTAAAAAAATAAAGACCCTAAAACTACTAAAGTACCTAATTTAATATTAGATACTAATTGCATAATTGTCATTGATATTGCTAATGATAAAAAAATTTGATATTTTCAAAGAACAATTGCCTAAATTTATTTTTTTTATGCATGAAATAACCCCTTTTAATTAATGTACAATATTGACTATACCACATGCTTTAACTATAATTTTTAAAATTAAAAAACTATCGCTAATTTAGCGATAGTTTTATTATTAATGCGTAGGATATTGATGTTCAATTTCATAGACTAATTCGGGGTCATCACCATTACGCTGATTTTTGTTTAAGTTGTTTATCATACCAATCTCTTTATCAGATAATTCAAAATCATAAATAGCTTGGTTTTCTTTAATTCTTTGTTCATTTTTAGACTTTGGAATAATTGCGACGCCGCGTTGAAGATGCCAGCGTAAAACGACTTGAGCAGTGGATTTTCCGTGCTTTTCAGCAATCTCTTTAATCGTGGCATCTTGTAACACACTGCCACGTCCCATTGGACTCCAGGCTTGTGTAATAATGTTTTGACTCTTATCATATTCAATAAGAGCGGGTTGACTTAGGTAGGGATGATTTTCTATTTGATTCACTACTGGCATTTCACGAGCTTGGGTTTTTAAAAGCTCTAGGTGTGCGCGGTGATAGTTACTAACCCCAATTGACTTTACTTTACCGGCTTCTTTAGCATCTTCTAACGCACGCCAAGTTTCAAAAAATTTAGAATGAATAGGCCAATGAATTAATAATAAATCTAAATAGTTAGTTTGTAATTTCTCTAAGGATTCATCGATTGCACGTAGTGTTGAATCGTATCCTTGCTTAGTTTCTGGTATTTTAGTGGTGATAAAAAGGTTTTCTCGATCAACACCAAATTTTTTAATCGAATTACCTAATAGGTCTTCATTTTTATATAGTTGAGCGGAATCAAAAAGACGATATCCGTTTTTATATGCCGCTTTAAATGCTACGTCCATTTTTTCTTGTGTATCTAATTTATAAGTTCCAAAGCCTTCTATTGGCATAATGTTTCCATCTGATAGTTTTATATTTTTTTCCATTGGTAAGCACTCCTTAATTCTTAATTTTATGATAATTTAATATAATAAGTATAAATTAAAGAAAACTATATATTAAAATAGTTATTCAATTAATTATTTACAGAAATGAGGTATGGGAATTGTCTGAAAATAATTATTTAAAAAAAGGTTTAACTACATCCCAAGCTCAAAAATATTTTGAAGAGGGTTTTCATAATACTAATCATTCTAATTTAACTAAAAGCATTCCGCAAATCATAAAGTCTAATACTTGGACTTTATTTAATTTGATCAATATTGTTTTAGCGGCTATGGTCTTTTATACCGGCGATTATAAGAATTTGTTATTTATTGTTGTCGCAGTTGTTAATACAATTGTGGGAACTATTCAAGAAATTCGTTCTAAACGTCAACTAGATAAGATGGCTATTCTCTCTAAAAGTAACGTAAAAGTCCTTCGTGACAATAAACTCGTTGAAATTAGTCAAAACGATATTGTCTTAAATGATGTTTTACTACTCAATCATGGGGATCAAGTTCCAATTGATGGTAAAATTGTTCAAACCAATTTAGTAAGTGTTGATGAATCACAAATTACTGGTGAATCGAAACCAATTGCTAAACATACTAATGACCAAATCACTTCGGGTAGCTTTATCATCAGTGGTAGTGCCTACATTTTAGTTGAAAAAGTGGGAGCTGATACTTTTGTTAACAAAATTACTAATGAAGTTAAACATGACAACGGCAATGAAAACAACAGTAAGTTACTTAATACTATCAACAAAATAATTAAAGTTCTCACTATTATTATAGTTCCTTTAGGAATTATTTTGTTTGTTTCTAACTTAATGCATGGTAATGATGTTAACAATTCAATTCTTGGAACCGTAGCTGCGATGACGGGGATGATTCCAGAGGGATTGGTATTACTTTCCACGGTAACGCTAGCTGTTTCAGCTTTAAAATTAGCACGTAAAAAAGTGTTAGTTAGGAATTTACCAGCAATTGAAACTTTAGCTCGGGTGGATACCTTATGTCTTGATAAAACCGGAACGATTACGACAGGTCAGCTAAAATTTGCTAGAAAAGTTAACATGAGTGATGTTTCAGATGAATATTTAGATAAAACAATTGGGGCAGTTATTTACGCTGATGAAGATTCTAATGAAACTGCACTAGCTTTAAAGAACGCTTTCAAAAAGCCTGATTTAAAAATTAATAAGTATATTCCATTTGCTTCCGAAAGAAAATGGAGTGGTGCTGATGTAGAAAACTTAGGAAGTTTTGTGATTGGCGCACCACAATTTGTCTTGCCAAACATGTCAGATGACACTAGACAAAAAATTGAAAGTTACACTAAAAATGGTTATCGAGTTTTATGTCTAGCTAAAAATCAATCTTTACTACAAGAAAAATTAGATAACCCCAAGCTACTAAGTTTAATCTTAATTAATGATTTAATTCGTCCAGATGCAGTTGATACGCTAAAGTATTTTGCTGAACAAGACATTAACTTAAAAATAATTTCTGGTGATGACCCAAATACAGTTGCTAACATTGGCAAAAGAGTTAATATTCCTAACGCCGATAAGATGATTGATATGTCAACAGTTAGTGATGATGATAACTTTGTGAAGATTGCTGACAAGTATACGGTTTTTGGCCGAGTCACTCCAGTTCAAAAGAAAAAATTGGTTAAAGCTTTACAAGATAATCAACATACTGTTGCAATGACTGGGGATGGAGTGAACGATATTTTATCCCTAAAGCAGGCCGACTGTGGAATTGCGATGGCTTCAGGTAGTGAAAGTGCCAAAGGAATTTCTAACTTTGTGTTACTAGATTCTAATTTCTCATCAATGGTAAATGTTTTAGGTGAGGGACGTCGCGTTATCAATAATATCAGCAGTGTCTCTTCACTATATTTGATTAAAACAATGTTCTCTTTAGCGTTGAGTATTTTGTTCATCTTTTCAAGCCACGATTATCCATTTCAACCAATTCAGTTAACGCCAATTAGTACGTTTATGGTGGGCTTACCATCATTTTTACTAGCTTTAGCACCAAATTATCAAAGAGTAACCGACCAATTTTACCGTAAGATTTTTAACGTAGCCTTGCCCGCTGCAATTACGATTGTCAGTTATATTCTAGTGATTATGTATGCTGGAAAAATGTTTGGTTTTGATTACATGGATCGTTCATCTTTAAATGTGCTGATTACGGGAGTTATTTGCTGGATAGCACTTTTTCTAGTTTCTAAACCAATTAACAAAAATAAGTTGATGATTATAATTCCGACGGGAGTTATTTTCTTGATCGTATTTCTTTTCTTAGGCAAACTATTCGACTATGTTTCCATGTTCGAACTACCAATTGCGGCAATTGCGTTAATAATTGTTTTAACTGCTTATCCAGTATTAACCATTGTACAAAAATTAGTGGTTAAGGTTATTCATCGATATGATAAATCTTAGATAATCTACTATGATATAATTATCTCAATGAGGTGCTTTTATGAACGAAGAATATAAGCGTTGGCAATCGCAAATGGCAAATATTACATTGCCAAAGTGGGATGACTTACCTAAGTTTGACTTATACATGGATCAATTAATTGCAGTCGTTAATGAAGCGGTCGTGCCACTAGGTGCGGATATGGTCACTAAAACGATGGTTAATAATTATGTTAAAAATAAAGCTACTTTTGCACCAGTTAAGAAAAAATATCAAACGGCTCACATTGCTGATATCATAATTATTAGTTTATTAAAGCCAATTTTTTCAATTAGTGACATTCGAGCTGGGATTGATGCAGTTACTAAAAATAATTTTCCTAAACAAGCATACGATGAGTTTAT
The DNA here is from genome assembly GCF_001435995.1 of Apilactobacillus ozensis DSM 23829 = JCM 17196. GTDB lineage: Bacteria > Bacillota > Bacilli > Lactobacillales > Lactobacillaceae > Apilactobacillus > Apilactobacillus ozensis. Next base: position 31,701 of record NZ_AYYQ01000002.1, read on the forward strand.
TACGCTGTTAGTTTCTAAACTCCATAACTTAGCTCAAAATAAAGCTAATGTAGATTTTAAGAGTGACACTGATGAACTGCTAAGTGTTATTGCAGATACGATTGTAGATCGTTTGAAGGCTAATAATATTTATAGTTCAATTTCACACTACTAAAAAAGTCTTGGAATATATTCCAAGGCTTTTTACATATATTTTTCAGCTTCTCTACGATAGTAGATAATTGAAGTTGGATCTAAATTTAATTTTTGTGAAATAACGTCATCAGGTAAATTGTGACCAATTTGAACCATATAATTAATAACATAACTTTGGTATAACACACTAGGGTCTAATTCAATACCTAACATTTTTTCGCTAGGATTTAGATACTTGTGCAAACCCGGTAAAGTTAAAATAGGGTTATCGCTATATCTTTGTTTCAAAAAGATATCTGAACTATTTTGCTTAATTTGAATGGGTTTGATGAATTCGTCAAAACATTTCAAAAATTGTTTTTCATTTTCGCTAAATTCAATTTTGCTCATTAACTTGTAAAAGCCAGGTTTTAAAAATTCTTTGACCGAAAAGCCTTTACTAATTAGTAATAAAGTTAATTTAGTGTATTGATTAACCTTCTCATCACTGAGAATTTCTGACAGAGCGTTTAACCACTTAGTTGATAATCTCTTGAGTTTTTGTGGCTTTGGTTTACCTTTTAAAGTTAAAGTGGGTAAATTGTTAGAAAACCCGTGTGTAAATAGAAATTTAAAGTAGATATTAATATGCGAAAGGATTTTATTGTAAGTTAAATTTTGAATCGAACGATTATCTACTAGCATCTGCATGTATTGCTCAACATCTCGATCTAATAGTTGACTAACGCGGTGGTTTTCTTGATAGCTAAGGTTAAAGTTAGATAAATACTCAAACATATCAATCAAGGTAGCAGTATATTCATCAATTGTAATTGGGGCGAGACCCTGAATCGATAAATATTTTTCAAACCCATCTTGGTAGGGGTAGTTATTAGTAGACAATTTAATAGCTCCTTTCTAAATAGTATTTTTAAATAATTTGATTATTGCACAATTTATTTTATTGTATCAGACTTTCAGCGTAAAAGATTTATGTTTAATTGGATAAGTCGTTTTTATTGATTTTTTTGTTTACAGTTGTAAACTATAATCATAAATTATTTAAGGAGTATAAATATGCAAAATGATATTACTTTAAATATTACTTCTGCTGAGTGGGAAGTAATGCGGATAGTCTGGACGCTCAAAAAAACTGACAGCAAAAAAATTATTGAAGTATTATCCAGTAAAAAAGGTTGGAGTGCTTCCACCATAAAAACTCTAATTGGCCGTTTATTAACTAAAAATGCTTTGAAATCGGATAAACAAAAAAGAAAAAATATTTATTTTGCAAATATTGATGAACAAGATGCTAGTGAATTAATGGCCATTAATGCTATTAACAATGTTTGTTGTATGCAACAAGGAACCGTAATTAAATATTTAATTAATAATTTGGAAATAAAAAAAAGTGATATCAGAGATTTGATTGAAATTTTAAAGCGTAAAGAAAAAGACGCTAAAACAGAAATCAATTGTAACTGTCTAAGTTGTCCGAAGGAGGAAAAACTATGAGTGATCATAACAACATGAAAAATATGGATATGCATCATGATGCACATCATGAAGAAATGCATCATGAAATCAACATGAATCATTGTGATATGGAATCTATGCACCATGATATGTCTAATCATGGAGATATGATGATGCATGGTGGACATATGATGCATATGGGAAATCTTAAAAGAAAATTTTGGGTATCATTGATATTAATGATACCAATTTTACTGATGTCACCAATGATGGGCATGCGATTACCATTTCAAATAACCTTTACTGGTTCTGAATATTTAGTAGCCATTTTAAGTACTATATTGTTTTTTTACGGTGGGAAGCCATTCTTCAGTGGTGCTAAGGGTGAGTTTAGTGCTAAAAAGCCTGGGATGATGGCTTTAATTGCTTTAGGCATAACGGTAGCATATGGATACAGTATTTATGCAGTTTTAGTGAATAATATTTTTACGAGGCTTGGCCCCGTTAATGACTTTTTCTGGGAACTATCAACCTTAATAGTAATTATGTTGCTTGGGCATCGTATTGAAATGAGTTCTGTCAGCAGTGCTGGTTCGGCGGTGAACAGTTTAGCTAAGTTATTGCCTTATAATGCACACCTAGTTAATGATAATCAAGTTTTAGATATTTCCGTTAATGATATTAAAAATGACCAGGTACTTTTGATTAAGGCTGGTGAAAAAATTCCGGCAGACGGAATCGTGCAAAGTGGCAATACTTTTGTAAATGAGTCTTTTATTACTGGTGAATCAAATAAGGTAGCTAAAAATGAAGGCGATAAAGTTATCGGTGGTGCCATTAACAGTACTGGTAGCATTAAAATTTTAGTTACAGGAACTGGGAATGATGGATATTTATCAAAAGTTATGCAAATGGTTCAAGATGCGCAAAGTGATAAAAGCAATTCTGAAGATTTAGCGAACAAAGTAGCTGGATATCTATTTTATGCAGCGTTATTAGTAGCTTTAATTGCCTTAATAAGCTGGCTACCTATCAAGGGAATTAGTTTTACTTTGCCAATTGTCGTATCGGTCTTAATTATTGCCTGTCCGCATGCACTAGGCTTAGCGATTCCATTGATAACTGCTCGGAGTACCAGTATTGCCGCTACTAATGGTTTATTAATTCGCAATCGCACCAGTTTGGAAAAAATAAACCAAATTAAGTATGCTTTCATGGATAAAACAGGCACCTTAACTGCTGGTGATTTTAAAGTTAATACGATTGAAAGTTTTAACGATACAATTTCTGAAACCAAAATTCTACAATTGGCCGCTAGTTTAGAAGCAGAATCTAATCACCCATTAGCGAAGGGAATTGTCGATTTAGCTAAAAGTAAAGGTATTAAACTTATCAAAGCTGATAATTTACAACAGATAAATGGTGCGGGATTAAGTGCTAATATTGATTCAAATAATTATAAAATAGTTTCACAAAAATATTTACAGCAAAATGGTTTTAACATTCCTAATCACAATAATAATCCAGAAGATACCGTTAGCTATCTAGTTGAGAATATTGACGTGATTGGGATAATAACTGAAGGTGATTCAATTAAACCCAGTTCTAAAATGATGATTGATTTTCTAAAGAAGAATCATATAGAACCAATTATGTTAACTGGTGATAATAGGAATGCCGCACGTAAAGTAGCCAACATTCTTGGAATCAACCAATATAAATCAGAACTATTACCGGAAAATAAACAAGCAATAGTTAAAGAGTATCAACGAACTGGCGATGCTATATTTATCGGTGATGGGATTAATGATGCCCCAAGTCTTAATCAGGCTGACATTGGGATTGCAATTGGTTCGGGAACTGATATTGCAATTGACTCTGCCGATGTGGTTTTGGTTAACAGTAATCCTAAAGATGTGATTAATTTAATCAGACTAGCTAAAAAAGCACGTCGCAAAATAGTTGAAAATTTATGGTGGGGAGCTGGATATAATATTATTGCATTACCTATAGCAGCTGGAATTCTTTATCCATTCGCTGGATTTTTATTAGATCCAATGTTAGGTGCTATCTTAATGTCATTAAGCACAGTAATTGTAGCCATTAATGCTATGACTTTAAAAATAAAATAGTAAAAAGGTTATAGCCATATCTGATAAGATAAAGCTATAACCTTTTTTGTAGGAGTACATTTTTTATGAATAAAGTAAATTTGGTCGCTAAATATGTTAACGACAAACTGGCTAATGATAAAACTGGCCATAATATTGATCATATTCAAAGAGTTGTTAAAATGGCTAAGTTAATTTTGCAAAGCGAGCCGGCTGCCAACGCACAGCTTACGATTGTATCCGCATATTTACACGATGTAATTGACGATAAGTTAGTTGATAGTGTTGAAATTGAAAGCTTAAAATTAAGACTATATTTGATTAAATGTGATTTTAGTAATGGTGAAATTGACGACATTTTTAATATCATTAATAACATGTCTTTTAGCAAAAATTTAAAATTTAAACGAACATTAAGTTTAGAAGGGCAGATTGTTCAAGATGCCGATCGATTAGATGCGATTGGGGCCATTGGAATTGCGCGAGCTTTTTATTATGGGGGACATTTCGGTGATGTTATTTATGATGAAAATGAGCGACCGCGAACTTTAGAAAACGCTAAACAGTATCGTAAACACACAACGATTATTAATCATTTCTATGAAAAACTTTTAAAAATATCGCACCAAATGAACACAAAAACCGCTATTGAAATAGCGGCTCGTCGGACTCAATATATGCAAGATTTTCTAAAAGAATTTAAATTGGAATATAAAGCTAAAAGGTGATTATTTTTTAATATCCACGAATTTAGCTTTGGTTAATCTAGCAATTTCAGTAGCATTAACTTTTACTGAACGACCAATTTGACCAGATGAAACAAAAATATCACCTTGTTCTTTGGCTTCATCATCAATATAAATTGGATAACCAAATTTTTCATAAATTCCAATAGGCGTATTGGCACCATGTGCGTAACCAGTAGTTTTTAATAAATCTTTTAATGGCACCATGTTAACTTTTTTATTTCCCGATTCTTTAGCTAATTTTTTTTCATCTAAATGGGCATCTAGTGGAACCACCCCGACTACTGGACCAGTAGTTTTTCCATTTAAAACTAATGTTTTATAAATCATATGCTCATCGACAGTATCATCTTTAACATCCATTTGAGCTACATCGCCTTCTTCATGTGTGGGGAAAATGTGCTGCTGGTAAGGTATTTTATTTTTATCTAAAATTTGTTCTACTAGCGTTTTATGAATGTTATTTTTCTTTTTCTTTTTTGACATTCAAACTCACCTCATTTGTTATTTTATCATAATCACATCGGTGTCTATAAATATTGAAAACGTAAATATAAAAATCTGTTATACTTTATTTGTAAATTTATAGTGCGATTTGAGGAGAAAATATGGCAGATTTAGTTTATCGAAAGGTCATGCATGATTTAAAGCAAAAAATTATTGCAAATGCTTTTCCAAACAAACGATTGCCTGATGAGCGAAGCCTTAGTGAACAGTATTCAGTCAGTCGTAGTTCAATAAAGCGTGCTTTGAAGATTTTGGCGGATCAAGGAATTATTTTTAAAAAACGTGGTTCAGGAACTTTCATTAACCCGCTATTTATGAAAAACAAAACTATTTTTCATTATGAAGGTTCCAATCTAGGGATAACCGACAGTTTAAAAAGCCAAGGGATGACCCCTAAAATAAAATTGTTGAGTTTCAAAGTAGTTCCTGCAAGTGAAGAATTACAACAAGATTTATTTCTATCAAAGGGTGACTTTGTTTATGAAATAAAGCGTTTACGTTCTTTTGATAATCAACCGTTTATGATTGAAACTGGTTATATCCCAATAAAAATAGCCCCAGAATTATCTCAAGAGATAGTCTCAGGCTCTATTTTTAATTATATCGAAGAAAAGATGCATAAGCGGGTAACTCGTTCTTTTCTTTCAATTTTGGCTAGTCCTTCTAATAAAGAAGATCAAAAACTGTTAGATTTATCAGCAAATGAACCGGTTGGTATTATGGAAGGAATCTTTTTTCTAGATGATGGAACTCCCTTCGAAGTTTCTAATATGCGATTACATTATAAATATTTAAGATATAACACTTTTGTAATGTTAGATGATTATTAAAAAAATGCAAAAACAATTAAAAAAATTGGACTATTTACGCTCAATCGTTCATAATAGTCTCGATAATTAAGATGATTGGCGTGTAATGTGGTAATTGGACCGTATCAATTATTAAAAAGGTTGACTTTTTATGAAAACCCTTTATCATATTCATTGTAAACAAACTGCTGGGTCAACTAGTAGTTTTGCTAATCATTATTAATTTCAATAGTATTTTCAATAAAAGGAGTGTTAATTAATGGCAGAAGATTTTGATTCCAAAGCATATTTGGAACAATTAGACAAATACTGGCGTACTGCTAACTACTTATCAGTAGGTCAATTATATCTAAAGAAAAACCCATTATTAAAGACAAAATTAACATCAGATGACGTTAAAGTTAAACCTATAGGTCACTGGGGTACTATCGTATCTCAAAACTTTATCTACGCTCACTTGAATAGAGCTATCAACAAGTACAACTTGAACATGTTCTACATCGAAGGTTCAGGTCACGGTGGCCAAGTTATGGTTTCCAACTCATACATTGATGGCAGTTACTCAGACATTTACCCTAACATCTCACAAGATGAAGAAGGTATGGCTAGATTATTCAAACAATTCTCATTCCCTGGTGGAGTTGCATCACATGCTGCCCCTGAAACTCCAGGCTCAATTCATGAAGGTGGAGAATTAGGTTACTCACTATCACACGGTGTTGGTGCTATCCTTGATAATCCAGACGTAATTGCTGCTGTTGAAATTGGTGATGGTGAAGCTGAAAGTGGCCCTCTAGCTGCTAGTTGGTTCTCTGACAAATTCATCAACCCTGTTACTGATGGTGCTGTTTTACCTATCATTAACATGAACGGTTTCAAGATTTCTAACCCTACTATTATGTCACGTATGAGTGATGAAGAATTATCAGATTACTTCAAGGGTATGGGCTGGAAAGCTTACTTCGTTGAAAACGAAGAAGATTTCGATGACCACATGGCTTACCACGAAAAAATGGCTAAAGTTATGGATCAAGTTATTCCAGAAATCAAAGCTATTCAAAAGAATGCTCGTGAAAACGAAACTGCTGAAACTGCTACAGAACCAGTATGGCCAATGATTGTTCTTAGAACACCAAAAGGTTGGACTGGTCCTAAGTTGGACTTAGATGGTCAACCAATTGAAAATTCATTCCGTGCTCACCAAATTCCACTTCCTGTATCAAGCGACAACATGGAACATGCTGACTTGCTTGTTAAGTGGTTAAAATCATACAAGCCAGAAGAATTATTCAATGACGACGCTACTATTAAAGACGATATCAAGGCATTAGCACCTAAGGGTGACCAACGTATGTCTGTTAACCCAATTACAAATGGTGGTATCGATCCTAAGCCATTAGTATTACCTGACTACAAGAAGTTTGCTGTTGAAATCAAGACACCAGGTGAAACTATTGCTGAAGATATGAGTGTATGGTCAAACTGGTTGGGTGCTGTTATGGAAGCAAACCCTAACAACTTCCGTGCCTTTGGTCCTGACGAATCAATGTCAAACCGTTTGTACGGTGTGTTCAATGAAACTAACCGTCAATGGATGGAAGACATTATGGAACCTAATGACCAATATGTTGCTCATTCAGGTCGTTTAATCGATTCACAATTATCTGAACACCAAGATGAAGGTTGGTTAGAAGGTTACGTTCTAACTGGTCGTCACGGTTTCTTCGCAACTTACGAAGCCTTCGGTCGTGTTGTAGATTCAATGTTAACTCAACACTTCAAGTGGTTACGTAAAGCTGCTGACCAAAAATGGAGAAGAAAGTACCCATCATTGAACTTTGTTGATACTTCAACTGTATTCCAACAAGATCACAATGGTTACACTCACCAAGATCCAGGTATGTTAACTCACTTGGCTGAAAAGAAACCTGAATTCATTCGTGAATACTTACCATCTGATGCTAATACTTTATTAGCTGTTGGTAACGTTGCTTTTGCTAGTCAAGAAAAGATTAACTTAATCGTTACTTCAAAACACCCACGTCCACAATGGTTCTCAATTGAAGAAGCTACTAACTTAGTTAACAATGGTTTAGGCTACGTTGACTGGGCTTCAACTGACCAAGGTCAAGAACCAGACGTTGTTATGGCTTCTGCAGGTACTGAACCTACTTGGGAAACTCTTGCTGCAATTTCAATCTTGCACGAAGAATTCCCAGAAATGAAGATCAGATACATCAACGTTGTTGACTTCTTGAAACTACGTTCTCCTAAGGTTGACCCTCGTGGTTTAACTGACGAAGAATTTGACCGTCTATTTACAACTGACAAACCTGTTGTATTTGCATTCCACGGTTTCGAAGGTCTAGTTAAAGATGTATTCTTCGATCGTCACAACCATAACTTACACGTTCATGGTTACCGTGAAAACGGTGATATCACTACACCATTTGACATGCGTGTATTGAATCAATTAGATCGTTTCGACTTAGCTAAAGAAGTTGTTAACGACATTCCAGAATACTCAGTTAAGGGTGCTTCATTCGTACAACGTATGAACGACATGATTGACAAGCACAATGCTTACATTCGTGAAGTTGGTACTGACTTACCAGAAGTTAACGCTTGGCAATGGAAACCATTGAAGTAATTTAATTATTTCAATGAAATATGAAAAAGACTTGCTCAAATATTTGAGCAAGCCTTTTTTGTTTACATTTATTTACTATAAAAATAAAAGGACTGTAGTTTTACAGTCCTTTATTGTTTACATTTAAATTATTTTATGGCTTCACCAATAAAATCAACATTTGATTCTAAAACTATATTAGAGTAAGGGGTGATTTCTCCGGTTCTTACACTTGCGATGTTATTAGAACTATGACACATGTTTTTAAGTTCTTCGTGTGATACCCATTCAATATCTACATCGTCGTCTAGAAGTTTCATGATGTTTTCTAGTTGTTTAGGATTTTTGGTTTTAATTTCTTGTGCTAAATATACTTTTTGAACTTTCATTTCGGATAAAGTGGCTTTTAAAACGTCAATAAACTTGGGTAAGCCTCTGACTACTGAAAGATCTATTTTCCTACCATCATTTTTAATTGGTAATCCGCAGTCTCCAATTGTTAGCCACTGTGTATGTCCAATTTGAGATATAGCTTCGGATAATTTAGTGTTTAACAAGTTGGTTTTTCGCATTATTAAACACCTCCATATTTCTACCTAATACTACTAATACTTCGCTTTCCGAAGGGATACTAGGTTGGGCACCGTTTCTTGATACAGTGATTGAAGATGCTGCAGTTGCATATTCCATAGACTCTTTCAAGTTTGACATGTCATGATTTAATCTAGTTGCCATGGCGCCAATAAAAGTATCGCCAGCAGCTGTTGTATCAACTACTTTAGAATCAATTATAGGAACTATACCATTTTCACCGTTAGCGTTCATGTAAAATGAACCTCTAGCTCCTAAAGTAATAATAACTTGTTTAATTCCGTCATTGAAATAATAGTTAGCATTTCGTATTAAATTATCAAAATTATCGGCTTGAATTCCAGTTAGAAGGTATGTTTCATGTTCATTAGGAGTTATCATGTCAGTATTTTGAAGTAATTCTTCAGGTAATCCACCTTTTTCTGGCATTGGAGCTGGATTTAAAATTGTTTTGACACCATATTTTTTCGCAATTTTGAATGCCTCAATAACTGCGTCGATTGGTATTTCTAATTGAGCAATAATAAAATCTGAATTTTTAATGACTTCTTCGTTCTTTAAGACATCTACTGGGGTAATATCTATATTTGCACCACCATAAATATGAATTATGTTATCACCAGTTTCTTCAGAAACCGTGATATATGCTTGGCCAGTTTGTTCTTTTTCTGAACGCATAACGTTACTAGTAACTAAGTTCTTTACTTTCATATTTTTTTCTATATTAAATTCTTTGCCTACTTTGGTTAAAATAATTGTTTTGGCATTTGATCTAGCCGTTGCAACTGCTTGGTTTAGTCCTTTTCCACCCATTGCTTCTACTATGTGACTATTAGTTTTTAAAGTTTCGCCACTTTTTGCAAATCTAGGAACTTTTATAACTTTATCAATGTTTGTTGAGCCTAAAACCGTAATAGTTTTTGTCATAAATAAAACCAGCTTCCAAAAGTATATTGTTAAGTATTTCACTTAACCTAAAAACAATATACAACAGTATTTAACGTTTGTAAAGAGTTTTATGAAAACGTTTGCAAAATTAATCAAGTGAAACTTTTCACTTGATTAATTTGAAGATTAGTATAGTATTTTAGTTGAGTTAATTTTATAGTTTTTGGGGTGATTTTATGAATGTTGAAAAGAATCAAGCTGCTCAAATGGCCGTTAAAAAAATAGTTAATAATTCTGTGGTAGGATTAGGTTCTGGTTCTACAGCTTCCATTTTTATTGAATTACTTGCTAAACGAGTTAAAGCAGAACATATGAATGTAGTTTGTGTTGCTACTTCTATTAAATCTGCAGAGCTAGGTTCTAAATTAGGACTAGACGTAGTTGATATTGATGATGTAGAGTCGATTGATGTAACCGTTGATGGAGCTGATGAAGTTGATGCTAATTTAAATGGTATAAAGGGTGGAGGAGCAGCGCTACTGTTCGAAAAAATAGTCGCTAGTAAATCTAAATATAACATTTGGATAGTTGATTCTAGTAAATTTCATAATAAGCTAGGCAAGTTTAAGTTACCGATTGAAGTTATAAAATTTGGCTCTCAGCGCATATTTGATAGTTTACAAGAAATGGGCTTGAATCCTACTTATCGTTTAAATGATGATTATACTAGACTTTTAACTGACTCTCATAACTATATTATTGATGTTGATATAAATAAGTTTAAAAATTTAAATTCATTATCCAGAAAAATTGAAGGCATGGTAGGCGTAGTGGAACATGGCTTATTCCTAAATGTGTGTGACGAATTACTTATTGGCGGATTAAATAAAGATATAAGAAGATCAAAATTATCTAAAGGTCTCGTTTTAAACTAAAGCAAAAATGAAGATAGTCTTAAATAAGATTATCTTCATTTATTTTTAGAGTAATAGTTTTCATGCTGAACGGTAAAGTTAATCTCATTTTCCATGACTGTAACAACATTTGATGATTATCATTAATTTTGTTATAAAGCGGATCTCCGATGATAGGATGACCAATGTGACTTAGGTGAACTCTAATTTGATGTGTGCGACCAGTTTGTAGCTCCACTTCTAATAATGAATTATTGTTTTTAGTTTTGATAACTTTATATTGAGTGAGCGCCTGCTTAGCATTAGCCCCGTTCACTTTACGTTTTCGTGGGTCTTGATTATCGAAGCCAATTGGTTCAGTTAATAATCCGTGATTATTTACAAGAGTACCATTTACCCATGCTAGATAGTATCTTTTAATTGTTTTTTCTTTGATTAATCTAACCAATATAGGTACTACTGCTGGATTTTTACCAATAATGATGGCTCCAGAAGTTTCCTTATCAAGCCGATGAATCATATAGGCATGCTGATTATTTTGATTTAAATAGGATTCAACAAAATTTAATAAAGTTCCTTTTTCTGATTTATAATTAGGATGAGTTTTAATTCCGTGGGGCTTATTTACAACGATTAAGTCGCCATTTTCATAAATTATGGATATATTCTTTGAATTATCTGGTAATATATTTTGAACTGGCAAAGTAAAGTCATTTTCTTTGAAAATTAAAGTCAGTTTGTCATTATTTTTTACGTTGAAATTCATTGGTAAATAATTTTCATTTATTAGTATCCGTTTGTCTTTTCTTAGCGAGTAAATTAAATGTTTGGGGATTAATAGTTCGTTAGCAAGATAACTTTTAAGGTTAACGTCTTTTTCACTATTAACAGTTAAATTGTATGACCAAGTTTTCATTTTAAAATTCCTTCAGTTTTTTGTATGTTATATTTAATGTAATGCTTTCAAAATAAAATAACAACTACAATAATTTTGGCGGAGGATGATTATGGATAAAAATAAAATAACATTAATATCCGTTTTATCTTTATTAATGTTTGTTTTAGTCGATATAATGATGAGTACCAAATGGATTGGTATTGATAATAGTAATGGAGTACTTAGAACTATTATTTTAGCAATTATATTATATCTAGTGCCTATTGCTCTGGGGTATTTGAATTGGAAATTTGCGTATCACTTGTTAGGAATAATAGTTGCCATTTACACTTTAAACTTTTCAGCTGTCTTTATAGTTATGCTACAAAGCACTAACGTTGGCTTAGTATTAAAAAGTTTAATGATTGTTATTGCGATTTTAGGAATATTAACTAACTTAATGTGGTATCGTATTGCATGGGGACAAATTCGTAGTGACTATGTAAGAATAGTCAAGCGAAATATAAAAAAGTAAAAACAGGTAAGGTGTTTTAAAAAATGGAAATGAATGCGAAAGAAATGGTAGATTTATTATCTGAAGATAATTTTGTAACTGATAAATTTACTACTAAGCAAAGTACTTTAAAAAAAGATGCTAATAGCATTCTTGATTCGTTAGTTAAGAGTATGCAAAATGGAATCACAGCTGGTGAAATAAAGTCTTGTGAGCTTAAAATTGAAGATTTAGATGCGACTGTTTATCTACAGAATAATATTATCAACTTACCTTTTAGATATGCCAAAAACATTGGTAAAATCATTAAAGATAGTGATAATTTAGAAATGTCAGTTTATATGATTATTGAGTCTGACGATGTAAACCGTTCTAAGCTTAGAATTGATAAGTTAGCTGATGATAAAATATTTTTGGAAAGAGACTTCACTGCTGACTTTGTTTCTTGGCTAAAAATTCAGTTAGACGCAATTGAATCTAACAAAAAAGAAAAGAAAGAAAAAGAAGATAGTAAATAAAGCTGAAATGTGTTATTATTTAAGTGCGATGAGTCGAGAAGATCACGCCATTTTATGGTTCGCTATAAGCGATTAAGTGATATTTTCAAGCGGAGTACGTTTTCCTACCGTATTGTAGGGTATTTGATTCATTGGATATGTGAAATCTAATGGATTCACTTATTTATAAGTGCCGTTAAAAAAGCATCCAACTTCGGTTGGGTGCTTTTTATTTTACCAAGTATAATTTATCATGAATTAAATCAAATGGTTTATGGTGCTTATTTAATGACTCAGTTTGTTTATTTTCTATTAAATCGGCCATTTTCCAGAACTTTTTTGAATTAGTTGCGCCATTTTTTTCTCCAATTACAATGAAATCAATGTCTCTATCTATTGACCTTATTTTATTTAAAATATCGACGTCAATTTCGATTCCATCTGGCGACCAACACATAATTATATAATCGATATCGTTTTTATATTTTTCAATAGCACTAAGGGCATCTATTTTTTCAACGTTGGTTAACAAATGTTTGCCAGTTTCGTTTTCATTAACCCATTCCATACTATCTGTAGCGATTATGTCTTGATTTAAGTTCCGTAATCCTTTAGAAATATAGCCATTGCCGGCCATTATTTCCAATCCTTTTTTATTGTTTACATATTTGCTGATGTCATGAATAAAGGGGGCAGAAATGTATGCCCACATGCCATATTCGGTTTCTAAATAATCTCTAAATGATCTTAAGTCCTTATCTAATTTAGGTAAATTATCAGATAATTTGTTCCACAACCTATCGCCTTCGGGGTCGCCTTGTGCATATTTAGAATTTACATATTCAAAAATGTGGTCTTGAATATCATCATTTAAAATTAAAGGTGGTAAATCTTGAGGAAGTTCGTTTTGTTTAATTAAGCGATTGGCCTCAATTATATTATTAACTAAAAATTTTATTTCTGGAAAATCCGCGTATATTTTTTGATAATTTTTTAGTCGTTCTATATACTTCGGCTCTGATTTTATGATTTTGTTTTGTTTTTTTAATTTTTTTAATAGTTTTCGTTTATCCATAATTTTCCCCTAATATAAATTTGTTACTTATAATTCTATGTTAAAAGATAATATGTTGCAATTCATGTCACTTTTAGTTACATAATTTTGTGTTTTGAAACGTTCTCATTGGATTAATTTAACATTTTAGTATCTTTTTATAAAAACAATGTTATAATTTATAACATAAACTTAAAGGATGCGATATAAAATGGATGTGGCAAGTACTGTTTTTATGTTTTTAGCTAGTATTTTGGTTTTATTTATGACGCCAGGCTTAGCATTTTTCTATGGAGGTTTAGTTTCTAGAAAAAATGTAGTAAACACAATGCTTTCGGTATTTTTCATTACAGGAATTTCAATTTTGCTTTGGATATTAGTGGGGTACAGTTTATCTTTCGAAGGTGACTATTACGGCATGATTGGTAATTTTAAACACGTTTTTATGAATGGGATTGATTTAAATTCGCTTACTACTTATAAAATTCCAACTAGTATTTATTCTATATTTGAAATGTTTTTTGCAATCATATCTCCAGCACTATTCGTTGGTGCGGTAGTAGGAAGAATTAAATTCAAATTTTTAGCTTTATTTATAATCTTATGGTCGTTATTTATTTATTATCCAATGGTACACATGGTTTGGTCTACAAATGGGTTCTTAGCCAAATTAGGAACTTTAGATTTTGCAGGTGGAACGGTAGTACATATTAATGCCGGAGTAACTGCTTTCGTTCTTTCAGCATTTTTGGGACGTAGAATAAAGAAAAACTTGAACTCAAATAGTCATTATAACCTTCCATGGATTTTATTAGGAACCACTATTTTATGGATTGGCTGGTATGGATTTAATGCCGGATCTGCTTTTGGTTTGAACAATGTAGCCATGCAAGCGACCGTAACTACCACCGTAGCAGCTGCTGCATCTATGGTATCTTGGGTAATTTTAGATGTTATATTTGTTAAAAAGCCACAATTAATAGGTGCTTGTACAGGAACTTTATGTGGTTTAGTGGGAATTACTCCTTCGGCAGGATATGTAACCGTTTTTGGATCATTTATAATTGGAATATGTGCAACCTTAGCTAGTTATTTATTTGTAAATTATCTAAAGGCCAAAATTGGGGTTGATGATGCTTTAGATGCCTTTGGTTGTCACGGAGTTAGCGGAATTTTGGGTAGTATCATGACTGGTTTATTTGCTACCAAGAGCGTTAACAGTGCAGTAATTCATAATGGATTATTCTATGGCGGTGGTTTTAAACTACTAGGCGTTCAAACTTTTGCTACAGTTCTAACAATTTTATTTGTTGCTATTTTTACAGCTATAATCATATTATTCCTTAAGTTATTCATGCCAATGCGTGTTAACCACAAGGATGAAGTAGTTGGGCTAGATCGTAGTGAACATGGTGAAGATGCTGATTACACTGTTGAAATATCCGATGGTATCGATGAACGTAAAAGAGACATGTACTTGCATTCAGATGAATTTCAAGGTCAGTTTGCACAACTTAATTCGCATTCAAAAAATCATTAATAACTCTAAAAGCTTTACATAAATATATGTAGGACTTTTAATTTGTTCTTAATTAGCTTAATATTCTATATTGTATGTAATAAAAAGCGTTGAAGGTGAAATTTTTGAATAAAAAGCTAAAACATATATTAATTGGAATTTTGAGTGTCGTTATTATTTTAGGAGTATTACTTTTTGGGGCGGGAATGTACTTTTATAATGTCGCAGTAGTACCTTCACAAAAAAGTTTTATATCTAACAAACCCGTTGCTAAATCATCTCCACTGTATCCTGGAGAACAATGGTATAAAAACGATGCCCATAAAATTTTATGGACCCAAAAATCAGTAGGCGGCAATTTAAAATTAGATGCTAATTTTATTCCAGCTAACCAAAAAACTAATAAAACTGTAATTGTTGCACATGGTTTTATGGGAAATAAAGAGAAAATGGCCCCATACGCCTATATGTTCCACAAAATGGGCTATAATGTCTTAACTCCTGATACTCGTGGTCAAGGTAAGAGTGAGGGAAACTATATTGGTTATGGATGGCCAGACCGTTTAGACTATATTAAATGGATGCATAAAGTCATTAATTACACTGGTAAAGATTCTAAACTTTTTATGTTTGGTGTTAGTATGGGCGGAGCCACTACTATGATGGTTTCAGGTGAAAGGGTTCCTTCACAACTTAAGGGCTATATTGAGGATTGTGGATACACAAGTATTACGGACGAATTAAACTATCAAGCTCAGCAATTATATAGTTTGCCAGCATTTCCTAGATGGCCGTTAATACCTATTTTGAGTGGTATTACACATGTTAGAGCGGGTTACAGTATGTACGACGGTTCTGCTTTAAAACAAGTTAAAAAGAATTACTTACCAATGATGTTCATACATGGTTCAAAGGATACCTTTGTGCCAACTAAAATGGTTTATCCATTATATCAGGCTAGTCGTGGACCTAGAGAACTATTGATCATTAAAAATGCTAAACATGCGTCATCATATCAGACTAATCCGAAGTTATATACTGATAAAGTTAAACAATTTATCAATAAATACATGCATTAAAATCTTTTAACGATTTAAAATCGTACTATTTTAATAGTATAATTAATCCTGTTAATATTATTTAGGAAGGAGGAGATGGATTGGCACAAACAAGTATTTTGTTATTATTAGGTTTAATTAGTGTTGTTTGTGGAATTATTTTCGACAAAAGACAAATTAATCAAAAAATTAAAAAATCTAAGCAAGCGGCTAAAAATTATTTAGTTCAAAATGATAAAGATGTAAAAAAACAATGTTCGACACTTATTCACGAAAGTAAGCAAGAAACTGAAAAGTATCGTTTAAGTACACAAGAAGACATTGATTATCAGGCTAAAGAAAACGATAACCGTCAGCAAAGAATCGAGCAAAGAGAGCGCTATTTGTCGCAAACTAAAAAGCGTTTGATGGATTATTCTGAATACCTTAAGGAACAAGAAACAGCGAATGATAATGTTCAACAAGAACTAGATAATTTAAAAAATGAGGCAGAATCATTATTGTCACAGCGAGCATCTTTACTAGAAAATCAAAGTCAAACTAGTAAAAGTGAGGCTAGGGAAAGCATTATTAATGCAGCTAAGAACGAATTAAGTCGTGAAAAAGACGTTGAAGTTCGTTATCAAAATGAAGAGATTAGGGCTAATGCTAAGAAAATAGCTAATGATTTAATTATTGATTCAATTCAAAGAGGGCCCAAAGATGAGCCACGTAATCATATTGATAAATCGATTTTATTGCCAAATGGTGATATCAAATTAAAATTAATTATGCATGATGAGCAATGCCTTAGAATTATCGAATCATTAACGGGAACTGATTTGATTTTTGATGAACGCGATCCACTTTTGCTACAAATTGCGACACATGATCCAATTCGTAGAGAAATAGCTAGAAATGTCTTAGAAAAATTAATTATTTCTCGTCAAATAACTCCTAATGGAATTGAAAAACAAGTAAGCATTTCTACCCAAGATGTGCATAATGAATTAAGAGCAGTTGGTGAACATGCTGCTCGTATTCTCAATCTTAAGCACATTAATCCTGATTTATTAAAGATATTAGGTAAACTTAAGTTTAGAACCAGTTATGGTCAAAATGTTTTATCACATTCGATTGAAGTAGCTCAAATATCTGGAATCTTAGCATCTGAACTAGGTTTAAATGTTAGTTTAGCTCGCAGAGCAGGCTTGTTTCATGATATTGGTAAGGCTATTGACCATGAAATTGATGGGACACATGTGGAACTTGGGGTTGATTTAACAACAGCCTTCAATGAGGATGCAGTAGTTATTAATGCGATTGCTTCTCATCATGGGGATGTTGAACCAACTAACTTAATTTCAAAATTAGTGGCTACAGCGGATGCCATTTCTGGAGCACGTCCTGGTGCTAGAAGTGAGTCAGTTGAAGAATATGTAAATCGATTGAAGAGCTTAGAGCATATAGCTAATGAACAAAGTGGTGTTAAAGAAAGCTATGCAATCCAAGCTGGTCGTGAAATTAGAATTATTTTGAACCCTGAATTAGTTGATGATAATCAAAGTAAAAAAATTACTAATGATGTAAAGAATAGGATTGAATCTGAGTTAGTATACCCTGGTAAAATTAAAGTTACTACGATTAGAAAACTAAGAGCAGTTCAGTATGTTGGTAAACGTAAAAAAATAGCTAAATAAAAAAGTAACTCCAAAACGTCAAAGGAGTTACTTTTTTATTATTTTAAAATTATGATTATTTTCAGCTTTTATCAGCTTATGATATTTTAAATATTCAGCAATCACTTGACTCATCGGAGTTGGGTCACTTTTTATGACTTTTGCATCATTGAACATTGGAAAATGCCCACCACCAGAGGCTCGGTATTGATTCAAAACGATTTTTAACTTTTGATTTTTAGTAATATTTTTTCCGTGATAAGTTATTTTTTCCACACGTTCGCCAACCGGTTTACTAACATTAATTGTATAATCAATGCCTTCATACATATCATAGTTATAGTGTCTAGCTTTAGGATATAAGAAATTAGGATTAACTATAATTTTATTATTATCAACCGCGAAATAGTTGGCACTAATTTCAATGGCCTTTTTTAATTCACTACCATTAATTTCTAAGACAGATAAGGAATTAGGATAGACGTAATTAGTTATAATGTTGCGCATGGTGATAGGATTTTCAAATCCATGAGCTTCATTATTAAAAAGTGCGGTAGCCGATATATCCACGCCCATTTTATCCATTTGAACTTTTTGGACAAACTGAATAAAACTATTTTTATTTAATCTGACTTCAAATGGGTTACTGAATTTCATACACCCATCAATTTTAGCTAGAGGTTTATCTAACCACTGATTTAATTGATTTTGAATTGGTGTCACTTGTTTTTTAATGCGAGCATCTAGAGTGTAATCACCAGTGGAAATTAATTCAGCGTTGCTACTGGTTACTTTATGTTCTTTGTTAACGTTCAAAGTTATTTTGCCTACATATTGGCCTCTACGACCTTCTTGAACGATTGGGACGCCAAATAATTTGCCAGACATTTTACGGTGTTGATGTCCCGTTATTAACGCATCAATGCCTTTAACTTCTTTTAGTAGTTGATAACTTTCATTTTCTCCAGAAAACTTTTCCGTTAAATTTCCTTTTAAATCACGTTCAAAACCACCGTGATAGCTAACTATAATAACGTCAGCTTCTTTTTTCATAATTGGTATGTATTTTTTGGCAGCTTGTACTGCTGAAACAATTTTTAAGCCATTTAAATTTCCATAATTAGCCCACTTATTAGTTCCTTGTGTAGTTAAACCTAAAAAACCGACCTTAACTCCGTTAATACTTTTGATATTATAGGCTGTGCCAAAAGCAGGTTCATCTTTTTCATTTAAAATATTAGCACATAAAAATTTACGATTAGATTCTTTAATCGTATTTTTAAGGTAATTAATTCCGTAATTAAATTCGTGATTGCCTAAAATTCCATAATCATAATCCATTAGGTTAAAAACGTCATCAATTTGTTTTGGTGAAGTTTGATTTAAAACCTTTGCTATGTAATACGCAAGTGGTGATCCTTCTAAAAAATCTCCATTATCAATAGTTACCACATTATCTAATTTTTTTTTCAAATCTTTTAGACAACTAGCAACTTTTAGCATCCCAAAGGGCATTTCTTCATTATTTTTTACGTAATTAGTAGGAAAGATAAAACCATGTGTATCGCTTGTAGTTAAAATGTTTATTTTCATTTAGTCACTCCCTGCTAAATAAGATTGTTAGTAAAATTATAATCTTATTTTAAGGTCGTGTAAATTTATTTATTCACTACTTTTATGAGAAAATGTTTAAGGAATGTTTAAATAAATAAACATTATGAACTAATTACTTTATTTATGATACTATTGAAGTAGTCAATATTACGTATTTTTTGTAAGTAAATTGACATTATATCGTTTTTTTAACGATTGAGGAGTGATAAGTATGTTGAATCTTTATGTAGCACCTAGTAGTGCATCAAGTCGTAAAGCTAGAGCTTGGTTAAAAGCTCACAATATAGCATTTAAGGAAAGAAACATTAATTCCAATCCTCTAAATGTGGATGAGATTAAGCAAATACTTCGTCTAACTGAAAATGGCAGTGAAGACATTATTTCTACTCGTTCAAATATTTTTAAAAAACTAAACTTAGACTTAGATGAATTATCATTGTCTGAATTAGTCGATTTGGTGGTTAAATATCCTGATTTGATTAAACGTCCAATCATTTTTGATGATAAACGTTTGGAAATTGGATACAATGAAGAAGAAATCCGTCGATTCTTACCTAGATCTGTGCGTGAAGCTGAACTTCGCGAACTAGAATCACAGCTAGGAGCTTAATCTAAAACTTAATAATGAACTTTTAATGAAGTGCTAACTATGTTTAGTTAGTGCTTTTTTTATTTTTAGTTTAAAATTATCATTAGGGAGTTGAGTAATTTGATTAAATTAATTGCTTTGGATTTAGATAATACTTTATTAAATTCAAATAAAAATATTAGTGAGCGTAATGAAAAAGTTTTAAAAGAACTCCATGCAAATGGAATTAAAGTAGTGCTTTGCACAGGCCGTCCAATCAATGCGGTTTGGCGTTATGTTGAACAATTAGACTTATTAGGGCCCAATGATTATACTGTAACTTTTAATGGTGGTATGGTGATTAAAAATGCTACCAAAGAGGTTTTGTTTCAAGATAGTTTAAAGTTAAAAGGTTTTAAATTAATTCACGATTTTGCGAAGGCTAATAATTTACCATTAGATGTATTAGATTTTAAACAAGTTTATTCATTAACTGATTTAGTGAAATCTGATTATAAAGAAGTTTTGAATGCTAATTTAAAATTTGTTAACGCTAAATTTGAGGAACTACCTAATCAAAAATACAGTAAGGCTATTATGTCAGCAAGTGCTGAAAAATTAGATAGTGTAAGAAGTACAATGCCTGATGATATTAAAAATAATTACCACATTGTCCGTTCACAGCCTCAAATTATGGAATTTTTAAAGCCAAGTGTAAATAAAGCAAATGGACTGGAACATCTTTTGCGTAAATTAGATTTAGATTTTAATAATTTAATGACCTTCGGCGATGCTGAAAATGATATAGAAATGCTACAAGCGGCTAAACTGGGGGTAGTGATGGATAATGCCAAAGATAATATCAAAAAAATAGGTAATGATACTACACTTGATCATGATCAAGATGGGGTGGCTTACTATTTAGAAAAATATTTTAAATAAAAAAGATGTCTAGCTTACACTAGACATCTTTTTGTGTTGTTTTTATTTATTATTTTTGAATAGGGTAGTTAAGTATTCCATGAATGTAGCTAGATATCTGTCTTTTTCAACTTGAATAGCCACACTTACGGAAGGATTAGCATCACTTAATCTTGCAGTATCACCAATTGTACGGCCATATTTTTCTTTGTCAGAATTTACAACCATATCAATATCTAAGGTAGTGGCAAATGATGGATCACATGCAATTCCAACTGCTAATGGATCATGTAATGAACAACCGCCAAGTTCAGGATACATTTCATCATAAATATTAATGTAGTAATCTACAATATCGGCAAATTTTTCACCAGCAGCAGTGCCTAAATCTCTCCATTGCTGAGTTTCTTTTTTAGTTAGTAGGGTTCTTAAAGTAACATCTAAACCAACCATAGTATCATGTAATTTATTTGTGAATACATAGTTAGCAGCTTCAGCATCTTGTTGAATGTTAGCTTCTGCAAATGGTGTCACGTTACCAGGTACGGTTAAAGCACCACCCATTAAAGTTACATTGCCAATTAAATCGGCTATTTCAGGGTCTTTTTTCAAAGCTGCAGCCAAATTAGTTAATGGTCCGGTAGGAATAATAGTTAAATCCTTACCCCATTTACGAGCAGCTTCGATAAAGAAATCAACTCCTGATTCTTTTTCAGGTTTTCTTTGTGGTTCTGGCAAATCAACTTCACCGATACCATTTTTACCATGAATGTGAGCGGAAACGGGCATTACATCAAAATGGTCTGTCATTTCCGAATGCGATTCACCTATGTAAACAGGTACATCCGTTGCGCCTAATAATTCTAAAATTTTCAAAGAGTTTTTAGCAGCTTGTTCTACTACAACGTTACCATAGGAACTAACTATTCCTACTAAATCAGCATTAGGAGCAGCGACTGCATAAGCAATTGCCATTGCGTCGTCTACTCCTGTGTCCAAGTCTAAAATTAACTTTTTATTTGCCATAATCCAAAGAACCCCCAAATAAATATGTTTGAACATGTAATAACATGTTAGCTGTATTATATTGCTAAATTAGAAAAACTTAAAGTATAAAATAAAAAAGGTCGTCCTTAAACGACCTTTTATTTGAATAGAAATTCGGCAATTATCTTGTCGATTTCTGGATTTTCATGTAGCATAGAATGTTCGGCAGATAGTGGTCCAGCTTTGTATAAATGGAACTTATAGCTCTTAACATGTGGGGCAACTAATTTACCCATTGGCTTTACAATATCAACTGCTTCTTCAGCGTCAGTTCCAAAGTTATAAATCTCACCAGCAATGTTTAATACCTCTAAATTTTTAGGTAAATTTTTAACACGGGGATCTTTTTTGGGATAGTCATTAGCAATACTTACAAACTTATTTACTTTAGGAACATTTTTTTCATTTGGATGGTTAACCATATATTCATATGCAATTTGTCCACCGGAAGAGTGTCCAATTAAATTAACAGATTTAATATGGTAATTTTTATATAAGTATTTCATCACATTAGACATTTGGTAACTTTCTTTGATGGGATGCGTATTGTCAGAAAATAGTAGTTGTACTAATGGATTATTATTGCCTACTTTAGCATACTGCTTAATCGTAGAAACTTTTCCATCACTAGAGATGTGTAATCTTAAAGTTCTTTTAGCTACCTTATGTTCGTTGAACTGTTCAATAAAATCATTAGTTGATACAGCATTTCCACCATATCCAGGTATGAATATGGTTGCGGTAGAAGTTTGTTTTACTTTTAAATCGTTTAGGACACTTCCTCTAAATATCCAAAGAGTGCTCGTAATAAAAACTATAAATTCTACTAGTAGTACCAAACCAATTAGAATCTTTTTACGTTTATTGTGCATTATTGTACTTCCTTTGCTAAAGTATAATTATATGACTAATAATATCTTAAATGAAAGTCAAATAAAAGGAGATAAACAAAATGAATGAAAATATTTATGATATTACAATTATTGGTGGAGGGCCAATTGGAATGTTTGCCGGATTTTATTCAGGCCTTCGAAATGCTAAGTTTCAGATAATTGAAAGTCTCTCAGAATTGGGTGGACAAGTTAATGCTTTGTATCCGGAAAAGACAATCTTAGATGTAGCTGGTTTTACTGGTCTTACTGGAAGAGAGTTAATTAAAAATTTAAAGTCTCAATTATTGACCATGAATCCGGAAATAAAATTAAATACAACCGTCAATGATGTGGAAAAGGTTGATAACTTATTTAAAATAACAACTGATAAGGAAATTACTAAAAGTCGTGCAATAATTATTGCTACAGGTAATGGTTCCTTTAAGCCACGTAAACTGCTAGCTGAAAATGCTGATAAATTTGAGAATAAGCAAATTCAATACTTCATTAAAAACCTTGATGATTATAAAAATAAAACAGTTTTAGTTGCAGGAGGCGGAGATTCAGCAATTGACCAGGCTCTGATGTTAGAAAAAGTTGCTAAAAAAGTTTACTTATTACATCGTCGAAATGAATTTCGCGGTTTAGAACGAATGGTTAGTACGTTAAAAGATTCATCAGTAGAACTTATTACACCGTATTTAATTAAAAAAGTTGAAGAAATTGACAATGGTCAAATTGAATTAATGGCTAAAAAGATGCGTACTGATGATGAATTTATCAACATTGATGTTGATAAAATGATTGTAAATTATGGCTTTATCGCAAACAATAAAGCCATGCAAGCTTGGAAAATTAATTTGGAATCTAACCATCGACTACTCGTGGTTGATGAAACCATGGCTACTAACATAAAAAATATTTATGCGATTGGAGATCAAGCTACCTATCAAGGTAAACAGACTATTATTGCGACTGGCTTGGGAGAAGTCCCATTGGCAGTCAATGGAATCATGCAAAACTTGTATCCAGACAGTAATGTTCCCATTCATAGTACACAGTTGTCTAAATAGTTCCTATTTATGTTTAATCTCTTTTTCTAATTTTTTAACTTCTTTAGTTAAATTATTAATTTGAGTCATCATTTGGGTCATTTGATCATTATAGTCTTTATTATTTTTATCACTATTAGTGAAAAAATCAGTAATCGTAGAAGTTAACAAACCAATAAAACCAATTCCGCCAATCATTAGGAATGCAGCAACTAATTTTCCACCTAACGTATGTGGTGAAATATCACCGTAACCGACAGTAGTAGCAGTTGTAATTGACCACCATAAAGCAGTTGCTAAGTCGTAATTCTCAAAATGTGCGAACAGTAGTGAACTGATTATTAAAATTAAAATACTGACTGAAAATAAATATATGAATCCAGTGTCGTATATAAATCGATGTGTTTCACTCGTGAACTTGCCATCAATACCTATTTTCCAAAGTAAGTTATATTTTCTAATTATTCTAATAATTCGATATAACCTGAAAAATACAAAAATAGGGTGACCTGGAATTAGTGATATTAAATCTAAAGCGGTTTCTAACAAATAATGTTTTTTATTTTTAGCAATCGCAAACCTAACTAAATAGTCAATAATATAAAAAATCCAAATTCCAAAATAAATCCATTTAATGGGATTCTCATATATATCAACAACTTTTAAATAGTCTAATAGGACCATTACTGATGATAATGAAGCGATTATTACGATAGATATATCGTATGAAAGTTCTAAATTATATGCAGATTTATATTTCATATATCACACCTGTTAAATATTTATATACTAACAATTAAAAATAGACCTGTTTTAATAAATAAGCAATAAAAAAACCAATAATATAATAAATATTATTGGTTTTTTTATTATTTACCTTGATTAGTATCTGGATTAACAATTTTAATTCGATTAGAATCAGTAACTTGATGTTTAGCCTCTGGAGCATCTGTTTTGTACAAGCCAGTGGTAGACTTATCACCATTTTTTGAAACTAAACTAGTCGATTTTTTACCTAATTTATCTTCGATTTTGCGTTCTTTAGATAATCCATTAGAATAATTGTATTTTCTTGGATCGACTGGTGTAAAGTCCTTTAATTTGTAAAATCTTAGTAAGTTTTCCTGATTTAAAGAATCCGATAAACTTAACTCATTATTTACTTTATCTTGAATTTTACTAAATTTTTTATCTTGTTGCTTATTAGGTGATATTAATTTGCCAGTTTTATTGCTATAAATATTGCCATTAATTCCAGTATAGTCAGGGGTAACCCAGTCACGATCTCTAAATGCTACCACTGAATCATGTTGGTCGGAAAATAGGTCGGTTCCAAATTGAATATAGTTTTTAGTATTGATACCTAACAAATGCATCAATGTAGGTAAGACATCAATTTCACCGCCATAAGTATGACTAACATGGCCATTTTTAATACCGGGAATATTAAACATTAATGGGACTCTTTGTAGTTGAGCATTATCAAAATTATTCCAGTCGTCTGGATTTTTACCTAATATATTAGCCAAGTTATTATTCTCAGAATTGGAAATTCCGTAGTGGTCACCGTATAACATAATCATTGAATTTTTAAGTAATCCCGATTTTTTGAGATAGGCATAAAATTCTTTAACAGCTTGATCTAAATAATTGGCAGTTTTAAAGTAATTATCAGTTGAAGTACTACCAGTATTAGGTACTTTAAATTTGGAATCCTCACTATCCAAACTATATGGGAAATGATTAGTTACGGTAATATATTTAGCATAAAAAGGTTGTTGCAGTTCTTGCAGATACTTAATTGAATCTTTAAATAATAATTTATCTTTAAGGCCATATCCAAGGGACTTATCGCCAGAAACATCGTAATAACTAGCATCAAAAAAGTATTGATAACCCATGTTTTTGTAAACATTATTACGATTCCAAAAACTAGCTACATTTCCATGAAATACAGCACTAGTATAGTTACCTTGTTGATTTAAAATGGCTGGTGCGGCTTGGAAAGTGTTGTCACTACCGAATTGAGTAAATAATGAACCTTGTGGCAAGCCAAAGGTACTTGTTTCTAACATATTTTCAGCATCTGAAGTTTTACCTTGACCAACTTGATGGAAAAAGTTGTCAAATGAGTACGTTGATTTACTATGGAACAACTTATTTAAAAATGGCGTGACTTCTTTACCATTTATTTTTTTATCAATTAAGAATTGTTGAAAACTTTCTAGATGAATAATAATTACGTTACGTCCTTTAGCAACACCAAACATTTTGGGATTAGGCTTTGCGTAATGGTCTTGAGTATATTTTAAGACATTATCAAATTGGGACTTAGTGGCCATAGCTCTAAGATCTTTATTGTGTTGCTGTTTAATAGCATCATATACTGTAAAAGAGTCTAAGCCTAAATATTTTACAATGTAAGTTCTATCAAATGTACGAGTTAGTAGTTGTGGACGATCCATTTCGCCCAATGATAAATTAATTGAGAATAGTGCAATTGCCATGGATGAAATAGCGGCCCCTTTTTTTAGACTACGCTTATTTTGATCCATTTTGATTACCTTAAATAGCAATAATAGCAATACAATAACTATATCTATCCAATAAAAAACATCATGAGGCATAGTCAAAGCTAATGATGCTCCACTTAGTCCTTGATTAACTTTTGAATATCCAGTCATTGTACTAACTGTCATAAAATCAGTAAATTCTCTGAAATAAATTACGTTTAGATATAGAAGCACAGTGTTTAATATATCTAAAATAATTGCAGCAATATAAAACATACGATTTGATTTTATGTATAGTGCAATACTAAAAATTAAAACTGTGGTTGCGATGGGATTAATTAAGGCAATTAATAGTTCAAAAAAATTATTAATACCTAGTTGAAAATCAGTAAAATATGCATATACGGTTTTTAACCAAAATAGACCTACTAATAACCAAAAAAAGCCGATTCTTTGATTTAAATTATTTTTAATTTTATTTATTAAATTCAATATTGTGACTCCTTTAGTGTCTTTTTAAACTACTTAATACTAACAGAATTAAACATAAAATGAAGATTGTTTTTAAATGTTTAACAAAAATACATAAAACATTAACTATATGTAGTATAATTTACTATTATAACACTATATATAGTTGCAAAAAAATCAAAAAGAAGTATTATTATAAGTATAAAGATTACTCGGGGGTATGTTTTTTGGAAAATATTGTTAATCAAAATGCTAAGTTAAAAGTTTATACCAGTAATGATAAATTTATTAAATGTACTCCCGAAATGATTCATAATATATTACTATTATACACAAAAAATTTAGAAGCAATTGTGCGAACAGAGCGTTTAGTAACAGTTCAGTTAGCTAACTATTCGTCAATTAAGCTCAACGATTTAAATGTTATGATTTATGAATCTTTAGAAAAACTAAGGTATCATGATGTTGCTGAAAACTATTACAGACTTAATTTATAATTAAAAATAAAAAGCACTCTAACAAAAGAGTGCTTTTTATGTATGGAATTAAGCTAACTTTCCATATCCAACTAAGTTCCACCAAGGAGCATTGATATTTTCAGTAACAACACCACGGTTTTGGGCGTCAATCATTTTTCCGTTACCTACGTAAATACCTACATGGTAAACGTTACTTCTTGAACTACCGAAGAAAACTAAATCACCCTTGTCTGCATTCTTAGCTGATACGCGTTTTGAATCATTATATTGTGCTTGTGCCGTTCTAGGTAATTGAACATTTAAGGCTTTTTTATAAACATAACTAGTAAAGCCTGAACAATCGAAAACGTTAGGACCAACTGCTCCATATACATATGATGAACCTAACTTATCCTGAGCAACATCATATGCTTGAGCAAAATCTTGGTCTGAAATATCTGCTTTAGCATTAATATTTGACATACCTAATCCTGAAACTAAAAGTGTTGTACAAGCTACAATGCTAATTACGAATTTCTTTAACTGTTTTCTCATAAAAATTAATTACCTCGTTTTCATATTTGTTACTAACAACTATAGTAAAAGATTATGACAAAACTGTAACAAAGCTGTTGCAAATCAATTAAATCAAGGTTTCATCACTGTAATTTAATTGATTTGTAATACTAAATGATTAATTCTCGAATATGTGTTAAATTATTTCTTGTATATAAACTAAAAGTGGGGTGGATATATGATTCCATCGACAGTTCAATTTAAAAAGCTTATTTTTAAGATAGGTGAGGTAAGTAAAATGATTGACGTTTCGCCTCGCCAAATAAGATACTGGGAATCTAAAGGTTGCATTGAATCTTTGCGTGGCAACGAAAATAGTTCTAGAGTTTATGACTTTCATAATTTTATGAAAATTAGTTCAATTAAATATTTTTTAGATCAAGGATATACGTTACAGGGAGCCATTGATCAAACAAAAAATCACATTAAAAATATGGATTTTCTAAGAAAATTTCTAGAAAAATCATATCATGGAATTCAAGAATTAGATGGTGAAATGGCAGTCAACTTAGGCTTTTTTAATGCTGAAAAGTCTGAAATATTATACGGAATGCTTAACGAAAATGATGAAATTGAATATAGAGTTATAAAAAAATAACGTGTACTTAAAATGAGTACACGTTATTTTTTATCTGTATCTGAAACCATCTCTTAAACGAATTAAAAAACTGTTATTGCTATTTTGTAGCATTAAACCTTTATAAGATCTACCAATAAACCATGATATCGAAACGATTGTAACCACTAAGATTATGATAGAAATACATACTTCACTGATTCCAACATTTCCGTTGATTATTCTTGTTGGCATGAAATAGTTTGAAAGTAATGGTACGTATGAACAAATTTTATAAAACAAACTATTAGGGAATTGCTGGAAAGCATTTGATAATAAGAAAGCAACAATTGAAACTAATACGACTGGTTGGGCTGCTTTATTTGCATCTGAAGCTTTAACGACTAGTGCTCCACATACAGCAGATAAAATTACATATAAAATGATTCCTAAGATTGTATACAATAATGGAATTCCTAGTAAATTATTAATTACTAAATTTATAAAGTGTTGATTTTCCTTAATAAGCGGATTACCTGCATTTAATTCATAAACGACAATTCCACTAATTATATATATACCAATTTGAGTTAAAATTAACGCAGCAATAGCAGTTATCTTTCCAATAAAATATTTCATCGCAGTGGTACTTGAGAAAATGACTTCAATAATTTTAGAGCCTTTTTCATTTGCGATAGCTTGAGCTGTAATGGAACTATAAATTATTAAAATAAAGTACATTGCAAATATGCAAATCGTTATAGATAAATGTTTAGCATCTTTATTTTCATCATAACCATGATTGGATTTACTTGAAACAGTTGACTTAAATATGGGTTGATTATTCATAATTTTTGCTTGTTTCACATTTAAGCTAGCGTTATCAGCATTTAATTTGTTTTGTACAGTATGAATATAATTTATGACGTGATTTTTAACATCTGAGTCCATATCATCGTTTCCATGATATGTTGCCGTAATTTGTTTCCCGTTATTGTTTAAACTTACATACCCATCAATATCACCATTCTTCACGGCATTTTTGGCTTGCTTTTCGTTATTTATTTTATGATCCATATCTTTAGGGTATTCTTTTACAAAATTATTTCTTATTTGAGTTTGATTGGAAATTAAAGCAGTTGAAGGTTCGTTATCTTCACCTGATGACGAGCTGCTACTATTACTCATCATCGTAATAGGTATCATGACGAGTAGCGCTAATACTAATGGCAAAAAGGCACTTAATAAGAAAGTTATTGATTTTATTTGTGATTTGTAAGTTTCACTAATAATTACCCATAATTTATTCAATGTGTTCACCTGCTTTCATTTTAAAAATTTCATCTAGGGTAGGTGGTTCTTGACTGAATTGATCAGTGTATTGATTACCAACTAATTTTTCGAAAATTTCTTTACCGGCTGATTCGTTATCAAGCTGAATGAGGTAGTGATTTTTAAATCTAGTTTGTACTGATTTTATATGATCGAGCCATAATAATTCTTCACGAGTTTTATCAGTACTGATGTACAACTTGGTTTTTCCAAAACTATCTCTAATTTCTTGGGTGTCGCCATTTAGAACAACATTTCCGTTATTTAACATGACTAGTCGGTCACATAGTTCTTGAACGTTTTGCATGTTGTGACTGGAAAAAATAATAGTTGCCCCGTTATCTTTGGCTAAAAAGATTTCTCTTTTTAATAAATCAGCATTTACAGGGTCAAGACCACTAAAGGGTTCATCTAAAATAATTAATTTAGGCTCATGAATTAGTGTACATATTAATTGAATCTTTTGCTGGTTCCCTTTTGATAATGATTTAATTTTGCTTTTTTTAGTTCCTTTAACTTCAAATCGATTCAGCCAATCATCAATTTTAGGTTTAATTTCCGCTACGGTTTTATTTTTAAGCCTAGCTAAATAAATAATTTGTTGTTCAATAGTTAAGTTAATCATTAAACTACGTTCTTCCGGTAAATATCCAATGTCATTAAAATCGTTTTCAGTAATTTGATGACCATTCCATTTTATATCACCGTCGTAATTGATGAAATTTAGAATACTGTGAAAGGTGGTTGATTTACCAGCTCCATTTTGTCCAATAAGGCCGGTTATGTGTCCAGCTTGAGCTATGAAGTTGACGTTTGATAATGCTGTTACATTTTCGAAAACTTTATGTAGATTTTTAATTTCCAACATAATTAATCCCTCCTTGCTGCTTAGAATAGCTAATGAACACTTATAAAGCAAGCTTAAATTTTAAGCATTTGCAAATTATCGTATTTTATTTACTGATATTTACCACTTATTTACTAATTATTACCGCTTGAAAAAAATTCATTACACAAATCAACAATTACCATAAAATATTAGTTATTGAGAAGGAGGATTAATTATGAGAATATTGGAAGCTAAAAATTTAACCAAGATTATTGCAGGCAAAACAATTGTTAATAATATAAACATAGAAATTAATAGTGGGCGGTTGGTAGCTTTGTTAGGAGTCAACGGTGCTGGAAAGTCTACGACGATTAAAATGCTAACTGGAATAAATTCGCCTACTTCTGGGGATGTTGAAATTGATGGAATCAAGCCCATTAATAAATCTTTTAGTCATAAGATTGGAGTAGTTTTTCAAAATAGTATTCTAGATGCTGATTTAACTGTAAAAAATAATCTCTGGACTAGAGCCAAAATGTATAAAAATATCGATAAAAATTATGTAAATAGCTTGATTGAAGAACTTGGATTACAAGGCATTTTAAATCAGAAATATAAAACGTTATCGGGTGGTCAACGTAGAAAAGTTGATATTGTCAGGGCTTTAGTACATAAGCCTAAAGTATTATTTTTAGATGAACCATCAACGGGCTTAGATATTCAAACTAGATCCAAAATATGGCAATTCATAAATAATTTAAAAATTAAATATCAGTTAACTATACTTTTAACAACTCATTATCTAGAGGAAACTGAGCAATCAGATTACGTGTATGTAATTAGTAATGGAAAAATATTAGCTGCAGATAATGTATCAAATCTAAAAGCAAAATATGCTGAGAATACTTTAAAAGTTAGGTTTAAAGATAATTCAAAGGGCATTCAATTTTTAAATGAAAATGCCATAGCATATCGCTTAGTACATAATAAGTATTTGCTTTCAATACCAGATGACGTTTCTGCCATCAGAATAATTAGTGCAATGCAATCTAATGTTTTTGATTTTGAGTATCAACACGGGACCATGAACGATGTATTTCTGAACTTAACAGGAAGTAGGTTGGATGAAAATGATTAATCTAACAAAAAGAAATTTAATCTTATATTTTAGTAATAAATCAAACGTATTTTTTTCGCTACTAGCTTCATTAATTTCCTTTGGCTTATTTATATTATTTATAAAAAACAACTTACAAGCTCAATGGCATGCTACTTCTATTTATAAAGGACTATTAGATAATTGGATTATCGGTGAAACTTTGAATACCACTGCAATCAGTGCTTCGCTAACTGCATTAACTAGGTATGTATATGATAAATCAAACAATGTGATAGCTGACATCAGTTTAACCGATTTATATTTTAAACATTTGCAAGCTAGTTATCTTTTATCAGCGATGATTATTAGTACTATCATGCAATTATTTACATTTTTATTTATGAGTACTTATTTTAGTTTAGCCGATAAAATAAATTTTCAATGGAATTTAATTCCAACAATTTTACCGACTATGCTTTTTGTAAGCTTAGTTTGGACTTCTTTTGGATTTATAATCGCTAGTTTAATTAATAATCAAGATGCTTTATCTGGATGTTATTCTATAATTAACACTTTAGCAGGATTTTTTGCTTTAGTTTATTTTCCTTTGATGACGTTACCTAAATTTGGTCAATTGATTATAAAGCTTACGCCTACACCTTATGTTTCTGCTATTTATCGTAATATTTTAATGCATGATACAGTAAATCAAGCTTTTAAAAATACGCCTTTAAAAATTGTAAATAACTTTAAAGACCAAATAAATATCAATATAGGTAACTTTAAGACTTTGAGCAGCCAATTTTTAATTTTAATAGGATTTATTTTGCTTTTTATTTTTATAGCATTGATAATATCTTTAAGACAAAGAAAAAACTTAATTGACTAGTTTATGATAGGAGGGATGTTTTGCATGAAAATTAATTTCTCACAAGATAATAATTTAGATGAACATGAGATATTGGTTGATGTGCATGCATCCCAACTATCGAGTGAAGTAGTTGATTTGATTCATAAGTTGGAAAGTTTTGAAGAAAATAGTAGCAAGCATGTATCCATTTATTATCGTGATCAATTCATTATGTTAAATCAAAGTGATGTAATTTCTGTAGAAGTTTTAAAAAATAAGTTGACCATTAATACCACTAAAAATACTTATGAAACCAACGGTAGTTTAAAGAATATGGTTGATAAGTTGAACCATGACTTTATTCAAATCAGTAAATTTGCAGTTGTTAACATTAATCATTTGAAATCAATGGAAACAGCATTTTCCGGTAACATGACAGCATTTTTAACTAACGGATTAAAAGTACATGTTAGTAGAAAATATTTACCTAATTTAAAACAGCGTTTGGGGATTTGAGGTGAAAAAATTGAGAGTCCTTTTTAGAATATTAAAAGAAGGTTTAATTGGAATGATGATTGGTTCATTTATTGAAATTCTTGGAATTGCTTTAGATAGTAATCCTAATGTAATTCATCCTAAATCAGCAGCCTGTTACCTGATATTTACTTTTTTTATTGGTGTTTTATCTGAAATTTTTTTGATTGATAGTATTGAATATTATTTAGAAATAATTATGCATGCTGTAATAACTTATTTGTTATTTTATATATATAACGTTCTATCGAGCGGTATAAATGCATTTAAACTTAGTTTTTTTATTTCATATACAATAACTTTTATTGCAATATATATATTTGCTTGGATAGTGGTTATAATTTTTTGGAAGAAAGATACTTATCAAATAAATAATGCTTTAAATAAGCGAAATAAAAGATAAGGGAAACGTGTGTTAATGTTTCCTTTATTTTTTGTTTTAATTTCAATATAGTGATATGTTTTTATATAGTTTGAGATTTATTCAGATAATGCAATTATATTTTTTATTTGTATTACTTTTGTAAATTTAAAAATGAATGCTAACTATAAAATCTTACTGGGAGATGATTATTCATAATGCTTTTATTAATATTAGGATTTATTGTTGGTGGATTTGTTATAATCATGGGTGGTGGAGGTGCTGCTTTATACCTTGGAATTTTAACATTGGTAGCACACGTTTCACCATCAACTGCTACGGCAACCTCATTATATGCATCAATTCCATCCTTAATAATAGGCGCATACAGTCATTATCGAACAGGTAATATGAAATTTAACTATGGAAATAAAATGTTGATTACGGCCGTACCATTTACAATTATTGGAACAATTTTATCGCATTATATTTCTAGTAAGATATATTCTTGGCTGATTTTCTTAGTTTTCTTTTGTTTAGGATTGCAAATAATTTACCAATCTTTTGGTAAGAAAAAAGCTAGTAAAAAAATGAATCCTAATCGTTCTTACCTCTTCGGTGTTTTATCTGGATTAATGGTTGGAATCGCTGGTATGTCGGGTGGAGGTCCAGTCGTTGCAGGTCTTTTGCTAATGGGATTAACAATGCCACAGGCTGCGGCTAGTTCATCTTATGTTTTGATTGTAACATCCATAGTTGGTTTGTTTATGCATGCTACAACAGGACACATAGCTTGGGGTGCAGGTAGCTTATTGTTGTTTGGAGCAATTATCGGCGCTGCTATAATGCCAAGGGTATTAGCTCGCTTTGACCAACGAAAAGTTACTAAGATATTAAGGCCCACGATGGGAATTATAATGTTGATTATGGCATTTACTTCTATATTCTAAAGGAGACTTATGTATGAATAGTAGACTAAAAGGTTCAGAAATTTTTCGAAATGCTTTAATATTTTTTGGAATGTTCGTTCTAGTTTTAGGTGGTTTTCAATTTCTGCCACTATCGCTAATTAATGATCATAGTGGCGTATTGAAAAATATTTTGGCCAGCGTAGCTTACTTCGCAATCTACGGGGTGCTAATCTGGTTATCAATAGCCTGTTATAAGAAATATGGAAGACATTCAATTAATCAAAAATTACGGCCATATGATTTTAAAATGGCGATTATGTTTTACGGTATTTCTATTATTTTAGAAATGGTTTTATCTGTCCTTAATATGGTTATATACAACAAGACGACTAGTTCTAATCAGCAAGCAATTAATGAGATGCTTAATCGAAATCATTTAACATTAATTTTAATGCTATTTGGACTCATTATTTTGAGTCCAATTTTAGAAGAATTGGTTTTTCGAGGAATATTGATGGATTCAGTATTTCAACCTGGTGCAAAATGGTTACCTATTGTAATAAGTGGTGCGTTATTTGGATTGGCACATTCACCTGGCTTTAATATTTTCTTTATACTAACTTATTTTGAAATGGGTTTCTTTATGGCCTATGTATATCGTAAGACTGGAAATATTAAAGCAAACATTACAATGCACATGTTAAATAATTTGATTTCTTCAATTGGCATTATTCAGATTATGTTTCAAAAATAAAAAAGATTACTTAGAAAATTTTCTAAGTAATCTTTTTTATTTTTGAAACGTTTTGTGAGAAAACCCCTGTTTTCAAACATGGGATGAATCACATTAGTTTCCCTATGGTATAATATCCATCAGGAATGTGGTGTTAGCAATGGTTTTGAGAGCAATCAAGGCTCGAATATATCCAAATGATTCTCAGCAACAACAAGCAATGATTAATTTTGGTTGTTGTCGTTTTGTTTGGAATCAATTATTGAATATGCAAATTGAAAGATATGCGAATGGCGGTAGTTTCGTTCGTGAATTTGATATGAACTTGTTAATTAAAACACTTAAAAATGAGTATTCGTGGTTAAAACAAGCCGACAGTACCTCATTACAGCAAGTATCTCGTGATATACAGGATGCCTACCAAAGATTTTTCAAGAAAAAAGGTAGTTTTCCTAAATTCAAATCACGTAGATTTCCACGCCAATCATATACTTCAAAGTGTGTATCTAATAACATCAAAGTCATTGATGACCACCACATTAAGATACCTAAAATAGGGGTCATTTCATATCGTTGTGGTAGACAAATCAAAGGTAAGATAAAACGTGCTACTTTGCGATTGTCTGCCACCAATAAGTTCTACCTTGCTATCTTAGTTGAAGTCGATGTTCCCTTGTTTGAGAAAACCAATCAAACAGTTGGAATTGACCGCAACGTTGATAATTTGATAGCAATGTCTGATGGCACTATCGTGCCAACTATTCATTTTGATAAGAACCTAGCGTATAAAAAACATCAATGGCAAAAGAAATTAGCCCGAAGACGTGCAAGAGCATTGAAAGAAATTGCATGGGACAAACACAATCGTGTGTTAGAACCTCGCAATATTAAAGACTTTCGTAATGTTGAAAAAGCACGTATTATGGTTGCCAAGTATTCCGAAAAGGAACGCAACCAAAGGACTGATTATCTACAAAAATTAAGCACTAAAATAGTGAAAGAATTTGATTTGATTGCGATTGAAAAACTAAGTACTAAAAATATGCTAAAAAATCATAAATTGGCTCGTGCTATCTCTAATCAAGGTTGGTATGCACTTCAACAAATGCTGGAATACAAATGTAAGTGGTATGGCAAAGAACTTGAATTAGTTCCTGCTAAAAACACCACTCAAACCTGCTCTGCTTGTGGTTATTTACTACAGCAAAGTGAAAAATTGACCTTAGATGTTCGTGCTTGGGTATGCCCTAAGTGTCATACTCATCACATTAGAGATGTCAATGCAGCTAATAATATTCTCAATTCAGCAACTCAATAGGTATGGACTGCCTTTAGTAAATAGGTGTAACC
This sequence comes from Apilactobacillus ozensis DSM 23829 = JCM 17196, assembly GCF_001435995.1. Classification (GTDB taxonomy): domain Bacteria; phylum Bacillota; class Bacilli; order Lactobacillales; family Lactobacillaceae; genus Apilactobacillus; species Apilactobacillus ozensis. Next base: position 68,310 of record NZ_AYYQ01000002.1, read on the forward strand.
ACTACAATTATAGATAACCGCAAGGTTATCCTTTACTCAGTTGCAAGTCAGCACCGTTCCTATAAGCCACGGTTTTCAAACCGTGGTAGTTCACTTTGTGACTACATTAATGTCGTTATCAAAATATTCACACATGTAAACATCATCAATGTTATCGACATGGTGTTCTTGTAATTTTTGTTTAAGCCAACTTTCGCTTTTGCCAGATTTTTCAAGCGCGTCTTCTAAGATGTCACCACGGGCAATAACCAACAAAGAGTTGTCCCTATCTTTTTTAGTATTTACGATTAAACTTCCACCAGCAGTTAAAATAATTTCATCAACTTGATTAATCGAATTGATACCTTGTAAATGGATACTGTGCATTAATTGATCCATTGGCATTTTAGCGGCCTCAAAATTTTCAACATTAAACCTACCTTCAGACATTAAAACTAGGTCTGAACCATCAATAGATTGTTTAATCTTAGGGTTAGCTTTTTTAATTAATCTAATTGCTAATAGTAATGCTGTCCAAAGAGCCATAGTAATTACTGATTCTAAAATAGAAACGTCAGTACTCAAAACGTTACCACCAATAATAGCACCGACAACCATATTAGATATTTGATCAGTAGGAGTTGCTGGTGCAATGCTACGACTTGTTGATATACGACTGTATAATAATAATAAAATAATAGCTAAAAGCATCTTAATAATAACTAAATAATAATGTTCCATTTTTATATCATCTCCAAGAAATATTTATACCACTATAACCATAATATATCAATGTTTTGGTTAATTAAAATTTATCATTTACATTTTTAAATTAGATATGTACAATATATAGTGTTGTTTTTTATTAATCACTTTAAATGTACGTACATATGGTGTGCTAATTAACAATCGAATAATATCTGAAAAGAGGATTTCTCGTTGACAGCATACTTCAAATTTTTAGGTCATCAGTTAAAAGGATGGCCACAACAAAATTATTACTTATTTTTCTTTAGTTTAGGATGTCAAATTATGACATTGGTAAACGCACCGATTACATGGTTATCATTTTTAACTTTTGTTGGAACTACTTTAGGTGTGTTATGTGTATTAGCAATTAATGCTGCTAAGTCTATTAATGGTGTTTTAGGAATTTTATCAGGAATTTGTTTTATAATAGTAGGTCTTTCAGCTAAAAACTACTTAAGCATTGGTGAACAAGTAGCATACATTTTAACTTTAGACATTCCCGTTTTACTTAGTGCCAACTGGAATGTGAACATGGTATCTAAGATTCGTAAGTTCACTGCCAAAACCTGGGTTATTTCACTATTATCGACATTGATAGTATTCATTATTTCTGGTTACTTAATTGGTGCTTTCACCGATGATCCTAGACCTTGGGTTGACGCAATGAGTTTTTCAATTTGTTTTACTGCTGGAATTATTTGTTTCTTGAGATACAATAATCAATACTTCTGGTGGTTAGCTTCAGGAATTGCACAACTAATTTTGTGGTACATTTCATTTAGACAAGGTTCAGCTACATTAGCAATGTTTATAAATAGTTGTGTCTATGTTGCCAATGATGTTCTAGCATTTACAGTGTCACCATGGTTCAATAAAAAAGAAAAAGAGCGTTTAATAAAAGAAGAAACAAAATACGCTATGAACGTAAATAAATAATAAGAAAAAGCTAAAATGTTTAAATTTTAGCTTTTTTATTTTAAATTAATTGAAAGATATATTTGATAGTGTTATAACTATTCTAAAGGAGATGTTATTATGAATTTTGATGATATCAAAAATAAGGTAAGTAAAACTGCTAACGATATGAAAGATAAGGCAAGTAAAACTGCTAGCGATGTAAAAGACAAGGCACAAGATGCAGCTGGACAAGCTAAAGGTAAAGTATCTGAAGTATCAGGTAAAGCTAAAGGCAAAGCAGCCGAAATGTCAGGTAAAGCTAAGGAAAATATTTCTAACCTAACAAAATAGTTTCCAAAATAAAAATAGTTACTATCATTATGATAGTAACTATTTTTATTTTATTTGTTTTTCTTAGCAATATGAATTATTAAACCAATAAATAATCCAATGATACCTGGAATAACCCAGTCCATACCTAAGCTAGCAAATGGAAAGTAGCTGTTATGGAAACTAATGATAGATTGCATGAAGCCATTATTAGTTGAATATGCTGGTAATGATGCCAACATGTCCATGAATGCAGGAATTGTAATACATATAATAGTAGTAATATAAACAATTGAATCTTTTTTAAATAGTGGTGAAAAGATGGACAGGATGATTAGAAAGATTGCGTAAGGATATAGAAGCATTAAAACTGGAGTTGACCATTGAATAATGGTGCTTAAACCACAGTTAGCAATGATAAAAGATAATCCACAGTTAATTGCTAGCCATTGTCTATAGCTAACCTTAGGAAAATGATTATGAAAATCTTGAGCAAATGCTGATACTAAACCAACTGCAGTTGTCAAGCAAGTTAGGGTCAATAGTGTGGCTAGTAGGGCGTTTCCAGTTGATCCTAAATAGTGAGTCATGAACTGATTAAAAGTAGGACCACCATCAGCAGCAACTTTAAATAGTTCAAGAGAAGTTGCACCAATCCAAATTAAGATTACGTAAATAATTCCAACTAGGATTTCTGATAAAATACCGGCCCAAGCAGTTGCCTTAGCATTAGATTTTGGAGAAGTTTTACCTAGTTGTTTAACAGCAGTAACTACAGTAACTCCAAAAGCTAATCCAGCAAGGGCATCCATGGTGTTGTATCCTTCTAAAAATCCATTAAAGAAAGATGCATTCTTGTATTCAGGAGTGATGTTTTGAATTCCGGCATTGCCCATTGGATGTAGGAATGCTAATAGGAATGCTATGAATAATAAGATTAAGAAAATAGGATTTAATATTTTACCAACCTGTTTAGTAATATTACTTTCCTTGTAAGAAATCATATAAGTTCCTGCAAAAAATAACGCTGAAATAATTAACAGTGCAATTCCTGAATATTTAGCAGGAATCATTGGTTGAAAACCAACTGAAAATGTAACAGTTGCAGTTCTAGGCGTTGCAAATAGTGGCCCTAAAGTTGCGTGAACTAAAATCATAAAAATAATAGCAAATTTGTTTCCAAGTGGTTTAGCAATGTCATAAACGCCATTTGATTTAGTAATACTGATGGCTAAAACTGATAAAAGTGGTAACAAAACTCCTGTACATAGGAATCCTAAAGCAGCACTGATCCAATTTGAACCAGCAAGTTGACCTAAATGAATTGGAAAAATTAAATTTCCGGCTCCGAAGAATAGTGCAAATAATAGTGAGCTAATAATTAAGTATTGTTTGATAGATAATGGCTTGGTGTTTAAATCTTTTGTATTTTCCATTTAATGTTTCCTCCAATTTATAATGCGTATGTTTTTTTATTAGTTTATTTACTCACGCTATTTTCCAAGTCATCATCTCCTTTTTTGCTATGAAAATAAAAAAAGCATCCATAATCTGTAAAGATTAAGGATGCTTGCGCACGGTACCACCTATAATTATAAATTAAAATAATTTATCTCTCACGTACTAAATAATACGTTGACACAGTAATGGGTGTACCCAATATACGTTACTAAAATTTCGGTATATAGCTCCAAAGATACTTTCATGAATAAATCATTTATCTCGTTCACACCTGATAGAGACTCTCTTAAAATGAAATTATCATTACTCCGCTTTTTCATAGCTTTCTATTTATATTTAATAATTTATACCAATATAGCAGTTGTAATTATTTATGTCAACTTTTATTTGGCAGTTTCTGGAACTCGAGATTTGTTGAAGAAATGAAAGCCTAAGCCGACTACAAGACCAACTAGGGCTGGAACAACCCAGTCCATGCCAGCACTAGCAAATGGAAGATAATTTTGTTGGAATGCTACTAAAGCTTTACCAAATGCACTTTGTGAAACTACTGGTGGGAAACTTCCTACCATGTCAAATAGTGCTGGCACTGCAGTGAATACTACTACAAAGAAGTATACATATGGATCACGATTAAATAGAGGTGAGAATACGGATAATAAGATTAGTACCATAGCAAATGGGTAGAGGAACATTAACATTGGGGTTGACCATTGGATAATAGTATCTAATCCAAAGTTAGCGGTAGTGAATGATGCTAAACACATTAATCCTAACCAAACGCGATAGCTGAGAACTGGAAAATGTTTATGGAAATCTTGAGCAAATGCTGCGACTAAACCAACGGCAGTAGTTAAACATGTTAGTGTAAGTAATGTTGCTAATAATGCGTGACCAACACTACCCATATAGTGACCCATTAGTTGATTAAAAGCTACGCCTCCATCAGCTGATAATTTAAATTTATTAAGCGTTGTGGCGCCAATCCAAACTAATACTAGGTAGATTACGCCGATTAATCCAGTAGCAAGCACGCCGGCTTTAGCAGTTACTTTAGCATTACTTTTAGCACTAGTTTTACCCAATTGATTAACAGCAGTAACTACAGTAACTCCAAAAGCTAGTCCTGCAAGGGCATCCATAGTGTTATATCCTTGTAAAAATCCATTGAAGAAGCTGCCACTTTGATATGCTACAGTAGCTGCTTGTTTACTAGCAGCACCCATTGGTGAAAGAAATGCTAGTAGGAAAACTGCGAATAGCATTAATAAAAATACTGGGTTCAATAATTTACCAACACTTTTCATGATGTTAGATTCTTTATATGATAGCAAAAATGCAACTAAAAAGAATAATCCAGAAAATAATAATAATCCAACATGACTTAAGCTGCTTGGCAAAAGTGGTTCTACTCCAACTGAAAATGGAACGGTTGCAGTTCTAGGGGTACCAAATAATGGCCCAATAGTTGCATGAATTAAAACCATGAAAGTTAAAGCAAAGCCTGAACCTAATGGCAATCCAATATCGTAAACACCTTTTGATTTAGTAACACTAATTGCTAAAACTGATAGTAAAGGCAAGACAACAGCAGTACATAAAAAGCCTAATGTTGCTACTAACCAATTGCCACCTGCTAATTGTCCTAAGTGGAGCGGGAAAATTAGGTTTCCAGCTCCAAAAAATAAAGCAAACAATAGTGAACTGACCACTAAATATTCTTTTACTGATAAGGGTTTATTGTTTAAATTTTTTGTTTCGTTCATAAATAATTTCCTCCCAGGAATTGTTTTTTGATAAAATATTCTGTTTTATACTAATCGGAATCGGACTATCCAAAAAAACCATCTCCTTCAAAAAAATTACTAAAATAAAAAACGCCCTCAGTCTATAACTAGACTAAGGGCGTCATAAAACGCGGTACCACCTTATATTCATCGATTTATTATTAATAAAATAAACCAATCTAAAACGTACTAAATAATACGCCGGCACTATAATGGGTGCTACCAATGCACTTTATAAATACTTTCAGTACATAGCTCAAAAGGGATTTTCACAACTCATTATTTGCTTCCTTGCACCTAACGAAGCTCGCTTAAAATAATTTTGTTACTACTCTTCTTTATCTCAGCAATTCTCATTTATTTTTAATTTGTTGTTAATAACAATAAATCTATTTTTATTAATTGTCAAACTATTTTTTTAAATTAATGAGTTTTAACACGATTTAAAATAAATGATATAAATCGTACATATGTTATAATATTTGTTAAGCATATATATTTGAAATTAATATATAAATTACACATTTACCTAATTTTATTAACCGAAAGGGAGATTTTTTAGTTGAAAATTGATAATTACGTTCCCAAGGATAAACGAAAAGAAGTTAGCGAAAAGCGAATTAAAAGATTAAAATTGATGAGTAAAATTGCCATACTAACATGTTCCCTAATGTATATTTCATATATTCCACAAATTATTCAAAACTTTAGTGGAAATCCAGTCGGACCTATTCAACCATTGGTTGCTACCATTAACGCTACTTTATGGACATTTTATGGTTGGTTCAAAACTTATCGTGATTGGCCAATTATTATTTCAAATGTGCCCGGAGTTGTCTTTGGATTTATTACTTTGGTGACTATCTATATCCATTAATTTAATCTTATTGAAAAGCCGTTTAGACGGCTTTTTTTGTTTGTATAATATTTTTTAACGATACATAAAAAACTAGCTACCTAAATTAATTTCTAAATGGTAAACTATTATAGTTTATATCATAATGTTTGGGAGATTTTTACGGTGAATTATTTAAAAAACAAATATATTAAAAATGCTGCAATTATTTTTTCATTCTTATTCATTGCGGTTTTAACTTGCTTAATTTTACTTACATGTCGTTTTTGGCTATTTGGATATGATGGTCCGTTTCATTGGCAAAGATTTGTAACCTTTAAAAACAACATGTTTAGCAATTATGATTTAAACTCTACGATGGGGTCAGCGGTTATGAGTTTTTATCCTAAATTTAATTTAGTTTTTCTTGGTTTCTTATCTGTTTTTATTAAGAATACCTGGCTACTTTTGTATTTTAATTTCATATTAGAAGTTTTTATAGGATTGATAATTGCTTATTATACTTGTCTTTTATATACAAAAAAATTTTTGACAAGCTATATATTTGCTTTCGTCTTTATGACGGCCATGCCCATTATTAATTGGTATTTTGGACTATTAGACTTAGGCCTGATTACTGCATACTTGTTTTTACCATTAGTATTTTTTGGAACCTTAAAATTTATTGAGGAAAACAAATACGTTGAGTTGTCGCTTGGACTAACGTTGATTTTTATTAGTCATATTTTGACGTTTGTATTTGCTTCATTGTTTGTATTTATTTGGTTCTTATTTAATATAAAAAGATTCAGATTAGTTAATTACATTAATATTTTAAAAATATCTTTGCTGGTATTGTGTACAAATGCTTTTTACTGGTTAATGATAGTTAAGATGGAATGGTTTAACGAAATTAATAAGCCACATTTTCAGACTTTGCAAGGATTTCCCGAGTCAACAATGTACATTGAAAAAAATGGATTAGTACAAGTATTTATTATTTTAGGGCTAGGTATTTTCTTTTTTGAAAAGTTTAGCAAAATAAATAAACAAATCTACTTGGTAACCGTTATTATTACGATTCTTAGTTCAAGAATCATTCCTTGGCATTTATTAGATCATACGCCCATTGGAGTTATTCAATTTCCTACTAGATTTATGATATTATCGTTACTTACAACTTCATATTTAATTGCTGTAATAGGGGCAAAAGTTTTAAAAAATATGTCTAATCCGACAATCTACTTTGCAATTTCGGTTATAGCATTGTTATCTATGAATATGTACAATCAATGGGGAACTATGAACACCGCATACTTTTCATCTTGGGGAAGCAAAGTGGTAAATAATCGACTAGTTTCTTACCGAATTAAAAACGGGAAACACATTAAAGTTACGGATATTGATACTGGTGATTTTGCTGATTATATTCCTAAAAGTAATTTAATGCGTTACATTGATGTCTACTACCATACTGGATACGATGAAGAGAAAAATCCTATTATTTTTGATGCATCTGGTAGTGGAACTTTACACTTAAAAAACACTGCATTTAAAAAAGAATTGCATTTACCATTCATTGGTTATAAAGGTCAAGACTACAACGTTTTGGTTAATAATCATAAAGTTAGATATTACCTAGATAAAGAACAGGTTATTACTATTAAAAATATTGATAAGGGAAATAAAATCATTAAAATAAGCCTAGTTAAAGGTTGGATAGATTATATTTCGTATGTTTTAACTACTTTAGGATTACTATCGTATGCAATTATTGGATACAAACAAATTATTAAAATTTATTTAAAAGTTCGTAAATAGTTATGATATAATGAAAACTTATTATTTAAGACTTATTTATAAACTTAATGTCTGGAAAGAGGTAAATTTTTTTAATGGTACAGCATAAAAATTGGGAAAAAAATCTGTGGGTCCTTTGGTTTGGAACTTTTATTGCCGGAATGGGATTCAGTGAAGTTATTCCATTTTTATCATTGTATGTAAGTTCTTTGGGTCACTTTGAACGTGGTGAACTTTCTATTTTAAGTGGAGCAGTTTATGCTGCTACATTTGTAGTCGTAGCTGTGACTGCACCTATGTGGGGCAGGTTTGCTGATCGACACGGTAGGAAAAGATTATTGTTACAAACGACAATCGGTTCAGCTATTTCACTGGGACTAATGGGCTTAGTTACGAATGTATGGCAACTAATTGCTCTAAGAGCCTTTCAAGGTTTTTTTGCTGGTGTAATTCCTAATGCAACAGCACTAGTAGCAGCTGAAACTCCTAAAGAAAAAGAGGGTTATGCTTTAGGAATTATTACGACTGGATATGTAGGTGGTAATTTAATTGGGCCAATCTTAGGAGGATTTTTAGCTAGCTTATTTTCCATTAGAATTACATTTTTTATTACTGCAGCATTATTATTTGTATCTTTTATTTTAAGTTTAACGATGGTTCACGAAAGCTTTAAACCTGATCCTGATAAGTTAAAAAATCAACCATCAATGTTTGATTTTCACTTTTTACGTGAATTTCCTAATCCTAAAATTGTTGGATGGTTGTTATTTTCGACAATTATTGTACAAGCGGGATTATATTCTATTTATCCAATTATTAGTTTATTTGTGAAAGAATTAATGCATGGTCATGGTTCAATTACGGTTATAGCAGGGATTATTTCATCATTACCCGGAATTGCAATGTTTATTTCTTCTCCATTATGGGGAAGGTTAGGTGACCGTCTAGGAGCTAACAAAATTTTAATTTACGGTTTTATTTTTTCAATCGTGTTTTATTTTCCCCAGGGGTTAATAACTAGTGTTATCATGTTAGGTGTATTGAGATTTTTAGTTGGAATTTCAAATGCCGCTATTTATCCAGTGATTCAAACAATTCTTGCTAAAATTACACCTTCAAAATCTACTGGAATGGTATTTAGTTTAAACCAGGCTGCTCAAGCAATTGGTGCAGTTATTGGATCAATGATGGGTGGATATATATCTAATATTTTTGATTACAGCGGGGTCTTCATTTTTACAGCAATTTTACTACTTATTAATTTATTACTGCTGGAGTGGCGTGTGCCAGAAATTAGAAAGAAATTAGGTTAATAAATCACGGAGATGATAAGATATGATAAAACATAATTCACATATAAAAGAGCTTATAGATGCTGATTTTTCACTAGATATATTGTGTAAAAAAGCCATAGATTTAGATAAAGATAAAATCAAATCAATGATTTATAGTACTCAGCAAAACGATAATAGTGTTTATGTTGCTTATCATAATACTTTCAATTCTAAAAGTGGTTTATATAGCCGTTTAAAAAGTTATAAGGAATTTTTAAAAGAAGATATTGATAACTATGTTGATAAATTTAACGAAATAGAAAACGGTGCAAGAATGTATTTCCATCAAGAAATGACAGTTGGATATTTTATTGATTTATATATTTCATTTTTGCATCGAAAATTTGAAAATCATCAAGATAAAAATTCTTTAGTTATGATTAATGAAAACGGTATAGAATTATAAGATATGTTAAAGCAATTGATTTCAGAAGAGGTCAGTTGCTTTTTAATTTGAGAGGAGGATTATTTATGGAAAATAATACTTATTGGAAACGTAATTTATGGGTTTTATTATTTGGAACTTTTATCACTGGAGTTGCTTTCAATGAAATTATTCCGTTCATGCCATTATATATTGTTCAATTAGGTTCTTTTGATAAAAATCAATTATCTATTTTGAGTGGAATTGTTTATGCAATCTCGTTTTTTATTGTAATTTTTACATCACCAATGTGGGGGCGCTTTGCTGACCGACATGGCAGAAAAAGATTAGTTTTACAGACTTCATTAGGCTCCGCTGTGACTATATTGTTAATGGCTTTTTGTACTAATGTATGGCAATTTATTTTATTGCGTGCGCTACAGGGATTTTTTGATGGAGTTATTCCCAATTCGATTGCTTTAGTAGCAACTAGTACACCTCGTAAAAAAGTTGGGTATGCACTTAGTGTGTTATCAACTGGTTATACTAGTGGTTTTTTAATTGGTCCTATTTTTGGTGGATATTTAGTAAAGTTATTGAATATTAGGCTAACTTTTATCTTAACTGGAATTATGTTATTTCTATTTTTTGTATTAGTCTTTTTTATGGTTGAAGAGAAATACAAGCCACGAGTTGAAAACAATAATGGAGTTAATCATAAATGGTATAACTTTTTGCATTATTTTCCCAATCCACATTTTGTTGCGTGGATGTTTTTCATATCAATTGCCTTACAAATTGTAACTAACGCTATTTATCCTATCATCACATTATTTGTTAAAGAGCTGATGCACAATCAAGGGGATGTTTCAGTGGTAGCTGGAATTATCTCAGCGATGCCAGGAATTTCGATGGTTATGACGGCACCATTATTTGGTAGAATAGGTGATCGTAAAGGTGTGCATTTTATCCTATTCTTAGGTTTTATCGTTGGTATTTTATTTATAACTCCCCAAGGCTTTGTGGCAGGGGTATGGTCTCTAGGTATATTAAGATTTTTAAATGGAATTGCTAATGCAGCGCTATTTCCATCGGTTCAAACATTATTGGCTAAAGGAACTCCTGAAGAATCAACAGGGATGGCTTTTAGTTTAAACCAAGGCGCCCAAGCAATTGGAATTTGTATTGGTTCAATGATGGGAAGCTATATTTCAACTATTTTTGGATATAATGGAGTATTTTTCTTTAGTGGAGTTGTTTTATTGATTACGCTAGTAGTTGTTAAATTAAAAGTTCCAGAGCTTAAAAAATTATAAAAATAAAAAAATCATCTATAAAATATATATTTTATAGATGATTTTTTAGCTATAATTTATTTAACTTCTTCTTTAAAATGATGCATTCCATATGAAAAGTATATAATTGCACCGATAATAAACCAAACAAGTGCATATATTTTAGCATCGTTGTCTAATCCCCAGAACACTGATAGGGAAGCTAAGAAGGATAATGCTGGTAAAACTGGATAAAATGGCATTTTAAATCCAGGAACTTGAATATCTTTACCTTCACGTTTTCTTAGTGAATAAATTCCTAATGAAACGAACATGAACGCAATAAGCGTTCCGGCAGAAACTAACTGGGAAAGAAATTGAAATGATAAACATGAGCCGATGATTACACCAATTACAGTCAATACAATTAAAGCATTGTTAGGTAAATGTTTGTGGTTTAACTTACTTAAAAATTTAGGTAACATCCCGTCACGCCCAAATGAATACAGTAGTCTAGAACCAGCTAACATCATTCCAATTAAAGCTGTGAACATTCCTGCTGATGCAATTGTTTGAACTACTGTTGCAACAACTTCATGACCACTTTGTCTTAAAGCCCAACCAACTGGTTCGGCATTGTTAGCATAGTTAGTGTATTTGAACATCCCGACTAGCACTAGCGATACCCCAACGAAAAGTACTACTGCGACAATTAGTGAACCAATAATTCCTCTAGGCATAGTTTTTTGTGGATTCTTAGCTTCGGCAGAGTTAGCGGCAATTGAATCAAATCCAATGTAAGATAAGAAGATTACTGAAACACCAGCGTAAATACCTCCAAATCCACCAAAACGCGTGCCATCCGGATTTACATGTGGTTTAGGAATGAATGGTAAATAATTTTGGATGTGGATGGCAGTTAAACCAACTATTATGAAAAGTATAATAGCAAAAACTTTTAACAGTACTAATACATTTTCAACTTTAGCAACTTTAGAAATACCGTTAGATAGTAACCAAGCTACTAATAAAATTACAATAACTGTGACAATATCAATTAATCCACCACTGGTCGTAATTGGATTAGATAGTGAGGTTGGTAAATTAATCCCTAATGGCGATATTAAACCGCGAATGTTAGCAGATAGTCCGGCCGCTACGAAAGCTACAGCAATAAAGTATTCAGCTAGTAAAGCCCAACCGGCAACCCATCCCCAAAACTCACCGAAAATGACGTTAATCCATGAATAAGCGGATCCAGCAAATGGCATTGCTGAGGCCATTTCAGCGTAAGCAAGTGCTACTAATCCAGCCACAATGGCAGCTAATAGAAAAGAAATAGTAACAGCAGGTCCCGCATTATTAGCAGCCACAATTCCAGGCAGTGTAAAAATGGCAGCTGAAACAATAGTTCCAACTCCTAGTGAAATAAAGTCTTTAGTAGTTAAAGACCTTACCAAATGTGAATCTTTATTTTCATACACACTTGGGCTTTCCTTATGATTCATACGTTTCCAAAAGTTTTTCATAAATGAAACTCCTATAATATATTATCCAAAATAAAAGAACAATCCTTTAGTTTGATTGTTCTTTTATTTATTAAAACATTTCTCATAATTAACTATAAAATTTTAATATTTAAACCTATAAAAGTCAAGTTATATTTATAGGTTGTCACCACTTTCAAAGGTTATCTTTGAAAGGTTTAGCGATTGTTTTATTAAATCTTGCATTAGTTTTTTAGTCTTGTTGGTAATACTATCAGCAGTAATGATTGATTCAGCAGTTAATTTATCAGTAATATCTTCATCGCTACTTTCATTAAGCATTTGTTTAATTTGATTATCAACGTTATCAATACGTCTTAAAGCATACGATTGGCAAATTTCTCGGTATTGATTTACCTGGTTAATAAAATCATGATAGTGGGGTTCAACTAAGACCGACAAAATTTTATACATCCAATAAGCACTATCCATAGTTACTTCACTATTAGCTTTTTGATAATTGATAGGTGTAGTTTCAATATTAGTGTAGAAAGGTACATATGGACTATATGCAAAAAATCCCATTGCAACCCATTCAATTGCGGCATATTTTGGATCTACATCGTTCCTTATTTGCAAAATGTGTGAAATTTGGTTACGGTCCAAAGCAATTGAACGAAAAGTTTGTTTATCGAATTCTTTTTCATTAGTAAATGGGTCAAATTCAGTTTCTTGGTAATGTGATGATAAAAAGTATTCGACATCTTCAACACTTAACTTACGGTTAGCATGTTGGATAAATGGAATTTCACGACTAGTAGGAGCTTGTTTAACTTCTGGTGAAAATAGTTTTTGTCCGTACCATGAACGAGGAGTGTTGTAATAAATATCGCTTTCTGAATTAGTGCCCACAATATTTCGAAAGTTAAAATCTTCAGGGCTATTATTTAAATTGTGTTTTTCAACGAATTCAGGTAAGTCGGAGCTCCACATAAAATTATCTGTATCATTAAAGTCAATTTGTTGGATGTTAACTTGATTAGGCGCAATTGCATATGCATCATCAGGAATTCTTTGAGCGACCCAATGGTGCCCACCGGCAGTTTCTAAATACCAAATTTCTTGGTTATCTGAAAAAGCAATTCCATTACTTTCGCCAGTTCCATACTTTTCAATTAAACTACCCAATCTTTTAACACCTTCACGAGCAGAATTAATGAAAGGTAAAACGACATTTACCATGCCTTCCTCATTTAGGCCGTCATCAACTAAAGGATCAAAGCCTAAAAATCTTTGGTTAGTAAAAGTTGTTTCAGTAGCTGACATGGCAACGTTTTTTTCATTAATCCCAGCTTCTTCGTATAAGTTATGGTCTGATTCATCACTAGGTTCGCAAGTATAACGGAGAGCCTCTTTTGGTAATGGAATTTTTACACCTGTTGTAGGCGAAACGAAGTATCCATTAGCTTCTGATTTAGCAGCTCTAACTATAAATTTTTTAGGACCAATAGGGGCATAACCATCTTCGTTTCTAGCTATAATTGTTGAACCATCAACTGTAGCGTCCTTACCCACTAACATAGCAGTACATGATGTTCTTTTTTGCATATAATCCACTTCTTTATTGTTTTTTGTTTTATTACTTATTTATAAGATAACACAAAAAAAGAAATGAAATAAAAATTTCATTTCTTTTTCTATTAGTTACTTAAGTTTATTCATAGTCTTATTCTTGCCATTGTTAAATTTAGTGAAGAATAAAATAGTCATAGCAGCTAAGAATATTACACCAATAATTAATGGAATTCTAGTTTCATTATTAATAAACATAAAGACAAGGGTTACAGCTAATACTAATAATGTTAAATAGTTAGAATAAGGTGCAAATGGCATTTTAAAGTTATGGTTTTTCAAATCTTCAGGGTGTTGTTTTCTGAAACGAATTTCAGAAATTAAGATAACAACCCAAGGAACCATTCCTGGTAGCACACTTGAACTGTAAACATAAACGAAGATTTGGTCAGCACCTTTATAGAATAAAGGTAGGATAACGTTTAAAAGCACACCTAGTAATATTCCAGCTGCAATTGAAATTACAGAAATGTAAGGGACACCGTGACGATTCATTTTGCTGAACCATTTTGGTAGTTGACCTTCTGAAGATAATAGGTATGACATACGACTTGAACTGTAAATTGCTGAGTTAGAACCTGATAAAGCAGCAGTTAACACAACAAAGTTAATAATACCAGCAGCAGCAGTAATACCTACTTGAGCAAAGGTTTCAACGAATGGTGAACCAATCTTTGTAATTTTATCCCATGGGTAAATGCTTAGCATTACGAAAATTGAACCAATGTAGAATATTAAAATACGGCCAATAGTTGATTGAATTGCTTCAACTAATGACTTCTTAGGGTTTTCAGCTTCACCAGCAGTTACACCAATTAATTCAATTCCTTGATACGATGCAAACACAATTGCTAGGGCAAAGAAGAAACCTTTGAATCCTCCAGTGAAGAATCCATGAGTCCATAAGTTACTAATTCCAGTAGGGTGAATACCATTAAATCCAAATACAATAATTACTAAACCAACTAAAATCATGGCAACAATGGTTACAACTTTAATTAAAGCGAACCAATATTCCAATTCACCGAAGGCACTAACTGAAATTAAGTTAGCTAGACATAGGAATAATACAGCGATTATTCCTGGAACCCAACCGGGTAAACTTGGCCACCAAAATTGCATGTATGTACCGATTGCAATCATTTCAGAAATACCAACAACAACCCATTGAAAAATATTACTCCATGCTGTTAAGAATCCAAAAACTGGATGCATATATTCAGTAGCAAATTGTGAAAATGAACCAGTAACGGGGTTTACATATAACATTTCACCAAGTGCACGCATAATTAAATAGAGGAAGAATCCTGCAATTCCATATGCTAAAAGTACTGATGGACCAGTCCAACCAATGGTTGATTTAGCCCCCATGAATAAACCAACACCAATGGTTCCTCCTAATGCAATCATTTGCATATGACGAGTACTTAACTTTCTTTCAAAGTCTTCTTTCTTTTGTGCCAAAATTAATCACCATCTTTTCCTTATAATTTTAAATATAAATAAAAACACCCCTTAACAGCCATTGTACTAGGGATGTTTTTTAAAAACACTTTTTTTGCTTATTGTTCGTTAATAGCATGTCAACAAAATTAGAAGTATAAAAGTCTAATTAGCAATCAACATTCAGCAATGTTTTCACTTTCATCCCTGAAAGTAGTTAGGTTGTTAATTATGGTTTTTATAATTATGCTTTAGAATATTAAAGTATATTTAAATTATTGTCAACAAAATGTAATTTTATTTTAATTTTTGAAACCGTTATCTTGCTGTTTATTATTGTACTTTGCAAAATAAATAATTGTCATGACGATTAGAAATAAAATACCAATAATTAATGGAACTCTTGTTGAATCATTCAAGAACATAAACACTAATGTAATTGCCAAGAAAATCAAAGTAATATAATTTGAATATGGTGATAATGGCATTTTAAATGGATGATTTTTAAGTTCTTCAGGATGTTGTTTACGGAATCTGATTTGTGAAATCAAAATAACGGCCCAAGGAACCATTCCAGGTAGTACACTTGAACTGTAAACGTAAACAAAAATTTGATCCGCACCTTTAAATAACATTGGTAATACTACATTTAACACTAATCCCATTAAAATTCCGGCAGAGATACTAATAACAGCATAATATGGGACTCCATGACGGTTTAACTTGAGGAATTTTTTAGGTAACTCTTTTTCAGATGCTAATAAGTAAGTCATACGACTAGCACTGTAAATTCCAGAGTTAGAACCAGACAATGCAGCGGTTACTACGACAAAGTTAATGATTGCAGCAGCTGCTGTGATACCAACTTGAGCAAAGGTTTCAACGAATGGTGAACCAATATTATTAATTTTATCCCAAGGATAAATACTTAAAATAACGAAAATAGCTCCAATATAGAAAATTAAAATACGACCAATCGTTGACTGAATTGCTTCAACTAAGGTGTGTTTAGGATTTTCAGCTTCACCAGCAGTCACACCAATTAATTCAATACCTTGATATGATGCAATTACGATTGCAAGTGCAAAGAAGAATCCTTTAACGCCACCAGTGAAAAATCCGTGACTCCAAATATTAGAAATACCAGTAGGTCCAATTCCATTTAATCCGAATACGATTAAAACTAAACCAACTAAAATCATAGCGATAATGGTTACCACTTTAATTAAAGCGAACCAATATTCTAGCTCACCAAAAGCACTAACTGAAATTAAATTAGCAATACATAAAAATACAATAGCTATAATTCCCGGAATCCAGTTAGGTAGTGAAGGCCACCAATATTCCATGTAAGTTCCAATTGCGATAACTTCTGACATTCCAACCACTATGTATTGGAAAACATTACTCCAAGCTGTTAAATAACCGAACACTGGGTGCATGTACATACTAGCAAATTGTGAAAAGGAACCAGTTATAGGGTGTACGTAAAGCATTTCACCTAATGCTCTCATTATCATGTAAAGAAAAATTCCAGCAATTCCGTAATCTAATAATACTGATGGTCCAGTCCAGCCAATGGTTGATTTAGCCCCCATGAATAGTCCAACACCAATCGTACCGCCTAATGCAATCATTTGCATATGACGAGTGCTTAATTTTCTTTCTAAATTCTTTGCCATAACTATACACCTTCTTAAATATAAAATATTTTTAACAACAAAAAAACGCCCTTATTGCTATTCAGCAATAGGGACGTTTAACTTTTTAGACGTGGTTCCACCCAAATTATTCACTAAGTGCTTAGTGAATATCTCTAATGGTTGTTAACAG
Organism: Apilactobacillus ozensis DSM 23829 = JCM 17196; assembly: GCF_001435995.1. Lineage (GTDB taxonomy): Bacteria > Bacillota > Bacilli > Lactobacillales > Lactobacillaceae > Apilactobacillus > Apilactobacillus ozensis. The sequence goes on from NZ_AYYQ01000002.1 coordinate 85,516, forward strand.
AACCACCCGAACTGACATTTCCTTCAATTTAAATTAATCAAAGTGGTAGTTAATTATGTTGAACACTAAGAAAACTTCCAGTTAATGTTTTCTATCCCTGAAATGTAGCATAATTACCTCGTCTTTGAAAAAAGCATTGTTAAATTAAAGAAAATAATAGACCTAATATTTTAATATGTCAAATTATAAATTTGAAACTTGGGTTGATTTTTGAGCGATTTTTCTAGTTTCAAAAAGAATATAAGCAATGATTAGGAATAATAATCCATAGCCTAATGATCCCCAAATTATTTGGTCTACATGTAATTTTGTCATCATATGAGTTAGGGGAGTTACCACTTCTTTTTCAACAAAAAAGAAGTTAAATGGATTCCATCTAAGTGCACGGTTAGTGTATAAAACAATCATAAAAATACCGGCAACAAGTTGCGTAATATATATCATAGAGATGCCTAATGCTACTGACGCATAAGTATCTTTCATGCGACTGCATACTAAAAGCACAAATGAAACCAGTAAAAATTCGTAAACTAAGTTACCACCTGCAGCCGCTAACATTTTAGTTATAATTGCAGAATCCAAATCAGTTTTTGGATAAAGTAAGTGTTTCATAATAATTACTGCAACCAAGTTTACTGCAATTAAACCAAAATATGATATTGCGATTTTTATTAGTTTAGCAGTAAAAATGCTTAGTCGACTGTGGCTTTTTGAGTCTTCGTTTATTTTAGCTAAAGTGTCTTTCCCAGAAATGCTAGTGCTAGCGATTATTACCATAAAAATCGTTAATAAACTAGTAGCGTTTCCTAAACTAGTAGTGTATTTAATACCACCTAAAACTTTTGTAAATTTAATTCCTACGCCTAACACAATTACGAATAAAGCTAATAATGCGGCCATAATAGCAAAAATTTTTCTATTCTTAGAACTTAATTCATCTTTTAATAATTTTAACAATCTTTTGACCTCCTAATGGTCTTATATTTAAGTATTCTACCATGTTGCATATTTTTATCAACATTTCTATGTATACAAAAAAACTTAGCTTATTTTAAGCTAAGCTTTTTAAAATTAAACATTACGTTTTTTAAAAATAAAACCAGCTACAAAGATGAATAATATTGAGTATAAAATTGTGCCAATAATCATTTGGTTGTTTGATAATAAGGTCATTTTATCCATACCATTCATAGTTAATTGGTTATTTACGTTAATGAAGTTAAATGGATTCCATTTTAACCAGTTATAGTGCGAAATAAGAATTTGTAATAGGGTGCTTATGATTTGAGCTGCAAAGATAAATGCAACACCAATTCCAATTGCAGCACCACTACTTTTAGCAATGTTACTGATTAAAAGAGCTGCTGATGCTATTAATAGTAAAAATAGAGAATATGCACCTAAGTTGGTGCCTAATTGTTTCCAAATAATATTTCCAGAATTAAAGAAAATCATTCTTCCAATAAATGTAGATATAAAAGTTACTACTATCAAATAAATGTACATAAGCAAAATTGTAATTAACTTACTAATAAAAACCTGCATTCTAGAATATTGTCTAGACAACAAGTTCTTGATTGTGCCAGATGAAAATTCGTTTGAAATAATAGTACTAGCAAATACAATCATTGCAATTAGAATAATCTGAATGCTACCAGATAATCTGGTCATGTATGTCTCTCCAGACATAATATGATACTTGTTGGATGCCCATCCAATTAGCATAGCAAAGATGAACATTATCATTCCCCAGCCAATGTAAAATTTACCATGAATTTGTTTATATAATTCTTGTCTTAATAGTGTAAGCATTATTTATCCCCCTTATCTTTGGTTAAAATATTAAGCAATGATTCTTCTAAATCTTCTTGTTGACGTTGTACGTTGTTAATATTAATTTGCGCATTAACTAATGCCTTTAGTGAGTCATTAAGGGCAGTCCCCTTGTCTTTAACTTCAATGGTTCTATCAACAATATGTGCATCTAGACCGATAGATTGAATAGCTTTTAAACCAGCTGCATTATCTGAAGTGTTGAGCTTAATAATAGCGTTATCAGATGACAAGAATGATTGAGCATCACTTTGCTTAACGACTTTACCATGATTAATAACTACATAATAATCAGCGATTCGCGCTAATTCATCTAGTAGATGACTAGAAATTAAAATACTAATGCCTCTTTTAGATAATTTAAGCAATAAATCACGTAAGTCATGAGTAGATTGTGGGTCTAGTCCATTCATGGGTTCATCTAATATTAACAATTTAGGATGATTCAGTAAGGCCATGGCAATACCTAATCTTTGGCGCATTCCTAATGAATAGTTTTTAGCTTTTCGATTTGCAAAAGATGAAATTTGAGTTTCATCCATGATTTGTTTAATTTCTGCGTCAGAAGTTGATCCGTTATTAAATAATTTTAAATTTTGAATTCCAGTCATGTGACCGTATAGTGCTGGAGTTTCAATCATTGAACCGACATTTTTAAGTCCTTTACGGGAGCCTTTTTTTAATTTTTCATTATTTACTAAAATACTACCTGATGAGTAGTTAGTTAAACCGACGATTGATTTCATGATAGTTGATTTTCCGGCACCATTTGGGCCAATTAGACCTAAAATAGAACCAGGTTTAATATCAAATGATACGTTATGCAAGGCCTTGGTACGACCATAGAATTTAGTTAAATTTTTAATTTCTAAGGTATTCATGTTCTTCTCTCCTTTGGTTAATTAGTTATGTAACTAAGTACAATATATGCTTAAAAACTTATTTTGTCAAATATGCTTAAGAAAACCTTAATGAATGGATTTACAATCGTTTCGTATTTTAAATTTTCAATATATGTCTTTAGTTTGAAATCTTTTTTAATAATAGCGTAATACTTCTGTAATAAAAGTGTAAAAAACATTCGATATCGTTTTCAGTATCGTGAAAGGGGATAATAAACGTATGCATTTTAAGAAAGTATCATTAACACTTGTGGGTGTTTTTGCACTATTCGTAATAATGTTCGTATCTAATAATGTTGATGCATCTGTACGTAAGAACGTTTCGGTAACAGTTGATCAACCAACTAGCTTACAAGCAATCGCTAAAGAATATCAAACTAAAATATCAACTTTAAAATCAATTAACAATATTAATGAAGATGTTTTGCCTCAAGGAAGCACCTTAGTTGTTCCTGAAAAGCCAACATTTAAAGTAGGAAATGTTGCTAAAAATGAATTAAATTCTAACTTATCCAGTTCCAATGCCGCCGCTAAGGCATGGATTGCCATGCGTGAATCAGGTGGTTCATACAGTGCTAGAAATGGTGCTTGTTATGGAAAATATCAAATATCAATCGGTCTATTCAGTGGTAATTACTCACCAAGACATCAAGAAAAAGTTGCTAACCACTACGTAGCTAGTCGTTATGGTTCATGGGTCAATGCTAAACAATTTTGGTTAACTCATCATTGGTATTAAAAAGAAGCCCAAAAGTGATGTGAACCCCAAAAGTTAGACAACTTTTACTAGGATATTAATTCCAAATATTG
>NZ_AYYQ01000012.1 GCF_001435995.1 Apilactobacillus ozensis DSM 23829 = JCM 17196
ATAACCCCCAAATTATTGAACATTTTATTGTCCAACTTTTGGGGGTCACTTCACTCTAAAATTTATGTTTTAGGGAGTCTTTTTTATTATTTTTCAACATTAGTACCGTTATAATCATCAATCATAATTTGTTTCAAATCAGCAATTAATGGTTCTTTAGGATTGGTAGTTGTACATTGGTCTTGGTAAGCTAAGTCGGCTAAACCGTCAACTTTATTTTCGAAATCAGCTTTATCGATGCCATTAGCTTTTAAGCTTAATGTGACACCAACTGAATGTGCTAACTCAATGAATTTGTTAATTAATGCTTCTCTTAATTCAGCATTAGTGTTACCAGGTAAGCCTAAGAAACGAGCAATTCGAGCATAATCTTCGTCAGCTCTAAATGATTCATATTTAGGCCAAATAGTTATTTTTTCAGGTTTCTTAAAGTTATATCTAATAACATGTGGCAATGTAATTGCAATCATCAAACCATGTGGTTTATCAAAAGCACCACCAAGTTTATGCGCAACAGAGTGGGTAATTCCTAAAAAGGCGTTACCAAATGCCATTCCGGCAATAGTTGCCGCATTATGCATTTCTCTTCTGGCATATTGATCACCATTATAAGAAGCGGTTAAATTATCAAATACCATCTTAATGGCTTGTAGTGACCATGGTCTTGTGTAATCTGAAGCCATGTTAGATACATATGATTCAATTCCATGACATAAGGTATCCAAACCAGCGTAAGCGATAGTTCCTTTAGGTAAAGTTTCGACAAATTGTGAGTCAACAATTGCGACGTCAGGAGTTAAAGCATAATCGGCTAATGGATATTTAACGTGTGTTTTGGAATCGGTAATAACGGCAAATGGAGTTACTTCTGAACCAGTACCTGAAGTGGTTGGAATTGCAACAAATTTAGCTTTCTTAGGTTGGTCAAAACGGTAAGCACGTTTACGAATATCTAAGAATTTTTGTTTAGCGCCGAAGAAATCTGCTTCAGGGTTTTCGTATTTGAACCACATTGCTTTAGCAGCATCCAAAGGTGAACCACCACCTAAGGCTATGATAGTATCAGGCTTGAAGCTTTGCATTAAATTAACACCCTTATCAACTGTATTAGTTGATGGGTCTTGTTCGACATCTGAGAATAGTGAATATGCAATTTCATTTGGACGACGTTTCAATTCGTCTAAGACAATGTCAACATATCCAAGTTCAACCATCTTAGGACTAGCAACGATGAATACTCGTTTTACACCAGGCATATCATATAAGTAGCGAACGGATGTTTTTTCAAAGTATACACGAGGTAGTTTAATCCATTGCATATTGTTACGACGTTTAGCAATGGTCTTGTAGTTCAACAAATCATAGTCAGTAACGTTATGTGAAATTGAATTGGCACCCCATGAACCAGTACCTAAGGTTAGTGATGGGCGCATTTCGTTGTAAAGATTACCAACTCCGCCAAGACCACCAGGAGTGTTAACTAGGATACGACAGGCCTTCATTTTGACACCAAATTCTTTAGCAATATTCTCATCTTCAGTTTGGATAGCTGCAGTATGACCAAGACCGCCGTAATGTAATAACTCATCGGCAATCTTAAACGCATCTTGTTTGTCTTTAGCCTTGTAAATTGATAGGACAGGTGATAATTTTTCACCCGATAATGGATACTTGCTACCAACACCATCTAGTACAGCTGCTAAAACTTTAGTGTTATCAGGAACTTTAATGTTAGCAAGTTTAGCAATTTGTTTAGCATTCATACCAGCAATAGGGCCATTAACTTGTCCAGTTTCTTTATTAAACATGGTATCGCCTAGTGCTTTAACATCTTTATTAGCTACAAAGAACACACCATTAGCTTCCATTTGATTCTTAACATCGTCAAAAATTTCATGATCAATAATGGCACTATTTTCAGTGGCACAAATCATTCCGTTATCAAATGTTTTGGATAAAATAATGTCATTAACTGCACGATTGATTTTAGCAGTTTTTTCAACATATACAGGTCCATTACCAGGACCAACACCTAGAGCAGGTTTACCAGTTGAGTAAGCAGCTTTAACTAATCCAGGACCACCAGTGGCTAAAGTAATTGCAACACCAGGGTTATTGATTAAAGCAGTAGTAGCTTCACGGCTAGGGTGTTCGATCCATTGAATAGCATCTTTAGGAGCACCGGCTTCAACGGCAGCTTTTTGTAAAATTTTAGCAGTTTCGATTGAAGCTTTAATTGCTTGCGGATGCAAACTGAAAATAATTGGGTTTCTAGTTTTCATTGCAATAATGGCTTTGAATAAAGTCGTTGAAGTAGGATTAGTGACAGGAGTAATTCCAGCTACAACCCCTAAAGGTTCAGCAACTGTAATTAGTTGTCGTTCTTTATCATCGTTTACGATACCTACAGTTTTATGATTACGGATATAGTGCCATATTTCTTCAGTTGCATAAATGTTTTTAATTGCTTTATCTTCGGCAATTCCACGACCAGTTTCTTCGTGTGCCATTTCTGCCAACTTCATATGAGCATTTAAACCAGCGATTACCATTTGATGCGTTATGTAATCTACTTTCTTTTGGTCAAAAGTGTACATTATATCCAAAGCTTTGTGCGCTTTTTCAACCATTTCATTAATTTTTGAATCTATATCTTTTTTATCTTCTTTGATATTATTAGAGCCTTTTTTTAATGAGACAACTGACATTAACATCGCCATCTTTCACAAAATAATTTTTATTACTTTCAACATTTTTCATTATAGCACTTTTTGTGAAAATGTTAACAATTTAAAAGGTATTTTTAATTAAACACTTTTAAATAAGCATATATTAATGTGAATTAAATAACTTTTTTCTACTATATATAGCTTTATTGTTTAATTTAAAAAGTTAAAATCTTTGAAAGAAGTAAAAATAAAGTGTAAATTACTATGGAGGTGATTAAGTTGAATATTTTAGTTGGAACTCCAAATGAAAGTTTTGACATTGAAGAATTAAAGCAAAATTTTGCTAAAAATAATAATTTTAATTCAAAAATTTATTTTGAAAATGACGATTTATCACAAAGTGATTTAGATAGTATTAATGTTCTTGTAGGTTACAATCAAGAATTGTTAGATAAAATGCTTAATAGTAACCAATCACAGTTAAAATGGATACAAGCGTTATCTGCAGGGGTGGATTATTTTCCTTTAGAAAAATTAAATGAAAAACATGTTAAATTGACAACGGTTAGCGGAATTCATGCTGAACCAATTGCTGAAACAGTTATAGGAATGGTTCTAGGTAGTTACCGTTTCATTGACGAATCTGCTCGAGCACAAGGTTGGATAAAACCTGTCAATCAATTAAAAATGATTAAAAATAAAAAGGCAGTGGTTTATGGAACTGGTAGCATTGGTGGTAGAATTGGTGAGTTATTACAAGCTTTCAAAGCTAATACGATCGGTGTAAATCATAGTGGACATGCTGCAAATGGTTTCGACCAAACTTTTAGTATGGATGGCGACGAAGCTGACATTTATGATGCTGATTTGGTAATTAACACACTGCCATTAACGCCTGAAACCAAGGATTTTTATAACCGCGAATTTTTTAACAAGTTAAATAACAAACCAATGTATATTAGCATTGGTCGCGGACCTAGTACGAACACTGAAGATTTAACGAATGCGTTGCAACAAGGTCAGTTAAGTGCAGCAGCTTTAGATGTTACTGATCCAGAACCATTAAATCCTGACCATCCATTATGGAAAATGGATAACGTAGTGATTACTTCACATATTTCCGGCTTTTATGCTGAATATGTTGAGGAAGCATTGAAGATATTTGATGTTAACATGAAACAATTTATACAAGATTCAACTTTGGTTAAAAATGAAGTTAACCTATCTAAAGGTTATTAAAAAAGAGTCCGTTTTGGATGATGTGAACCCCAAAAGTTAGACAACTTTTACTAGGATATTAATCCCAAATATT
>NZ_AYYQ01000013.1 GCF_001435995.1 Apilactobacillus ozensis DSM 23829 = JCM 17196
AAACCAAAAGGTTTATTTATCTCCGGTAATGGACCTATACTCTGATAAAATCATTGCTTACAGTATTAGTTCACATCCAAGCGTATCATTTACTTTAACGGCTTTGAAACATGCGCTTGATATTGTTAAAAATAATCAAATTAAAACTATCGTTCATAGTGATCAGGGTGTTCAGTATCAAAGTCATGAATGGGTAAATACGATTAAAGCATATAATGTGGTTCAATCTATGTCCCGTAAAGGGACATGTTTAGATAATGCACAGATGGAATCATTTTTTCATATTATGAAAAGTGAAATGATGAATGTACATTATGATACAAAAGAATCCTTAATCCATGCCATGAAAGCTTGGATTAAGGATTATAATGAAAATAGGATAAAAGAAAAACTAGGATA
>NZ_AYYQ01000014.1 GCF_001435995.1 Apilactobacillus ozensis DSM 23829 = JCM 17196
CGAAGTCAATTCGCTTATAAAAAAACAATTAATTTGATGAGCTAAGTTAAGCTTTTCATCTCTAAGATGAGAGTTTGATCCTGGCTCAGGACGAACGCTGGCGGCGTGCCTAATACATGCAAGTCGAACGCGTCCTCGTTAAAAATTGGTGCTTGCATTAATTTTTAACATTGGGACGAGTGGCGAACTGGTGAGTAACACGTGGATAACCTGCCCTGAAGTATGGGATAACATTTGGAAACAAGTGCTAATACCGTATAATTAGTAAAAGTCGCATGACTTCTACTTGAAAGATGGTTCTGCTATCGCTTTAGGATGGATCCGCGGCGTATTAGCTAGTTGGTGAGATAAAAGCCCACCAAGGCGATGATACGTAGCCGACCTGAGAGGGTAATCGGCCACATTGGGACTGAGACACGGCCCAGACTCCTACGGGAGGCAGCAGTAGGGAATCTTCCACAATGGACGAAAGTCTGATGGAGCAACGCCGCGTGAGTGAAGAAGGGTTTCGGCTCGTAAAACTCTGTTGTTAAAGAAGAACAAGTGTAAGAGTAACTGTTTACGCTTTGACGGTATTTAACCAGAAAGCCACGGCTAACTACGTGCCAGCAGCCGCGGTAATACGTAGGTGGCAAGCGTTGTCCGGATTTATTGGGCGTAAAGCGAGCGCAGGCGGTTTTTTAAGTCTGATGTGAAAGCCTTCGGCTCAACCGAAGAAGTGCATCGGAAACTAAATAACTTGAATACAGAAGAGGACAGTGGAACTCCATGTGTAGCGGTGAAATGCGTAGATATATGGAAGAACACCAGTGGCGAAGGCGGCTGTCTGGTCTGTTATTGACGCTGAGGCTCGAAAGCATGGGTAGCGAACAGGATTAGATACCCTGGTAGTCCATGCCGTAAACGATGAATGCTAGGTGTTGGAGGGTTTCCGCCCTTCAGTGCCGCAGCTAACGCATTAAGCATTCCGCCTGGGGAGTACGACCGCAAGGTTGAAACTCAAAGGAATTGACGGGGGCCCGCACAAGTGGTGGAGCATGTGGTTTAATTCGATGCTACGCGAAGAACCTTACCAGGTCTTGACATCTTCTGCCAACCTAAGAGATTAGGCGTTCCCTTCGGGGACAGAATGACAGGTGGTGCATGGTTGTCGTCAGCTCGTGTCGTGAGATGTTGGGTTAAGTCCCGCAACGAGCGCAACCCTTATTATTAGTTGCCAGCATTAAGTTGGGCACTCTAGTGAGACTGCCGGTGATAAACCGGAGGAAGGTGGGGATGACGTCAAATCATCATGCCCCTTATGACCTGGGCTACACACGTGCTACAATGGACGGTACAACGAGTTGCGAAACCGCGAGGTCAAGCTAATCTCTTAAAGCCGTTCTCAGTTCGGATTGCAGGCTGCAACTCGCCTGCATGAAGTTGGAATCACTAGTAATCGTGGATCAGCATGCCACGGTGAATACGTTCCCGGGCCTTGTACACACCGCCCGTCACACCATGAGAGTTTGTAACACCCAAAGCCGGTGGGGTAACCTTTTAGGAGCTAGCCGTCTAAGGTGGGACAGATGATTAGGGTGAAGTCGTAACAAGGTAGCCGTAGGAGAACCTGCGGCTGGATCACCTCCTTTCTAAGGATATTACGGAAACTTACACTAGGTTATCAAATCTTATTCAGTTTTGAGAG
>NZ_AYYQ01000015.1 GCF_001435995.1 Apilactobacillus ozensis DSM 23829 = JCM 17196
ACGTGCAACTACTGATTCATAATTTTTTCTAGCATTTTCTTCTTTTGTCTTCAAATCAGATAAAGCCGATGCATCTTTATTATTTTTAACTGCTTTTTTTGCTTCAGTTAATGCATGTTTAGCAGTTAAGACTGGATCATTTTCTCTTTGTTCGTGCATCTTATTACGGTCAGCAATATGTGCTTGCTTTGCGGATGCATCTGCAAGATTAGCTTGATGTTGTGCATTGTATGCATTTACTTTGGCAACGTTAGTGGGATGTTGTGCATTATATGCATCA
>NZ_AYYQ01000016.1 GCF_001435995.1 Apilactobacillus ozensis DSM 23829 = JCM 17196
AAGCATGATCAATATCAAGCTGTAGAAATTATTAATCAAAGTTTTCATCAAACCGCATTATCTAGTATTCTACGTATTTTAAAAATTCCAAGAAGCAGTTATTATTATCACAAGAAAGCTACGCTATCTTTAGATAAGCAACTTATCGAATCCGAAGTAAAAAAAGCGGTGAGTGAACATAAAACCTATGGATATCGTAGAATTACTGCCCATCTACGAAATAACAATAAAGTAGTAAATCATAAATGTGTTCAAAGAATCATGCATAAATACGGTTTACAATGTAA
>NZ_AYYQ01000017.1 GCF_001435995.1 Apilactobacillus ozensis DSM 23829 = JCM 17196
ATCCTGAGTACGGCGACACACGTGAAACGTCGTCGGAATCCGGGAGGACCATCTCCCAAGGCTAAATACTACCTAGTGACCGATAGTGAACCAGTACCGTGAGGGAAAGGTGAAAAGCACCCCGGAAGGGGAGTGAAATAGTTCCTGAAACCATGTGCTTACAAGCAGTTAGAGCCCGTTAATGGGTGATAGCGTGCCTCTTGTAGAATGAACCGGCGAGTTATGGTTGCATGCAAGGTTAAGACGAAAATGTCGGAGCCGTAGCGAAAGCGAGTCTGAAACGGGCGTTTCAGTATGTAGCGATAGACCCGAAACCAGGTGATCTACCCATGTCCAGGCTGAAAGTGTGGTAAAACACACCGGAGGGCCGAACCCGTGTACGTTGAAAAGTGCTGGGATGAGGTGTGGGTAGCGGTGAAATTCCAAACGAACTTGGAGATAGCTGGTTCTCTCCGAAATAGCTTTAGGGCTAGCCTCGGATTTAGAATCATGGAGGTAGAGCCACTGTTTGGATGAGGGGCCCGTCATGGGTTACTGAGTTCAGATAAACTCCGAATACCATTGATTTATATGTCCGGGAGTCAGACTATGAGTGATAAGATCCATAGTCGAAAGGGGAACAGCCCAGACCACCAATTAAGGTCCCTAAATATATGCTAAGTGGAAAAGGATGTGAAGTTGCATAGACAACTAGGATGTTGGCTCAGAAGCAGCCACCATTTAAAGAGTGCGTAATAGCTCACTAGTCGAGTGACCTTGCGCCGAAAATTTACCGGGGCTAAGCATATTACCGAGATTGTGGACGTGACTATGTCACGTGATAGGAGAGCGTTCTAAGGGCAATGAAGTCGGACCGTAAGGACCGGTGGAGCGCTTAGAAGTGAGAATGCCGGTATGAGTAGCGAAAGATTGGTGAGAATCCAATCCACCACATGACTAAGGTTTCCTGGGGAAGGCTCGTCCTCCCAGGGTTAGTCGGGGCCTAAGCCGAGGCTGAGAAGCGTAGGCGATGGATAACAGGTTGATATTCCTGTACTAGTTAATTATGTTTGAGCGATGGAAGGACGTAGAAGGCTAAATTGTGCACACTGTTGGATATGTGTGTTCAAGCAGTAAGTCAGTTAAAGAGTGAAATGCTTTTTAGCGTGTTGACAAGCTGTGATGAGGACCGAAATTAAGTAGGGAAGCAATCCATGTCACGCTACCGAGAAAAGTTTCTAGTGAGTAATTAACTACCCGTACCGCAAACCGACACAGGTAGTCGAGGAGAGTATCCTAAGGTGAGCGAGTGAACTCTCGTTAAGGAACTCGGCAAAATGACCCCGTAACTTCGGGAGAAGGGGTGCTGCACTAACGTGCAGCCGCAGTGAAAAGGCTCAGGCGACTGTTTATCAAAAACACAGGTTTCTGCAAAATCGTAAGATGAAGTATAGGGGCTGACGCCTGCCCGGTGCTGGAAGGTTAAGTGGATGAGTTAGCTTCGGCGAAGCTCAGAAATGAAGCCCCAGTAAACGGCGGCCGTAACTATAACGGTCCTAAGGTAGCGAAATTCCTTGTCGGGTAAGTTCCGACCCGCACGAAAGGCGTAACGATCTGAGCACTGTCTCAACGAGAGACTCGGTGAAATTGAGATCCCTGTGAAGAAGCAGGGTACCCGCGACAGGACGGAAAGACCCCATGGAGCTTTACTGTAATTTGATATTGGGTGTTGACATAGCTTGTACAGGATAGGTAGGAGCCGTAGAAACCGGAACGCTAGTTTCGGTGGAGGCAATGGTGGGATACTACCCTCGCTGTGCTAACACTCTAACCCGCACCACTTATCGTGGTGGGAGACAGTGTCTGATTGGCAGTTTGACTGGGGCGGTCGCCTCCCAAACAGTAACGGAGGCGCCCAAAGGTTCCCTCAGAATGGTTGGAAATCATTCATCGAGTGTAAAGGCAAAAGGGAGCTTGACTGCGAGACAGACAGGTCGAGCAGGGACGAAAGTCGGGCTTAGTGATCCGGTGGTACCGTATGGAAGGGCCATCGCTCAACGGATAAAAGCTACCCTGGGGATAACAGGCTTATCTCCCCCAAGAGTTCACATCGACGGGGAGGTTTGGCACCTCGATGTCGGCTCATCGCATCCTGGGGCTGTAGTTGGTCCCAAGGGTTGGGCTGTTCGCCCATTAAAGCGGTACGCGAGCTGGGTTCAGAACGTCGTGAGACAGTTCGGTCCCTATCCGTCGCGGGCGTAGGAAATTTGAGGGGAGCTGTCTCTAGTACGAGAGGACCGAGATGGACATACCGCTGGTGTACCAGTTGTGCCGCCAGGCGCATCGCTGGGTAGCTATGTATGGACGTGATAAACGCTGAAAGCATCTAAGTGTGAAACCCACCTCAAGATGAAATTTCCCATTCCTTTATGGAAGTAAGACCCCTGAGAGATGATCAGGTAGATAGGTTGGAAGTGGAAGTGCAGTGATGCATGGAGCGGACCAATACTAATCGGTCGAGGACTTAACCAAGTTAGGTAGTTTTCGGAAAAGAAATTAATAATATCTAGTTTTGAGAGAACAAAGTTCTTTCTAAATAAATAGTGTGGTGGCGATAGCCAGAAGGATACACCTGTTCCCATGCCGAACACAGTAGTTAAGCTTCTGTACGCCGAGAGTAGTTGGAGGATCGCCTCCTGCAAGGGTAGGACGTTGCCACGCTCATT
>NZ_AYYQ01000018.1:0-136 GCF_001435995.1 Apilactobacillus ozensis DSM 23829 = JCM 17196
TGCACCCATAGCGCAACTGGATAGAGTGTCTGACTACGAATCAGAAGGTTGTAGGTTCGACTCCTACTGGGTGCATTTAACGGGAAGTAGCTCAGCTTGGTAGAGCACCTGGTTTGGGACCAGGGGGTCGCAGGTT
>NZ_AYYQ01000018.1:146-633 GCF_001435995.1 Apilactobacillus ozensis DSM 23829 = JCM 17196
TCATGGAGGATTAGCTCAGTTGGGAGAGCATCTGCCTTACAAGCAGGAGGTCACAGGTTCGAGCCCTGTATCCTCCATTTATGAGCCGTTAGCTCAGCCGGTAGAGCATCTGACTTTTAATCAGAGGGTCGGCAGTTCGAACCTGCCACGGCTCATAAAAACTAAATATTTTTCATGCCGACTTAGCTCAGCTGGCAGAGCATCTGTCTTGTAAACAGGAGGTCGGAGGTTCGAATCCTCTAGTCGGCATTATGCGGAAGTAGTTCAGTGGTAGAACATCACCTTGCCATGGTGGGGGTCGCGGGTTCGAATCCCGTCTTCCGCTTTGCCAATTTTATTATGCCGGGGTGGCGGAATTGGCAGACGCACAGGACTTAAAATCCTGCGGTCAGTGATGACCGTACCGGTTCGATCCCGGTCCTCGGCACTTTTGCACCCATAGCGCAACTGGATAGAGTGTCTGACTACGAATCAGAAGGTTGTAGGT
>NZ_AYYQ01000018.1:1650-38889 GCF_001435995.1 Apilactobacillus ozensis DSM 23829 = JCM 17196
TTTATTATAATATTATCGCGGGATAGAGCAGTCCGGTAGCTCGTCGGGCTCATAACCCGGAGGTCGTTGGTTCAAATCCAGCTCCCGCAATTGAAACAAGTTTGGTCCGTTGGTCTAGCTGGTTAGGACGCCTGCCTGTCACGCAGGAGATCACGAGTTCGAGTCTCGTACGGACCGTCTACTTAAAAAGAGAAATATCTTTTGATATTTCTCTTTTTTGCTTTATAATTGTCTCGAGAGGTGATTGTTATTTATTTAAAAGTTTTAGGTTACTATGGTGGATATCCATATAATGATGTTGGAACAAGTTCTTATTTACTAACTAGTAACAACTATAATCTGATGATTGACTGCGGCAGTGGAGACTTAATTAGTTTGGAAAACAATATTGATCCTCTTATGCTAGACTCAGTTTTAATATCTCATTATCATCATGATCACATGGCAGATATTGGTGTATTACAGTATTATTGGCAATTACATAATAAAAGACCAAACAAAAGTATTTTACCCATATACGGAAATGATACTGATTTGAATATGGTTAAATCATTTAATTGGCCTAATTCTACAGTTGGAAAATCTTATAATGCCGGAAGCGTTCTAAACCTAGGGCCTTTTGAGATTATTTTTAAAGAAGTTCACCATCCAGTTCCTTCATTTGCTATGCGCATTTTAGAAAAAAGTACCAATAAAGTATTAGTTTATACATCTGATACTTATTATTTTGACGAGTTAGTTGATTTCTCTAAAAATTCAGATTTATTAATTACAGATACCAATTTTTATGGTGATAAAAAAGGTAAAAAATGGCATATGACTTCTGAAGAATCAGGCTTATTGGCTAAGAATTCTAATTCTAAAAAATTGTTGTTGAGTCATTTACCACAATATGGTGATTTAAATATTTTATTAAATGAAGCTAAAGAAAAATCATCTAATGACGTTGAGGTTTTGCTTGCTAAATTAAACTTATCAATTGAAATATAAGGAACTTTATAGTTTACCAATTAACTCTAATGTTATATCATGGTTTTACACCAATTAATACGAAGTGAGGTGTTTTTTATGGAAATGGAAAGAATAAATGAAGACACCATCCGAGTTTTGATAAATAATAGTGATTTAGATGAACGCGGAATAACTGTTTTAGATTTATTAGGTAACCGAAAACAAATTGAAGGTTTCTTTTATAGCATTTTAGAAGAAGTTGATTCTGAACATCAATTTCAACAAGATGGTTCTGTTACTTTTCAAGTTTTGCCAAATAAAAACGGTTTAGAATTATTTATAAGCAAAGGTGAACATATAGATCAGGATGATTCTTTTAGTAATTCAACTACTATAGACAATAATGATATAAAAAATGCTGATAATTATAGTTTAAATAATAATGATGACGCTTATACTAGAAATTTCATTATTAAATTTAATTCTTTTGAAGATTTTATAAGTTTATCTAAAGTACTAAGAATAGAAAATGGTGCTTCTAATCTTTACTTTTATAAAAGTAAATACTTCTTAGAGCTTACATTTTTTGTCAACGTAGGTGGAACCGATGAAGAAAGCATTAAAGACAGTTTAGCTATTGCCTATGAATATGGCAACAAGTTTGATAAAAATTCTAGATTTTTCGACGAGCATGGTAAGCGTATTATGGATACGGGAGCTTTAGAATTAGCTAGATATTATTTTAAATAGAAAGATAGCGGAATTTTTCGCTATCTTTTTTCGTATATTATTAAAAAAGGTGACTGTCGGATGCTAACAGCGAATGATGAAAATAACCATAAAGTTTTTGCATCAAGAAAATTAAATTCTCAAAGGTATTTTTGTACATCCTGTGGGAATCCAGTTTTCATAAAATTAGGTAATTTTAAATGTGCTCATTTTGCTCATTTTTCAAATTATAATTGTAATATTAACAATGAAAGTGAAACTAATGAACATATAATTGGAAAATTAGCAATATCTAAATTTTTACATAAAAATAACGTTTTCATTGAAAAGTATCTACCAAGTATTAAGCAAAGACCAGATATTATGTTTGATGACAATGTAGTAGAATTTCAATGTAGCAGTATAAATATTAAACGTCTTAATGAAAGAAATGATGGTTATTCAAAATTAAAAATAAAATATTTTTGGATTTTAGGAAGTAAATATTATCAGAATAAATTTAATCAATCGATTAAAAAGTTTTATACATACTCAATAAAGTTGGGGTTTTATATACTTTTTTGGGATTTTAAATCTTCTGAGCTAATAGTTAATTACCAAATTTCAATGATAGATGGCAAAATTATTTTCAAGGAACAGAGATTTAGTGACTGGAATTCATTTTTAGTTTTCAAAAGTAAAATGAATTTTGGTCAGTTTATTATAAGAAATTCTTTAATTTATAGTATTAAAAAAATAGAAAAAGACCTATTTTATAAAAATAAATTACTACAAAATGTTCAAAATACATGTTATCAAAATGATTTCAACTTGCTAACATGTCCGTTGCTTTTTCATTTTCCTAGACGAACTATTCCTTTATATAAAATCAATCCCATTTTTTTAAGAATATATATTTTTAATATTTTAAATAACAATAGTGAAGATTATGTATTTAATTATGTAATAAGTAATTTCATCAATCTAACTCTAGTGTCTCCTGATATTGTGGCTAGATTTATTAAAAACGATATAAATGAATATATGAATAGGTTGATTAAAGGAAAATATATAACTAAAATTAACGACATTTATCATATAAATCGTGTTCCTAAAGATTTTTTAACCTTTAATGATAAAATAAATAAAGTCTACAAACTAAACTTGTAGACTTTATTTATTTTATTATATGCAATTTACAAAATTTACCATATTTTTGGGTATTAAAGATTCTTTCTTTACAACAAGTTTTAAATAAAATAGAGTAATTTATGTTTTTTAGCATAATTCCATCACTATTTATTTTGCTGCAATCGAATAAAACGGCTGAATCAGGACTAGTAACATTCATCTGATTAGCCAATAACTGGTCTTTTTTTAACTCTCTTTTAGCTAATTTAGAAACTCGATCTTCTCTAAACATTTCCAAATCTAATTTGGCTTTTTCTGCAATTGAAAAAATTAATTCTTCAGAATATTGTTTATTATTGAATAATAATTCTTCTTGTAAATACATTAAGAAATTTCGTCCACGTTTCATTCCTTGAAACAGTGCTGCTTTATAATCTAAGATTATTCTATAATATAATTTTTGTACTTTGTTTATAGTTACATTTTCATTCTTAAGTTCCATTTTTTTAAGAGTTTTGTTTATAATTCTTAAGTTAAGCATAGGTATAAATTGAAATTTAAATTTATAATCTAGGTCGTTAGAAATGTTTGTAACAATGTTTTCAGCTTTCATACATTTTTTACATAACGGATCGACAAATAAAAATAATTCAAACATTTAACCCCTCCTAACTAAATTAATTATCGTAAAACTCATATAAAAGCATACCAAATTTGTAACTAAATACAATAAATTTGCTTAAAGAAATATAATAATTATTGACATTTATGTGAACATGTAATTTATTGAGGGTATGTAAAGTATGGTAAAATTAAATAGTAAATACGGTCTATGGTGGTGAAAAATATGGAAGAATGGGATGCTTTTTTGTTTCCTTATCAACAGGCTGTTAGTGAATTAAAAATTAAACTACGTGGCATAAAAAAAGAATTTGAAAGAAATAGGCAAACTGCACCAATTGAATTTGTTACAGGAAGAGTGAAGCCGGTTTCTAGCATTAAAGAAAAAATGGTTAGACGCTATATTTCTGAGGACAGATTAGCTCAAGATATGGAAGACATAGCTGGGTTGAGAATTATTTGTCCTTTTGTCGATGATATATATAAGGTAGTTGACATATTAAGAAAAAGGGGCGATTTAAATATTTTAGAAGAACGAGACTATGTTCATAATGCTAAAAACAGTGGTTATCGATCTTATCACATTGTTTTTGAATATGGAATTGATTTGTACAATGGTGAGAAAAGTATTCTAGCTGAAATTCAAATTAGAACTTTGGCAATGAATTTTTGGGCAACTGTTGAACATTCTTTAGGATATAAGCATAAGGGGGAATTCCCTGATGACCTAAAGAAAAGATTACAAATAGCGGCTACTAAAACTTTTAAGTTGGATGAGGACATGTTAAAAATAAAAGATGAGCTGGAGTACATTAATAGTAGTGATTCAAACATTAAGGATGATGAATAATGAAAGTAGCAATTTATAGCAATGACGGTAAAACATCTAATAAGGTTGCTAACCAATTAAGAAATAAAATATCTAATTCTAGCCTATTAGAATATGATGGTCTTAATCCTGAAATAGTCATATCAGTGGGTGGAGATGGAACGTTACTTTCTGCCTTTCATCATTACAACGATTCTGTAAATAATATTAGATTTGTTGGTATTCATACAGGACATTTAGGCTTTTATACAGATTGGCGTGACTATGAAGTTTCTAAGTTAATCGATAGTTTAGAACATGACAATGGGCAAAGTGTGAGCTATCCTTTATTGTCTATAAAAATAGAGTATACCGATGATGGCCCTGACGATAATTTAGTAGCTTTGAATGAATCTACTTTAAAACAGATTAATGGAACCATGGTTACAGACGTTTACATCAAAGGTGAGTTTTTTGAGAAATTTAGAGGGGATGGATTATGTATTTCGACTCCAACTGGTTCAACAGCTTATAATAAATCAGTCGGCGGAGCTATCATTAATCCACAATTAAATGCTATTCAGGTTTCTGAAATGGCGTCAATTAATAACCGAGTTTTTAGAACTTTAGGCTCGCCGATTATTATTCCACCCGATGAATGGATTACAATAGTGCCAGATAATCCTATGTATAATATATTGACTTGTGATCAATTATTTATCAAAAATCGTTTAATAAAATCAATATCTTATAGCATTTCCGATAGTAGAATTTATTTTGCACAGTATCGCCATACTCATTTTTGGAAAAGAGTAAGTAACTCGTTTATTGGAGTTCATAATAATGACTGAGTTTAATTGGACTATGCAAGATAATCAACCAATGAAACTAAGAACGTTGCTTATGCAACATGGAGTTACTAGAACACTCTTCAAGGCAATTAAATTTCATGGTGGAAAAACTATAGTTAATAACAAGGAAAGGTATGCTAATTTTGTAATAAAAAAAGATGACAAGATAAAATTAGTATTACCGCCAGAACCGTCAAATGATTATGTGAAACCTTCATATAAGCAAGTTAACATTATTTACGAGGATGAACATTTCTTAGTAATAAATAAACCAGCTGGATTAGCATCAGTTCCATCTCGAATTTATAGTGAAGATAGTCTAGTTAATCGTGTTAAAGGATATTATTTAAAAAAGCAATATGCTAATCAAAAAGTTCATATTGTTACTAGATTAGATAAAGATACTAGTGGGCTGGTTTTATTTGCTAAACATCATCTGGCTCACTCGGTACTTGATAAGCAGTTAAAAGATCATAAATTAAGTAAAACGTATATGGCTTTAGCTAGCGGTAAAATTCATCACAAACACTGTCAAATTAATCTACCTATTGGAAGGTTACAGGATTCATTTGTTAAAAGAACAGTTAGAGACGACGGCAAGATGTCTAAAACTGAGTTTTGGGTATTAAAAGTTAGTAGAAATGCTACCTTAGTAAAGGTAAGACTACTGACTGGTAGGACGCATCAAATACGTGTTCATTTTAGTTATATCGGTCATCCATTACTAGGTGATTGGTTATATAATCCTAAAGATAAAAGTATGAGCAGACAGGCTTTACACTGCTATAATTTAAGGTTTTATAGTCCTTTTGACAAAAAGAATATCAACTGTCATGCTGACTTACCAGATGATATAAATAGCTTGATTTAAGGAGTAATTATGAAAAAAATTGAGATAGCTAAAAAGTTTCTTAACTCTAGTTTAGAAATGTTTAGATGTCCCATATGTCATGATAACTTTATAAAAGTGAGTGACAATGGAATAGTATGTTTTAATAATCATAATTTAGATTTATCTAAAAAAGGTAGTTTGTATTTTATTAATCATAAAGTTAACTCTGAATATGATAAAAAGATGCTTTTATCTAGGAGAAATATAATAAATTTTGGCCTTTTTAATGGAATTATTAATGAAATATCAAATAAAATTCCTAATAGTTCTCAATCTATTTTAGATATTGGATGTGGTGAGGGAACACCATTGAATTATTTATTGAATAAACGTAATAATATTGATAAAGGGATAGGCTTTGATATTTCTAAGCCAGGAATTAATTTGGCTACCGATTATAATGACTTAAATGCTTTTTATTGTGTTGCTGATTTAACTCAGTTGCCTTTTTTAGATGATTCTTTTGATGTAATAGTGGATTTATTTTCACCTTCCGCATATTCTGAATTCAATCGAGTTATTAGAAAAAATGGCCATTTAATAAAAGTCATTCCTAACGCTAACTATTTAATTGAGTTGAGACATTTACTTTATGGCGAGCATAAAGATCGTAGTAGTTATGATAATCACAAAGTTTTAGATTTATATATGAAAAATTATCCAAATTCAGAAGTAAGCAACGTAAAGTATACTTTAGAACTTCCAGATGAACTAAAAAAAGATTTAGTTTTAATGACACCCATGCATTGGGGGAAAGAAGTTAACAAAGATTTAAATATGGATAAATTAAGTCAAATAACAGTAGATGTTTGTGTGTTAGATACAAAATTTTAATTAAAGGAGTTTTATATAAAATGACTAATCATATTGTTTTATTTGAACCACTAATGCCAGCTAACACTGGGAATATTGCTAGAACATGTGCAGGTACTGATACAGTGCTAGATTTGATTAAGCCTCTCGGTTTTTCAGTAGACGATAAGCATTTAAAAAGAGCAGGGCTAGACTATTGGGATAAAGTGAATATCAATTATCATGAAAGCTTACCTGAATTCATGAAAACTTTAGATAACAACTCACGTCTGCTTTTAGTTTCAAAATTTGCCGAAAAAGATTATACCAGTGTTAATTACAATAACGAAGAGCTGGATTATTATTTTATGTTTGGTAAGGAAACAACTGGGTTACCTGAACAATTTATGCGAGACAACTCTGAAAAAGCAATTAGAATTCCACAAGACGATACGCATATAAGAGCTTTAAATCTTTCTAATACTTGTGCAATTGTTATATATGAAGCTTTAAGGCAACAAAACTTTCCTAATCTTGAAAAGTCACATAAGTATGAATATGATAAATTGAAATAAAGAGGTTTTAGTTTGACAAAAAGACAGTCTAAAAAAAGAAGAAAGAATAAAAGAAAGTTAATTAGCAGTGACTATAACTTAAATATAATTGGTGCTTTTATAATTCTGGTATCTATTTTTGGTGTTTTTCATCTAGGATTAATTGGAAACTTATCTATACTTATTTTTAGAGCTTTATTTGGCAATCTATTTCTTTTAGGTCTTTTAATTTCTACTTTTGTGGGGATTAAATTATTATTACAGGGCAGTAGTTTTACTTTTAACTATAAAAAAACAATAGGATGTTTTTTAATTACTATCGGTTTATTGTTACTATGTTCAGTTTTTACTTTTATAAAAACTCCAAATGTTAATTTTATTTTATATGTGGTTAATGCAATAAAGAATGACTTCGTAGCTTCTACAGTTAATGTTAGTGTTGGTGGAGGCATTACTGGTGCACTTCTATTAAGCATATTTAATATTTTAGGTTCAATGATTGGTTCAGCTATTATTGCTTTGATAATTATTGCTATTGGATTTATGTTTATCTTTAATCTAGGGATTAATGATATTTCTAATATATTAAATGATTATATTAATAAATTAAAAAACAAGTATAAGAGTTTAAATATTAAATTTTTAAATAAAAATAGAGTTTCCCCACGTCATCAAAAAAGCCCTACTAAATACTTATCTAAAAACGATGAAAGAAGTAATGATAAAAAAGAAAGTCCTTTAGAACCTTCAATTCACCGTTCAATTAAAGATGAAAAAGTTCAAAAGTCATCTGAAGACGATGATATTAAAAACGTTGAAGCCAAAGAAACTAATGATAATGAGCCTTCCAATAATGATGGAGAATATGTACTGCCGGATTCTAGTTTGTTAACACAAATTCCAACTGGAAACCAAGATAACGAATATAAAGCTATCGGTGAAAATACTAAAATACTTCAAAAAACTTTAGAGAGTTTTGGAGTAGAAGCTGATATAAAAAACGTAAATTTAGGCCCTTCAGTAACTGAATACGAACTTCATCCAGCCATTGGAGTTAAAGTTAGTAAAATTGTTAACTTAGCTGATGATTTAGCATTAGCGTTAGCTGCAAAAGATATTCGAATTGAAGCTCCCATTCCTGGGAAGTCGTTAATTGGAATTGAAGTGCCAAATAAAGAAGTGTCTATGGTTTCTTTCAGGGATGTTATAGAGTCGCAAAATAATCCTAAGCATAATTTATTGCAGGTTCCTTTGGGACGCGATGTTAATGGAAATGTTATATCTAGTAACTTAACTAAGCTTCCACATCTCCTAATTGCTGGTTCTACTGGTAGTGGTAAGTCGGTTGCGGTTAATAGTATAATTACCAGTATATTAATGAATGCATCGCCCAAACAAGTTAAGTTTATGTTGATAGACCCCAAAAAAGTGGAATTAGGGGTGTACAATGGCATTCCACATTTATTATCACCTGTCGTTTCTGAACCTAAAAAAGCTGCCCGTTCGTTACACAAAGTAGTTAATGAAATGGAAAATAGGTACGAAATATTTGCTAAACATAATCAAAGAAAAATAAGTAATTATAATGATTATGTAGATAGTTTAAACTATGAAGATGGTGGCAGTCGACCTAAATTACCTTATATTGTCGTAGTGATTGATGAGTTAGCTGATTTAATGATGACAGTATCTAATGACGTAGAAAGTGCAATTATTAGATTGGCACAAATGGGACGAGCCGCTGGAATCCATATGATTATAGCTACCCAACGTCCTTCAGTCGATGTTATTACTGGACTTATTAAATCCAATGTACCCTCAAGAATTGCTTTTGCAGTTTCTAGTGGAATTGACTCGCGAACGATTTTAGATTCTAACGGAGCTGAAAAGCTGTTAGGTCGTGGTGATATGTTGTATCTTCCTATTGACAAAAATAAACCTATTCGTGTTCAGGGTGCTTTTATACCTGATACGGATGTAGAAAATGTTGTTGACTTTGTAAAGCAACAACAATCACCTGAGTATGATAATTCAATGGTTGTTTCAGATGAGGAATTAAAAAAAGAACAACAAAATGAAGAACAAGACGACTTATTTGTCGATGCTTTAAAGTTTGTTGTAAAACAACAAAAGGCTAGTACATCACTATTACAACGTCAATTTAGAATAGGATACAATCGTGCTGCTAGAATCATTGACGATATGGAACAAAGAGGATATATAGGACCACAAGAAGGAAGCAAGCCTCGGGAAGTTTACAAGCAAATGGATAATTAAAAAGCTGGGGAATTTCCCCAGCTTTTATTTTTAATTGTTCATAAGTGATATAAGAGAACCTAATATTAGGCCACCGACCATTAAAATAATCATTATCCACACAAAAATCATAGTAACCTTTTGAAAACCGGTCTTTTTCTTTTTAGACATTTTTACACCACTTTCTTAAAAATATATTATTATTAAGTTTACATTTGATGTTATGAGTTTGCAAATAAATTAGGGAGATTATTATATGTTATTAGAACTATTTAAATTATTGCTTTTCCAAATATTATTTTTATTTATATTTTCAGTTATTTTTAATCTTATAAAAAAAATTTTGAAATTTAATTGGATTGGTAATGTTAAGGTAAATCAATTTTTTATGCCAATCATGTTTATATATATTCGTCAAATAAGTTTAAATAAGCATGGATATTCATTACTTCCATACGTAATCATGATTTGGACCATTTGCTTAATTTTTATTACTAGTTTGCTCTTAATCAAGAAGGGGAACATAGGATATGGAAAATTATGTTTTCTTTTGTTGAAATTTAGTTCTTTATATAGCTTTGTTGCCTGGATTTTAATTGTTTTATTTTCAGTAGTTAGATGGATTTAATAAAAATAAAACACGAACATTGTTTTTAGTTTTATTTATATTTTATTTTTGCTCTAAAAAAGCTTTAATACTATAGTATAAACTATTGTATAGTGGTAAAATCATACCTATAAGCCTTATTGGGTCATGAAAAAGTTCGTTTTTTGTTACATAATATAATTATTAAATTTAAAGGGTGAAAATAAGTGGTAAATTTTGATCATACGACAGTTTTACTAAAAGAAGCAATCAATCAATTAGATGTAAAAGAAAACGGAAAATATGTTGACTGCACTTTAGGTGGTGGTGGACATAGTCAAGAAATATTAAAACAATTGTCTAATGGACATCTTTATTCTTTTGATCAAGATGATACTGCTATTAAGTATAATCAAAAGCATCTAGAAAAATTTATAAAAAATTACATGGTTACTTTTGTACATGATAATTTTAGAAATCTTTCTAAGGCATTAAATACCCTAAATGTAACTAAAGTAGACGGAATTGTTTATGATTTAGGCGTTTCATCACCACAATTTGATGATGGTGAACGTGGGTTTAGTTATCGATATGATGCTAGATTAGATATGCGTATGGATAGAAGGCAAGGTTTGGATGCTTGGACTGTTGTAAATCAGTGGCCATATGAAAAGTTAGTAAAAATATTTTTTAGATATGGTGAAGAAAAGTTTGCCAAACCAATTGCTAGAAAAATTGAAAAAATAAGATCAAGTAAGGCTATTGATACTACAGAAGAATTAGTAGAAATCATAAAAAGTAGTATTCCAGCAGCAGCAAGAAGACATGGTGGTCATCCAGCAAAGAAAGTATTTCAAGCTTTAAGAATAGCTGTTAACGATGAGTTAGGTGCATTAGAAGATTCTTTAGAACAGGCACTAGATTTGTTAGATGTTGGTGGAAGAATTAGTGTAATTACGTTTCAGTCGTTAGAAGATCGCTTAGTTAAAAATATTTTCAAAGAGAAATCAACAATCAAAGATTTACCACACAACTTACCTATCATTCCTCCTGAAATGCAGCCTCATTTTCAGTTGGTAAATAGAAAACCTATATTACCTAGCTCAGACGAGTTAAAAAACAATCATAGAGCTCACAGTGCTAAACTACGTGTGATTGAGAAAATTAAATAGAAAGAAGTATTTATATGGCTCAAAATAATTTGGCAAGTAGCAATCAAGAAGAAGTCTACTTTTCTAGGGAACCAAAACGCAATAGACAACAAAACTATAATAGTAATATTAATGTATTTAGCCTTAAATTTTCTAAATTTGAAAAGGTTAGTTTAATATTGGGTTTGTTTTTAGTGTTTTCCTTAATGATTATTTTGGTTTCATCTAAGGTTAGCTTGGGTGATGCTTCTAATAACTTACACGAAACTGTTAGTAATCTTAATAAAACTCATAGTGATAATAATAATTTAAAACAACAAGTTGGTGAACTACAAAACAGTAATCGTCTTCAAAAGATTGCTAATAAAAGCGGTTTATCATTATCTAACGACAATGTAAGGAATGTAGTTAAATGAATAACAACGAAAAAATGAATAGCTTTAATAAACGCCAAACAAACCGTAGTATCTTCGGTAGATGCTTATTTTTATTTTGTATAGGCGTTTTTTTATTGATAGCGTTAAGGTTTACTTATATAGCCATTTTTAAAAAAGTGAATAACGTTAATTTAAGTGAACAGGCGAAAGAACTTTACACAAAGACTAATGTTATAAGAGCTAAGCGAGGGACAATTTATGACTCTGGTGGCCAGCCTTTAGCTGAAGATTCCAACACGTATAATATATATATACAATTATATAAAAGCGAAAATCAAAAAGATTCAAATGGTCGCCCATTGTACGTGACCGATAAATCTAAAGTAGCTCAAGCTTTATCTAAAACATTGCCAATATCTTATAAAAAGGTTATGAAAATAATTTCTAATAAAAAAGCTTTTCAAGTAGAAATTGGTTCGGCTGGTAAAAATATATCTGTAACAACTAAGAATAAAATTGACAAATATAATGTTACGGGAATACATTTTGAACAACAACAATCTAGACTTTATCCGAATGGAATTTTTGCTTCTCACATCATTGGTTATGCTAGTGGAAACGGAAACGGTGACTTAGTGGGCCAAATGGGAATTGAAAAACAATTTAATAAATTGTTAACTGGGAAAAATGGTTTAGTTCATATTCAAAAAGATTATAATGGTGTTCAATTACCAAATACCAAATCCAAAGGCGTTAAAGCTAAAAATGGTAACAATATTTATACTACTTTAGATTACAGACTTCAATCTTTACTAGAAACCGAAATGTCTAATGTTAATTCTGAAGTACATCCATCTACTATGAACGCTATTTTGATGAATGCTAAAACTGGAGACATTTTAGCAGCATCGCAAAGACCTACTTTTAACGCTACTAACATGGAAGGTATTGGAGACATTTGGAGAAATACTTTGTGGCAAGATTCTTATGAACCTGGTTCTACTATGAAGATATTTACCATGGCATCTTCAATTAATAGTGGAAATTATAATGGAAATGATACTTATTTATCGGGTAGATATGCTATTGATGGAAAAATAGTTCCGGATTGGAATACCAATGGTTGGGGTAGAATTACTTATGACAAAGGATTTGCTTTGTCTAGTAACGTGGCGATGGCTCATTTAGAACAGCAAATGGGTTCCAAAACATGGTCTGAATATATTAATAAATTTAAATTTTTAAGAACTACTAATTCAGGATTCGATGGAGAACAATCAGGAAGTATGCAATTTAAATATCCTATTGAACAAGCTAATACTGCTTTTGGCCAGGGAATTCAGGTTACCGCTCTTCAAATGATTCAAGCCCTATCTTCAATTGCAAATAATGGTTATATGTTAAAACCTAGGTTTATATCAAAAATTGATAATCCTAATAACGATAAGGTAATTAAGCAGTATAATAAGCAGGTTGTTGGACATCCTATATCTGCTAAAACCGCTAAAAAAGTTATAAAGCACATGGAAGATGTTGTTTATAAACCATATGGAATAGGTTCTGATTACAAAATACCAGGTTATAAAATTGCTGCTAAAACAGGGACTGCACAAGTCAGTGATGGGCGTAGTGGTTATGCGTCTGGAGACGACAGCTATCTATACTCAGTTGCTGGAATTGCTCCAGCTAATAATCCTAAGTATATTTTATACATTACAATGAAACAGCCTCGTTTAACTGGAACTAAAACTCCGACTCAATTAATGGCTCAAATATTTAACCCAGTTATGAAATTAGCCTTGGAAGAGGATGTAAATGCGAATAATTCTTCTGATGGTAAAATTCCGGATGTTTCAAACATGGATTTAGAAAAAGCTAAGAACATTTTAACTACTAATGATTATAAATATGCAGTGCTGGGAAATGGGAATGAAGTTATTGATCAGTCAATTTCGGCAGGTCAAATCATTTCAAAGGCCCGCAAAGTTATTTTAATGACTGATGGTGTTAAAACCATGAATAATTTAAAACATTGGTCTAAATATGATGTATATACTTATTGTCATATGGCAGGAATTAAATTGAATGCTGTTGGTGATGGATATGCTTATAAGCAAAGCTTAAGTCCAGGTGAATTATTAACTAGTGGTAAAAAAGTTACAGTTAAATTTAAATAATATAAGATAGGATGATTTTTATGTACAGTGCATTAGGTTCACTGTTAATTAGTTTTATACTTACTTTTATTTTCATGCCTTCATTAATAAAATATTTTATAAGTAAACATGAAGGCCAAATGATTAGAGAAGAAGGACCAAAATGGCATGAAAAAAAATCTGGTACTCCAACTATGGGAGGATTACTATTTATCATTGCCATTACAATATCTAGTTTAATTGTTTCGTTATTTAATAAAACGCTAAATGCAACAATAATTGTTTTAATATTCATCCTAATTTTGTATGGATTGCTAGGTATGTGGGATGACAGTATTAAATTATTTAGAAGACAAAATGAAGGCTTAAAAGCCTGGCAAAAGTTTTTGGGACAGGTTGTGGGTGCCTTAATTTTCACGTTTGTTTATGCACAACACTTTCCAATGTCTATTGGAATTCCGTTCATTGGCGATTGGCATTTGGGAGCTTTTTATATAATATTTATAGTTTTTTGGCTAACCGGTTTTTCTAATGCTGTTAACTTAGCAGATGGATTAGATGGGTTAGTTAGTGGATTAAGTATTATTGCCTTTTTAGCATATGCAATCATTGCGTGTGCACAAGGTCAGACCGATGTAATGATTTTTTGTATATCAGTAGTAGGAGCCTTGATTGCTTTTCTATTCTATAACCATAAACCAGCTAAAATATTTATGGGCGATATGGGTTCTTTAGCATTAGGTGGAGCACTTGCAGCTGTTTCTATTTTATTGCATCATGAACTCTCATTAATATGGATAGGACTTGTATTTGTTTTAGAAACTTTAAGTGTCATTATTCAAGTAGCTAGTTTTAAATTAACCGGTAAAAGAGTATTTTTAATGTCCCCAATCCATCATCATTTTGAAATGTTGGGGTGGAGTGAATGGAAAGTAGACTTCGCATTTTGGGGTGTTGGATTATTAACTGCGATAACAGGTGTGTTATTAATTATTTAATTAGATGAAGGTGTATGCATATGATTAGCATAAAAAATGTTTATGCAAATAAAAAAGTTTTAGTTTTAGGTGCGGGTAAAAGTGGTACTAACGCAGCTAAATTACTTATTAAAATGGGTGCAAAGGTTACTTTGAACGATAGAAAGAATAAAAGTGAAGTACCTGAGTACGATAGTTTAGTAGCTGATAATGTCAATGTAATTTTAGGAAAACAAGATGCTTCTATTTTGGATGATGATTTTGACTTAATGGTTAAAAATCCTGGGATACCTTACGATAATCCAGTGGTTGAAAAAGCTGAACAAATGGACATTCCTATTATTGTTGAAGTGCAATTAGCTAGTGAAATAACTGATGCAGAATTGATAGGTGTCACGGGAAGTAACGGTAAGACTACGACTACTACTATGATAAATAAAATGTTAAATGCAAATCGTACTTCTGGTAAGTCTTATGTAGCTGGTAATATTGGAGTTCCTGCTACCCAAGTAGCTGCTAACGCTGGTAGCAAAGATTCAATTGTTATGGAATTATCTAGCTTTATGCTTTTAGGAATTACTTCTTTGCATCCACACATTGCAGTGCTAACTAATATTTTTTCTAATCACCTAGATTATCATAAAACTAGAGAAAATTATGTTAATGCTAAAATGAACATTACTAAGAATCAAGACGAAAATGATTATTTTGTTGTTAACTTTGATACAGCTGAATGGCGTGATTTAAGTAAACGTAGTAAAGCACAGGTTGTTCCTTTTTCTAGAAAGGGGAATTCTAAATTAGGTGCATATGTACAAAATGATAAGATTTATTTTAAATCTGAATATGTTATGGATGTTAAAGACATTAAGCTACCGGGTGAACAAAACGTTGAAAATGCATTAGCAGCAATTGCAGTAGCTAAAATTAAAGGCGTTGATAATAATTCTATTAAATCAGTGTTAAGCAAATTTAATGGGGTAAGACATCGTGTGCAATATGTTTTAGAAGCTGATGGACGTAAAATTTATAATGATTCTAAAGCTACTGATATTGAAGCAACTCAAATGGCACTGAATGGATTTGATGAACCAATTGTTTTACTAGCTGGTGGTCTGGATAGAGGATATAAATTTGATAAATTAGTTCCTAATTTATCTAAAAATGTTAAAGCCGTTGTTTTATTTGGAGAAACTAAGCATTTACTTAAGGATGCTGCTGAAAAAGCAGGCGTTGAAAATATTAAATTGGTTGACAATATAGATCAGGCGGTTCCTATAGCTTATAAATTTAGTGAACCAGGTGATGTAATACTTTTATCGCCGGCCAATGCTAGTTGGGATCAATTTAATACTTTTGAAGAACGTGGTGATCGATTTATTCATGATATTAAAAAAATTACTGGTGTAAAAGAGGTTAAACAATGAGAATGATAATTTCTGGTGGAGGTACTGGTGGACACATATATCCAGCCTTAGCCTTAATTGAAGATTTATTGAAACAAGAGCCTCAATCTGAAGTTTTGTATATTGGTTCAACTAGAGGTTTGGAAAAAGAAATTGTTCCTAAAAAAGGAATACCATTCAAAGCTCTTAAGATTCAAGGATTTAAAAGGTCTCTTTCATTATATAATTTTGAAACAGTTGCTTTATTTTTGAAGAGTGTACATAACTCAAAAAAAATAATAAAGGATTTTAAACCTGATGTCGTTATTGGTACAGGTGGATATGTATCAGGTGCAGTTGTTTATGCCGCTTCTAAAATGCATGTGCCAACAATGATACATGAACAAAACAGTGTAGTTGGATTAACTAATCGTTTTTTAAGTAAACATGTTGATAAAATTGCTGTTGGATTCAAGGATGCAATCAAACAATTTCCAGCTAACAAGACCTTTTTTGCAGGAAATCCACGTGCTCAACAAGTTGCAAACATTCAAAGTGATTTTAAATGGAGCAGTTATGGTCTTGATGACAACAAACCTACCTTGTTAATATTTGGTGGTAGTCAGGGTGCTCTAAAAATTAATCAAGTTACTGCAGAAGCAATTAAACATTTTAATGGTTGTGATTATCAAGTTGTTTTTGTAACTGGTCAAAAGAGATATGACTCCATTATGAATTATATAGATAACAACAAAATTAACGTAGGAAATAATGTAATAATAAAAGACTATATTTCGAATATGCCTGAAATTTTACCTAAAGTAGATGCGATTATTGGACGTGCTGGAGCAACTAGTTTAGCTGAAATTACGGCTCTTGGGATTCCTTCTATATTAATACCAAGTCCATATGTGACAGCTGATCACCAAACTAAGAACGCTCTTAGCTTAGTTAAAAATGGAGCTGCTTTAATAATCACTGAAAATGATTTAAATGTTAAAAGATTAACTGAAAATGCTGATCAAATTATGAATAATAAAAATGAAAGAATGTTGATGAAAGAGAATTCATACAACATGGGGTGTAGAAATTCAGCTGACTTAGTTTTAGATATGGCTCGCTCAATTTTAAAATAGAGGTTTTTGTTAATGAAGTTAAATAAATTTCTTTTAAATAATATTTTTAAATCTCATTCTACAAAAGATAAAAAAAAGAGAGTATTACCTTTAGACAACTCAAGAAAAAAAAGCACATTAAAAAAATTTTTAGTATTCTTTGTGCCATTATTTTTAGTTTTACTAATATCTCTTTATTTTATTTCGCCTTTAAGCAAGATAAATTCTATATCTGTTGTAGGAAATAATATTGTTTCTAAAAGCTATATAAAAAATAAAGCTAATGTGCATGTTGGAGATTCTGTTTTTAAAGTCATCGGAAAAAACAAACTATTAAATGAAAAATTAACTAAAAACAACTCACAAATAAAACATGCTAATTTTAAAATGAATGGTATAAATAATGTGAAAATATATATTGAGCAATACAAAGTAATTGGCTATAATTCTGACAAAAACAACAGAGCCTATCCTATACTTGAAAGCGGCAAAGTTTTAAGTTCATCGGTAGACAATCCAAATACTGATAAACTTCCTTATTTAGTTAATTTTACAAATAATGAACAAAGAAAATATGTTGTAAAAGCGATGAATAATTTGCCATCATATATAAAAAATAACATTAGAGTTATATCATTCAATCCTACCAGTATATTTCCTGATGGTTTGCGTTTATATATGCGTGATGGAAATAAAGTTTATGTATTAATTAGTAACTTTAAGAGTAAAATGCCTTATTATCACTCGATTGCTTCCAAATTAAAATCTAAAAGTGTTATAAAATTAGAAGTAGGGGCTTACTCTTATCCACAAAGTAATAGGTAAGTTTTAGATTTTATTAAACTATAAAATCTTTTTACATACATATTATTATGATAGAATTAAACTATATTTATGCGTTTAGAATGGAGGTTCCTTGTTTATTATGAGTTCAAGAACATATGTAGGATTAGACATCGGAACTACATCAATCAAAGTTATCGTTGCTGAAAAAATTAGAGATCAAATAAATGTACTAGGAATTGGAAATCAACGTTCTGAAGGAGTAAGCAGAGGTATAATTGTTGATATTGATAGAGCTGCTGGTGCTATTAAAAAAGCAATAGTTCAAGCTGAAGAAAAATCAGGAATGACTATTAATGATGTAATTGTGGGTTTACCCGCTAATCAACTAAAAATAGAGCCTTGCAATGGAATGATTGCTATAGGCGAACAATCTAGGGAAATTAATAATAATGATGTTAGAAAGGTTGCTGTTTCTGCAACTACCAGAAACTTACCACCTGAAAGGGAAATAATAGATACTTTATCTGATGAATTTATTGTCGATGGATTTGACGGAATAAAAGATCCTAGGGGAATGGTAGGAGTAAGATTAGAAATGCGTGGCCGAATCATTACCGGACCCAAGACTCTAATTCACAATACTAAAAAAGCAGTTTCTAAAGCTGGCCTGAATGTTCAAGCTGTTATTATAAATTCTCTTGCTCAAGGTCAGACCATTTTAGATGATGGTGAACAAGATTTTGGAACGGTACTAATTGAGCTGGGTGGAGGTCAATCGACCGCTTCTGTAATCCATGACCATCAATTGAAGTTTAGTACCATTGATAACGAAGGCGGCGACTTTATAAGTAAGGATATATCAGTTGTCTTAAACACTTCTTTTGAAAGTGCGGAACGTATTAAGAGAGATTATGGTAAAGCCGACGCACTAGATGCTTCTGATGAAACTGAATTTCCTGTCGACGTAGTTGGACAGAGCAAGCCTGTTAGAATTTCTGAAAAGTATTTAGCTGAAATTATTCAAGCAAGACTTGACCAAATCTTAGATCGACTATATAAAAATTTAAATGATATTTCAGCTTTAAAATTACCTGGTGGAATTGTTCTAACTGGTGGAGTTGCAGCTTTACCTGGAATATCTGCTCTAATAGCTGATAAATTTAATACTAATGTTAGACTGTATTTTCCAAACCAGATGGGGCTAAGACATCCTTCATTTGCGACCCCTTTATCTTTAGTGACTTATTGTGCTAACATGAGTGAAACACAAGCTTTGGTTAGGTCTGCTCTAGACAATAATTCGAATAATCAACAACATGAAGAAGAAGAACCAGTTTATCAAGAACAACAACTGGAAACTCCTAAAGAGTCTAGAGAATCTTTTTCTAAGCAAGGTAAAAAGACGCTTAAAAAAAGCGGAGAATCAATAAAGAAATTCTTTAATAACTTTTTTGACTAAAAATACGGAGGAATTAAAATGGAATTTTCATTAGACTCAAACGAAAATCATGGTGCAAGAATAAAAGTAATCGGAGTAGGTGGCGGTGGTAGTAACGCTGTTAATCGAATGATTAAGGAAAATGTTAAGGGTGTTGAATTTATCGTAGCCAACACCGACGTGCAAGCATTGAGCACTTCTAATGCAGAAACTAAAATTCAATTAGGGCCAAAACTAACAAAGGGATTGGGTGCAGGATCTAATCCAGAAGTTGGAAGTAAGGCTGCTGAAGAAAGTGAAGAAGCAATTGCTCAAGCCCTTGAAGGTGCTGATATGGTATTTGTTACGGCTGGAATGGGTGGTGGTACTGGTAATGGTGCTGCACCAATTGTGGCTAAAATTGCTAAAGACCAAGGTGCTTTAACAGTTGGGGTAGTTACTAGACCATTTACTTTTGAAGGACCAAAACGTTCTAGATATGCTGCTGAAGGAACTGCCGCATTAAAAGAAAATGTTGACACTTTAATTATTATTGCTAACAACAGACTTTTAGAAATAGTAGATAAGAAAACTCCTATGATGGAAGCGTTCCAAGAGGCAGATAATGTCTTAAGACAAGGTGTGCAAGGTATATCAGATTTAATTACTAGTCCAGGATATGTTAACTTGGATTTTGCTGACGTTAAAACAGTAATGCAAAATAAAGGTTCAGCTTTAATGGGAATTGGTTCTTCTAATGGTGAAAACAGAACTGCAGAAGCTACTAAAAAAGCTATTTCTTCACCATTACTTGAAGTTTCAATTGATGGTGCTGAACAAGTATTATTAAACATTACAGGTGGACCTGACTTGTCACTATTTGAAGCTCAAGATGCTTCTGATATTGTGTCTCAAGCTGCAACTAATGATGTTAATATTATTTTTGGTACATCTATTGACGAAGACTTAGGTGACGAAGTAAGAGTTACAGTAATTGCAACTGGGATTGATCAAGAACATAGAAACATAATTAATAATGATAACAAATCAACTGGAAGCCAATTAGGTAAAATTGTTTCTCCTCGTCACGATAACCATGAAACAGTTAGTCCAAGACCTAAAAGCGATTCTAATGATAAGTTATCAGGCAATGACCCACTTAATGATTGGGACATAAAAGAAAAACCAAGTAAAGATAATCGCTTTGATAACGTTAAAAAGCAAGAGTTTGATCCATTCGATGCTAATAACTCTAGCCAAAATCAAAGCAATGTAGATGATAGTTCAGATGATGACTTACCTCCATTCTTTAAATTTAGAAATAAAAGATAAGCATTGATTTACTCAATTGGAGTGATTATATATGTCTAGCAAATTTAGTTTTAGTAATTTTTTTGGAACAGATGATGATGACGAAAAATATATCGACAATACTCCTAATTATCGACCAGACAAAGTAGTTTCTCTTGATAAAAAAGTTCATGAAAAAAGTAAAATTTCAGTTTTTGAGCCAAGAATTTATTCTGATGTAAAAGTCATTGCGTCCAAACTGGTAGATAACAACGCTGTAGTTATTAATTTTGATAGTGCTGACAACGAATCAATTAAAAGAATTATCGATTTTTTAAATGGAGTTGTTTTTACCATTAACGGAAGTATTGAAAGAATATCAGATAGAGTGTTTTTATTTACTCCGCATGATTTTACAGTTTCTGGGGATGTAAAAAAAGGACTTGATGAAAAATTTCGTTAGGAGATAAATCTAATGTTTATTTTATTTAATCTTATGAGTCTTTTAGATAAGTTAATTTTTCTATACATTATTGCAATTTTAATAAATTCTTTAATGACTTTTTTGCCAGGAGCTTCTTATTCTAAATTTGGCCAATTTGTAAGCAAAATAGTGTATCCTTTTGAGTCATTGTTTAAGTTTGCAATAGTTGGGATGGTTGATTTTTCACCAGTAGTGGCTATTGTTGTTTTGCAATTAGTTAGAATGTTAATTAATTATTTCCAAGTGATATTAATACCATGAGCAATAATGACATTATTCAACATTTTAGAAAAGAAGAAGCTCCATTTATTGATTACATTGATGATATTGCACAAAAAGCCTCCACTCAATATCGTCCGGTTTTAACTAATTTCCTTAATCCTAGACAGGTTTATATTTTAGAGACAATTATTAATTCTTATGATGAATTGAAATTTCAATCATACGGCGGATTCGATGATGCTGAAATGACTCGGACACTTATATATCCTAATTATTATGAACCCGATAATAGTGATTTTGAAGTTGTTTTGTGTGAAATAAAATATCCTGAAAAATTTTCGACTATTCACCATAGTCAGGTTTTAGGTAGTTTGATGGGTCTTGGAATTAATCGAAATACTATTGGTGATATTATCTCAGATGGAGACCGATGGCAGTTTTTTTGTTCAAAAGAAATTTATAACTATATTTCTTTAAATTTGAATAAGATAGGAAAAATTAATGTTTCAGTAGATTATGTAAACTTTTCTTCTAAGATAAAACATAAACTAGATAATAGCCAAAACGTTTTTTGTATACTAACGTCTCTAAGAATTGATAATGTATTATCTAGCGTTTTTCATTTATCTCGCAAAGATTCTAAAAACTTAGTATCGCATAATTTGGTTCATTTTAATTGGCAATTATTAGACAAACCGGATTTTGAAATTTCATTGAAGGATGTAGTATCTGTTCGTGGATACGGTCGTTTTAAAATAGTTAGTTTAGATGGAATTACTAAAAAAGATAAGATAAAGTCTAGTATTAAAGTTATAAGAAATAAATGATTTGGAGGGGGAAAACATGGTACTAAGCCCACAAGATATTCATAATAAAGAGTTCTCTACCAAAATGCGTGGTTATAATATTGATGAGGTAAACGATTTTTTAGATCAAATTATTAAAGATTATCAAATTACGCTTGAAGAAAATGAAAGCTTAAAATCTAAAAATCGTGAAGTTTCTAAAGAATTAAACTATTTTAATTCTATGAAGGATTCTTTAAATCAATCAATTATAGTTGCTCAAGAAGCTGCTGATAAGCTAAAGCAAAAATCACAAAAAGAAGCTTCAATCGCTAACCAAGAAGCCCAAAAAAAAGCTGATAAAATTCTTGATGATGCTAATAAAAAAGCAAATGAAGTTCTAGAAAAAGCTTCCCAAGAGACTAAAAAATTGATAGCAGTTAATGATTCTTTAAGAAAAAGTAATCTTACTTTCAGAAATAAGCTAAACGACTTATTAAATGCACAATTAGAATTTGTTAATAAAGCAGATTGGGAAAATGCTGCAAATAACACTCAAGAATCTTTAATGTCTGCCCAGAACATAATAAATGAACTTGACAACTCAAAAGGTTCAAGAGTAAACTCTAAGGATAAAGAATTATCTGGTGAAAGTTTACAATCGACAGTCACTTTTTATCCAGATGGATCCTTTAAAAATAATTAAATAATTATTTTGATATAGAGAATAAAAAGACTGTAATAATACAAAAAGCGAGCTAGTGAATGGTGCGAGACTAGTTGTCCCTTATTACTTTCATATCATCTCTGCAGATTATTCTGTAAAATTATCAATTTTAAAGAGAGAATTATTGAATTCTAAATTTGGGTGGTACCACGGAAGACTTCGTCCCTATGACGAGGTCTTTTTTGTTTAGAATTGTTTTATAAAAGGGGAGGAAATATTTATGAGAATTAAGGATACTTTAAATTTGGGTAAAACTAAATTTAAAATGCGTGGTAATCTTCCTGTTAAAGAAGCTGAAAGACAAACATTGTGGGAAGAAAATAAAGTTTATCAATTAAGACAAAAGTTAAACGAAGGCAAGCCAAGTTTTGTTCTTCATGATGGACCTCCATATGCTAATGGTGATATTCATATGGGACATGCTATGAATAAAATTTCTAAAGACTTTATTGTTAGATATAAGTCAATGAACGGATTTAGAGCACCTTATGTTCCTGGATGGGATACACATGGATTACCTATTGAACAAAAGTTAACTCAAGCTGGTTATGATCGTAAAAAAATGAGCCCCAATGAATTTAGAAAATTATGTCATGAGTATGCACTTAAACAAGTTAACAAACAAAGAGAAGAATTTAAAAGATTGGGAGTTTCAGGTGATTGGGATAATCCATATTTAACCTTAAAACCTGAATTTGAAGCAGCCGAAATTAGAGTATTTGGTAAGATGGCTGAAAAAGGTTTGATTTATAGAGGTAAAAAACCGGTAATTTGGTCTTGGTCTTCAGAATCAGCAATGGCAGAAGCCGAAGTTGAATATCATGATATTACTTCCCCATCAGCATTCTATGCTGAAAAAGTAATTGATGGTAAGGGTGTCTTGGATGAAGATAATACCTACATGGTTGTTTGGACAACAACACCTTGGACTATTCCAGCATCTGAAGGTATTACAATTGATGCATCATTTGACTATTCAGTAGTTCAAACAGAAGGCGATGATCGTAAATTCGTAATTGCAAGTGAATTACTTGAAAAAGATGCTGAATTATTTGGTTGGGAAAACTATAAGACATTAAAAGTAGTTAAAGGACAAGAATTAGAAGGTGTATTAGCAGAACATCCATTTGATGCTAGTCGTAAAATTTTAACGATGTTAGGCGATTTTGTTACTATCGATACTGGTACAGGATTAGTTCATACAGCTCCTGGTTTTGGTGAAGATGATTATAATGTTGGTAAAAAATATGGCCTAGATATTTTTGTTGATGTTGATAGTAAAGGATACTTAACTAAAGAAGCTGGTGAAGATTTTGAAGGTGTCTTCTATGATGATGCTAATGAAATTTCTTTAAACAAGTTAAAAGAAAAAAATCTTTTACTAAAATACATGCCAATTGAACACAGTTATCCATTTGACTGGAGAACTAAAAAACCAGTTATTTACCGTGCTACTCCTCAATGGTTTGCATCGGTTGACAAAATCCGTGACCAAATTTTAAGTGCCATTGATAATGTTGACTTTAAACCAGGTTGGGGTAAAAAACGTCTTTATAACATGATTCGTGATCGTGGTGATTGGGTAATCTCTAGACAACGAGTTTGGGGAGTTCCACTACCTATCTTTTATGCTGAAGATGGTACTCCAATTATCACTAAAGAAACTACTGACCACGTAGCAGATTTATTTGCTAAACATGGTTCTGATATTTGGTTTGAAAAAGATGCTAAGGACTTACTCCCAGCAGGATTTAGTAGCGAACATTCTCCTAATGGTAAATTTACTAAAGAAAATGACATTATGGATGTTTGGTTTGATTCTGGTTCATCACATCAAGGAGTTTGTGCTGAACGTGATGACTTAACATATCCAGCTGATGTTTATCTTGAAGGTTCTGACCAATATCGTGGTTGGTTCAACTCTAGTTTAATTACCAGCGTTGCATTTTCTGGTTCAGCACCATATAAACAATTAGTTTCTCAAGGATTTACTTTAGATGGTAAAGGTCATAAAATGAGTAAATCACTTGGCAATACCATTGCTCCTAATGATGTTATTAAGAAAATGGGTGCTGAGATTGTTAGATTATGGGTTACTTCTGTTGATACATCTGCTGATGTACGCGTTTCTATGGAAAACTTTGTTAAGGTTTCTGACAGTTACAAGAAAATTAGAAATACTATGCGTTATGTTTTAGCTAACACTAGTGATTTTAATCCTGAAAACGATGCAGTAGAATTTTCTGATTTATCATCAGTAGACCAATACATGTTTGTTAAACTTAATAAATTTGTTAAAGATGTTAAAAATGATTATGATAATTATGATTTCTTAAACTTAAATAAGAAATTGTTATCATTTATCAATGCTGATTTATCAGCATTTTACCTAGACTTTGCTAAAGATGTTTTATACATTGATTCTGAAAATAGTTTGACTAGAAGATCAATGCAAACCGTACTCTACAAAGTTGCAGTAGCTTTAACAAAATTAATGACACCAATTTTGCCACATACTACTGAAGAAATTTGGAAGTTCTTAAAAGAACCAGAAGACTTTGTTCAACTTGCTGAAATGCCAGAAGTTGTTCACTATGACAATGAAGATGAAATCTTAAATAATTGGCATCAATTTATGTTGTTGAGAGACGATGTACTTAAGGCTTTAGAAGAATCTCGTAATGCTAAATTAATTGGTAAAGCTTCTGAAGCTAAATTATCACTTTACCTAAGCGATGGAACTGAAGCTTTATTTGATAAGTTGAATGCTAATGTACGTCAAGTTCTAATGGTTTCACAACTTCATTTAGACTCTATTGAAAATGCACCCGCTGATGCTGAAAAATTTAGAGATGAAGTAGCAATTAAAGTTGAAAATGCAGATGGAAAAGTTTGCTCACGTTGTCGTTTAATTAAAACTGACGTAGGTTCAGATAAAGATTATCCTGAATTTTGTGAACGTTGTGCTGATATCGTTAGAAAAGATTTTCCTGAAACATTGACTGAAGGATTTGAAGATTAATAAAAGTCTGGGCATTGTCCCAGCTTTTTTATTTAGGAGATAATATATTATGATAAACGGAAAAATAGATAATTTTAACGCTGAACATGATTTTGGTTTTTTGAAAGATGATGATAAAAATAAAGTTTTCTTTCATGCTTCGGCTGTAATCAATAAGAGATCTAAAGATATTGCAATTGGTCAAAAAGCAACCTACCAAGTGGCTGAAGGCAAAAAAGGTTTACAAGCTGTAAAAATAACAATTTTAGAATAGTTGTTATCTTGTTTGAAAAAAATATTAAATATCGCTAGAATTAACTTATTAAAGTAAAGGGTGATATTAATGAATTTTAAAGAAAAAGTTCTAGGAATTGAACCTAAGTATAATGGTTCAATTATTAATGTAGAAAAGCAAACTGTTGAATTGCCAAATGGTGATACAGCAACTCGTGATGTTGTACATCACGCTAAGGCCGTGGGTATTTTAGCGATTACTGATGATAATAAAATTTTGATTGAAAAGCAGTGGCGTGCACCTATTGGCAAAACTATTTTAGAGATACCGGCAGGTAAGGTTGATTCTAGAGACAACACCTCATCTAAAGATGCTGCCATTCGTGAATTGAATGAGGAAACTAGATATCATGCTAAAAATTTAAGCAGAATCTCGGGATTCT
The DNA here is from genome assembly GCF_001435995.1 of Apilactobacillus ozensis DSM 23829 = JCM 17196. Lineage (GTDB taxonomy): Bacteria > Bacillota > Bacilli > Lactobacillales > Lactobacillaceae > Apilactobacillus > Apilactobacillus ozensis. Next base: position 28,351 of record NZ_AYYQ01000018.1, read on the forward strand.
ATTCAACAGTCGGATTTTCTGATGAATATATGGATCTTTATCTAGCAACCGAATTAATTCCAGTTGATAAAGAGTTACCGCGTGATAAAGGTGAGTATTTAAACATATCCGCTTATTCTTTAAATGAAGCTGAAGAGTTAATTAAATCTGGTAAAATTGAGGATGCCAAAACTATTATGGCTATTTTGTATTGGAAACTAATGCAAAAATAGAGGTTTAATTTATGAATGGTAATAATGAAGAAAACTATGAAAGATTAACGCGTAAACAATATCGAGAGCAACAAAAAAAGACTATTCAAAAAGATGATGAAAAGTTAAATAATGATGAAGTAAACATTAATGAAGAAAATTTAGGATTTGAAAAAGAAGATAAAAATAGTCGTCACAATAGGATATCCAAAAAGCTTAATTGGATAATTTTATACTTATGTATGGGGATTATTATCGTATTTTTAATACTTTTCTTTTTTAATCCATAAAATATATTAGGAGTATTTTTTATGAAATTTGGTATATTATGTGCAATGGATGAAGAGATTAAAACTTTAATTGACAACTTAGATAGTAAAAAAGAAGTTAACGTTAAAGGTATTATTTTCTATGAAGGTAATATTTTCGGTCAATCGGTAGTGCTTGTAAAATCTGGAATTGGAAAAGTTGAAGCTGGTATATCAACTGCTTTACTAATTACTAAATTCAATGCCGACGTTGTTATAAATTCAGGTTCTGCTGGTGGAATCGGTGAAGGATTATCAGTAGGGGATGTTGTAGTTTCTACCGAAACAGCTTATCACGATGCTGATGCTAGAGCTGCTGGTTATGAATATGGACAACTTCCAGGACAACCATCAAGATTTCAAGCATCTGAAAAATGGTCTAAAAAAATAATTAGTGCATCTAAAGAAGTGGGCTTAAATACTAAAGCTGGTTTAATTGTTTCAGGTGATCAATTTGTTGCAGACAAAAACACAATTAACAATATTTTAAAATATTTCCCTGATGCATTATCTTGTGAAATGGAAGGTGCAGCTGTGGGACAAGTTGCTAATCAATTTGAAGTTCCATATGTAGTTGTACGTGCTATGTCTGATGTTGGGGATGAAAATGCTGATACTAGTTTTAATGAGTTCATTATCGAAGCTGGGAAAAAATCAGCTAAAATGTTGCTAGATTTATTTGAAAATCAACAATAGAAAGCGGGTTAAAATTGAAGAAAGTTTATTTAGATAATGCTGCTACTACCCCGATTGCTGAAAATGTGTTAGAAGATATGTATGGCAAGTTTAAAAATAATTTTGGGAATGCGTCCACACTTTATAGTTTTGGTCGAGACGCACATACTATTTTGGAGAATAGTCGTCATATAATAGCTAACAGTATTAATGCCAACGATGATGAAATTGTATTTACAAGTGGTGGTACTGAAAGTGATAACACTGCCATTATGCAAATTGCTAACAGTAGAAAGAATCTAGGAAATCATATTATTACAACTTCCATAGAACATGAAGCTGTATTAAAGCCACTTGAATTTTTAGAAAAAAATGGATTTAAAGTTACCTATTTGCCAGTTGATGAACATGGAAATATTTCTTTAGAAGATTTAAAAGCTAATTTGGATGATGAAACTATATTGGTAAGTATTATGTATGGTAACAATGAGGTAGGTAGTTTAATGCCTATTCATGAAATAGGAGAATTACTTAAAAATCATCAAGCAGTTTTTCACACTGATGCTGTTCAAGCCTATGGACTTTGTGATATTGATGTTAAGCGAGATTACATTGATTTACTGTCTACTTCAGCCCATAAGATAAATGGACCTAAGATGGTAGGATTTTTATATCGCAAAACAGGGATTGATTTTCCAAGCTTTATTAAAGGTGGCGATCAGGAAGAAAAACGTCGTGCTGGTACAGAAAATGTTCCAGCTATTTCGGGGTTCGCTACAGCGGTTAGTAACTTAACGGATGAGCATAAAAAAGTGTTAAATCAAAGATTCTATGATTTTAAAAAACACATACAACAAGCTTTTACTGAGAACAATATTGAATTTGCAATTAATGGACAAATTAGCTTTCATGATAATTTACAACACGTTTTTAATTTGTGGATAAAGGGAGTTTCCACTTATTTAATGCAAACTAATTTAGACTTAGATGGGGTTGCTGTGTCAGCTGGTTCAGCTTGTACAGCGGGAAGCATTGAACCATCACACGTTTTAACAGCTATGTTTGGCAGTGACAGTAATCGAATTGATGAGTCTATTCGAGTTAGTTTTGGACAGTACACAACTATTGAAGAAGTAGATGCTTTTATAAATAGTACAGTTAAGATAGTAAAGCGATTAAGAAAGTAATTAGGAGATTTTAAAATGGCATTTGCTAAAGAAAACAGACTTCTAGGAGATAACATTACTTATAAAATTAATCCTAGTGTTAAGAAATTCACCTTAAGAGATTTAGGCTTTAACGACACTAATGCTGAAAACTTTTTGTATGAAAGATCTTTGGACGTTAATAACCCTTATGGAAATGGCATTAGAATAAAAATTACCTTTAAAAATGATTTGACTGGTTTCAAAATGTCCATCGTAACTGGTAACGGTATGCAAAAAGTAAATATATTTAAAGATGAAAAACATAAGAGTGATGTTGACCAAGTAAGATTTATCTTAAATAATCTTATTGAACGTGAAGTAATTATTGAAGCTTAATATTAGGTACTTGCAATTAGTAAGTAAAATAAGATATTATATTTCATGCTGGAATTTATACGACCTTCAAATCGTAGATTCTCCAGAATCTATATTATGAAATGATGGTGATTTTATGCAAGACAATAGTAACACGCGTGTCGTTGTCGGCATGTCAGGTGGAGTCGATTCATCAGTATCTGCATACTTACTAAAACAACAAGGATACGACGTTGTTGGTGTATTTATGAAGAACTGGGATGATACCGATGAAAATGGAGTTTGTACAGCAACCGAGGATTATAAAGATGTTGCCAAAGTGGCTTCTGAAATAGGAATTCCTTATTACTCCGTTAACTTTGAAAAAGAATATTGGGACCGTGTATTTACTTACTTCTTAGACGAATATAAAAAAGGTAGAACTCCTGATCCTGATGTTATTTGTAACAAAGAAATTAAATTTAGAGCATTTTTAGACTATGCACTGGAATTAGGTGCTGATTATATTGCGACTGGTCATTATGCACGTTTAACCAGGGATGAAGATGGTCATAATCATTTACTTAGAGGTAGTGACGATAACAAAGACCAAACTTATTTCTTAAGTCAACTTTCTGCTGACCAACTTGATCGTGTAATGTTTCCAATTGGAAACATGGACAAACCAGATGTTAGAAAGATTGCAAAAGAAGCCGGTTTAGCTACTGCTGATAAAAAAGATTCAATGGGAATCTGTTTTATTGGTGAAAAGAATTTTAAATCATTCTTGAGCAATTATTTACCATCAGTATCTGGTAAGATGATGACTTTTGATGGTGAGGTTAAAGGAACTCATGATGGCCTTATGTATTATACAATTGGTCAACGCCGTGGACTTGGAATTGGTGGCGATGGTGTTGATAACCAACCATGGTTCGTAGTGGGGAAAGACTTATCCAAAAATATTTTATATGTAGGTAAAGGCTACGAAAATAAGCATTTATATGCTGATTATTTAGTAGCGTCTGATATTTTCTGGATTAATGATATTTCTAATCGCGGTAATGATTTCCGTTGTACTGCTAAATTCCGCTATCGCCAAAAGGACTGTGGAGTTACTGTTCATTTAAACGATGATGGTAAATCTCTAAGAGTGACATTCGATGACCCAGCTAGGGCTGTTACTCCTGGTCAAGCGGTCGTATTTTATGATGGTGAAGAATGTTTAGGTTCAGCCATCATTGATGCAGCCTACCAAAACGATAAAGAGTTACAATATATTTAAACTAGAAAGGTATTGTTATTTAAACAATGCCTTTTTAATTTTGAATTTAACTCGTGAAACTGAGATAATGTAGACATAAATAAATATCAATGAGGGATTAAAGTGAAACTATATTTTATTAGACATGGTAAAACAAAATGGAATTTAGAAAGTCGTTATCAAGGTGCGGGCGGCGATTCTGAATTATTGCCTGAAAGTTTTAATGAAATTAAAGACTTGGCTCAATTTTTGAATAAAACGACCTTTTCACATGCTTACGCTAGTCCAATTAAAAGGGCTAGGGTTACTGCTGAAAAAATATTAGATAGATTAGATGATTCGCCTAAACTAACACTATTAAGTCGCTTAAAGGAGTTTGACTTAGGCAAAATGGAGGGTATGAAGTTTACAGATGTTACTAAACTGTATCCTAATGCTTTTGACAGTTTTAGAAATCATCCCGATAAATATGATGCTAGTGAAATAGATGGTGAGAGTTTTTATGATGTTATTAATCGAATGACTCCAGCTATTAAATCAATAGCTAGTTATTACGATAATGACGATAATATACTCATAGTAAGTCATGGTGCCGCATTAAATGCTTTAATTAACTCTCTATTGGATGTTCCAGTCAAAGATTTAAGAAAGCGCGGTGGACTCGCTAATACCAGTACAACTGTTTTAGAAACTAACGATCATGGCAAAACTTTTAAGCTATTAAAATGGAACTATACAGATTATCTATCTAGAAGTTTGAACAAAACTGATTTAATATAAACCAATAATGAGGTGACATTATAAATGGATGAACATACAAAAAATATTAAATCTCAACACGATAAGGTTGAAAAAGAACGTGAACTTAAGCAAAAACAAGCGGATGCGACCCTACATAAATTAGTGAATGGGATTGACGAGCATCCACACGATTATCGAACTTATTATGAATTAGGTGCTTTTCTAGTTGAATTGCATAATTATACCCAAGCTGAAGAGCTAATTATGAAGGCTTTAGGATTATTTGCTGAACGTAGTAAAGAGGCTAAAAATACATTACTATATGGTTTGGGGAATGTTTATTACAGTGCTGGTGACTTCGATAAAGCAATTGAGCAGTTTAGCAAAGTTCAAGATGATAAGCTAAAATTTGATGCATATATGATGTTGGCACAAAGTTACATGTCCAAAGATGATTATAAGCGTGCAGTTGTATTTGCGTTAACTGCCCAGGGGATGAGAAAACAAAATCCTGATATCAATTATATTTTAGGTGAAAGTTTAATCGCATTGGGTAGCTTTGAAGAGGCCGCAGGCTTTTTAGACGTAGTAATCAAAGCTCAACCACAAAATGGTAAAGCATATTTTGAGCGAGGATTAACTGCAATGGTAAATGGAGAAGAGTTTAATGATTATTTTGTTAAAGCTAAAAAATATGATTTAAAATACTTTGAAAAAAGCAAAAATAGACTTTCTGATATCGAAAAATTAATTAAATCCAAACAAGAACAATAGAAGGGAACTGGTTTACCATGGCTGAAACAATGGATTTATTTTCATTAAATGATTCAAGCAATGATAACGGAGTTCTTTATGTTGAGGGAAAAGTTTCTACTATTTTTTTTGAAAGTAATGATAGCTTTTATAAAGTTATCTTAGTTCAAGTAGTGAATACTAATATTGAGTGGCATGAAGATGAAATGGTTATTACCGGTAGCTTTGGTGAAATTATTGAAGGCAATGAATATAAATTTTTTGGTAAAATAGTTAATCATCCGAAATATGGTAAACAATTTCAAGCTCATAACTATGAAAATAATACGCCAACTTCAGAAAATGGTTTAATTGCTTATTTATCTAGTGATAAATTTCCAGGAATAGGTAAAAAAACTGCTCAAAATGTTGTTTATGCACTTGGAACGACTGCAATTAATCAAATTTTGAACGATAATAATGTCTTGAATCAGTTAGGGCTTAGTAAAAAGCAATCAGAAACCATTGTTGATGGAATTAAGGCTAATAACGGTACCGAACAAATTATTATTGGTTTAAATAGTTATGGTTTTGGTAATCAAATAGCTGCTAAAATATTTAACACCTATAAAGGTGATACGTTAGATATTCTTAAACAAAATCCCTATAAGATGGTAGAAGACATTAAAGGAATAAGTTTTAAAAGAGCAGATGCAATTGCCCAGAAAAACGGAATTGCCTTTAATGACCCTGGAAGAATTAGGGCGGGCATAATTACGGCACTTAATCAACTATCTATAAAAAATGGGGATACTTATACAACTACAGAACCCTTGTTAAATATGACCTTAGATATATTGAATAATAATGGATATGATGAAGTCGATGGTGAATTATTGGCTAAGGAGTTAATTAATTTAGCTAGAGATGAGAAAATCGTCGGCGAAGACAATCGAATCTATTTATCAAAATTTTATAATTACGAATGGCAGATAGCTGAAAATATAAAGAACCTGCTAGATTATAAATCTAATACTGTTTTTAAAACTGAAGCATTAGATAAAACGATTAATCAAATTGAAAGTAAATTACACATTAACTATGACGAATCACAATTAAACGCTTTAAAAAGAGCAATTAATTCACAATTGTTTTTGTTAACTGGGGGTCCAGGAACTGGTAAAACGACTATTATTAAAGGACTTGTATATTTATTTGCAGAACTTAATAATATTTCTTTGAACATTAATGATTATAAAGAAGAAAATTTTCCAATTCTTTTAGCGGCACCGACAGGTAGGGCAGCTAAAAAGATGAGTGAGTCAACGGGGCTACCAGCTAATACAATTCATCGACTACTAGGTTTAAATAGTTATGATAATAATGAAGTGGACCAGGAGTTAGAAGGTAGTTTATTAATAGTAGACGAAATGTCTATGGTTGATGTTGATTTATTTAAACTATTGATGAGTTCAATTCCTAATCACATGAAAGTTATTTTAGTTGGTGATGAGGACCAATTACCATCTGTAGGGCCTGGTCAAGTCTTTCATGACTTGTTAAATTCAGATTTAATTCCAGGAATACATTTAAATACAATCTATCGTCAAGACCAACATTCTACGATTATTTCTCTAGCTCATGATGTTAAAAATGGAGAAATTCCTAACGACTTAGTTGATAAAAAGCCCGATCGTAGTTTTATTAATTGTAATTCCACACAAATGCAATCGGTAATAAATCAAATCGTAAATAAAGCAAAGCAACGAGGCTTTAGTTCAAATGATATGCAAGTTCTGGCACCTATGTATCGAGGAGAATCTGGAATAAACCATTTAAATGAAATTATTCAAAATATTATGAATCCTAAGCAATCTGATAGTAATGATGTGGAATTTAGGGGAACTATTTATCGAATAAATGATAAAGTCATCCAATTAGTTAATAGTCCAGAAAATAATATTTACAATGGTGACATCGGTAGAATTATTGAAATTGAAAATGGTCAAAGCTCTGGTAAGGATAAGATAACCATTTCATTCGATCAAAATGAAGTTACTTACGAACGAAAAGATTGGGAACAATTTACCTTGGCATACTGTACATCGATTCATAAATCACAAGGTAGTGAATTTAAAATGGTAATATTGCCCATTGTTCCACAATTTGACCGAATGTTACAACGTAACTTGCTTTACACTGCTATTACTCGAGCTTCAGAAATGTTAATAATGTTGGGCGACTATAGCTCTTTTATTAAGTGTATAAAAAATAATGCGGTTAATCGAAATACGACGTTGGGTCTAAGAATAAAAAAAGTTATTGATAAAACAAATAAAGCAACGTATCATGATATAGACAATGTTTATACAAGTCATAAAAATAAGGTGCTTACTGCAGAATTAATAAACAGTAATTCGATAGATCCAATGATTGGGATGGACGGTATTGAACCAATTCAATTCATGAAAGAATAATTTGATTTTGTCTTATGGAGGAGATTATGGATAAACAAGAATCTAGTAATTTAAAATTATTTAGTTTAAATTCTAATAAAGAGCTTGCTAACAAAATTTCAAGTCATTTAAACATTCCGTTAGGTAAAGCTACGATTAATCATTTTAGTGACGGTGAAATTAAGATAACTATTGATGAGAGTATTCGTGGAGACGAAGTGTACATCATACAATCACTTAGTGACCCAATAAACACAAATATAATGGAATTAATGATTATGGTTGATGCGGTCAGAAGAACTAGTGCTAAATCTATTAATGTAGTGATTCCTTATTACAGTTATTCTAGATCAGTTAACAAAAGTAGGTCTAGACAGCCAATTGTTGTGAAAATGTTAGCCTCTCTTTTTGAAAATGCTGGTGTAACTAGGGTAATTACTTTAGATTTACATTCTCCTCAAATTCAAGGATTTTTTGACATTCCAGTTGATCATTTGAAAGCCGAAAAGTTATTAGCTAAGCATCTAGAACACCACTATGATTTATCTAATTCGGTCGTAGTTTCTTTAGATTATGATGGAGTAGCTCGTGCTAGAAGTTTTGCCGGATTAATTAATCAAACAATTGCCATTATTGATAACCGTGATCCTAACAACTTATCAAACATTCCAACATCTATTATTGGTGATGTTAATGGTAAAGATGTCATCGTTGTTGATGACATTGTAGATAGTGGTGTTAAATCAATTATGTCCGCTGATGTTTTGAAACAACACGGTGCTAAGTCAATATCAATAGTTTCAACTCATCCAGTGTTATCTGGTAATGCTTCTGAAAAAATACGTAATTCAAAAATTGATCACGTTATTTTAACTGATTCTATTTATATTCCAGAAGCAAAAATGAATGATAAATTAGACGTAGTAAGCGTTAGCGGATTATTTGCTAAAGCTATAAAATTAATTAATGAAAATAAATCAGTTGGTCATTTATTTAAATAAAAAAGACGCTATTAATTAGCGTCTTTTTTGCTTGACTATCTTTCGCACTAAAATATACAATCTAAGTGTAATATGATTGGAGGAGAATTTTTTATGTATAAAGCAAGTGATTCTCGTTATGACAATATAAAAGTTCGTAGAGCTGGAAATTCAGGCTTACAATTACCAGCTATTTCTTTTGGAATGTGGCATAGTTATGGTGATGACGCTAATTTTAAAGATAGTGAAAAAGTCATGCTAGAGGCTTTTAATAAGGGGATTTTTAGTTATGATTTAGCCAATAACTATGGACCTGGTTCTGGAGCCGCCGAAAGAATGTTTGGTCAAGTTTATAGAAAAGATTTAAAACCATATCGTGATGAATTAATCATTACTACTAAAGCTGGCTATCACATGTGGCCTGGACCTTATGGATCATTTTCTTCTAAGAAGACATTGGTTGCAGCTCTGGATGTTTCTTTGCAACGTATGGGGTTAGACTATGTGGATGTATACTATAGTCATAGATTTGATCCTAATACTAATCTTGAAGAAACTGCAGCAGCATTGGATGGAATAGTTAAATCAGGTAAGGCGCTTTATGTTGGAATATCAAACTATAATGGTGAGCAAACTAAAGAAATAACTAAATATTTCAAAGAAATGCACACACCATTTGTAGTTAATCAAGTTTCTTATAACATGTTAAATCGTGAACCTGAATTAGATGGAACTATTGATGCACTTAAAGAAGATAATAATGGATTAGTTGCTTATGGGCCATTAGCTGAAGGATTATTAACTGATAAATACTTAAACGGAATTCCTGATGACATTAAGTTGCACTGGAGTAATAGTTTTGTTTTGAACAGTAAACAAGAAATAGTTAATAAATTAAATCAACTTAACAATATAGCTAAGCAACGTAATCAATCCTTAGCTCAAATGGGATTAGCATGGTTGCTGAATAAAGATATAGTTACTAGCGTGGTAACAGGTGCTTCAACAGTAGATCATTTGAATAATAATTTAAAAGCATTAGATAATACTGATTTCAGTTCATCGGAGTTAGATGCAATTAATAATATTCTCAAGTAATAAAAAAGTTTACAAATTATTTTTTTAATGAAGTGACCCCCAAAAGTTGGACAATAAAATGTTCAATAACTTGGGGGTTATTTTTTTGGTTAAATTTAGTAGCGAATTAAAATTACAAATAGTATTAGAATACTTATCAGGGACCTGTTCAACTTCGTTGAACCACAAGTACAATATTGATAGTAGTGCCACTGTACTATTTTGGGTACGAATGTATCAAAAATATGGAATTAATGGTTTAATTGTGAAAACTAGTAAACAAGCATATTCTTATATGTATAAATTAAAAGTGCTGAACTGGATGAGACTCCACAAAAGCTCATACCCAGAAACAGCACTTCATTTTAATATCTCTTCACCATCATCAATATTTATATGGGAAAGAAGATTAGAAAATAGGACGCTTAATCACATGACAATCAAACATCCACTTAAAAAGAATCTCACAAAAAGTAATATTAAGCAAATTAAAGTTTTAGAAAAAGAGAACTTAAGTTTGTCCATTCAGTTAAAATATAATCAACTAATTAACAAGTATGATCAATATCAAGCTGTAGAAATTATTAATCAAAGTTTTCATCAAACCGCTTTA
>NZ_AYYQ01000018.1:38899-92059 GCF_001435995.1 Apilactobacillus ozensis DSM 23829 = JCM 17196
TTCAAGAAGTAGTTATTATTATCATCAGAAAGCTACGCTATCTTTGGATAAGTAACTTATAGAATCAGAAGTAAAAAAAGCAGTGAGTGAGCATAAAAGCTATGGATATCGTAGGATTACTGCCCATCTACGGAATAACAACAAGGTAGTAAATCATAAATGTGTTCAAAGAATCATGCATAAATACGGTTTACAATATAAGTTATTTAGTAAACGAAAACGTAAATATAATTCTTATAATTGACAAGTTGGACATATAGCACCTAACATTCTACATGATGATTTTAAGGCTGATTATTTTGGACAAAAACTAACTACTGATGTTAGTGAATTTAGGTATGGCAATAATTCAATAAACCAAAAGGTTTATTTATCTCCGGTAATGGACCTATACTCTGATAAAATCATTGCTTACAGTATTAGTTCACATCCAAGCGTATCATTTACTTTAACGGCTTTGAAACATGCGCTTGATATTGTTAAAAATAATCAAATTAAAACCATCGTTCATAGTGATCAAGGTGTTCAGTATCAAAGTCATGAATGGGTAAATACGATTAAAGCATATAATGTGGTTCAATCTATGTCCCGTAAAGGGACATGTTTAGATAATGCACAGATGGAATCATTTTTTCATATTATGAAAAGTGAAATGATGAATGTACATTATGATACAAAAGAATCCTTAATCCATGCCATGAAAGCTTGGATTAAGGATTATAATGAAAATAGGATAAAAGAAAAACTAGGATATCAATCTCCAAATCAATATTTGGGATTAATATCCTAGTAAATGTTGTCCAACTTTTGGGGGTTCACATCATAAACTTTTTTTGTTTTAATCTTTTATAACAAACTTTAAAAAATACGTTATAATACTTTAGTTGTGTCAATTTTATGAAAAAGGGGATTTATGATGAGTCGCTCTAGAAAAAAATTGAGTTTATTAGAATTAGTAGGCTTAGTCATGGGATCAATTATTGGCGGTGGAGTATTTAATTTAATGCACGATATGTCAATGAAAGCCGGAATTGGAGCTATACTAATTGGATGGATTATAACTTGCATCGGAATGTTATCTTTAGCATTTTGTTTTCAGAATTTGACGATGCAAAGACCTGATTTGCAAGCTGGAATATATAGTTATGCTGAAGCTGGCTTTGGTAAGTATATGGGTTTTAATGCTGCTTGGGGATATTGGCTATCAGTTCTTTTGGGAAATGTTAGTTATGCAACATTATTAATGAGTGCAATGGGATATTTTTTTCCTATTTTTGGAAACGGACAAAATATTTACTCTATTTTGGTAGCATCTTGCTTTTTATGGGGATGTCACTTTATGATTCTCAAAGGTGTTGAATCGGCTTCATTCGTTAACATTATAATTACGATTACTAAGTTAGTACCATTATTTTTGTTTATTTTAATAATGATAGTTTCTTTTAAAATGAACGTCTTTACTTCTGATTTTTGGTTAACTAAAAGTGGAAAATTTGAATTTTCTAGTGTTTTAACGCAAGTTAAAAGTACTATGCTTGTAACTATTTGGGTTTTTGCTGGTATCGAGGGTGCGGTAGTTTTTTCTGGTAGTGCCAAACATAGAAAAGATATTGGTAGAGCTACAGTGTTAGGAATTATAATTATTGCATTGCTATATATTTTAATTACAGTTCTTTCATTTGGAGTGATGAAGCAAGCACAACTTGCAAATTTGCCACAACCAGCTATGGGCTATTTATTACAATCAGTAGTTGGCAAATGGGGGGCAATGTTAGTTAATTTTGGATTGATTGTTTCAGTTTTAGGTGCATGGTTATCTTTTACTATGTTTGCTGGAGAATTGCCTTATGAAGCAGCTAAAGTAGGAACTTTTCCTAAGTTATTTGCTAAAGAAAATAAAAATGGGGCTCCAATTAATTCGTTAATTTTTACTAATGTAGTTATTGAGTTATTTATGTTATCGTTTTTGTTTGCCGATAAAGCTTATAATTTGTTCTTTTCTATTGCTAGTTCTGCTTCATTAATACCGTATGCATTCTCATCATTTTATCAAGTGAAATATTCTGTACAGAATAGCTTTAATCATCGTAAGAAAAATATTTTTATTGGAATTTTATCCAGTTTATATTCTATTTGGTTACTATATGCTGCTGGAATGAATTATTTATTATTAACCATGTTGTTATTCGCATGTGGAATTCCAGTTTACCTATATTTACAAATAAAAGACAATAATTCTATGAAAGTTTTTACTTCTGCTGAGAAAGTGTCAGCAATCATATTGTTTATTTTGGGATTAACGGGTCTATTAGGACTACTCATGGGCTTTGTTAAGCTAGGTTAATAAAAAACGCTTTGAAATTTATTAGTTCAAAGCGTTTTTTAGTATATAAATGGGTATTTAACATTACCAATATTAATATCGTAAAACTTCGTGCCAATTTTTTCATTATCTACATAACCATATTCTAAGGATGGTATCTGTATTTTTGCAGAAAAGACCTTGTATGAGTGGTAATTTTTTCCTCTAATTTTTAAATTGAATAACCAAAGAAGTATAAGAAAAATATTTCTTATAAATGATTTTCTTTCAAAAATCTCTACTTTTAAATTATTTTCTAAATTTAAATCGTTAGTTATTTTAATAGAAAAAATTTTTAAGAAATTATGAGTACGATTATTGGATATTAAAACTAAAGGAAAACTAGTTAAATTATACATGGTAGGGACTAAACTTATTATTTTTATTAAGTTATTAATAAATCTAGACCTATTTATTTTATATGTATAATCTTGTAGTCCAATTTGAGCTTTATTAATAAAAAAGTTGTTGTAATCTTTTTTTGTATCACGAATATATCCAATTTTTACAAAATGATTGTCTTTGCAATTAACAATCTTTTTAATGGCATTATCTTTATTTATTTCCATTTGAGCTGATGTTATAAATTCGTTTTTATATCCAGTTGGAATAATACCCACTGGAATATCTGGAATAGCTGGGTATTTTTTTTGAGCTATTTTAATTCCATTTATGGTTTCGTTAATAGTGCCATCACCGCCAACAACAATAATATGTTTAGGCAAATTGTGTTGTTCAAATAAGTCTATTAAATTTTGTGATAAGACTATTTTGATGTGTCCATGGTATTTAGAATTTAGTAACGTGTAACTTAAATGGAGTTTTTCTAATTCATTTTTTATATTGATCCAGTCTTGTCTTGAATTGCCACTGTTTGCTTTTTCGTTTAATACCACTAAATATTTTTTGGGTTGCAACGAGAAAACACTCCTTTAGTTACTAAAATAAAAGGCGAATTCTAATCAGAATTCGCCAAAGAATATATTAACTAGTGATTATGCATGATTAACATCGGTAATATAAGAGGGTGTCTCTCAGTTTTATCAAATAAGAATTCTTGTAAGTCATCTATAATTGCATTTCTAATAGTTGACTCATTAGCATGTTTATTACGCATAGCTTTTCTTATTGTTCTGAAAACTAATCGACGGCCTTCATCTAACAGCTTTCCAGACTCTCTCATATAAACGAAACCTCTAGATAATAAATCTGGTCCAGATTGGATTTCTTGGTCACTCAAGTTTATTGTAGCAACAACTACAACTAATCCTTCTTCTGAAAGTAGTTGACGATCGTGAAGTACAACACTTCCAATGTCTCCAACTCCGTCACCATCGATATAGACATCGCCAGCTTCAAAGTGACCAGCAATTCTAGCAGTATCTTTAGTTAGTGCTAGGACATCACCATTTTGCATGATAAAACTATGATCTAATGGGACGCCACATTGATTAGCTAACTCCGTATGAATTTTAAGCATTCTATATTCACCATGAATAGGCATAAAGAATTTAGGCTTCATAAGTCTTAGCATTAATTTTTGCTCTTCTTGACCACCATGACCAGATGTATGAATATTATTTACTTTACCGTGTATTACGTTTGCACCGGCTTCTTCTAATTCATTAATAACACGATTTACACTAACGGTATTACCTGGAATTGGGTTACTAGAAAATACTACTGTATCATTAGGTTGAATAGAAATTTGACGATGTGTTCCATTAGCAATTCTAGATAAAGCAGCCATTGGTTCACCTTGAGAACCGGTACATAGGATAAGCGTTTTATCTGCTGGTAGTGATTGTAGCTCTGAAGCATCTACAAAAGTATCATCAGGAGCATCAAGATAGCCTAATTCTTTTCCGTTAACGATGGCTGCTTCCATACTTCTACCAAATACAGCAATTTTCCTACCATGAGCTAAAGCAGCATCACAAGCGGTTTTAATTCTAGAAATATTAGAAGCAAAAGTAGCAAAAATAATTCTTCCGGTTACTTCGTCGAATATATGTTTAACTGATTTTCCAACCCATCTTTCAGATTTTGTCCAGACAGGTCTTTCAGCATTTGTACTGTCTGACATCAGACATAAAACGCCTTCCGCACCTAATCGAGCCATTTCTTGTAAATCAGGTGGCTGATGAGTAACTGGCGTTAAGTCAAATTTATAATCACCAGTTTGAACAATAACCCCAGATGGAGTATGCACTGCAATTCCTAAAGTATCTGGAATAGAGTGGGTTGTTCTAAAAAATGAAACACTAGTTTTTTTGAATCTTAAAACAGAACTAGGGCTAATTTCATGTAGTTCAGCTGTTCTTAGCAAACCGTGTTCATCTAATTTATTTTTTATTAGTGCTAGCGCTAGTGGTCCTGCATATATAGGAACATTTAAATCTTTTAGTAAGTATGGAACACCACCAATATGATCTTCATGTCCATGGGTAATAACTAATGCCTTAATTTTGTTTTTATTTTCTAAAATATATTGATAGTCAGGAATGACATAGTCTACACCTAACAATTCATCTTCTGGAAATTTAATTCCGGCATCAATTAAAATTATTTCATCTTGAAATTGTACACCGTAAGTGTTTTTACCAATCTCGCCAAGTCCACCAACGCCATAAATAGCTGTTTCGTTATTTTTGACGTTTAGTTTTTTCATAATTATTTAAACTCCGTAATTTTAAAATCTGGATTTTTCTTTTCGTAATCCAAGTGGTTTCCTTCTAGTGGTTCAATGAATTCGATGTTATGGTCTGTATTTTGTTCTACTAGATATCTAGCATCAACTTCAGTATCGCAATCTAAATATAAAGATTTGGTAAATTCTCTCTTTGGATTAGATTTTTTATTTTCTTGATATAATACTTTAAAAATCATATTTATAAATCTCCTTTTGTAAGCTTTTTAAAACCGTACAATTGCTGTTTTATACACAACATTCTGTTTAAATTTTATCATATAATATATTATAAGTATAGCACTGATAACTCTGGTAAATGCATGATAATTTAATGTTTTATTTAAGGAGGTCTTAACATCAATAAATTATTTATCGCTATTTTAGTAGCTGTTTGTTTATTTATATTTTACAGATATATTATTTCTAGAAAATACGCTAATATTCAAAATATCAATCATAAATTAACTGATAAATTCTTAGTTAAAGTTCTAAATGAAATTAATTTCAAAGTTAATAATAAATTCAAAATTATTTCAACAAATAATTCTTCAAAAATATGGGGTAGAGAAGTGTATGTATATTCTTACTGCATTGAGTGCAAACACACTGTTGTTCCAAAAGAAATTTTAGCTAATGTTAAACATAGTTTTAATGTTATCAATAGTGATTTTGACAGTCCTTATAAATTTGTGTTGAGTGACTTCTATGTTAGAGATAATAAGATGTTTTTAGATATCGCCTATGTTACTAATGACGCTACATCTGAATACTTACAAGATTTAAATAAATTAAAAAAAGGCTCCTAATTTATAGGAGACTTTTTTAATCAATAAATATATCATCGTCTTTTTTATCAAATGGGTCATCAGGATTAATGTGATCGTAAAACAGTGTTCCATGTAAATGGTCGATTTCATGTTGGCATACAATTGCTGGATAATTTTTTAGTCTAACTGTATGTTCTTTACCGTTAACATCAGTGTATTTCAATGTTATTCTGGCTGAACGATGCACAAATCCAGGAATATCTTTATCCACTGATAAGCATCCTTCTCCTTCAGTTAAGGCGGCTCTTTGAACTGAATTTGATAATATGACTGGATTAATGATGACATCTTTAAAAATAGGATTACTTTCATCTTCATCATTTGGCACCAACACTGATGCCATCATTTTGGATTGACCAACTTGTGGAGCTGCTAAACCAACTCCTGCTCGTAAGTTATATTTTTTACACAACTTAGGATCTTGACTAACGGTCAAATATTCCATTAAATCTTTAGCTAACTTTTTATTTTCATCACTAAGTGGAAATTCAACTTTTTTAGCTTGTTGTCTTAAAACTTTATTGCCATCACGGACAATGTCTTTCATTAAAAACATTTAAAATTCCTCCATAAGATATTGTTCTAAAGTTATACTTAATAATTTATCATAACAATTATATAATAAAACTTATATTTATTATGTCTAGTTATAATGGATTTTTTACTTAATCATTACGGGAGGTACATTTTGAAAAATTATTCTTACCCAATTATTGAGGATTGGTCACAAAATGAATTGGTACAAATGATTAAGCTCTTTAATTTAACTGAAGATGCTTATGAAAATGGTAACGGAACTAATGTTTCTGATTTTATTAATCAATATAATTTATTTAGAAAAATTAATCCATCAAAAATGGAACAAAAGCAAATCTGCAAAGATTTTTATGATAAATCTAGTTATGATATTTTTAAAGTTTATAAATTAGCTAGTAAAAGTTCTAAGAAACGTTTGAAAATGAATTAATATAAGTTCTTATGATTTCGCTTAGTATTGACGTTTTAGATATTTCTATGCTATGATTTAACGCGTATTGGTAGCGATTAATTAGCACGGAAAATTATGTTATTTAATTTTAATTGATGATCAGTATTCATTAGTTAAAAATAAAATTGGATTATGTAACTTGTGCCTAGTTACTAAAATTTGCTGAATTTATGTAAATAATGCGATTAAGCATTTCGAAGGGAAGGAACTATTTTGAAGACAAGGGACGATATTAAAAATATTGCCATTATTGCTCACGTTGACCACGGTAAAACAACTTTGGTTAATGAATTAATGAAACAATCAGATACACTAGATGAACATACTGAAATTGAAGATCGTGCAATGGATACTAACGACATTGAACGTGAACGTGGTATAACTATTTTATCTAAAAACACAGCTGTTAGATATGGCGACAAACAAATTAACATTCTTGATACACCTGGACATGCCGATTTCGGTGGTGAAGTTGAACGTATCATGCGAATGGTTGATGGAGTTTTATTAGTTGTTGATGCTTTTGAAGGAACTATGCCTCAAACTCGTTTCGTTTTGAAAAAAGCTTTAGAACAACACTTGACTCCAGCTGTTGTTATTAACAAGGTTGACCGTCCTGGTGCACGTCCTAGTGAAGTTGTTGATGAAGTTCTTGACTTATTTATTGAATTAGGTGCTGATGAAGAACAATTAGATTTCCCAGTTGTTTACACTTCAGCTATGAATGGTACTTCAAGTTATGATCCTGATGTTTCAGCTCAAGAACATACTATGAAACCAGTATTTGATACTATTGTTAACAATATTCCATCACCAATTGATAACTCAGAAGATCCATTACAATTCCAAGTTGCCTTGCTAGATTATGATGATTTCGTTGGTCGTATTGGTATTGGTCGTATCTTTAGAGGAACTATTAAGGTTGGAGATAACGTTACTGTTATGAAACTTGATGGTTCAACTCAAAACTTCCGTGTTACTAAGCTTATGGGATTCTTTGGTCTTAAGAAATTAGATATTCAAGAAGCTAAAGCAGGTGACTTAATAGCCGTATCAGGTATGGAAGATATCAATGTTGGTGAAACTGTTGTTGATCCTTCAGTTCAAGAAGCATTACCAGTACTAAGAATTGACGCTCCTACACTACAAATGACTTTTGGAACTAACACTTCTCCTTTTGCTGGACAAGAAGGTAAATTTGTTACTGCTCGTCAATTAGAAGACCGTCTAAAACGTGAACTTCATACTGATGTTTCACTAAGAGTTGATGACACTGATGATCCAGGTGCTTGGATGGTTTCTGGTCGTGGTGAATTGCATTTGTCAATCTTAATTGAAAACTTACGTCGTGAAGGATACGAATTACAAGTATCTCGTCCACAAGTTATCTTAAGAGAAATTGATGGTCAAAAATGTGAACCATTCGAATCTGTACAAATTGATACTCCAGATGAATACTCAGGTTCTATTATTCAAACATTATCTGAAAGAAAAGGTAACATGCAAAACATGGAAAGTGTTGGAAATGGACAAACTCGTTTGACTTTCTTAGCACCTTCTCGTGGATTAATTGGTTACTCAGCTGAATTCCTATCATTAACTCGTGGATACGGAATTATGAACCATACTTTTGAAAAATATTTGCCAGTTGTTAAGAACTGGAACCCAGGTCGTAGAAATGGTGCTTTAGTTTCAATTAACCAAGGTAAGAGTACAACTTACGCAACAATGGGTATTGAAAGTCGTGGTACTATCTTTATCGATCCAGGTACAGAAGTATATGAAGGTATGATTGTTGGTAAGAACAGCCGTGATAACGATATTTCAGTTAACATTACTAAAGGTAAAAAACAAACCAACGTTCGTGCTGCTGGTTCTGATGACACTGCTAAGATTAACGAACCACAACATTTAACTTTAGAAGAATCACTAGAATTCTTGAACGAAGATGAACTTTGTGAAGTAACACCTGAAAATGTGCGTTTAAGAAAAGACATTCTTAACACTAACCAACGTGAAAAAGAATCTAAGAAGAGACGTCATAACAGTTAATTGAATTAAACTTAAAAAAGAGTGATATTATTCACTCTTTTTTTGTTTGAAGTTATTAAAATTAAATATGCTATAATTACTCTATATATGCTAAATGTTAGGAAGAAATAATATGAAAAAGTTTGATACTTTGAGGAGTCACTTTAAGAATCTAGATTATTATATTTTTATACCATATATAATTCTTTCACTTATTGGAGTTATTATGGTGTATTCTGCTAGTTACAGTACTGCAGGTAATATAAATCCGTCCGGTATTTTGATAAAACAGGCTTCTTATTTTCTTGTTGGGTTATTGATAATAGTTATTGTGATGAATGGAAATAATAAAATAATAAAAAGTAAAAAATTTATTACTATTTTTGGATTTATTCTTACCATTTCACTAATATATTTAAAATTTTTTGGAGCAATAGCTAATGGTGCAGCAGGGTGGATTAACCTAGGACCAATCAATATACAACCTGCTGAAGTTGCGAAAGTGTATTTTATTATGCGATTTGCTAGAGTTATTCAAGCTGAAGACGATAAGATAAATGACTATAATTGGGTAAGTATCTTTAAAGGAAGATTGTATTTTTCATTATTTATAGTGTTTTTTATTTTTATTCAACCTGATTTAGGTGGAGCCATTATAAATACTAGTATTATATTTATAATGATTCTTTCTAGCGGTATCAAATGGAAAAAGTCATTAAAGATACTATTATTTACTATATTTTTAGCGTTTATATTTGTTTTCGCAGTTCTATATCCATTAATCAAAATGGGTGTTTGGCGTGGATATCAAGCTAATCGTGTAATATCATTTATTGATCCATTTAAATATCATGATCGGTCAGGTTATCAAGTTATTAATTCATACTACGCTTTAAGTAATGGTGGAATTTTAGGCAGAGGATTAGGTAATAGTATTCAAAAAAATGGTTATTTACCCGAGGCACATACTGATTTTATTATGTCTGTTATTTCAGAAGAACTAGGACTGCTTACGGTATTATTAATTTTATTTTTATTAGCGTTTATAGTTGGAAGAATATTTATTATTGGAGTTAGATCAAAATCCATTTACGATAGATTGATTTGCTATGGAATTGCATTTTATATAACGATTCAAGCTTTAATAAACACGGGGGCTGTAACTGGAATGATGCCAATTACTGGAGTTACTTTTCCTTTCATTAGTTATGGTGGTTCTAGTATGCTTACATTGAGTTTTTGTATAGGATTAACGCTATTGATAAGTGCAAATCAAGGCAAAAGAAGTTAGGAGTATTTTTTTTGAATATTGAATCTAGAAGCTGTCTAATTGTTTTTATAAAATCAATTAATAAATTTAAAAGCTTGTATAAATATGGAATGGTTTACTACGTTTCTAAAAGTAACAATTATGTAATCATGTATGTTAACACTGATAACTTAGATGAAATAAAGCATTCTATTAGTCAACTTAATTTTGTAAGTAGTGTTACCATTTCTTCCTATAAAAAAATATATAATCAATTGTCTATGAAAGATAAAGTAGACGTTTCTTTAAAAAAAGCTGACGAATATTAAGAGGTGATAATTTTGCGAGTTGTATCTGGTGAATTTCGAAGCCGTTTTTTAAAACCAGTTCCTGGCACTAAAACAAGACCTACGACCGATAAAGTAAAAGAATCAATTTTTAATATGATAGGTCCTTATTTTGATTCTGGAAATTTTTTGGATTTGTTTGCTGGATCTGGCAACGTAGGTATTGAAGCTGTTTCTAGAGGTATGGAACATGCAACATTAGTGGATAAACAATATGCTGCTATTAAAACTATCAAAGAAAATGTAGCAACTACTAAAAAAAGTGATAGTTTTTCAATAATAAAATCTGACGCTGACCTTGCTTTAAAAAAGTTCGGCCAAAAAGGTAGGAAATTTGATATCATATTTTTAGATCCACCATACAAAGCACAAAAAATGATTGAACATGCAAATTTAATTAATGAATTGTCTTTGCTAAATAGTAATGGTCTATTGATTTGTGAAACTGATAACACGGTTAATTTAAAAGACGATTTATCTGATTATGAATTGATTAATCAAAAAAATTATGGATTAACTATAGTGACTATTTATAAATTTTTGGGGTGATAATTTGACGGTAGCTGTTTTTCCAGGAAGTTTTGATCCGATAACTAACGGTCATTTGGATATAATAAAGCGAGCAAGTGATATCTTTGATAAAGTAATTGTTGTTATAGGAATTAATTCAACTAAAAAGCCGTTATTTAGCGTTGAGGAAAGAATCGACTTAATAAAGCAAAATATTAATGCTTTTCAAAATGTTTCAGTTAGCTGTACTAATGACCTAATCGTTAATTATGCTAGTTCCGTTAATGCTAAAGTCATTGTTAGGGGAATTAGAGACTCTAAAGATATGGATTATGAGAAACCTATGGCTAGTGTAAATAAGGATTTAAATAGTGATATAGAGAATGTTTATTTACTATCTGATAGCAGTAAAAATTATATATCTTCCAGTATGGTTAAAGAACTTTGTCGATTTAAGGGAAACGTTAGCAGGTATGTTCCTTTGAACGTAAAAAGAAGTTTAGAATTTAAATTTAAAGGTGAAGATAATGATTAAATTTATAAAAAAACACAAGTTAGGCTTATCAGTTATTATAGCCGCTTTGCTAGCCATTTTGTTTTTTTTGCCAATACCATATTATGTTGAAAAGCCAGGTGATTCCTCCAACTTATCTAAGATAGTAAATATTAAAAATAATCCTGATAAACATGCTGGAAAATTTATGTTGACCTCAGTTGCTATTGAGCCTTTAACACCCGCTAAATATATTTATGATAAGTTTGTTCCCTATTATTCTATTGATTCAATTAATAACCTAACTGATGGCCAAAGTGACGACGAATATAATAAAGTTCAAAATTTTTATATGTTAAGTTCAATCAATAGTGCTATCTACAATGCTTATAAAAAAGCGGATAAAGAAGTTGAATCAAAATATAACGGAATATATGTGTTAGGGCTTCATAAATCATCTTTCGCCAAATATCTTAAAGTTGGTGACACGATTATTTCCGTTGATGGAAAAAAATTTAATAATTCTGAATCATACAGAAATTATATTTTTTCAAAAAAAATTGGCGAAAAAATTACGATTCAATATTTACAAAATAATAAATTAAAAAAAGCTACTGCTCCAACTATAAAATTACCAGGAACTAATCATTCTGGAATTGGAATTATTTTAACTGATGATTTTAGTGTTAAGACAAAGATTCCAATAAAAGTTAATCCTGGAGACGTAGGTGGTCCTTCTGGTGGCTTGATGTTTGCTTTACAAATTTATAGCCAATTAACTGGTGAAAATATACGTAAAAATATGAATGTTGCTGGTACTGGAACTATTTCTCCAAACGGGGCAGTAGGTGAAATCGGTGGTATTGATAAAAAAATAATAGCTGCTAAAAATAACGGAGCTAAAATATTTTTAGCACCATATTTGAAACCAACTAAGAGTGTCTTAAAAGTAGAACCTAACCATAAAACTAATTATGAACTAGCGGTATTAACTGCTAAAAAATATGCTCCTGATATGAAAGTTATTCCAGTTACTTCTTTTGAAGATGCTATAAATAAACTTAATAATTTAAGATAAAAAGACATAATTTTTTATGCCTTTTTTTTTCGTATTTATTTTTAATAAAGGAGGGAGGAAATGGCAAATAAGTTTGATGATTTTATTAATTTAATATTTCATACAAAACTAAAGTATGGCATATTTACGCTTATAGCTATTTTAATTTCAGGTATTATTTATTTTAAAGATTTCGGTAGTTCTTCAAACATTGACAAATCTAACAACTATTCTATTGAATCTAATCAAATATCTTCGAATAGTGAAATTACTAACAACAGTGTTTCGCATGAATCTTTACAAAGCAATGTTGTTTATGTAGATATTAAAGGGCAAGTGAAAAAGCCTGGAGTATACAAACTTTCTTCAACATTGAGAGTTGACGATGCGATTAGACTAGCTGGAGGTTTTACTAAGGATGCTAATCGTAATAATGTTAATTTAGCACAAAAGCTTACAGACCAGATGGTTATTCTAGTAGAAGATGAAGACGACAGTAAAGTCAGTTCTAATAGTAACGTCGCTGGTAAGTCGTCAGACAAAATAAATATAAATACAGCTGATGCAAATCAATTAACTTCAATAAGTGGAATTGGTGACAAAAAGGCCAATAAAATTATAGATTATCGCAATCAGAATGGACTATTTTCTAGCCTTGATGATTTAAAAAATGTTGATGGATTTGGTGATAAGACTGTTGAGAAACTTAAAGAATATTTATTTACATGATATTATTTATAATGTAAATAAATAATCAAAGAGGTTTTGTTATTATGAATGATAAGAGAATTCCGTGGGATCAATATTTTATGTTGCAGGCGGTATTGCTTTCAAAAAGAAGTACTTGTAATCGATTATCAGTAGGTGCCATGTTAGTTAGAGATCGTCGCATAATTGCTGGTGGCTATAATGGCTCAGTTTCAGGTGACGTTCATTGTATTGATGATGGTTGCTATATTGTAGATGGCCATTGCTTAAGAACTATTCATGCAGAAGTTAATGCCATTTCACAATGTGCTAAATTTGGAGAATCTACTGACGGTGCTGAAATATATGTTACTGACTTTCCATGCCTTCAGTGTACTAAAATGCTGTTACAGTCAGGCATTAAAAAAATAAATTATTTAAGAAATTATCATAACGATGATTATGCTAAAAAATTAATAAAATTAAAAAAAGTTACGCTTAATCAAGTAAAATTAGACCCGAAATTTACTGATTCAATTCAATTTAGTTCTTATTTGCCTAAATAATTAAATATCAATATTTTTTTACAGCTTTAATATGTTGCTCATTGGTAGTTATTTATTTTGGTAACACTTACGTTGGATGTTTATTTTTTACAATTTCTTTTATTAGAATTTTATTTTATAAGGATAAAAATACATTTTTTATTACTATAATCATCGCTTTATTATTATGTTTTTGGCTTTCATTTAAACAGCATTGTAATCATAAAAAAGAAATTAATAATTATGAAAATGTAAGAATGATTTTAAAAGTCTATCCTGATGAATTAAATTTTAGTGATACTTATTTTTACGGAACGTGTCACTACAATAAAAATAAGTATATTATTAGTGGGAATGTTAAATTTAAATTATATGAAACTAGTTTAATTAATGTTGATGCTAAAATGTCTTCAATAGATGCACCAACTAATTTTAATCAGTTTAATTCTAAAAAATATAACGAAACAAATGATATATATAATCGTATAAAAGTAACTAAAATTAACGAAGTCAATAAAATTAATAATTTTAGTTTATTTAACTTACTTCATGATTTGAGATATAAACTACTTAACATTGCAGATAACATGCCTAAACCATTGAATATTTATACTAAAGGATTATTGTTTGGTAAGATTGATAATGATTTTTCAGATGAACTAAATGGAGTTAAAACTTTGGGCTTAATACATCTTTTTAGCATATCAGGTCTACATGTTTACTTATTAGTATCTTTTATTAGAAAGCTTTTTTATGTTTTAGGATTTCATAGACAATTAGTTGATAAAGTGATAATAATATTACTTCCAATGTTCTTTGTTATTTCTGGATCCTCTGTGGGTTTAATGCGGTCAATACTTTTAGTGGAACTTGCAATGGTACTTAAATTCCTTAATTTAAAATTTGACGCTTTGAACTTATTTAGTTTAGTTTTAATTATTCATTTATTTTTACATCCACAAATGATATTTCAGTTTGGCTGCCAATTGAGTTATTTGTTATCCTTAGGATTGATTTTTTTGAAAAATTTTTCTAATTGGAAACTTACTCTTCATATGAATTTAATAAGTTTACCACTTATTCTGTACAATACATACGAATGGCACATTCTAACTATATTAGCTAATATAATTATTATTCCTGTTTTTTCTTTGATTATTATTCCAGTAGTAATTATTGGAGATGTAGCATTTCTTTGCTTTATGCCTTTATGTAGTTTTTTAAATTCATTTTTAAAGCTATTTGATTTATTTGTTAACTTTATATCTAGTATGCCGGGTGTGATTCATTTTGGAAAACCTGAATTTCTGGTAGTTTTATTAGCTATTTATTTAACATTTAAAATTATGTCTAGCTTTAAGATTAAGTTAATTTCTCTCGTCGCTAGCATTTATTTATTTAACTATTTATATATTCACTTTCCAATTACTGGCGAAGTTAGTTTTTTTGATGTCGGTCAGGGTGATAGCTTTTTAATTAGGACTCCATTTAATAAAAACATTACTGTTATAGATACTGGTGGAAAAGCTAATTTTATGGATAAATCCAACAATTTGAAGCCTAACTATGCATCTTTGAAAACTTCTATTAATTATTTAAAAAGTATAGGCATAAACAGAATAGACAATTTATGTATAAGTCATCAAGATGATGATCATTGTGGTGATTTACCGGCTTTCTTAACGAATATGACAGTAGATAGACTTGTACTACCACTAGGTATTAATCAAAATAAGAAATTTATGAATAAGATTTTGCCGAATATTAATAAAACTAAATTAGTTTTTGTTAAAAATGACTATCAGTTGATAAATTTTCCTTTTACCATTTATCATCCCTTTAATTATGGAATTGGTAATAATGACGATTCAATGGTTTTAGCAGGAACTTTTAATAATAAAAAATTTCTATTCATGGGAGATTTAAGTAGTAATGGTGAAGATAAATTAATAAATGTTTATCCTAATCTAAATGCCGATGTTTTAAAATTAGGTCACCATGGAAGTAAGACTTCATCATCTGAAAACTTTTTAGAAAAGATTAATCCAAAGTTAGCAATTATTTCGGCTGGAAAAAACAATTTGTATCATCATCCTAATGTAGAAACTATTTATAGATTGAATAAACGCAGTATTTCATATTTAAGTACTCAAAATTATGGTATGATATCTTATTGTTACAGCATATTTGGTAATGATAAA
This sequence comes from Apilactobacillus ozensis DSM 23829 = JCM 17196, assembly GCF_001435995.1. GTDB lineage: Bacteria > Bacillota > Bacilli > Lactobacillales > Lactobacillaceae > Apilactobacillus > Apilactobacillus ozensis. The sequence continues at coordinate 54,889 of NZ_AYYQ01000018.1, forward strand.
TGGGTTAGTGGTAACAAAGGAGGTGGACATGATTAATTTAAATGAATTATTTTTAAATTTAAAATCAGGCAAAATAAATCCCATCTATTTAATATTAGGTAATCAAAATTATTTAATTAATCAAGTTAAAAGTAGGTTTAAAAGAATTATTCCAGAAGAAGAGATTTCAATGAATTTCGCCTCTTATGACATGGAAGACACTACTATCGATGATGTCTTAGATGACGCTATGTCTTCACCTTTTTTTGGCGAGCGTAGGTTAATTTTTGTTAATAATCCGTCTTTTTTAACTGGTAACAGTAATATTCCTAAATCGAGTAAAATAATAGATGATTTATCCAATTATTTATTAAATCCTGAAAAGACCTCTACTATAGTCTTTTTTGCACCTTATGATAAATTAGATAATCGTAAGAAGATTACTAAAATTTTAAAAAGCAATGCAGAATTTTTAGATATAACTCATTTGTCAGAAACTCAAGTAAAAAAATATATATTAAATATGATTAAAAGTAAAGATTATCAAATAGATAATCAAAATGTTGAATATTTAATTTCAAGATGTGATGGCGATTTATCGTTTATTATGAATGAATTACCTAAACTCCTATTATATTGTAATGAATCAAAAGTTGTTAAATTTGATGATATAAAAGAAATTGTTACGCCTTCACTAAATCAAAATGTTTTTGATTTAGTTGAATATGTTATGGAAAATAAAGTTGAAAGTTCCATAAATTTGTACCGCAATTTGGTTAAAATAGGTAACCAGCCACTTCAAATCAATGCAATTTTAATAGGTCATGTTAGGTTATTGATACAAACTATTATTTTATCTAATTTAGGTTATTCACAAGGAAGTATTGCTCAAAAATTAAAAGTTCATCCTTACCGTGTTAAACTTAGTTTGAGAGAATCGAAAAAGACTAACTTTTCATTTTTAAAAAAGTTATATATGGAACTTTTTAACTTAGAAAGTGAATTAAAATCTAGTAATAAGGATTCAGAACTTCTATTTGAAATGTTTATATTAAAAATAGTTAAATAAAAAGGGATGTGCAAATTGCACATCCCTTTTTATTTAACTATTTTTTTAAGTTTGCTAAACGTGACTTATCACGGGCAGCTTTATTAGCTTTGATTAAACCTTTTGATTTAGCACGGTCTAAAGCACTGATAGCGTTGTTAAATAATTCTTCAACGTTTTCAGCACCTTTAACGTTAGCTGATTCAAATTTTTTAACAGCAGTTCTCATAACGCTTAATTGTGAAGCGTTACGTTTGTTAGCTTTTTCGTTTGTCTTTACACGTTCAATAGCTGATTTAATAACAGGCATTAATTTCACCTCCAAAATTTCCTAGTTTGGATTAAGGTTCATTTTCTTCAACGTTCTTCATTATACAAAATCATTATTATAATTGCAATAGCATATTATTAGCAATGATTACTAAAAAATACCTTGCTATTTTTTAGTATTGATATTATCATACTTAAGTAGAGTTTATATAAACCTATAACTTAGTTTCTTGGCTAGCTCACTGGCTTGTTACTCAGTTATAGGCGATTAATTTTGAAAGGTGGGAATATAATGGCTCTTACACAAACTGAAAAAAACGAAATCATCAACAAATACGCTCGTCACGAAGGTGACACTGGATCTGTTGAAGTACAAGTTGCTGTTTTAACAGCTGACATTAACAAGATTAATGGTCACATGAAAATGCACAAAAAAGATTTTCATTCACAAAGAGGTTTGATGAAGAAAATCGGTCACCGTCGTAACTTATTAGCTTACTTACGTAAGAATGATGTTACACGTTACAGAGACTTAATTAAGAGTTTAGGTTTACGTCGTTAATATACAAAAGAGACAGGGTAATTTATTTTGCTCATGTCTCTTTTTTCATATACATAATACATACTTAAAATTCATAAAATATGATACACTATAACCAGTTGTATTTGTGCGCGTTTAAATTTACATATTTAAATAAAAATGAATTAATTTATTAATAATTTTGAGGTGAATTATGAAAAAAAATATTAAAATTATTCCACTAGGTGGAGTTAGAGAAAATGGAAAAAATCTTTACGCAGTTGAGATTAATGATGGCATTTATATTTTAGATTGTGGGTTAAAGTACCCTGAAAATGAAATGCTTGGGATTGATGTAGTAATTCCTGACTTTAGTTATTTAAGACAAAATAAAGATAAAATTGTGGGAGTATTTTTGTCACATGGGCATGCTGATGCCATTGGTGCATTACCATACTTTTTAAGCGAGTTTGACGTTCCAGTATTCGGATCACAATTTACAATTGATTTGGCTAAGTTTTTCATTGAACAAAACGATAGTAAAAACAAGTTTAATAATTTTAATGTTATTAACGAAAAAAGTGAAATCATCTTTGATGATGTTACAGTGACCTTTTTTAAGACCACTCACTCGGTTCCTGATTCTATGGGAATTGTTTTATCTACTGAGCAAGGTCAAATTGTGTATACTGGCGATTTTAAATTCGACCAAACTGTTAAGCAGGAATATGCAACTAACTATGCTGCATTAACTGAAGTAGGGAGTAAGGGTGTATTAGCGTTATTAAGCGATTCTGGTAATGCAGATGATCCTTACCCAACAGTTAGCGAGTTAAAAATTGAAAGATATATTTATGACCTGTTTCAATACCATGATTCAAGAATAATTATTGCTTCCAATTCTGCTAACATTCTTAGAATTCAACAAGTAGTTAACGCTGCTCATAAAGTTGGAAGAAAAATATTTTTAGATGGTAAAGATTTATCTAAAATTTTAGATATTGCCATTAAATCTAAAAAATTAGTTTTGCCTAGTGATGATATTTTTGTTTCCCCTAAAGAATTGAAAAAAGTAGACCCTGAAAAGCTCGTGATTTTAGAAACTGATAAAATGGGCGAACCAGTTAAAGCAATTCAAAGAATGGCTAACCAGCAAGCTAAATACATTAATATTGAAAAAGGTGATTTAGTTTTAATAGCAACAACTCCTTCACATGCAATGGAGACGGTTATTGCTAAAACTAGAGATATGGTTTACCGAGCTGATGCTGAAGTTAAAATGATATCTGATGATTTAAATGCTAGTTCAGATGCTAGTGGTGAAGATTTACAGTTAATGCTTAACTTGCTTAAACCTAAATACTTAATACCTGTTCAAGGTGAGTACAGAATGCTTGATGCGCATGCCAAACTCGCTGAAGAAGTGGGTATTAGCAAAGATGATATATTTATGTTGAGTAAGGGAGATGTATTATCTTACGACGGTGAAAATATGCATTTAAGTGATTCAGTTGATGCAGGAAACACCATGATTGATGGTATTGGTGTTGGCGATATCGGTAATATCGTTTTACGTGATCGTAAGCTCCTTTCGGATGACGGTATATTTATTGTAGTTGTTACAATCAATAGAAGAAAGAAAACTATTATTGCTAAACCTAAGATAACTTCAAGAGGATTTGTTTATGTAAAAAGTAATAAGGAATTAATGAATAAAGCATCAGAAATTGTTTCAAATGCAATTCAACTAAATTTGGACAATAAGGAATTTGATTGGGGACATCTAAAACAAGATGTTCGAGAGAAAATAAGTCATTTCCTATTTGACAAGACACACAGAAGACCTGTTATTCTTCCTGTGATAATGGAAGTTAACCAACATCGTAGAAAAAAGCACACTAATAGTTCAAAGACAACCAATGACAAAAAATAATATTAAAGGTTTAGATGAATATTATTCGGATTTATATGATAGTGCATTAGATGATAAATCTAATAAAAACTATGATAATGCTATAAATAAATTAACTGAAATCTATAATAATAAACAACTGGATTTAATAAACATTCAACTAGTTAAACTTTTATATAAAGAGCATAGGTATCAAGAAGCGTTCGAGTACATTACCTTAAATCCTAATTTATACTTGAAAAATATTGAGTTAATTAAAATATTTATTGAAGTATTGTTAAATAATCATGATTTTATTTTTGCTAGAAAAGTCGTTGCTGATTTCAACGATAAATTATTAAAAGACAAAGTAATACTTAAAATTAGTGTAGCTGAGAAAAATTATGAAGAATATTTTCAAAAAAGTTTGAATTCTAAAGTTAAAGAATTTGCTCATTTGGGCAATTATGAATTTTCAAAGCAAAAGTCAATATTAGAAAGCTCTATGAAAATTCCTTTAAAATATTTTGTTGAATATGGTGAATATTTATTACTTGACTCCTTTGTTCATCCATTGATAAAAAGCTCAATTGTTGATACTTTTAGGGAGTTAAAGTTGAAAATTAATATTAACGAACGCTTTATCGATAAAAAAGTCAGAGAACTTAATGTTTATGGATTATCAAAGCTAGAAAGTATGCTTTCTTATAGAAACATTATTTCAATTGTTAATGAAAGTTGTTTAAAAAATGATCCCACAAGCAAGATGATGTTTTTACAGTATCTAAGAGTTAATTTAATGATTATTTATCCATTTAATGATGAAATTATCAAAAATTACAAGTTATGGTTTGAATATTTTTACAAAACTTTTACTGGTAGACAATTTGATAGTGATACCGAAGAAAAAGAAGAAATAAATGATATTGGAAACCTAATTTTATCTATTTATTCGGAATTATTTAACATTTAATAATAATAATTAAAATTTATTGTGTTTTTTGTTTACAAATAAAAGCACAGTAGCTATAATATTAGAGGAATTCTTCTTGAGAACGATTTTCATAACTTTGTCTTTTTAAGAAGATGTAGTATAATAACTTATAAAGATGTACTGTATTTTTCAGTACAAATCTTTCGAAAAATAACAGGAGGTTTTCATAAATGGCAAAAGAACATTATGAAAGAACAAAGCCCCATGTAAATATTGGTACTATTGGCCATATTGATCATGGTAAGACTACTTTAACTGCAGCTATCACAAAAGTATTATCAGACAGAGGTTTAGCAAATGCTGAAGATTACTCTGATATTGATGCTGCTCCAGAAGAACGTGAACGTGGTATAACAATCAACACTGCACACGTTGAATATGAAACTGAAAAACGTCACTATGCTCATATTGACGCTCCAGGACATGCTGATTACGTTAAAAACATGATTACTGGTGCCGCTCAAATGGATGGTGCTATCTTAGTTGTTGCTGCAACTGATGGTCCTATGCCACAAACTCGTGAACATATCTTACTTGCTCGCCAAGTTGGTGTTGAATACATTGTTGTATTCTTAAACAAGACTGATTTAGTTGATGATGACGAATTAGTTGACTTAGTTGAAATGGAAGTACGTGAATTACTTTCAGAATACGATTACCCTGGCGATGACATTCCATTTGTTCGTGGTTCAGCTCTTAAAGCATTACAAGGCGACAAAGAACAAGAAGATGTTATCTTAAAATTATTGGATATCGTTGATGAATACATTCCAACTCCAAAACGTGAAGATGACAAACCAATGTTAATGCCTGTTGAAGATGTATTTACTATCACTGGTCGTGGTACTGTTGCATCTGGACGTATTGACCGTGGTGTTGTTAAAGTTGGTGACGACGTTGAAATTATTGGTTTAGTTGAAGACGTTCTTAAATCAACTGTTACTGGCCTAGAAATGTTCCGTAAGACTCTTGACGAAGGTGAAGCCGGAGATAATGTTGGTATGTTACTTCGTGGTGTTAACCGTGATCAAGTTGTTCGTGGACAAGTTGTTGCAGCCCCAGGCTCAATTACTACTCACAAGAGTTTTGAAGGACAAGTTTATATTTTAAGTAAAGAAGAAGGTGGACGTCATACTCCATTCTTCTCAAACTACCGTCCTCAATTCTACTTCCATACAACTGATGTTACTGGTGTAATCGAACTTGAAAAAGGTGTAGAAATGGTTATGCCTGGTGATAACGTTACATTCAATGTTGAATTAACTAAACCAGTTGGTATCGAAAAAGGTACTAAGTTCACTATTCGTGAAGGTGGACATACTGTTGGTGCCGGTGTTGTTTCAGACATCGATGACTAATTTAGTATAACTAAAAGAACTCGAAAATTCATTTTTTCGAGTTCTTTTTTTATATTTTAACTTTCTTAATACCTATATTATTAGTAAAACATTTACTTTTATGCATTCATACGTTAAAATACTTATGTGCGCAATTAAGAAGAAAATTGTATTTAAATTATAATTTCATCTCGGAGGGAAAATAATGTCTGCAAAATGGGAAAAAAAAGGTACTAACGATGGTGTTTTAACTTTCGAAATTAGTATAGACAAGATTAAAGAAGGCCTAGATAAGGCTTTCAATAAAAATAAAAAAAATATTAACATTCCAGGTTTTAGAAAAGGTAAAGTTTCACGTCAAATCTTTAATGAAATGTACGGTGAAGAAGCTTTATACCAAGATGCTTTGAACATTCTTTTACCAGAAGCATACAGTGCTGCTGTTAAAGAAGCTGGAATTGAACCAGTTGATCAACCTAAAGTTGACGTTAAATCATTAGAAAAAGGCCAAAACTGGGTATTAACTGCTGACGTTACTGTTAAACCAGAAGTTGAATTAGGTGATTACACTGGTCTGAAAGTTGAAAAACAAAACACTCGTGTATACCAAAAAGACATTGATGCTGAAATCGAAAAGAAACGTCAATCACAAGCTGAATTAGTTCTAAAAGAAGATAAAGCAGCTGCTAAGGGTGATACTGTAGTTATTGACTTTGACGGATATGTTGATGGTAAACAATTCGATGGTGGAAAAGCTAACAACTATTCACTTGAACTAGGTTCAGGTTCATTCATTCCTGGATTTGAAGATCAACTAATTGGTCACAAAGCTGACGAAGATGTTGATGTTGTAGTAACTTTCCCAGAAAATTACCAAGCAAAAGAATTACAAAGTAAGGAAGCTACTTTCAAAGTTAAAATTCATGAAGTAAAAGAAAAACAACTTCCAAAACTTGATGATGAATTTGCTAAAGATGTTGATGAAAACGTTGATAGCTTAGATGAACTTAAAGATAAGATTAAAGCTGACTTAAAGGAAGAAAAACAAGCTAGTGCTGACAACGCTATTGAAGATGAAGCTATTCAAGCAGCTGTTAAGAATGCAACTATCAAAGAAGTTCCTCAAGCAATGATTGATGAAGATGTACAACGTCAAATGGATCAATATCTTGCAAACATGCAACAACAAGGTATTAATGCAAGTATGTACTTCAAATTAACAGGTACTAAACCCGAAGATTTGAAAAAACAATTTGTTGCAGGTGCTGAAGAAAGAGTTAAAACTAATTTAGTTCTTGAAGCTATTGTTAAAAATGAAAAAATTGAACCAACTAAAGAAGAAATTGATGAACAAGTTAAAGAATTAGCAAAACAATATGGTATGAAGGAAGAAGCCGTTAGAGGTGCTTTAACTGACGACATGTTGAAACATGATATTGCTATTCAAAAAGCTGTTAAGTTGGTTACTGACAGTGCAAAACCTGAACCAAAATCAAAGCTAAAAAAAGAAAGTAAAAGTTCTAAATAGCTAACATTAAAAAGATCCAATTAGTTGTTATTTAATCAATTGGGTCTTTTTTTTTTCTATATTAAACAAATTGTTTTGTTTAATATATGAGTTGTGCTATATTAATTTCTAGTTAAGTATTTAGTTGATAATTGGAGGGATAAATCTATTGCTAGAAGATAATGAAGATAAAAATGCAGTAGTATGTTCTTTCTGCGGTAAGTCCCAAGACCAAGTAAAAAAAATAGTTGCTGGTCCTGGAGTATACATTTGTAATGAATGTATTGATCTTTGTAAAAAAATCGTAGATGAAGAATTAGCACGTGAAAATAAAGACAAGACGATTAAGGCATTAACACCTAAGCAAATTGTTAATAAGCTTGATGAGTATGTTATCGGTCAAGATGATGCTAAAAAAACATTATCAGTGGCTGTTTACAACCATTATAAACGTGTGAATGACATTAATACTGAAGATAAAGATGAAACAGAATTACAAAAAAGTAATATATCAGTAATTGGTCCTACTGGTTCAGGAAAAACATATCTAGCTCAATCCTTAGCTAGAATTTTAAATGTGCCTTTTGCCATTGCTGATGCAACTACTTTGACTGAGGCTGGGTATGTTGGTGAAGATGTTGAAAATATTTTGCTAAAGCTTTTGCAAAATGCCGATTTTGACGTTGAAAGAGCCGAAAAAGGTATTATTTACATTGATGAAATCGATAAAATTGCTAAAAAGTCTGAAAATGTTTCAATTACTAGAGATGTTTCCGGTGAAGGTGTTCAACAAGCTTTACTGAAAATATTAGAAGGTACCATTGCTAACGTTCCACCACAGGGTGGTAGAAAGAATCCACAACAAGAGTTTATTCAAATTGACACCAAGAACATTTTGTTTATTGTTGGTGGTGCTTTTGACGGGATTCAAAATATTGTTAAAAACCGTTTGGGAGATAAAACAATTGGTTTTGGAACTTCATCTAGTGAAATTGATGAACTAACTGATGACAATGTTATGCAACACGTTATTCCTAGCGACTTGCTAAGCTTTGGTTTAATTCCAGAATTTATTGGTAGACTACCTATTTTAACTTCATTAAAGAAACTAAGTGAAGATGATTTGGTAAGAATCTTAACGGAACCTAAAAATGCTTTAGTTAGACAATATACTAAGTTATTAGCAATAGATGGAGTTAGATTAACGTTCGAAAAAGCTTCTTTAAGAGAAATTGCAAAATTAGCACTTGCTAGAAAAACAGGAGCTCGTGGTTTAAGATCTATCATGGAAGATATTATGCGTGATGTCATGTATGATTTACCAGGTAGAGATGATGTTGAAGAGGTAATAATTACTCCTGAAACTATCACCGATTCTGTAGAACCTAAATTAGTATTAAAAAAGTAGGTTTTTAAACCTACTTTTTTATATTGTATGTATGTTAAAATCGTTATATCAATAAACTAGGGAGTTACATTTTATATGAAGGTAAATAATGTTAATTTAGAGATTAGTGCGGTTGCTCCTAAACAATATCCCGGTGGTAATTTACCTGAGATAGGTTTAGTAGGTAGATCTAATGTTGGTAAATCTTCTCTAACTAACAAATTAATTAATCGTAATGGTTACGCTAGAACTTCAAACCGTCCAGGAAAGACTCAAACGCTTAATTTTTACAAGATAGAAGATAGTATCTACTTTGTAGATATTCCTGGATATGGATATGCTCGTGTTTCTAAAAAGGAACGTGAAAAATGGGGCATGATGATTGAAGAGTATTTAACTACTCGTAAAAGTTTAAGCGGAGTAGTTTTATTAGTTGATGGTCGTCGTGCACCTTCTGATGATGATGTACAAATGTTTGAATTTCTACGTTATTATAATATTCCAACTTTGATTGTTGCCACTAAGATGGATAAAACATCTAAAACTAAGTGGAACAAAGAATTGAGCATTTTGAAAAAATCTTTTAATGTGTCTGAAGATGATATACGATTATTTTCTGCTCAAACAGGATATGGAACTGAAAGTGTTTGGCAGTGGATAGGAGATAAGACAGGAGTAAAGTGATTTATGAACTTTGAAGAATATCAAAAAGAAGCTAATAAGACTTTAATCGGTGACGAACAGGTATTAACTAACTGTGCTTTAGGACTAGCAAGTGAAACTGGCCAACTGGTAGATTTAGTTAAAAAATATACTTTTCACGGTGAAGAAATGAGTAAAGAACAGCTTACTAAAGAAATGGGTGATGTTCTTTGGTACTTGTCTCAAGTTGCTGAATGGAATGATATTAATTTTGATGACGTGGCTAAATATAATATTCAAAGATTGCGCAATAAAAAAAATAAATTAGCAAAAAAATAAAGAGCTTAGCTTATGCTAGCTCTTTATTATTTATCTGAATTCTTTTTTTTGCTATCTTTTTCTTTTTTGAGAAATTTATCTTTCTTAGGGTCTTTGGGTTCGATTTTGGCAAATTTATCAAACATTGCATTTAAGTCAGCGTTTCTTTGAATGTTTAAGCTCATATTTCACATCTCCTTATTTTGAATATATAATATCAGATGTTTGTATATTTGTCATATAATGAAGATAACATTATTCGAGGTGATATAATGGCTACACCACATATAGAAAAAAAACTAAAACTTCTGCCAGATTTACCTGGATGCTACTTAATGAAAAATGAGCAAGGCAAAATCATATATGTTGGAAAGGCAAAAAATCTCAAAAATCGTGTTCGTTCATACTTTAAAAGTAGTCATACTGGAAAAACTGCTAAACTAGTATCTCAAATTAGAGATTTTGAAACTATTATAACTTCTAATGATAAGGAAGCTTTTCTATTAGAAATAACCCTAATTCATAAACACAGGCCACACTACAACATTCAACTAAAACAGGGTAATGGTGGCTATCCATATATAAAAATTACCAATGAACGTGACCCTATACTTTTAATAGTTAATAACGTGAAAAATGATGGTGGTTACTATTTTGGTCCATATCCCAACGTATATGCTGCTGACGAAACTTTACATTTTTTACAAAAAACATATCCACTTAGAAGATGCAATGGATACCAAAAACGTCCGTGTCTCTATTACCACATGGATCAGTGTTTAGGAGCTTGTTTTAAAACTGTTCCACAAAAATTATATCAACAACAAATTCGTAAAATAAAGTCATTTTTAAATGGAAATGTTAGTTCCGCTAAAAAAGAAATTACGTCAAAAATGATGGAAGCATCCAATAATCTAGAATTTGAAAGAGCAGCTGAATTAAGAGACCAGTTAAAATATATTAATATAACTGTTGAGAAACAAAAGATTATTACTAATGATAACACTACCCGTGATATTTTTAACTACTATACTGATATGGGATGGATATCAATTCAAATATTCTTTATTCGTCAAGCTAGGTTGATGAAACGAGTTAAACGGGCTTTTCCGATTGTTAATAATCCCGACGAAGAATTTTTAAGTTTTATAGTTCAATTTTATAAGCAAAAGAATCAACCGCTCCCTAAAGAAATATTAGTACCGGAAAGTGTTGATAAAGATGTCTTAGCTAGTATTTTGGATACAAGTGTAAAGACACCCAAAAGAGGTCAAAAATTAGATTTAATGAAAATGGTTAAAAAAAATTCTAAATTAGTTCTCGAAGAAAAGTTTAGACTAATGGAATTTGGCAAACGTAAAACTTTAGGTGCGGTTGAAGAACTAAGTCGTAAGCTTAATATTCCTATTGCTCATCGCATTGAATCATTTGATCATTCACACATTCAAGGAACAGATATCGTATCAGCAATGGTAGTTTTTGAAGATGGTTTACCAAATAAAAATATGTACCGTAAATATAAGTTAAAAACGGTTGATAAAGCAGATGAATCAGCTAGTACACACGAAGTTGTTAGGCGCAGATATTCAAGACTACTAAAAGAGCATAAGTCATTACCAGACTTGATTTTAATGGATGGTGGAGAAATTCAACTAGCAGCGGTGCAAGATGTTTTACAAAATGAACTGAATCTAAACATTCCAGTTGCTGGAATGGTGAAAGACGATAAACATAAAACAGCACATTTAATCGTTGATAATAATCAATACATTCCTTTAAAACATGACTCACAGGCTTTTTATTTAGTTGAAAGAATCCAAGACGAAGTACACCGATTTGCAATTAATTTTCATCGACAAGTACACACTAAACATTCACTAAGTTCAGAACTAGATACTATTAAAGGTGTGGGACCTAAAACTAAAGTTAAATTATTAGATAACTTTAAATCACTAGATAAAATAGCTAATGCCAGTATTGATGAACTAAAAAATACAGGTATTTCAGAAAGTGTAGCCAAAAATGTTAAGCTGACTTTAGATATACTTATAAAAAAACGCAAAAAATGAAACTTTACTATTTGTTAAAATATAGTTATACTCAATTACATTAAATGAAAGTGAAACGGAGAAAATATGTTTGTAGATCAAGTAAAAGTTAATATAAAAGCTGGAAAAGGTGGTAACGGAATCGTTGCCTTTAGACGTGAAAAATATGTACCGAATGGTGGACCTGCTGGTGGTGATGGCGGACATGGTGGTAACATCATATTTTCTGTTGATACTGGAATGAACACCTTGATGGATTTTAGATACCGTCGTAAGTTTAAGGCTGATAATGGTGCTGATGGTGGTAACAAAAAAATGACTGGGCGCAGTGCCGAAGATTTAATTGTTTATGTACCTGAAGGAACTACTATTTACAATAATGAAAATGATAAAGTCATTTGCGATTTAGTTAATAAAGATGATCGTTTTGTAGTAGCTAAAGGCGGTCGTGGTGGCCGTGGAAATGTTCATTTTGCTAGTGCCAAAAATTCAGCTCCTGAAATATCTGAAAACGGTGAACCGGGAGAAGAAAAATCAATTAGATTAGAATTAAAAGTTTTAGCTGATGTCGGTTTAGTTGGTTTCCCTTCAGTTGGGAAATCTACATTGTTATCAGCAATAACTAGTTCCAAACCTAAGATTGCTGAGTACCATTTCACCACATTAGTTCCTAACTTAGGGATGGTAAGGTTAGACAATGGAAAAGATTTTGTGGTCGCCGATTTACCTGGTTTAATTGAAGGTGCTTCAAGCGGGACTGGACTTGGTTTCCAATTCCTACGTCATGTGGAAAGAACTAGAGTTATTTTACATTTAGTTGATATGAGTGGTACGGAAGGCCGTAATCCTATTGATGACTTTAATAAAATTAATAATGAGTTAGCTCAATATGATGATAATATTTTAAGTCGTCCACAAATCGTAGTTGCTACTAAAATGGATATGCCAGATTCAGCTAAAAACCTGGAAGAATTTAAGACACATTTATCTGATATAGATGTAAATCCAGTTAAGGTAATGCCAATTTCTTCAGTAACTCATTCTGGATTGAAAGATTTAATAATTACTACATCTAACTTATTAGACGAAACTCCTAAGTTCCCAGAACAACAAGAATATGATGATAGCGTTGAATATGATTATGATGAATCTGATGAAAAACCATTCGAAATATCTCGTGATGATTATGGTGATTGGATTCTTAGTGGAAATAGAATTGAAAAACTATTCCAAATGACGGACACTACTCACGAACAAAGTATGTTAAGATTTGCTAGACAACTTCGTGGGATGGGTGTAGATGATGAGCTTAGAAAAGCCGGTGCTAAAAACGGTGATCAAGTTTCAATTCTTGACTTTACATTTACGTTCATGGACTAATACGATTAGAAAGATGGGCATTGCCCATCTTTTTTTATGTTACAATTTAATGTGGTATTTTTTCGAGATTTAAATTAATAATAAAAAGGAACGATTAATATGCAGTTAGAATTTTTAGGTACTGGAGCAGGGGTTCCTGGTAAATTTAGAAACGTTTCCTCAACAGCTCTAAAACTATTGGATGAATGCAACTCAGTATGGTTATTTGATGTAGGTGAAGGAACACAACAACAAATTTTAAGGTCTAACTTAAAGCCTAGAAAGATTAATAAAATATTTATAACTCATTTACACGGTGACCACATTTTCGGATTGCCGGGTCTTTTAAGTTCTAGATCTTTTCAAGGTGGAAATACTCCTTTAACTATTTATGGACCTAAGGGTATTAAAGATTTTGTTAAAATTAGCTTAGGTGTTTCTAAAACAAAATTGTCCTATAGAATTAACTATGTGGAAATAGATTCTACGGGATTAATCTTTCAAGATGATAAGTTTAATGTATATACTGAAAAACTTGATCATCAGATTGAATGTTTTGGTTATAGGGTTGTTGAAAATGATCATCCGGGTGAACTATTAGTTGACAAATTAATTGCAGACAATATTCCATCTGGACCAATTTATGGGAAACTAAAAGACGGCTTAACTGTTGAATTAGAAGACGGTCGTGTTATCAATGGTAAAGACTACCTAGGCGCATCTCAAAAAGGTAGGATTGTCTCTGTATTAGGCGATACTAGGTCAAATGATAATTCATATAAATTATCTAAAGATGCGGATGTTTTAGTTCATGAAAGTACTTTTAGCAAAGATGAGGCCAAACTTGCTAGAAACTACTATCATTCAACCTGTGTTCAAGCTGCTAATTTAGCTAAAAAAGCTGGTGTAAGTAAGCTCTTATTAACTCATATATCTGCTAGATACACTGGTAACATGGCTAAAAGACTAGAGAAGCAAGCTCAAAAAGTATTTGAAAACACCAAGGTTGTTAAAGACTTTGATGTTATTGATATTCCATTTAATAAAAAATAAAGTATTACTAGTAAAGGTGGTTGCATGATTTTACCTAAATATAATTGGAACATACACTCTATTGACTATAACGATAACGAAAAGGCAATAGCTAATCAGTTAAATATTAATCCTTTAATTGTATCTATTCTGTTTCAACGTGGATACAATACGTTAGATAAAATTAAATCATTTTTAAATCCTAATATAGATAGTTTTCATAATCCATTTAATTTACATGATATGCAAAAAAGTGTAGATAGGATTAATACTGCTATATCAAATGATGAAAAAATTACTATTTATGGGGATTATGATGCTGATGGAATTACTAGTACTGCGATTTTGTATGAAACTTTGCAAAATATGGGAGCAAAGGTTAGTTTCTATATTCCTAATCGATTTACAGATGGTTACGGGCCAAACTCTGATGCATACAAAAAAATTATTAATGACGGAACGACTTTAATAATTACCGTGGATAACGGGGTTTCTGGTAAGGAACAAGTTGATTTAGCTAATCAAATGAAGTGTGATGTGATTATTACTGACCATCATAATTTACCAGATGAGCTACCCAACGCCTACGCAATAGTCCATGCTCGTTATCCTGAACATCAATATGATTTTGGTAATTTATCAGGTGCAGGGATATCATTTAAACTAGCGACTGCATTACTGGGGGATTTTCCTAGTGAACTATTGGATTTAGCTGCCATAGGAACAGTTGCTGATTTAGTATCGTTAACTGACGAAAATAGAGCGATTGTAAAACTTGGATTAATTGCAATTTCACAAACTGAACGTCCGGGTTTAAATGCATTAATTCATAAAGCTGGATTGAAATTAGACAATATCAATGAAGAAAGTATTGGTTTTGGAATTGCACCACGTTTAAATGCATTAGGTAGAATATCGGATGCTTCAATGGGAGTAGCATTATTAACTACTTTCGATGATGAATATGCCGATGAACTAGCAAAAGAGACTGACAGTAAAAATACCCAGAGAAAAAAGTTGGTAAGCGACATTTATGAGGAAGCTAGCCAAAAAGCCACCAATTTGATAGAGGCGGGACATAATACCTTATTTATAGTTGGTAATAATTGGCATGAAGGGGTATTAGGGATAGTTGCTAGTCGAATAGTTGAAAAATTTCATAAACCAACATTAGTGTTGAACTTGGATGAACAAACTAAGCTGGCTAAAGGTTCTGGAAGAAGTATTGAAGGCTTCGACTTATTCAACGCCTTAAATCATAGTCGCAGTGATATGACATCTTTTGGTGGCCATAGTATGGCAGTTGGTTTAAGTGTTCAAGAAGACAATCTTTCAAAAGTTTATGCCAATCTAGATAAAAATGCACTAGAGCAAGATATTGATACGATTTCCAAGCCTACTTTGAATATCACAGCTGCAATAGATATTAAAGATATTAATAAGAGCTTATTTGATAATTTAGAACAGTTAGCACCTTTTGGTAATGACAATGAATATCCAGTTTTTGAATTTAAACACGATTCTATTTCTAATGTAACCACGATGGGTGCTGAAAATAATCACTTAAAATTTAGATTGAATTCAGGATACAACAATATTAATGTTTTAGCTTTTAACAATGGAAAATATAGTCAAAGTGTTACCAATTCTTTTGATGTAACTAGGGTAGCAGGCCATTTAGTATTGAATACCTGGAAAGGTAAAACATCAATTCAAATAATGCTTGATGATTTATGCTGTGATGGTCCAGAAATTATCGATCAAAGATCTAATGTATTAAAAAAAGATTATTTTAATGACGCAGTTACTTATGTTTTCTTTAATAAGAATATTTTGAATCAAGTTAAATCATATGTTGCTGAAGATGCTAAATGTATATATGTAGATGATTTGTCTTTTGATAACTGTTCTGATAATATTGTTATTGTTGATTGTCCAGTTAATATGGCAACCTTAGATAAGGTATTATCAATTGCCGATTCAAAGAAAATAATTTTTATTTTATATAAAAAAGAATTAATTTCTAAATTTGGGATGCCAAATAGGCAACAGTGTGCTAAAATATTTAAGTTCTTTGCAAAGCATAATGGTTTCGATTTAAAACAAAATTATCAACAACTTTGTGAATTTTTAAATATTTCAAAAAGAAGTTTATTTTTAATTTTAAAAGTATTCGATGAGTTAAATTTTATTTCTATAGATAGAGGCTTAATTTATGAAAATAAACAACCTGCTAAAAGAGAAATATCTGAAGCTCCAGCTTATCAACAGATGAGTGATGAGATTTTATTAGAAAAAAAATTAATTCTAAGTAGTAAAGAAGAATTAAGTCATTTTATTCGTAATAAATATGACCAACGAAAGGACGCTGTTAAATAAATGGTGTTAGATTTAAATGATTATGTAGCTAGCTATGACGATTTTCCTAAAAAAGGAGTAACTTTTCGTGATATTTCTCCACTAATGGAAGATGGTAAGGCTTATAAACAAGCTACTGATGAAATTGTTGCTTATGCTAAATCTAAAGATGTAGATTTAGTAGTAGGACCGGAGGCTCGAGGATTTATCGTTGGATGTCCAGTTGCCTACGAATTAGGGATTGGTTTTGCTCCAGCTAGAAAAGAAGGTAAATTACCTGGTGAAACTGTAAAAGCTTCATATGGGCTAGAATATGGTGAATCATCGCTATACTTACATGCTGATGCCGTAAAGCCTGGTCAAAAAGTACTTATTACTGATGATCTTTTAGCTACAGGTGGAACAATTGAGGCTACCATTAGATTAGTTGAAGACTTGGGTGGTATAGTTGTAGGAACAGCTTTTATTGTTGAATTAGCTGACTTACATGGTCGTGACAAAATTAAAGATTATGATATACTTAGCTTAATGAAATATTAATATAAATAAGTTATGTTTTTACATAACTTGATTATGGAGAGTTGGCAGAGCGGTAATGCATCGGACTCGAAATCCGACGAACCGGTAAAACGGCGGGCAGGTTCGACTCCTGTACTCTCCTTATGATTGGAAAAAGTGGATTTTTTTAATTCCACTTTTTTATTTACAAATTTAATTAGCACTTTACTTGCTTGAGTGCTAAAAATGTAGTTTAATAGTAGATGAAAAGGATATCAACTGATATCTTATTTAAAATAAAAACAGCGATGCTATCCTTTTCGAAGGGTGGCATTGTTTTATAATAGGGGTGTAAAACTATGGCAAACTTTTTTGATGATTCATTTTTTAACAATAATATGGATGATATTTTTAACCAAATTATGCGTCAATCTAATGGTAATAGCTCAGCACGTTATATGGTTAATGGTCATGAGTTAACACCAGATGAATTTTCTCAATATCGTATGACTGGCAAGATGCCAGATAAAAACCAAGAAATCGAGTTAGAAAAAAATGGTGAACATGCCATTAAACGTGGTGGTATTCTTGATAAGTTAGGTCGCAACTTAACTAAAGAAGCTCAAGATAAACTATTAGATCCAGTTATTGGTAGAGATAAAGAAATTGAAGAAACTGCTGAAATTTTGAGTCGTCGTATTAAAAACAATCCGATTTTAGTCGGAGATGCTGGTGTTGGTAAGACAGCTATTGTTGAGGGATTAGCTCAAGCAATTGTAACGGGAAAGGTTCCAGATTCCATTAAAAATAAACAAATTTACTCAATTGACTTATCCTCATTAGAAGCCGGTACCCAATACCGTGGATCTTTTGAAGAAAACATCAAGAATTTGATAAAAGAAGTGAAAGCAGCTGGTAATGTAATCTTATTCTTCGATGAAATACATCAAATATTAGGATTAGGTTCCGGCGATAATAAGGGTGGTAAAGGTTTTTCAGATATTATAAAGCCAGCCCTTTCTCGTGGTGAAATTACAGTTATTGGTGCAACTACTCAAGATGAATATAGAAATACTATTTTGAAAGATACAGCTTTAGCGCGTAGATTCAATGATGTTGTTGTAAATGAACCTAGTGATGAAGATACTTTTAAGATTTTACAGGGGATTAAAAAGTTATATGAAAAACACCACGATGTTGTTATCCCTGACGAAGTTTTAAAAGATGCCATTAATTATTCAGTTCAATATATTCCACAAAGAACTTTACCTGATAAGGCAATTGATTTAATTGATATGACTGCTGCTCATCTAGCTGCTAAACGTTCTGAAAAAAATCCTAAAGATTTAAGCAAACAGCTTAGTATCGCAAAGTCGGAAAAAGATGCTGCTGTTAAATCTGAAGATTTTGAAAAAGCTGCTAAAGCCAAGCATGAAATAGATCGTCTAGAAAAGGCTATCAAGGAAAAAGGTAAAGATAGTTCTAAAAAAGAAAGTCAAAAAGTAACAGTTACATCTAATGACATTGCGAAATCTGTTGAACGTTTGACTGGAATTCCTGTAGCAAAGATGGGCACTAATGATATTGAAAGATTAAAGGGCATTGCTAATCGACTAAAAGGCAAAGTTATCGGACAAGATGAGGCTGTTGATATGGTTGCTAGAGCAATTCGTAGGAATCGTGCTGGCTTTGACGAAGGTAACCGTCCAATTGGTAGTTTCTTATTCGTTGGACCTACTGGTGTTGGTAAAACGGAATTAGCTAAACAATTAGCATTAGATATGTTTGGTAATAAAAATGCTATTATCAGACTAGACATGAGTGAATATAGTGATCGTACAGCCGTTTCTAAACTAATTGGGGCCTCTGCTGGATATGTAGGTTATGATGATAATTCTAATACTCTAACTGAACGTGTTCGTCGTAATCCTTATTCAATTGTTTTACTAGATGAAATTGAAAAAGCAGATCCTCAAGTATTAACATTGTTATTACAAGTTATGGATGATGGAAGACTAACTGATGCCCAAGGTAATGTTATTAACTTTAAGAATACCATCGTTATTGCAACTTCTAATGCTGGTTTTGGTCATGAAAAATTAGATGGTGATAATGATAAGACCATTATGGATCGATTAGCTCCTTATTTCCGTCCAGAATTTATTAACCGTTTTAATGGGATTGTTGAATTTAGTCATTTAACTAAAAAAGATTTATCACAGATTGTCGATTTAATGTTAGATGATGTTAATAAGACCTTAGCAACTAAGAATATTAGTTTATCTGTTTCTGATGATGCAAAAGCATGGTTAATGGAACAGGGATATGATGAAGCAATGGGGGCCAGACCATTACGTAGAGTCATTGAACAAGAAATTCGTGATAAAGTTACTGACTACTACTTGGATCACTTGGATGACAAGAGTTTATCAGCTGATTTAGTAGATGATAAAATCATAATTAGTCATAAAGCATAAATAAAAGACCTGTCAACTATACATTGATAGGTCTTTTATTTTACATATGCATATTAATTATATATTATTAAAGAAAAACATAAATGAGAGGTGTAATTTTATGGAAGTATTATTTCAAGGAAAACCACAAAAAACAGTTGGCGACTTACCAGCTGTTGGGGATAATTTACCTAAGTTTAAAGTTAAGAATAAAGATAATCAAATTGTTAAAACTGCTAATATTATAGGAAAACCAACTGTTATCAGTGTTGTTCCAGATATTGACAGTGGTATTTGTAGTATCGAAACTAAAAAGTTTAATCAGCAAGCTGATAAGTTTAAAAACGTAAAATTTATTACTATCTCTAATAACACTATAGAGCAACAGACTAAATGGTGTGCTGCTAAGGGTGTTTCAAACTTAGAATTATTATCAGACGTTGAATCATCCTTTGGATATGAAACAGGTACTTATCTAGAAAATATGGGTGTTTTAGCTAGAG
Source organism: Apilactobacillus ozensis DSM 23829 = JCM 17196 (assembly GCF_001435995.1). Taxonomy (GTDB): domain Bacteria; phylum Bacillota; class Bacilli; order Lactobacillales; family Lactobacillaceae; genus Apilactobacillus; species Apilactobacillus ozensis. The sequence goes on from NZ_AYYQ01000018.1 coordinate 75,036, forward strand.
TTATTTTTGCAATTGATAGTGATGGTGAAATAATTTATCGACAAATTGTTCCTGAAATAGCTTCTGAGCCTAATTATGATGAAGTCCTTTCATTTTTAGAAAAATTAAATTAATATTGACTAGTATAGTAAATTTAGATAAGATTGACATATACAAAAAAGCTTAGATCAAGACAGTAGCATTTAAAAATTGTTCAGGAATAAAATCATTGGCTGTGAGATTTTACGTTTTTACTTGTGAAAGTAACTTGTGAGCTGATATGCTGAAATTATTAGGTGTATCCGGAAATAATCATCCGTTACTTGATACATGAGTGAAAATGTTTTTATGAACATTTTAATTTAGGTGGTACCGCGAAGTGTTTCGTCCTATTTAGGGATGAAGCACTTTTTTATTATAAAAAAGTATAGGAGGCTTTATAATGGCTAAAGAAGAAATAGAAATGTCAACTAAGTATGACCATGAAGATGTTGAAGATGGTCGATACGAAAAATGGCTAGAAGAAGATGTGTTTAAACCTAGTGGGGATAAAAAGGCAAAACCTTATTCAATCGTTTTACCACCACCTAATGTTACAGGTAAACTTCATTTAGGCCATGCGTGGGATACAACTTTACAAGATATGATTATCAGACAAAAAAGAATGCAAGGTTTCGATACTGTTTGGGTTCCAGGAATGGACCATGCGGGAATAGCTACGCAAGCTAAGGTAGAAGCTAAACTACGTGAAGATGGCATTACTAGATACGATTTAGGTCGTGAAAAATTTGTTGATAAGGTATGGGAATGGAAAGATGACTATGCTGCAACCATTAAAAAACAATGGGGTAAATTAGGCTTATCATTAGACTATAGTCGTGAAAGATTTACTTTGGATGATGGTTTATCTGAAGCTGTTCGTAAAGTCTTTGTTGATTTATATAATCAAGGATTAATTTACCGTGGTGAATATATCATTAACTGGGATCCACAAGCACAAACTGCGCTTTCCGATATTGAAGTTGTTCATAAAGATGATAAGGGTGCTTTTTACCATGTTAAATATCCATTTACTGATGGAACTACTTTCAATGGTAAAGACTTTATTGAAATTGCAACAACTAGACCTGAAACTATGTTTGGTGATGTTGCGGTTGCCGTAAATCCTGACGATGAAAGATACAAAGACATTGTTGGTAAAAAGATTTTAGTGCCACTAGTTAACCGTGAAATTCCTATTATTGCTGACCAATATGTAGATAAGGATTTTGGAACTGGAATGGTTAAAATAACTCCAGCTCATGATCCTAATGACTTTAAAGTAGGGAATCGTCATAACCTAGAAAGAATTAACACTATGAATGGCGACGCTACTATGAATGCTAATGCTGGTAAGTATGAGGGCTTAGATCGCTTTGCAGCTCGAAAAGCAATGGTAGATGACTTACAATCACAAGGTTACATTATTAAAATTGACCCAATTGTTCACTCAGTAGGTCATTCTGAAAGAACTGGTGTTCAAGTAGAATCCCGTTTATCTACGCAATGGTTCGTTAAAATGAAACCATTAGCAGAACGTTCATTAGAAAATCAAAAGACTGATGATAAAGTTAACTTCGTACCAGAAAGATTTGAAAACACCTTTACTCAATGGATGGATAATATTCATGACTGGGTTATTTCAAGACAATTATGGTGGGGCCATCGTATTCCAGCTTGGTACAATAAAAAATCTGGTGAAATGTACGTTGGCATGGAAGCTCCTAAAGATGCTGAAAATTGGGAACAAGACCCTGACGTCTTAGATACTTGGTTCTCATCTGCCTTATGGCCATTTTCTACTTTAGGTTGGCCAAATGAGGACTCTGATGATTTTAAACGTTACTTCCCAACTAACACTTTAGTTACTGGATATGACATTATTTTCTTCTGGGTTTCTAGAATGATTTTCCAAAGTCTTACATTTACTGGTAAACGTCCATTTAAACATGTTTTAATCCATGGATTAATGCGTGATGCACAAGGTCGTAAGATGAGTAAATCCTTAGGTAATGGAATTGATCCAATGGATGTTATTGATAAATATGGTGTAGATTCACTTCGTTGGTTCTTATCAACTGGAAACACCGCAGGTCAAGATGTTCGATTCAGCTATGATAAGATTGAATCTGCTTGGAACTTTATCAATAAGATTTGGAATGCTAGTCGTTACGTAATTATGAACTTAGGTGATATGAAAACACCTAAGCTACCAGATAAGAGCGAATGGAATTTAGCTGACCGTTGGATTTTAAGTAAGTTAAATAAGACCACTAAACAAGTTACTGAACATTTTGATAAATTTAACTTTGGTGAAGCTGGTCGTGCTATGTATGATTTCATCTGGAATGACTTCTGTGACTGGTACATTGAAATGAGTAAAGAAACTTTGACTGGAGAAGATCAAAAAGCCAAAGACAATACGAGAAATGTATTAGCATACGTTCTTGATAAAATTTTGAAATTAATGCATCCAATTATGCCATTCGTAACTGAAAAGATTTGGTTATCAATGCCACATGAAGGAAAATCTTTAGTAGTTGCTAAATATCCTGAAACTAATAGTGAATTTGACGATGACAAATCAGAAAAAGAAATGTCTAACCTTATTGAACTAATTAAGGTGGTAAGAAACATTCGTGCCAAAGCTAATGCTCCAATGTCTTCTTCAGTTGATATTTTGATTAAAACTGAAAATGAAGAGCTTAAAGCAATGTTTGAAAACAATAAACACTACATTGATCGTTTCTGTCATCCAAAGGATTTACAAATCGGCTCTGATATAGCAACTCCTAAATTGGCAATGACTGGAATTATTACTGACGCTGAAATTAACATTCCTTTAGCTGAATTAGTTGATTTAAATGATGAAATTACTAAGATTCAAAAAGATATAGATAACTATACTTTTGAAGTTGAACGTGCTGAAAAGAAACTCTCAAATAAAAAGTTTGTTAATAATGCACCAGAACAAGTTGTAAATGCAGAAAAAGAAAAACAATTAGATAATCAATCTAAATTAAATGCTGCTAAACAAAGATTAGCTGATATTAAATCTCAACAATAATATAAACTAAAAAGTACCGAGCATTTTATGTTCGGTACTTTTTTGAAAGGACATCTTTTTTTATGAACTATAACGATGCAATTAATTATATTCATGGGCGAAAACAATTTAAAAAGCATCCCAATTTAGACACAATTAAGTTACTTTTATCAAAGTTAGATAATCCACAAAATAAAATCAATGCAATTCACGTTGCTGGTACTAACGGGAAGGGTTCAACAGTTGCATTTTTAAGGAATTTATTTCAAGCTGACGGCTATTCTGTAGGAACTTTTACTTCGCCTTTTATTATTAAATTTAACGAGCGAATTAGTGTTAATGGAGTTCCAATTACTAACGATGAATTAGTGCAATTAGTTGAAGAAATAAAATCTATTGTAGATATAATGGATACAGAACTAGGATTAAATGCACCTACAGAATTTGAAATTATTACAGCTATGATGTTTAAATATTTTGCAGACAATCCCGTAGATGTAGTTATTGTAGAAGTAGGAATTGGTGGAATTTTAGATTCAACCAATGTTTTTACACCTAAGGTTTCAGTTATAACTACAATTGGGTATGATCATATGAAAATATTAGGCAATACATTATCTGAAATTGCTGCTCAAAAAGCTGGAATTATTAAGCCAAGAGTTCCAGTCGTAGTAGGTAATCTACCAGATGATGCTTTAAATGTTATTAAGAAAACTGCACAACAAAAAAATAGTTCAATTGATGTATTTGCAGAATCATTCACAACTCATAAAAAAACTTCATTAGGGTGGCTTGAAAAGTTTGATTTCAGTAATGATGATATAAAAATAAAAGACATTAGTATTAAAATGTTAGGTGTATATCAAGTTCACAATGCGGCTTGTGCTTTACAAGCATACTTGATTTATCAAAATGAATTTAAAAATTCTATAAGTATTAGTAATATTAAGACGGGCCTATTAAAAACTAGTTGGGCTGGTAGGTTTGAAGAGTTAAATAGTTCTCCTTTAGTAGTGATTGATGGTGCTCATAATGAACCAGCAGTTAAAGAATTAGCAAAGTTAATTGATAATCACTTTTATGATAAAGAAGTTTATATTATACTGGCAGTATTAGCTGACAAGCAATATATTAAGATGATTAATACACTTTTAAAAGTTAAGAATATACATCTTGTTTTAACCGAATTTGATGGTGTAGGAACTAGGAAGGCCGCTGATTTTAAGAAACTAATAACTGAGATAGATAACGATTCAGTCACTTTTATTAATAACTGGAAGGAAGCTATTGCAGAGGTTTCTACCGAAATGAGTGATGATGATGTTTTAATCATCACTGGTTCTTTATACTTCATTTCAGATGTGAGAAAACTTTTTAAGTAAATTTATGATTGATTGTTTAGTTTTTATTTTTAATAATTATTTTATGATATAATTATCACAGTATGAAAAATAATCATTTTTAAAGTAATGATTATGAAGGGATGAAATAATTGTGTTTGGATTTGGAACTAAAAATATAGGAATTGATTTAGGAACAGCTAACACAAATGTTTACGTTGATGGTAAACAAATCGTGTTAAGAGAGCCCTCTGTTGTTGCTAAAAATACTAAAACAGGCGAAATTGTTTCAGTAGGTACTGAAGCAAGAGATATGATTGGTCGTACACCAGCTAGTATTGCTGCTATTCGTCCAATGAAAGACGGAGTAATCGCTGATTATGATACTACGGTTGCAATGTTAAAATATTACATTAATAAAACAATTGGTAAATCTGCTGGTAAACCATACGTTATGGTTTGTGTACCAAGTGGTATCACTGCTGTTGAAAAAAGGGCAGTTATAGATGCTACCAGAGTAGCAGGTGCTCGTGATGCTTATGTTATTGAAGAACCTTTTGCAGCAGCAATTGGTGCAGGATTACCAATTATGGATCCAACTGGAAGTATGGTTGTAGATATTGGCGGTGGTACTACCGATGTTGCTACTATTTCTTTAGGTGGAATTGTTTCTAGTCGCTCAGTTAGAGTAGCTGGTGATAAGTTAAATGATGCTATTTCAACTTACATTAGAAAACACTACAATTTACTAATTGGTGAAAGAACTGCTGAAAAATTAAAATGGGACATTGGCTCAGCTTCACTAGAAGGTGCTAAGGATATTGAAAGCGTTACTATTCGCGGTAGATATTTACTAACAGGTTTACCTAAGAGTGTAGAAATTTCAGCCGAAGATGTTGCTCATGCCATTGAAGAGCCTATCCAAGAAATTATTAGTACAGTTAAGGAAACTTTAGAAGAAACTTCTCCTGAAATTTCAGCTGACGTTATCGATCATGGAATTGTACTTACTGGTGGTGGAGCATTACTTAAGAATTTGCCTCAAGTAATTTCTGATGCTACTAAAGTTCCTGTTTCTATCGCTAAAGACCCGCTTGATTGTGTGGCAATTGGAACTGGTGAATCATTGAAGAGTATTGATGTAATGAAGAAAAAATAATAAAGAGCGGGAAGGATAACTTCCTGCTTATTTATTATACATATGGAGGAATACTTACTCATGAACAAGTTTTTTTCTAACCGAAAATTAGTTATTGCAGTAATTTGTATAATATTAAGCTTTGGTTTCATGACTTTTTCCGTGGCAGTGCGTAATAATCGAGCTACGCCACCTTTAATACAACAATTTGGTAACGATATAGCAGGCTTTGGAACTAGTATTATTGCAGTCCCTGCAAATTTAATTCATAGTGGAGCTAGTAATGTCGGTGAACTATTTGATGCGTACAATGAAAATCAAAGACTAAAACCACAGGTACAAAAAGTTGCTTCTACGTTAGTTCGAAATCAAACTTTAGAAGCTGAAAATAAGCAATTAAAAAGACAACTTAATGTCGGCAAAACTTTGACTGATTATAAAATTATTAACTCAGCTGTAATTACTAGGTCACCATCTGCTTGGGAACAACAGATTATTATAAATAAAGGTCAAAGTGCAGGAATACAAAAGAATATGGCAGTGTTGGGTGGAAAGGGTTTAATTGGCCGAGTTACCGAGGTTAACAAAACTAATAGTAAAGTTGGCTTGATTACTAACACTGCTGATTCAGCTGATCGCTTTGCTATTCAGATTACTAATAAAAAGAATCAAGTAGTTAATGGAATTATTACTGGATATAGCCGTCAAAAGAACCTAATTGAAATGGGTAATATAACTAATAAAATTAAATTACAACCAGGAGACAAGGTTTCTACTAGTGGTTTAGGTGGAGTAACTCCTAAGGGCATGTATGTAGGAACTGTTGTCAAAAAATCATCTGACGATTACGGATTATCTTCCAAGATATACATTAAACCAGCTGCCGACATGAACAATTTACAAGTTGTAAGTGTAGCAATTAGGGATAATTAGAGGTGAATAACTTGCTGAAAAATAATGCTTTTAAATATGTTTTTCCCATTGGTATGCTTATATCTATTTTCTTAGATGGATCAATTTTTTCAATATTTGGTGCTAGTTTATCGTTTCATGCAGTTCCTAATTTATCATTTTTATGGATATTTTTAGCGATGTTTTTTATAAACGATGATAGTATACATTACGAATGGTGGGCTGTTTTGGCAGGAATAATAGTTGATGCTTTTTATATGGGATTTTTAGGAGTTTATACATTTATTTTTCCCTTAGCTATTTACTTTAGTAAATGGATATATAAGCATCTTCCGTTAAATGTTGTTAGTGCATTTTTAATTTATTTTATTGATATTACAATGATTTTTTCTCTTGCTTTATTGGCCAATCGTTTAGAAAGTTTGACTAATATGTCTTGGAGTTTTTATTTAGTCTATGTTCTAGGACCAACTTTGGCAATCAATTTGGTATTTTTGATAATTTTATATATACCTCTGCAATTTTTATTTGACAAGTTAAACTAAAATAATATTAAGGAGTTACTTATATCAATGCATTCAGCAGTGTTAAAAGGCAATAAAAATGGTTATGAAATAGTTATTAATGATAAGTCTAGCATAAAAGATATACTTCATGAATTAACTATACTTTTAGGTGAATTAAGCCATAATAAGGCTTTAAAATCTGCTAAGTTGTTTATTAATGTTAATTCAGGTTTACGATTATTATCAACGGATGAAAAGAATAAAATTAGGGATTTAGCCAATAGCTATGAAAATTTGTCAATAGACAAGTTTATTTCAAAGACAGTTACAATTGATAAAGCCGAACAGATGATTAAAGATAATACGATAAACACTTTAGATAAAGTTATTCGAAATGGTCAAGATGTATTTATCGATGGTGACGTGTTATTTTTTGGTAAAATCCATAATGGTGGTAAACTAGTAGCTTCTGGAAATATCTACTTGATGGGAAACAGTGAAGGGATTCTTCAAGCTGGCTTTCCTAATGACGAAAATAAGTTGATTATCGGTAATGTATCTACTTCTCAACAAGTTAGGGTTGGTGAACAATTTGAAGTTATAGCTGACAATCAGAATGTACCTGAATTGTCCGATACTGTAATTTATGTTAACGACTTACATGTTTTGAGCTATGGTAAAATCAATAATTTGAAGCAAATTAATCCAAAATTCTTTAATAAGATAGGGGGAATTTAAAATGGGTAAAGCTATCGTGATAACATCTGGAAAAGGTGGAGTAGGTAAGACTACTTCTACTGCTAATATAGGAATTGCTTTAGCCTTAATGGGTAAAAGAGTTTGTTTAATAGACTTAGATATAGGTTTAAGAAACTTGGATGTAGTGCTTGGCTTAGAAAATAGAGTGATGTACGATATCGTTGATGTAGCAGATAAACGTGTGAAATTAGTTCAAGCTTTAGTTAAAGATAAACGTTTTGATGATTTATTATATCTTTTGCCAGCTGCCCAGAATACTGACAAAAATGCCTTAAATGAAGACCAAGTTAAATCTATCGTTGATGAATTAAAACCAGATTTTGATTATGTCTTTATTGATTGTCCAGCCGGGATTGAACAAGGATTTATCAATTCAATATCAGGTGCTGATGGTTCTATTATCGTTACCACTCCTGAAATCTCAGCAGTACGTGATGCTGATCGAGTTATTGGATTATTAGAAAAACACCCATTGGTTGAAGCTCCTAAACTAATTATTAATCGTATTCGTCCAGCAATTATTGAACAGGGAAATGCTATGGATGTTGATGAAATTACTAGACATTTAGGCATTGATTTGCTTGGCATAGTCTTAGATGATGATGAAGTCATTAGTACTTCTAATCGTGGTAAATCAATCGTGATGGATGCTGAAAACAAAACTGCTAAGGGATATCGTAATATTGCGAGAAGACTGGAAGGTGAAACAGTTCCTCTGATGAAAATAGAAAGAGAAACCAAAAGAGGTTTTTGGTATCGAATATCACATTTATTTGGACACGATAAATAGCTTGATTTAATTTTTATAATAGTTTATTATTTATTCAAATAATTTAAATACTTTGAACAGATTTCGCTTTATTGTAAAGTACACAGAGAGCTTATGTTGCTGAGATTTAAGCACTTAAATAAAGGGATTCACGTCTGTGAGTTATGTTTCTGAACGTTTTTATTATTAGGAAATGTCGGTTTATTCCGTTATCTTGTGAGTTATTTTATAAAACTTGTAGAGTTTTGCTATGTGAATAGTAAATAAAAACGGGGTGGAACCGCGACTTTGTCGTCCTCTTAAGCATGTTAGTGCTTAAGAGTTTTTTTATTTTAATGAAATAACTCTTTAAGCTGACTTGTGTGAATGAGTTAGAAAATTAGGTGGAACCACGGTATAACGTCCTTTTAGATTTTTTCTAAAAGGACTTTTTTAGTTTTTAATAAACAACAGGAGATGATTTTATGGATTATATTGTAAATATACTACCTTCATTGTTATCGGGAGCTTTAGTGACACTAAAGGTTTTTTTATGGACATTAGTTATTTCTATTCCTTTAGGGATTATTCTTTCTTTAGGTTTGACTTCCAAATTAACTAATAAAAAAATTTTAAAAATATTTTCTATTAAGCAAGTTATTGAATTTTATATTTGGTTAATGCGTGGAACTCCATTATTATTACAATTAATTTTTGTATTTTATGGTTTACCCATTATTGGAATTGTTTTTCAAAGATATGATGCTGCTTTAGTCGCATTTTCATTAAACTATGCGGCATACTTTGCTGAAATTTTTCGTGGAGGCTTTCAATCCATTCCTAAAACTCAATATGAAAGTGCTTCAATGCTGGGTTTAAATTCTTGGCAAACAACAAGAAAAGTTATTATTCCCCAAGTTCTTAAAATTGTAATTCCATCTATTGGAAATGAAGTAATTAATTTAGTAAAAGATTCGTCGCTTGTTTATGTAATAGGAATTGGAGATTTATTACAGGCTGGAAATATTGCAACTGCCCGTGATGTAACGCTATTACCGTTAATTCTAGTTACTATTATTTATTTATTACTAACAGCTTTTTGTACTATTATTTTAAGAAAGATAGAAAAATACTATAGTTCTTGGCGATAAGGAGGCATCGATATGTTTAGAGCATTAAATATTTCAAAAAAGTTTAACGAGAAACAAATTATTAGTAACTTTAATTTAGAAGTTCCTGATAATAAAATATTATGTATAGTTGGTCCTTCTGGGGCAGGTAAATCTACTTTATTAAGATGCTTAACAGGATTAGAAAGTACTGATAGTGGTGAATTTTATCTAAATGATAAAAAATTTGACCCTACTACTGCAAATAATAAAAAATCTACTATTGGGTTAGTTTCTCAAGACTTTGGGTTATTTCCAAACTTAACTGTAATGGAAAATATTATTTTAGCTCCACAGTTAGTTCTAAAACTTAGTAAAGAAGAAGCTTTAGGTAAAGCTCAAAAATTAATTAAAACTTTGAACTTAAGTGGTAAAGAACAATTATATCCATATCAATTATCTGGTGGACAAAAACAAAGGGTGGCAATTGTTAGAACTTTGGCAATGAATCCTAAAATAATTTGTTACGATGAACCGACCTCGGCACTAGACCCTAAACTTAGTGAAGAGGTTGGAAAGATATTAAATAAACTAAAATCTAATAATATTATGCAAATAGTTGTAACACATGATATGGATTTTGCTAAACAGGTGGCTGATCGAATTATTACGGTCGAGCCTTTATCTTAGAATTTAGGAGGGAAGGATTTGTATACGAAAAAGCTAAAGATATTTTTAATGTTTATGATTTTATTATCTACTTCCTTACTTTCCTCATGTTCAATAAAAAACAATGATAACAATAATTGGAATAGTATCAAGAAAGAACATAAAGTTGTGATTGGGCTGGATGCAACTTTTGTGCCTATGGGTTATGAAAATCAACAAGGTAAAATCACTGGCTTTGACGTAGATGTAGCTAATGCAGTTTTTAAACAATATGATGTAAAGCCTATTTTTCAGCCTATTGATTGGTCTATGAATGTAACGGAACTAAGGAATAACACGATTGATTTGATTTGGAATGGTTTTTCAATTAACAGCCAGCGAGAAAAAGTGGTTAATTTTACAAAGCCTTACTTATCAAATGATCAAGTACTAGTAACAATGAGAGACTCTAACATAAACTCACTAAATCAAATGCATAATAAAACATTAGGTGTACAAGCGGGTTCTTCTGGATTAAATGAATTAAATAATAATCCTAAAATTTTAAAAGATTGTATTAAAAATCGAACTCCAGTATTATATAATTCGTTTACTAATGCTTTTATTGATTTAAGTAGTCGAAGAGTTGATGGATTATTGATAGATAGCACCTATGCTAATTATTACGTAAGCCATCAAAAGAATCCTAAGGCATTTGCTATCAAGCACACTAATTTTCCTAAGGAATATTTTGCAGTAGGAGCTAGAAAAGGCGATTATGAAATAACTAGTGCAATTAATAAGGGATTAGATAAAATATCTAAAAACGGTGAATTAAAAAAAATATGTCAAAAGTGGTTTGGCAAAGAATATGAATCACCTTTATTAAACAAACAGGAGGAGTAATTTGAAAGAACAATTATCCCACGGTGTTGAACTATACATGACACCCACTAAAAAATTTAAGACAGTTACATTGACATGTAACTTAATTACGGAAGCTAATTTTAAAAATTTTGCTAAAAGAGCTGTTTTAGCTGAATTACTTGAAACCAATAATTCTAAGTATAAGACCCAAGAAGAATTGGCTAAACAACTTTCTAAAATGTATGGTGCTTCTTTTGGTACCAATATTGTTAGATATGGTAATTTGCACATCATTAAAATAATTTTAAGTTTTCCTAATGCTAATTACTTACCCAATAAGTATGACAACATTAATGAAGCTATTGAATTTTTGATGGACGTTTTATTAAGACCAAATGTTAAAAATAAAGCTTTTGATAATAAAACTTTTACAACCCAGAAACAAAATATTTTAAAATATCTTTCTTCCATTAGTGATGATAAGCAATACTATGCAGCTGTAAAATCTAAAGAGCTGTTTTTTAATGAAAATGTCAATCGAGGAAGATTAATATTTGGCGAATCCAGCCAATATAAAGATTTGAATGAAAAAAATATTTTTGAATATTATACAAATACTATATTGAATGATAATATTATATTTTCCATAATTGGCGATTTTAACCCTCATGATATTCTTAATGTTTTTAAGAATTATAATTTTGATGATAGAAATAATATTTACAAACTATTACCTTATAAGCATGCTCTTACAGATTCAATAAATGAAAAAACAGAAACGCAAGAATTAAGTCAAGGAAAATTAAACTTGGGATATTCATTACCAATTAATTATAACGATAAAAATTTATATGCTGCTATAATTTTTAATGCTGTATTTGGTGGAACTCCGCAGTCCAAACTATTTAAAATAGTTAGAGAAAAATACAGTTTAGCTTACTATGCAAGTAGTAGCTTTAATGCTATTAATGGTTTTATTAATGTACAGTCTGGAATTGATTCCAAAGATAAATCAAAGGTTATTTCATTAATTAATGAACAATTAGCTTCTATTCAAAGTGGAAATTTTGAAACAGAATTAATTAATCATATAAAACATGAATTGGTCAATGCTAGGTTAAACTTATTAGATAGCCCCAGAAAAATGTTAGAACAGCAATTTGTAAATAATCTTTTAGGTCGAAGCATTTCCTTTGAAGATTGGCAACGAAATATATTAGCTGTTCAAAAAGAAGATATTATAAGTGTTGCTAAGCTAGTTAAATTGCAATCAATTTTCTTTTTGGAGGGCAAAAAATAAATGATAAATAAAAAATATGATAACTACAATGAAGAAATTTATTATGAAAAGTTAGATAACGGATTAGAAATAGTTTTAGTTCCTAAAAATGATTTTTATAAAACTTACGCTACCTTTTCAACATCTTATGGTTCTATCAATAACAAATTTATTCCTTATGGTAAGAAAAATGCAGTCAGCTTACCAGCTGGAATTGCTCATTTTTTAGAACATAAAATGTTTGATAAAAAAGATTATGATGCTTTTGACCTTTTTTCTAAGACAGGAGCTTCTTCGAATGCTTTTACTAGTTTTACCAAAACTAGTTACTTATTTTCTTGTGTTGATAATTTAAAAGCAAACATTGGTATTCTTTTAGATTTCGTGCAAAGTCCTTATTTTACAGATAAAAAAGTTGAAAAAGAAAAAGGAATAATTGGGCAAGAAATTAGTATGTATGATGATGATCCGGATGCAGCTATTTTCTTTGGAACGGTTAGCAAGATGTACCCAGATTTTCCATTAAATGTTGATATTGCAGGAACTGTTGAATCCATCAGTAAAATTACAGCAGAGGACCTTTATACGGCTTACAATACATTTTATCAACCAGGTAATATGCAATTGAACATTGTAGGTAATATGGACGTTAATGATGTTGTTAAATTTATTAAAGCCAATCAAGCTAAAAAAACATTTAAACCATATCAAGATATTAAGAACGTAATTCCAAAATCTACAAAAATTATAAAAGATTCAAAACAGTTCATGAACATTACTAGAAATAAAGTTGCTGTTGGTATCAAAGGCCAACAACTTGATAGTGTTGATTCTAAATATGAATTAGGAATATCATTGTTGTTAGAATTATTGTTTTCTGAAAGTTCATCAAACTATAATAAACTATATAATAAAGGAATTATTGATGACTCATTTGGATTTGATTTTGAATTTGAAAAATATTATAATTTCGCCTTGATTGCTGGAGATACTGATTATCCTAATGAATTTATTACGGAGATCAAAAATATTTTATTAGCTGCTGTTTCTAATTTAGATGATTTGAAAGAAAATTTTGAATTAATAAAAAAAGAAGAGCTAGGTCAACATATTTCTATGATGAACTCTATCGAAGCGATTGCTAATAATTTAGGTAACAAAGATAATAATTACACTAATTTATATGATGAAATTAATATAATCAACAGTATAACTTTGGAAGACTTGAAGTTATATGCTCAAAAATTTATTAACAAAAATAATATAGTTACTAATATAATATCTCCTAAAAGTTAATTCATTTAAATATTTTTTTTAGGTTATGATATACTGTTAAGTGTATAAAAATTCTTATTTTAACTGGAGTATTTATTTATGGATAATGATAAAAATACAAATAAAAAGAATATTGGACAGACTTTAAAAAAAGCCAGAGAAGATAAAAATTTAACTATTGATGATTTACAAAAGAATACTAAAATTCAAAAAAGATACTTGGTAGCGATTGAAGAAAACAATTTTGACGAATTACCAGGGGACTTTTATGTTAGAGCCTTTATCAAACAATTTGCGGATGCAGTTGGTTTGAATGGTTTCGAATTATTAAATAGTTATGATAATGATTTACCAAACACAAATTCACCTGAATATGTTGAACAAGTTTCTGATGATAAGATAGCCTCTAGATCTTCGCAAAGAAAAGAAGAAGATAAGTTTGCTTTTGTTAGAAATTACGGTCCAACTGCTGCTATTGCTGTTTTTGTATTAATTGTGATTTTTGTTATTTGGATAGCAGTGGCTAAAACCAATAATCACTCGGATTCTACAATTAATAAATCTTCAATTTCAGTTAGTGGTTCATCTCAAAAGAGTGAATCTAAGGAAAGTAAATCTAAAACTGATACTAAGAGTACTAATAAGGATACGAATGATACAAAAACAACTATTAAGAAGACTGATAGTACTAGTGGTGCTAACGTTTATGCTGTATCTACCAATGCAGCTAAAAACAAAATTAAACTAAGCAGTACTAGTCGAGCTTGGATATCTGCAACTTCAAATGGTAAAACTTTATATTCGGGTGCATTAACACCTAACGCTGGAAATAAAATTAAGTTAGCTAAAGATGATAAAGAAATTACTATTAACTTAGGAAATTCCCCTGCTACTAAGATATCAATTAATGGCGAAAAATTACCAATTCATAGTGATAGTGCTCAAGTACAAACAGTTAAGGTACAATTTAAATAAAAAAGGGGCTTTTAAAGCCTCTTTTTTAATATTTTTAGATATTGGAGATAAATATAAATGAACTTACCAAATAAATTAACTTTGTTACGAATCTTTTTGATCCCAATTTTTATTTTAATACTAGCTTACCCATTTAACTGGGGAACTGTAATCATAGCGGGTACGATGTTGCCAATTACACAAATTATTGCAGCTTTAATTTTTGCATGTGCTTCTATAACTGATTTTTTGGACGGACAGATTGCCCGTAGACAACATCTGGTTACTAATTTTGGTAAATTTGCTGATCCTTTGGCAGACAAGATGATTGTAATGTCAGCTTTTATTGCATTGGTTGGATTGGGTCAGGTACCAGCTTGGGTAGCTTCCATCATTGTATGTAGAGAATTGGCAGTTACTGGATTGAGATTAATAATAGTTGAAAACGATGGTGAAGTCTTAGCCGCTGCTTGGCCAGGAAAGATTAAGACAGCAACTCAAATGTTTTCAATTATATTACTATTGCTTAATAACATCTTCTTTGCAGCTATAAATGTTTCGATGGGATTGATTTTACTTTACATTTGTTTATTCTTTACTGTTTATTCTGGAATTGATTACTTTGTTAAAAATAAAGATGTGTTTTCAGATTCATTTTAAGAAATTAACGTAGATTAGTACGTATGTATAATATGAACACATTAGCAAGGGTGATGGTGTCTTATGATAACTAAAATTGATAAAATTGCGATTGAGAAATTAATTAATGCCGACGTTTCAGTTACTGCAGCTGAAAGTTTAACGGCTGGACTATTTCAAGAGGTTTTGGGAGAAGTGCCAGGGGTTTCTAAAATTTTTAGTGGTGGTTTTGTAACTTATTCCAACACTGCTAAAGAAAAATTGCTTGGAATACCATCAAAAATAATAAATGATTTTGGAGTTGTTTCGGCTCAAACAGCTAAACAAATGGCTCAAAAATCACGTGAAATTATGAAAACTAATCTTTCAGTGTCTTTTACCGGAGTTGCTGGACCAGATGAATTAGAGGGCAATAAAGCTGGTACAGTTTATATAGGGATATCATACGGTAATTATTTGGAAAGTCGAGTTTTTCATTTTCGTGGAGATAGGGATGCAATACGGATTAAATCAGTAGTTGCAGCTTTAGATTGGATTGACTCATTGGTCAATAATTAATTAAGCGAACTTTTGTTCCCTTTTTTCTTGATTTTTATCGAATACATTAGTATAGTATATGATACTGTTAAAGTTATAAATGAGGAGGTAAGTTAATGGCTGATGAACGTAAAGCTGCTCTAGATGGGGCTTTGAAGAGAATTGAAAAAGAATTCGGTAAAGGTTCCATAATGAGAATGGGCGATCGTGGAGACACTAGAATTTCAACAATTCCTACTGGTTCTTTAGCATTAGATAATGCTTTAGGGGTAGGTGGATATCCAAGAGGTAGAATCGTTGAAATTTATGGACCTGAAAGTTCTGGTAAAACCACAATTGCCTTACAGGCTGTTGCTGAAGTTCAAAAACGTGGTGGTACAGCAGCTTATATTGATGCTGAAAATGCATTAGATCCAGTTTATGCTACTAATTTAGGAGTTAATATTGAAGATTTATTACTTTCACAACCTGATACTGGTGAGCAAGGTCTTCAAATTACAGATGCCTTAGTATCAAGTGGTGCTATTGATATTGTAGTTGTTGACTCAGTAGCTGCATTAGTTCCTAGAGCTGAAATCGAAGGAGAAATGGGTGATGCCCATGTTGGTTTACAAGCTAGATTAATGTCACAAGCTTTAAGAAAGCTTTCTGGTTCTATTAATAAAACCAAAACTATCGCTTTATTCATTAATCAAATTCGTGAAAAAGTTGGGGTAATGTTTGGAAATCCTGAGACAACTCCTGGAGGACGTGCGCTTAAATTCTACTCTACAATTAGATTAGAAATTAGAAGAGCTGAACAAATTAAAGACGGTACTGATATTATTGGTAATCGTACTAAAATTAAAGTAGCTAAAAATAAGGTAGCTCCTCCATTTAAACGTGCAGAAGTTGATATAATGTATGGACATGGTGTATCACAAACTGGTGAATTAGTTGACATGGCTGTAGACAAGGACATCATTAATAAGTCAGGTTCATGGTATTCATATGGTGAAGCTAGAATTGGTCAGGGTCGTGAAAATGCTAAACAATATCTTGCTGATAACCCTGAAATCGAACAAGAAATTAACCATAAAGTTAGAGTTGCTTATGGAATGGAAGAAGATACTGATTCTGCAAAGGCAGAAAATGAATCCAAAAAGAATTCCGAAACTAAAAAAGACAACAAAAAATAAAAAGGATGGAATTTATTGAACCGCCTTACAAAAGTTGGACATTAAAACTAACTTTTGTAAGGCGGTTTTTT
>NZ_AYYQ01000019.1 GCF_001435995.1 Apilactobacillus ozensis DSM 23829 = JCM 17196
TTACATTGTAAACCGTATTTATGCATGATTCTTTGAACACATTTATGATTTACTACCTTGTTGTTATTCCGTAGATGGGCAGTAATCCTACGATATCCATAGCTTTTATGCTCACTCACTGCTTTTTTTACTTCTGATTCTATAAGTTGCTTATCCAAAGAGAGCGTAGCTTTCTGATGATAATAATAACTACTTCTTGGGATTTTTAAAATACGTAGAATGCTAGATAAAGCGGTTTGATGAAAACTTTGATTAATAATTTCTACAGCTTGATATTGATCATGCTT
>NZ_AYYQ01000020.1 GCF_001435995.1 Apilactobacillus ozensis DSM 23829 = JCM 17196
CATATTCTTATATGTATAAATTAAAAGTGCTGAACTGGATGAGGCTCCACAAAAGCTCATACCCAGAAACAGCACTTCATTTTAATATATCTTCACCATCATCCATATTTGTATGGGAGAGAAGATTAGAAAATAGGACGCTTAATCACATGACAATAAAACATCCACTAGAAAAGAATCTCACAAAAAGTAATATTAAGCAAATTAAAATTTTAGAGAAAGA
>NZ_AYYQ01000021.1 GCF_001435995.1 Apilactobacillus ozensis DSM 23829 = JCM 17196
GCATCAAAATTTTAAAGCTGACAAACCATACAAAATACTGCATACAGATATTACTCAGCTCAAATTAAAAAATCATATTAATGGTTATATTTCTGCAGTCATTGACGAAGGAACTAAAGAAATTTTATCCATACAAGTAAGTAATTCACCTAATCAACGTTTGATTTATAGAACATTAAAAGAATTGAAAAGCAAAATTCCCACAGGATTTAAACCAATTATGCATTCAGATCAAGGATGGCATTATCAACTGCCTTATTACATTTCTGAATTAAAGCGAATGAA
>NZ_AYYQ01000022.1 GCF_001435995.1 Apilactobacillus ozensis DSM 23829 = JCM 17196
TTAATATTACTTTTTGTGAGATTCTTTTTAAGTGGATGTTTGATTGTCATGTGATTAAGCGTCCTATTTTCTAATCTTCTTTCCCATATAAATATTGATGATGGTGAAGAGATATTAAAATGAAGTGCTGTTTCTGGGTATGAGCTTTTGTGGAGTCTCATCCAGTTCAGCACTTTTAATTTATACATATAAGAATATGCTTGTTTACTAGTTTTCACAATTAAACCATTAATTCCATATTTTTGATACATTCGTACCCAAAATAGTACAGTGG
>NZ_AYYQ01000023.1 GCF_001435995.1 Apilactobacillus ozensis DSM 23829 = JCM 17196
ATTATTTTGTTCTTTGAAAACTAGATATTATTAATTTCTATATTGAATTTGTATAAAATACAATTTCAACCGAGAACACCGCGTTATTTTGAGTTTTTTAAAAGAATTTAATCGCAAATACTCAATTAACCAAAATCACGAAGTGATTAATAGGTTAAGTTATAAAGGGCGCATGGTGAATGCCTTGGTACTAGGAGCCGATGAAGGACGGGACTAACACCGATATGCTTCGGGGAGCTGTACGTAAGCTTTGATCCGGAGATTTCCGAATGAGGAAACTCAATAGCTTTAATCAGCTATTACTAACTAACGAATACATACTTAGTTAGTGGCAGACGTGGGGAACTGAAACATCTAAGTACCCACAGGAACAGAAAGAAAAATCGATTCCCTGAGTAGCGGCGAGCGAAACGGGAATAGCCCAAACCAAAGAGCTTGCTCTTTGGGGTTGTAGGACTGAACATTTGAGTTACCAAAGTATTTGATAGTCGAAAGATTTGGGAAAATCTGCGAAA
>NZ_AYYQ01000003.1 GCF_001435995.1 Apilactobacillus ozensis DSM 23829 = JCM 17196
ATAACCCCCAAATTATTGAACATTTTATTGTCCAACTTTTGGGGGTCACTTCACTCGCTTGGTTGCGAGAACTTTTTTTATTTAAATGGATTATAGAACCTTCCACCATCAATTTTTATAAATAAGATACCTATTACAATAATTAAAACCGCTAATGATAAAGTTAAATAATCATTTCGACTAAATTTGCGATACATGTACCAAGTTCGAGATTTATTCTTACCAAATCTTCTCAGCTCCATGGCCTGACTAATTACTTGAATTTTGTCTAAACTAGATAAAATCAATGGTACTAAAATTTGTGAAGTCCCTTTAATTCTATCCATAACTTTACCCTTTTTAGAAATTTCATACCCGCGAGCTTGTTGTGCTAAGCTAATCGATTGAAAATCTGCTTGCACATCTGGAATATACCTTAAAGCTAGTGAAACTGCATAGCTAAAACGATATGGTATGCAGATTTGGTTTAAACTAGCTGAAAATTCACTCGGATTAGTTGTGATTAAAAACACCAATGATATAGGAACTGTAACTAGATATTTAATCGCTAAATTTAATTCATAAAATAATTGCTCTTGGGTCATAGTTAAATATCCAAAGTTAAAAATAACGTGTCTGGTGCCATATAAATACGCACCATGACCCGGTGAAAAAATATACACTGTAATTAAATTAAGCACAGCAAAAATAACAATTAACTTCACAACTAATTTAATCTGTTGCCATTTTATTTTAGATTGTTGAAAAATAAAAGCTGATAATAATAAAACTAATAATGTAAATCGAACGTCATAACTAATCATCGATATAATTGAAACTAGAATGAAAAAGACTAATTTGCTGGTTCCAGTTAGTCTATGAATCCAAGTATCGTTGCCATCATAACCAAATATACTATTATTCATTTTTGATATTCGACTCCTTACTAATTAAGTAATGTGTCAAGCGGTCAGCGTTTAAGTTAAATCGGTCAGCTATGGTGCTAATACTAGTTGATTTTAAATGTGCCGCCTTAACTACTGATTCATCATTTAAAACATTTTCTGGATAATCATCCTTTAAGATTCCGTGATTACCTAAGGCCACTGCTCGATTAGCATATTCAGTCATGAGATACATATCATGCGTAACAAATATCATCGTGATGTGATGTTCTTGGTTCAAAGACTTCAAAAATTGCATAATTTCAGTGTAATGATAGTAGTCTTGACCAGCTGTGGGTTCATCTAAAATTAATATTTTTGGATTTAAAGCTAAAATACTAGCAATCGTTAAACGCTTCTTTTGTCCATAGCTTAATGCTGAAATAGGCCAATTTCTAAATTCGTATAAATGACATATTTTAAGCACTTCCATAACTTTTCGATTGATATAATCGTCATCAAAGCCACGTAATTTAAGTCCTAAGGCCACTTCATCTTGAATCATTACTTTACTAATCATTTTATCGGGATCTTGCATGATATAGCCAATCTTATCAGCTCGTTGTTTAATGGTCACACCATCTAAGCTCTCATCACCCAAATAAACGCTGCCACTTTGTGGGTTAATGAACCCTGCAATTAGCTTACTTAAAGTAGATTTACCTACCCCATTTTTACCAACTAGGGCCAGCATATCACCACGATTAATCGATAGATTTAAATTTTCAAAAATAATTTTTTGTTTATAGGCAAAGTTTAAGTTATCTATTTTTAAAACTGGTGATGCTGTTGAAATATCAGGTCTATATTTAGCATATGCATTAGCTTGTTGCAATTTAGGTAATAAGTATTTACCGTCAACTAATTTAGCAGATGAGATATGTTCCAAGCCACTAATGTCAACTCCTGACAATCTTATTAAATCTAAATACAACGGATTTCTCAAACCATAGTTAGTTAAAATATCTTTTTTCAATAATTCATCAGGTTTAAAAACTCCTACGATTTCGCCATTATTCATTAAAATAATTTTATCTACTGATTGATTTAAAACTTCTTCAATTCGATGTTCTATGACAATAACCGTGTTATTTAATTCATTATGAATCGCATCTATCAGATTTATTGAAGCAGCTCCCGATGCTGGATCTAATGCAGCTAGAGGTTCATCCAATAATAAGATTGGGGCTTCATCAACCATAATTCCAGCCAATCCAGTTCTTTGTTTTTGACCGCCGGAAAGTTCACTAGGCGCTTGGCTTAGTAAATCTTTTAAATCTAGACGTTTAGCCCACTGATTTACTTTCTTATTCATGTCAGAATTATCTACGCAATCATTTTCCATACCAAAGGCAATATCTTCAGCCACGGTTAATCCTACGAATTGGTCATTAGAATTTTGCAACAATGTACCCACTTTAAGTGATAAATCGAATAACGACATTGACTGCGTGTTTTTACCGTCAATCAAAATTTCACCATCTAGCATTCCTTTAATATTTCGCGGGATAATTCCGTTGATTAAATTGCCTAGTGTGGATTTCCCCGAACCTGAAGGGCCTGCAATTAATACTTTTTCGCCAGCTTTAATATTCAAGTTAATGTGTTTTAGAGTTGGTTCAGATTGGCTATTATATTGAAAAGTAACGTCCTTAAATTCAATCATTGATTTATTTTCCATAACTATTCCTTTTTAAGACTACCTTTCTGAACCTTTGTGGAAGCGTAAATAACTAATAAAATAGTTCCAATAATTCCCGTAGAAAGACTATTAGTAAATGCGGATACTATTCCTTGTAAATAAACTTTATTAGCCGGTTCGGAATAAATTAGAACATCCCCAGTTGGTGCAATTACTACCCAGCAAATGATGTTAATAATAACTTGATATATATTGTATAAAACCAGTTTTTGGGTACTAATTTTACCTTCATCAGGCTTAATATATCTTTTCAAAAAGCCCATTGCTAAACCAAAGAACCCAGTAGTAAATACCCATGTCCACCAAGGAGTTCCAAACTGAGTAAAATCATTAATTGAATGTCCTAAAAAACCAACACAAAAACCTACAGCTGGTCCAAATAAAACTGCAATAAATCCTAAAAACCCATATGACGTATCTAGATTAGTGTTTGGAATTCCGATTGGAATGGAAACCCATCTTTTGAGTAAGAATAAAATTGCAGTCCCAATTCCAATTGCTACAACACTTTGTACACTTAATTTTTTCTTGTTCATCACAAACACTCCTTAAATTTTTAGTTTCAAATAAAATAAAGCCCACCTCTAGATTAACTAGAAGTGAGCTAACACGATACCATTCTAATGTTGAAATAGTTTCACAACTATCTCCTTACCAACATACATAAAATATGTGTACATTTATAATAGGTGCCGCCTATTATCACCTAAATGTCGGTGATACCAATCGTGAGCCATTTTCATACTAAGTTCTAAACTCATTTTCACCAAATATGAGCTCTCTAAATTTAGAAACATTAATATTACTTAATCAGTCAATTTGTTTCATATATTTATTGATTAAAATTATATTGATAAAAAATTATTAAGTCAAGCTTATCCAAAATCAATTACCTATCATTATACGTTAAATTAATGTTAGTATGTAATAGTCAATTTAAAATAAAGGATGGGTTAATATGAACAATGTAAACGTTACTAATCCCAGCTTTTTTAGAAAATATCTAGATAGTTTTCAATGGGATCAAATTTTACATAACATTACTAATATCATAATTGGATTAATTTTACTTTCGTTATTCTTTATGATTTTGAGATACATTGGTAAAAAAATAATCAATAGGTTGTTTAATAGTTACCAAAAGAAACAAAGTGATGTTTCGGCGGGCCGATTAAAAACATTACACTCATTATCAACCAATGCTTATTTATATATCTTAGTATTCTTTTGGATTTATTCAGCATTGACCATTATTGGAATTCCAGTGGGAACATTGTTAGCCAGTGCTGGGTTATTCTCAGTGGCAATTGGTTTAGGTGCCCAAGGTTTGGCATCAGATATTTTAAATGGTTTCTTTATCTTATTTGAAAAGCAAATCTCAATTGGCGACTATGTCACTATAAATGAAGTTACCGGTACAGTTTCATCAATTGGCTTAAGAACTACGCAAATTAGAGGCAATAACGATTCACTAAATTATATTCCTAATCGATACATCACCGTAATTACTAATATGTCTAAGCAAAGAATGAAAGCTGAAATCAACATTAGAATTAACCCTGATACTCCTATCGATAAGGTAATTAATATAATGAACCAAGTTAATAAAGAATACGTTCCTAAACGACCAACTATCATCAGCGCACCTGAATTACTAGGTACGGTGGATATGGGCGATGGCACAATTGCTATCAAAGAATATATTCCAACTACTGCTGATGCTCGTTTTGAAATTCAATTTGAATTCTTAGAATTATATTTAACGGCTATTAATAAAGCTGGTATTAAATTACCAGATAATCATATCTTATTTGGGACTAACCATTAAAAAGAAGTGCATAAGAAGAATGTACTTCTTTTTATTATGAAATGAAACACGAACAACACAGATAAAATTTAAGATTTTAAACGGGTTTTATTGTATAATGTTAGTTATTAGTTTATTAATGTTATTGAAATAACAATTTATGAATATAAAAAATTAACGTTTAAAAGCTAATCATAAACGCTATAACTCTTAGCTATTACGTTACATCTATCGATTAATAAAAGATGCCGGAATGGGCGTCTTTTATTTTATTATGTAATTTAAAATGACATAAGCATTATTTTTTATATACATATTACGAATATTCTGATATTATTAATACAGTTAATGTTATAAAAAGTAACATAGAAGGGATGATACAATGAAACGACGTAATTTAACCATTAGTGTATTTTTAACTACCATCTGTGCACTAATGATAGCTTTAGGAGTATTTTTAGCTCCTAGCAGGGCTAACGCCGATACAAAGACTTACCAAATTGGAACAGATGTAACCTTCCCACCATTTGAATTCGCGAACAACGACAACAAATATGTAGGAATTGACATGGACTTGTTAAGAGCCATTGCTAAGAACCAAGACTTTAAAGTAAATATTAAACCACTTGGTTTCAATGGATCAGTTCAAGCAACTCAATCTGGACAAATTGATGGTATGATTTCTGGAATGAACATCACACCTGAAAGAAAAGGTACTTTTGACTTTTCTAAGCCTTACTACAGCTCTGGAGTAGTCATGGCAGTTGCTCCAAATAGTAGTATTAAATCATTAAATGAACTAAAGGGTAAAACTGTAGCTGTTAAAACTGGTACCGCAGGAGCTGACTACGCTAACAGTATTCAAAAGAAATACGGTTTTAAAGTTTCTACTTTTGATGATTCAAGCAATATGTATCAGGATGTGACTACAGGTAACTCAGTAGCTTGTTTTGAAGACAATCCTGTTATGATGTACGCAATTAAACAAGGAACAAAACTTAAAATAGTTACTAAGCCTGCCAACAACGGTTATTATGGCTTTGCTGTTAAAAAGGGACAAAACAAAGAGCTTTTACATAAGTTTAATGTTGGTCTAGACAACTTAAAGAAAAATGGTGAATACCAAAAAATAGTTGATAAGTATCTAAAAGCTAAGCCTAACGCTGGTAGTAGCTATGCAGATAATCATTCATTCATTGGTATTTTGAAGCAAAACAAATCTTTCTTATGGAATGGTTTTGTACAAACCTTATGGTTAACAATCGTTTCAATTTTCTTTGCTACAATTTTCGGTATGATATTCGGTTTAATGGGTGTGTTACCAAGTAAGTTTTTACAAGGTGTATCAACAACCGTTATTTATATTTTTAGAGGTTTGCCTTTAATGGTATTGGCATTATTTATCTATACTGGTATCCCAAGCTTAACCGGAACTAAAATACCAGCATTCGTAGCCGGTGTCGCCACGCTAATGTTCAATGAAGGTGCATACATTGCTGCCTTCGTTAAGGGAGGAATTCAATCAGTTGATAAAGGTCAAATGGAAGCTGCACGTAGTTTAGGTCTTCCATTTGGTAAATCAATGCGTAAGATTATCCTTCCACAAGGTGTTAAAATTATAATTCCTTCATTTGTTAACCAATTTATTATTACACTTAAAGATACTTCTATCCTATCAGTAATTGGTATTCTAGAACTTACACAAACTGGTAAAATCATCATTGCTAGAAACCTTGAAGGGTTTAAAGTATGGACTGCCATTGCAATTATGTATCTTGTAATTATTACGCTATTAACTTGGCTTTCTAACTGGGGCAAAAGGAGGACTAAGATTTGAGTAAAATAAAAGTTTCTAACTTATATAAACAATACGGCGATAACCATGTTTTAAAAGGTGTCGATTTAGAAGTAAAAGATAACGAAGTAGTCGTTATTATTGGACCATCTGGTTCAGGTAAGAGTACTCTTTTAAGAACTTTGAATAAATTAGAAGAACCTACTTCTGGTTCAGTTATCGTTCACGGCGAAGACATTGCTAAAAAAGACGTTAATATTGATAAAGTAAGAGAACAAATTGGGATGGTTTTCCAACACTTCAACTTGTTCAACAACTTATCAGTATCTGATAACATCATGCTAGCCCCAATGGAATTGAAAAATGTTTCAAAGGAAGATGCTAGTAAATTAGCCAGAAAGTTACTTAAAATCGTTGGACTAGAAAATAAATTCGATGCTCCAATACAATCACTATCTGGTGGTCAAAAACAACGTGTTGCGATTGCTAGAGCCCTGGCAATGCATCCTGACATCATGCTATTCGATGAACCAACTTCAGCTTTAGATCCTGAAATGGTTGGTGATGTGCTATCCGTTATGAAACAACTAGCTAAAGATGGTATGACAATGGTCGTTGTTACCCATGAAATGGGCTTTGCCAAAGAAGTTGCTGACCGTGTACTATTCGTAGATAAAGGTAAAGTCTTAGAAGAAGGTACCCCTGATGAAATCTTTAATCACCCTAAGGATTTAAGATTACAAGAATTTTTATCCAAAGTTTTAGATGCATAAAAATAAAAAGGAACATTCTAAAATAGAATGTTCCTTTTTATTTATTTGAATATTTTCTGTTATAATTATGAAAAGTAATCTCAAAGGAGATAGTTAAGCAATGTTAAACTTTATTATCAATGTTTTACCTAAAAAATTACAAAGTAAAAACAAACAGAAAGCTCAAGATATTATAAAAGACGATAAAAAAAGAGTATTAGTGAAAAGAGTTAAACATGATCGCATGAATTTTTCAGACAAAATAGAGATAATCACAAAAGAATTAAACGTAAACAAAGGTACTGCTAAAGAACTTATAAAGCAGGCAAAATAAAAAAGATTTGGTAATGTCTACCAAATCTTTTTTATTTTAAGCTTTTTTATTGGCTCGATTATAGAAAATCCAGGCAACAATAATGAAGAATACTGGACCGAAAACAGTCCAAAATGCTGTTTGTAAGTCATGGTCTAAAATTGGTTGTAACGATGTGAATATAATCGATAATGCCAAAGTAGCCATAGTAATCACCGTTACAAAATTAATTGTTATTCGGCGATGATAGAAAATAGCACCAACTTGATTATTAGCAAAATTTTTCTTGAAGAATGGAAAAGCAACTACTAAGAACAAGTATGGAACTGCAGTCGTAATATTATTCATATCAGTCAAAATTGTATAGAAAGCTTGTGCAGTAGATCCACCAAATGAAACCCCTAAAACAATCAAGCAAACTACTAGCGTTTGAATCCAAAGAGCAAAAGAAGGAATTCCATTTTGATTTAACTTAGTCATTTTCTTTGGCCAAAAGTCTTTAGGTGAACCTTCAATAAATGATTTAATCGGTGCATAAATTAAGAATAAAAATTCACCAAAATAACTTATAAATCCGGTTAAACTCATAAATCTAGAAATCCATTGGCCTAAAACAACTGAGTTAGCTGCATTCATATGTAAAGCTTTTTCACCAAACATAGAACCTAAATTAGTTACCATGAAATAACGCACGTTCCCTAAATTAATGTTGCTGCCGCTTAAATCTTTTAACCAGTTAGCACTAATTCCGCAGATAAAAATGCTTACCACATACGACAAAGTCATAAAAACCGTGGCAATGATAACCGCACGTGGAAAAGTCTTTTTAGCATTTTTAGTATTATCAGTAACTCCACCTAACGTTTCCATCCCAGCATAAGCAAAAATAGCATAAACTAAAAATGAAAAAATACTTACTGGAGATTGGAAAGCTGAGTTAGGAGATTGTGTAACACTGTGCATAGTAATTGGTTCGGCAAAGTGGCCACCTTGCAATACTAATAACCAAACTGATAAACCTACAAAAATAATAATATCAATCACACTAATAATTCCACTAAAGTAAGAAATTTGCGTAATTGCATTTAATCCGCGATTAGCCACCCAAGTAATTAAAATAATTGCAAAAACTGATAAAATTCCAATCGTTTCATTGGAATTAAGTCCCAATAAACTCCAAGTTTGGGTTTTATCAACGCCTGAAAAAGTAACTGATAAAGGAATCCACATATTAGTTAAAAGTGAAACTAAAGTTAAAACCCAACCGGCTAGCCAGGTAAAACTACCAATAAATGCCCATTTTTTACCAATTGATTTTTCTAACCATGAATAAATTCCACCGTGGGCATCCTTAAAAGTTGAACCGTATTCAGCAAACATTAAACTAGTTGGAATAAAAAACAATAGTGCTCCTAATATATACCAAGTTGCACTAGCGTAACCCATTTGATAAAAAGCCGTCTGAGAATTACTAATTCCAAAAATAGTTGAAAAAATAATGAGAACTAGTCCCATTGTTGTAATCTTACGATTACTTTGTACTTTATCCATAATAAATACTCCCTTTTTTAAGGAAGACACTTCGACACAGCTAAATAACTATGTAAAGATTTTACATATATAAAAAGCATCTCCTAAAATTAGAAGATGCTTTAAAATAAGTACTTAACAAACTAAAAAGTTCATATATGTAAATACCTTAAAAGCACCCCGTAGAAAACTACGACAGTTACCAGTCTATTAAACTGGTCCCCAATAATAAATTAAATAAGTAATTCATTACTTCGGCAAAATACCCTTTTTAACTAAATCACAGTTGCTTAATCAACTCAATAGCTATACTAATGTATTTTGCGCCTCTTCCTTAGATATATTTGATTATTTTAATAATACAATAACATTTTATATTATGCAAACTAAAAAAGATGCCTTTTAGGCATCTTTTTTAGTATTTTTTAATGGAATTGCATTCCACCGTCTAAAATTAAAGTTTGACCTGTCATGTAATTAGAATCTGATTCAGCTAAGAAAGCTACACCAGCAGCAATTTCTTCAGGTTCAGCTAAACGTTTAACTGCAATGTTTTTGGCAAATTGTTGCATACCCCAATCATCGTCTTTATTGTTGTTTTGTGCAACTTGATGGGCAATGTCCATCATCATTGGAGTTTTAACGATACCTGGTGCAAAAGCATTAACTGTAATGCCTTCTTCAGCTAAATCTCTAGCTGAAGATTGAGTGATACCTCTAATAGCAAACTTAGTACTACTATATAAAGTTAAGTTTGGATTACCAACTACACCTGCTTGAGAAGTAGCATTAATAATTTTACCACCATGACCTAATTCTTTGAACTTATCTCTGGCAGCTTGAATTCCCCAAATAACACTAGCAACATTGATGTTATATACCGTGTTAAATTGTTCTGGAGTAATTGTATCGATAGGAGTTGTTGGGCCAACACCAGCGTTATTTACAACAACATCTAAGCCACCTAATTTTTCAACAGTTTCATCAATCGCATTAAAAACTTGGTCTCTTTGTGAAACATCAACTTGAACGGCAATAGCTTCTCCACCATTATCGTTAATTTCTTTAGCAACCGCTTCTCCTTTAGATAAAGTACGGTTAGCAATAGCAACTGCAAAACCATCTTTAGCTAATCTTACAGCAATTGATTTTCCAATACCTTGACCACTACCAGTTACAAAAGCTACTTTTTTTGTCATTGGGACACCTCTTAAGTTTATTTATTCATAAATAAATTTACACTAAAAACGGTTAAAATGTAAGTGGTTTTCAATAATTTTTTTCTAATTTTTATTATAAATTGAATTTTAGAAATTTAAATTTAATCTTATTATAAATATTATCTAACTACAACTGCATAACGATTATATTGGTCATATACTTGTTGAAATCTGGATGTGCTTACCCAGAAAATTTTATTACCATCTCCAGCGTATTTATAAGGGTCAGCAACTAAAAATTGCCCATATCTATATCCAACAATTGTTAACATATGGCCCGTGGCTTTACCACGCATATTTCTTGATCCAGCAAAGGCCACTGCATTTCCCCTTTTAACTTCCTTAATGATTTGGTCTTTGTGGTAACTAGAAATGTTAGCGGTATTGGAATTATACTGTTTGCCATATCTAGTTAAAGGAGCCGGCAATATAGTCCATGAAACGTTGGTAGCGTTATGTTTGTATGGATTACCGCGAAAACCCTTATGAATATTAGAACTTCTAGGCATTCGATCGATAAAAGTACGTGTACTCAAATTATTAGCACTACCTTTAACTGATAACGCCATTTTTAGACTAATCGCCTCACAGGCATTTGGTGCGAGGGTTGGATACAATTGACTAGAATAAGTGTATGGTAAAACATAAGTTGATATGCTCTTTAAAGCCTTAGCGTTTATCCAACCATAAACGTGTCCTTTGCGACTAATTTGGTAATATGTTTCCTTATTTGAAACGGCTTTTTGATTTAGTTGTACGGATAATCCGTTAATTCTATTAGTGCTACCTAAGTATTTAGCTCCTGGCTTATATGGTTCTGCCCATAGATACGAAGTTCCATTAGCTATTTTCATCATATATTTATCCCTAGCAGAAGTTACATCATACTTATATTGGTCAGCATTATTTTCGTCGCTATTATTATTTTCTCCATTATCATTGTTGTTTTCACTATTGCTATTAGTGTTATTTTGATTGTTTTCAACACTAACTCCGTTGATAGAATCAGCATAAGCTTTATTATACTTAATAGCGGATGTAAAGATGCCTAAACCCATTAAAGATAAAGTTGCTAAATATACTGTTTTTTTCATTTTAAAATCCATCTTCTTATTTTTATTTTGAGTAAATAATATCAACTAAATTTAACAAACGTATAACATAAAGATTAACTTTTATGAATATAATGTTACACCTTTAGGCCAATTGTTTGAATATTAACCGTTGAAATAGTAGTTTATAGACGTAATAAATAAAAGATAAGAGGTTAAAAAATGGCTGATAAATATAATTATGATGTTTTATACATTGGAGCCGGACATGGTACCTTCGATGGTGCAATGCCTCTAGCACAAAAGGGATTCAAAGTTGGTGTTATTGAAGCTGATAAAGTTGGTGGAACTTGTCCTAACTGGGGTTGCAACGCCAAAATAGCCCTAGATACACCTATAAAAATTTATGAACAACAAAAACAAATGAGTAACATTTTAGAAGGAAATCTAAAAATTAACTGGAGAAATAACGTTGAAAATAAACGTAAAACAATTAATTCACTACCTTCAGCTATTGAAAGCGGTATGAAATCAATGGGAATTGATGTAATAAAAGGATGGGGTAAACTTGTCGACAAAAATACTGTAAGCGTCGACGACAGAAAAATCACGTCAAAAAACATCGTAATTGCTACTGGTTTAAGACCAAATAAATTAGACATTCCTGGTACTGATTTAAGCCATGATAGTAAAGAATTTATGGACTTAGACGAAATGCCTAACAATATCGCTATCATTGGTTCTGGATATATTGCAATGGAATTTGCTACGATTGCTAACGCCGTTGGTGCAAATGTTACTGTATTTATGCATAGTGATCGCATTTTGAGACAATTCTACCAACCTTATACTGAGATATTAATGAAATCACTAGAAAATAAAGGCATTAAATTCATTAAATCAGCTAATGTAGCTAGTTTCAGCAAAGAAAACGACAAATTTGTTGTCGAATATGGTGATAATGAAAAATTTGAAACTGACTGGATTTTAGATGCAGCTGGCCGCATTCCAAACGTTGAAAATATCGGATTGGAAGATGTTGGGGTGGATTTTGACAAAAAAGGTATCAAAGTTGATAACTACTTAAGAACCTCAGTAGACAACATATATGCTTCCGGTGACGTTGCTGATGCTGGGCAACCTAAGCTAACTCCAACTGCTGTATTTCAATCAACTTATTTAATGAAATTATTTGCTAAACTAACTGATAAACCAATTGATTATCCAAGTATTCCATCAGTCGCATTTACTATGCCACGTATTGGTCAAGTTGGGGTTAGTGTAGACGAAGCTAAGAGTAATCCCGATAAATATGACATCAAAGAAAATAATTTAACTGATTCTGATTGGTATCGAATTATGACAAATGATAAAATTGCTCAAAATAATTATATTTACAATAAAGAACATCAACTAGTTGGCTTTACCGAAATTAGTAATGAGGCTGATAATGCTGTAGACTCGTTATTACCAATTATTGATTTAAAGTTAAATAAAGACCAAATGGGCCAGATAGTTCAATTGTTCCCATCCATCACTAGTGATACTTGGGGTAATATGTAACAACCTAATAACCTAAAAAAGATTAATCCATAGCGATTAATCTTTTTTTGTTTCACGTATGTATTGTAAATCTATAATAACTCTATTAGTATGTTAAGTATAAATTATCAGGGAGGATTTATATTATGAGTAGATTTGATCTTAAGAAAAAAGCAGATCGAATTTTAATGACTAACTTTAAGTATTTCTTTTTAATGTTTTTACCATATTATATTTTATCAATTATTTCTGGGGTAACATACCAAAATTCATCAGAAATAAGTATAGACGGAAGTAATCACATAAAAGTAACACATAATTGGGGAATGTTAGGTTCAACTACTATATTTTCAATAGTAGCTGGACTATTAATGACTGGAATTATGTTTGTATGTATTGACCATATACGTAATAAGGCTGAATATAACAAACCTTTTTTGCATTCTGTAACTATAATTAATAATGGTAAATATTTCTGGGGAACAATATTTATATATATATTATCTTATATAATGATATGCTTATGGACATTGTTACTAATAATTCCAGGAATAATAAAAGGATTAGCATATTCTCAAGCATTTTATATATATAGAGATGCCGTCGATAAAGGTGAACACATATCATACATGGATGCTATCACAAAAAGTCGTCAGCTTATGGACGGACATAAGTGGGAATTCTTCGTTCTTCAATTAAGTTTCATCGGTTGGTTCTTGTTAGTAGGAATTACATTTGGACTAGCTGGTATTTATGTAATACCTTACTATCGTTTAACTATAGCTAACTTCTATGATAGTTTGTTAGATTAAGAAAATAAGTACTATTTAAAAAAATAGGTTATGAAGTAAACCTCCATAACCTATTTTTTAGTGTCTGAACAAGTAAATCATTGCAAATCCAATCACCGCAATGATACTTCCCCAGAAAAATTGAGCAATCATACTACGATCACCTAACATGTATCTAATCAAAGGAATCTTTTTACCTACACCAAATATACATACTCCTAGAACAGCCAATACAAATCCAACGACTGCTAGTGGTCCATTTTGATGCCACATTTGTGAAAACTCATTTAATATTTCATTCAATTATAATTCACCTCATATTTAATAATACTAAAAAAACACTCAATAGCTATAGTATTGAGTGCTTTTTATAAATAATTTTACTATCTAATTACCATTACAGAGATAGGTGCATACTTAGCCATGTAAGCTGCTTGACTACCAAAGTGTTTGGCAATTCCTTTTTTAGATTCAGAACCAATAATTAGTAAATCCGGTTCAACATGAGGAATAACATCTTTAACAATTGTTTCTCCAGCTTCACCTTCAGAAACAATCACATTAACTTCTTTAACTCCAGCTTCTTGAGCTTGTTTTTGATAATCTAAAACGTGTTGTTCTAATTCAGAACGTTCACCGTGAATATAATCCTTAGTTAAAGCTTGATAGATGTTCATATCTTCATCTTCTAGCACTGAAACGATAGTTAATGAAGCTTCATCTTTTTTAGCACGTTCAATGGCGTACTTAAAAGCTAAAATAGCATCGTCTGAGTCATCAACTGCTACTAAAATTTTTTTGAAGTCATCATTCATATTAAAGCCTTCTATCTTTTATATAATTTAAACTAATCTTTATTAGCTTGCTTTTGAGCGTAACGCTTATTTCCGCGATGCAATTCTACTAAAGTCCATACAAGTAATGCTAAGATTAAAACATCAATTACATAAGCAATAATAGTACCAGCATGTTGTTGACCAGCAGTTGGGTTATCACCAAAGAATCCAATAATGGAATCTGGCATATTTAACAAGTTTAGGAATGTCAAAGCTATAACTGATAACCATCCACAAACTTTTACCCAAGTACTATTCTTAAATCTTTCACCCATTTCAACTTTACTATTAGTCATCATTAGTAATGGCAACATTGAGAATGGTAAAGCAAATGCTAAGAATACTTGTGAATTTTCAATTAAATCATTAATTGCGGCATGTTGAGCTAGTTCAGATTCTTTCGCAGTCATTGCCACACAAATAAGCACTGGAATAACTGAAATCAAACGAGTTATTAAACGACGCATCCATAGAGGCATCTTCATGTGAACGAAACCTTCCATGATAACTTGACCAGTTAAAGTACCGGTAATGGTAGAGTTTTGTCCTGAAGCTAACAATGCAACTGCAAATAAAGTGGAAAGTACACCAGACTTAGCAACCCCAATTAAAATTGGGTTTGATAACATCTTAGTGTTATTTAAAGCATCAAATAATCCAAAGAATGATGTATCTTGAACGGCACCAGATTTGAATACCGCTACACCCATAATTAATAGTAATGAGTTTACAAAGAAAGCAAATGTTAATTGAATATTTGAATCCCAAGTAGTAAATCTAATTGTTCTAGCAACGTCTTCTTCATCTTTATGATCAATTGATCTAGTTTGAGAAACTGCAGAATGTAGGTATAAATTATGTGGCATAACAGTAGCACCAATAATTCCTAAAGCACCACTTAATGGAGTCATACCTGCAACTTCTTCTGAGCCTGAGAACGTACGTGGAAGTGGCATTAATCCAGCAAATGCACCACCCCAGTCTGGTTTAGATAGGACAACTTGATATACGAATACCAACAAAATAACCAAAATTAAACAAACAACGATTGCTTCAATTTTTCTAAAACCAATCTTAGTTAATAATAGCAATACCAAAACATCTAGAACTGTAACAAAAACTGCTACAACTAAAGGTATATCGAATAATAAATAAAGCGCAATCGCAGCACCAATAACTTCAGCAATATCAGTCGCCATAATTGCTAGCTCGGTCATAATCCATAAAACGATTCCTAAGGTCTTACTGGTTCTGGCACGGATAGCTTGTGCTAAATCCATCTGACTCACGATTCCAAGTTTAGCCGCCATGTATTGTAGTAGCATCGCAATCAAACTTGAAATTAAGATGACAGACATCAATAGATAACCAAAGTTTTGACCACCAGTAATTGAAGTAGCCCAGTTACCTGGATCCATATAACCAACGGCAACTAATGCTCCAGGTCCAGAGTACGCAAATAATGTTTTCCAGAATCCCCAGTTTTTAGGAACATCAATCTTCCCGTTAATTTCTTCAAGGGAAGGTCCATTAGCATAATGGATTAAGCCTTGCTTTTTGTGTTGAGAACTTACTTTTTCACTCATATTAGTAGTTCCACCTTTCTGTAAATTAAGCAACAACACACATTGTACAATATTATTAAAAAAGTTTAAAGTTTTTTTTAGGCATTACTAAACTTTTTTTATCCACTTATTAAATATAATCATTATACATACTGTAAAGTAGCCTTTTGATAATGAGTAATTTATTTTAACAAAAAAATCGAAAAGTAAAATAATCGGTAAATTTACTTGTTAAATGTACAATAATACCTTTGTATTAAAGTTTAATTTGAGTTTTGAGCAAAACACGAACTTTTTTTCTATTTGACAAAATAATGTTTATGTTTGATAATAGTCGATAATTTTATACTTAAGAATTGGAGCTATTATGATGGAAAAAGTCGATTTATGCATTACTAACGGTAACGTTTTAAATGTTTTTACCCGTTCATTTGAAAAAAACACTTTATGGATTAAGAATGGAAAAATTGTTGCTACCGGAAATCAATTTAATACAATCCAAGCTAAAACTATTATTAACGCTAGTGATAAATACATAGTTCCAGGATTTATCGATTCACACGTCCACATTGAAAGTTCGCTAGTCGCTCCATCCGAATTAGCTAAAGTAATTTTACCAATGGGAACTACCTCAATTTTTACTGACCCACATGAAATTGCTAATGTATCTGGAGTTGATGGTATTAAATATATGATTGAAGATGCCAGACAAACTCCATTAGATGTCTTTGTAATGTTACCATCTTCAGTTCCTTGTACCCCATTTGAAGATAATGGTGCTACTCTTAAAGCTAAAGACTTACACCCACTTTATAAATTTCCTGAAGTTAAGGGCTTAGCTGAAGTTATGGATTATCCAGCGGTTGAAAAAAGAGATACCGATATAATGGAAAAAATTAATGATGCTTTAAACCATCATTTACAAGTTGATGGACATGGTGCCGGCATGAACAGAGAACAGCTGGACGTCTACCGCCAAGCAGAAATTAGTACCGATCATGAATGTACAGACTTACAGGGAATTAATGATCGTTTGGCTGAAGGCTTTAAAGTATTCTTGAGAGAAGGCACCGTTGAAAGAGATTTACAAAACACGATTCAAATTGTGAATGAAGGTAATGCGCAACGTTTCTCATTTTGTACCGACGACAAATTTATAAACACTATAATTGAAGAAGGTGGCATTAATTTTGCGATTAAGCTAGCCATCCAATACGGTGTTAAACCTGAAACAGCTTACACCATGGCTAGTTACAATGCAGCTATGGCACATAAAATTGACGATTTAGGGGCTTTGTCAACTGGTTACAAAGCTGACTTAGTATTTATAAATAACCCGAAAGCCGTTGATGTTAATAAGGTTATGAAAGATGGAAAGTTCATTCAAGAAAATGATTTTGAAACTAAAACTTTAAACTTTCAAAGCAATACTATGAATCATCATTTTACTAAAGCAGATTTGAAACTTGAATTAAGCAACGACGAATGTAACGTTATTGGTATTTGTCCTAATCATATCGAAACTAAACATTTAATAAAAAAAGTTCCTATTGAAAACGGTGAGTTCAAAGCTGACCTTAAAAATGATGTTTTAAAGATGGTAGATGTAGAAAGACATCACAACTCGGGAACTTACGGATTAGCTTTAGTAAGTGGTTTTAAATTAAATGAAGGGGCAGTTGCTACAACTGTGGCGCATGATTCACACAATTTACTAGCATTTGGAACTAGTGATGATGCAATCTATCGAGCAATTGAAGAAGTTACTAAAGTTGGTGGTGGCATTTCTGTTGTCGATGACGAAAAAACACTTGCCACAATGCCCTTAAAAATTGCTGGCCTAATGTCTGATAAATCCTGGCAAAAAGCTAGTGAAGATTTATCTGCCATTACCAATGCTTATAAAAAAATAAGCAATGATATTGATTTTAACCCATTCATCACCCTATCATTTTTAAGTTTACCGGTAATTCCTACGATTAAATTAACCAACCGTGGATTATATGATTTTGAACAACAAAAATTTATCAATATTGCAAGATAAAAAAATACACATTATCGATTTAGATAATGTGATTTTTATTTTTTATATATTATAAGTTTGTACAAATAAGATACCAGCTAATATTAAAGCTAAAATACCAATGATAATTTTTAACAATCTAATTGGTAATAATCTAACAATCTTAGGACCAATATAACCACCACATAGAAATCCTAATGCTAGCGGTAGTACTAATACCCAAACAATGTGTGATTTAAACGCATATATCACTGTTGCTGCAAAGTTAGCGGCTAACATCGCTACATTTCGAATAGCATTATAAACTGGAAATGGTTCTGAGCTAGTTCTTGATAAAACTGCCAACATAATTACTCCAGCAGCCGCACCAAAATATCCACCATATATTCCAATTAAAATTAAGCTTAAACCGCCTAAAACCAATTTAAATTTGTTTCTTGCGAAATTATGAAAATGTTTTGGATCAAAACCAGTAGAATTTGTTGGATAAGCATTAGATTTTTCTGGCCACAAAATCATAATCCCAGCAATTGCAATAAAAAACGGTACAATACTTTCAAATACTTTGGATGGAACTGACAATAAAAGAAAACTACCTATGATACCACCCACGAAAACTAAGAGTAGTATTTTAAACATTTCTTTCCAATGTCCATGTAGTTCCCTTGAAGATGATACTCCTGAACCAATTCCATTTAAAATTAACGCTGCTGTATTAGTTACATTAGCATACACTGGACTGACTCCAGCCATTAATAAAGCTGGATAAGATACTAATGATGCTAGACCAGTCACAGTACTCATAATTCCAGCTAATATACCTACTGGAAAAAAGATTAGTATTTGCCATAAGCTAAAAGATTGAATAAATAAAACTTCTCTCTATAAGTTGATATCTATCATTGTACAACAACTAATTAATTTTTTTAATTATTTGCCAAAGTTAATTTGAGATAACTGCTTATCTAGTTTCATATCTTTAGTGACAGCTTTACCATTGTGGTAGTAAGTAACTGATACGGTGCTACCAACTTTTTGTTTGTACAATATATCTCTAATATCATTTTGACTTTCGATATTTTTACCAGCAAATTTAGTTATGACATCATACTTACTGATTCCCGCATTAGCTGCTGGAGAATCGCTTGTTGTTTTCATAACTACAACCCCATTTTTAACCGATTCAGGTAACTTTAGAATTGATTTTTGTTGTTGCGCAGATATATTGGTTAAATCAACATATTGAATTCCTAAAGCTGGACGAATAACTTTTCCATGCTCAACTAGTTGATTAATAATATTAACTACTTCGTTACTTGGAATGGCGAAACCAATTCCTTCAACGCTAGTACCTTCACCATCTGACGATAATTTCATGGAGTTAATACCAATAACTTGACCAGCTAAGTTAATTAATGGACCACCAGAGTTACCAGGATTTATCGCTGTATCAGTTTGAATGACAGTT
The DNA here is from genome assembly GCF_001435995.1 of Apilactobacillus ozensis DSM 23829 = JCM 17196. Classification (GTDB taxonomy): domain Bacteria; phylum Bacillota; class Bacilli; order Lactobacillales; family Lactobacillaceae; genus Apilactobacillus; species Apilactobacillus ozensis. The sequence goes on from NZ_AYYQ01000003.1 coordinate 19,320, forward strand.
GCTGTATTTCCAGTAGCTTGACCGTTTGAACTAGTTTGTTGTACTTCACGTTTTTTAGCAGATATAATTCCTTGTGTTAAAGATGAAGCATATGATGAACCCATTGGAGAACCAATTGCTAATGAAGTTTCACCAACTTTAATGTTGTCAGAATTACCAAATGTAGCTACTTGATTAACGACACTACTATTAATTTTTAAAACTGCCAAATCGGTAACTTCATCACGACCAACAATTTTTGCTTCAACTTTCTTACCATCACTTAGAATAACTTCTAGTGCCGAAGAACCGGCTACGACGTGGTTGTTAGTAACGATGTAAGCTGAATCACCAGATTTTTTATAAATTAGTCCTGATCCTTCACTACTTGCTTCTAATTCTGACTTACTTTTACCGGAATTAGAAGAATTGCCAGATTCAAAGCCAAACATTTGAGCCAACTGATTATCGGACTGTGAAGCAGCTTTTAAATTCACAACTGAAACCACTGAATTTTTAACAGCTTGATAAGCTTTTTCAGTTTGATTTTGCACGTTAACATTTATATTTGATTGAGTAGCGGTTCCGCCACTGTTTGAACTAGTTGGAACGGCTGTATTAATTCCAGAATTTTGAAAGGCATTAATTCCACCGTAAGCAATCCCACCACCTAAAAGTCCTGCAACTAAAGCCGCTACAGAAGCTTTCCAAATATAAGAATTCTCTTTTTTCATAAGTAATGCCCCCATTAATAAATTTTATTTAATAATAAAACTGTTACTTAAAAATTAACTTAAAAAAAGTTTTATTTTTTATAAAGTAATCAATTTAGATGGACAATTAACATCAGTGTCTAATAAATTAAAGTCACTACCGACATCAAAATCATGATTTTTTAAAATATCCGATACCGTGTCGTGAGCTAAAAGCTTAGTATTATTATTGTGACTACGATGCCCAACAAATATGTTTTTAGTATTCAAACCTATACAATCCATTAACGCATCAGCACCATCCTCATTAGAAAGATGCCCTGAATCACCTAAAATACGTTGCTTTAATGACCAAGCATATGGACCATTTCGCAACATTTCTACATCATGATTACATTCAAAAACATAAGCGTTAGCATTTTTAACCGTTTCAACAATTCTTTGTGGAACGTATCCTATATCAGTTAAAACCACAAAACTTTTATCATGATGATGAAAATTGTAAAACTGGGCTTGTGCCGCATCATGTGAAACTGTAAAACTTTCAATATCTAAATCTCCAAATGATAAAACTACATTAGGCGGGAAAATATTCTTTTGTGAATTATTAATTTTACCTATCTTATCATTCATGGCTTGCCAAGTTAACTCATTGGCATAAACACTAATTTGTGGGTATCTTCTAGCTAATATTCCAACACTTTTGCAGTGGTCATTATGCTCGTGAGTAACTAATAGTGTATCGATATCTTCGATACTTCTATTGATAGAAGCCAATAGCTTTTTTATTTTTATTCCACTTAAGCCAGCATCTAAGAGTATTTTATGCTGGGCAGTTTCAATATAAGAAACGTTGCCACCACTACCGCTAGATAGCACGCTGATTTTCATATTATCATTATTAATCATAAAATACCTCGAAACTAATTAGTTGAAAAACTATTGATTGCATCTTTAGTATTGCCAGAGCTAAGCATTGAACCAGTAAAGGCATTAATGCGCTTTACTTGAATATTTGAAGAATCACCAGTAGTAAATGCAATTACCCAAGTTGGAATATAGACCTGATTATTTTGCAATAGCTTTGTATAATACAACTTCTCCCAATCAATTTTAGAATTATTGGGGATCTCGTTATATTGATACAAATTATAAAGTGCTTTACTGCCAGAAATAGTAGCCGATTTTTCACGCAAAATTCGGACATCAGATAGATAGCTTTGTGTATAGCCTAATACTAAACCATCACTACTAATGTTAAAGCGAATTTGCCCATAGATACTAGAGTAAAAAGTCCCATTATCATGTTTTTGTAAATAAACTAAAGTGTTAGCATTGGATAAATTTTTAGCATATTCATACTGACTACCATGCGTAATGTATGAAGGATTCAACATTATCTTGTCGATACTGTCTTTCCCCCATTTTCGTTTAAAAGTGCTTCTTAAAAAGCCATTGCTAAAACGAGCGGATTGATTTTGTAAATCTTTTATAGAATTTTTCAATGAATCATTTGATTCGGCAGCTAAGTAATAGCCTTCAGAAACTTTATCAGAAGGAGTTGTCGCTACTAATATCTGATCATTTTGCATCTGCTTAACGATTTCACTACTGTTACTTTGAGATACACTTTCAGTTTGTAAGCTTCTATTTTCATGAAACATATTAAAAAGAAATATATCTATCATTATAAATACAATTAAAAAAATCAACTGTATTCGCTTAAAATCCAAAAAATATCCCCTCGATTCTAGTACTGGTTTTGTGTAGCTTTATTATAATTGAGCCATTTCCCATTATATTGAACAAACCAAGTTGGCTTTAAGTTAATCAATATATCTGAAGAGTTAGATTTAATAGATTGATAACCCAATTCTATTGTCCCAATTTTTTTCTTATCGTAGCCTAGACTAATAAGATTATTCATTACCTGTTTAGTACTTATCATTTTCAAATCTTTCTTTTTAGAAGGTAATGGCGTTTGTAAAACATCTAAAGAGAAATTATATCTAACGGATACATTATCGATAATCTTCATTTGTACAGCACCATAGGAGTTATTATCAAAAATTGGAAAACCTTCAACATAATTACGATAAATTACATCTGTGTTTTTATCATCATAACTAAAGTATCTAATACTATTTAAATTATTACCTAATCCCAGATTAGAAACATTTTTGTAGGCCTGGAATAAAAATTGCGATAGGTCAGAAGATATCGAGTTAGCCATGCTATCCATATACGTAGCTTCATTATTTTTATCATTGAAAGAAATTCGTTTATCCTGATCACTATATATCGTTGTGTCACGGTGTCGTTTAGGTGATGTATTCGATTCAGGAAGTAAGCGGTTCACAAAAAAGTTCTGTGAAGTAGTGTTATATAAATAACTATATTGGGGCATATAAAAGCTTTTGGTAAATACCATTGTAGGCTTTTTATTTTCAAAGCTAATGTCAACTGGAATCTGACGTACATCTTTAGAAATAATATTTTTAATTTTATCTAGATTATTATTTTTTAAAGATATCTTATAAACAGAATATGAATCATCACGCAGTAAATAAATACTTTTATGGTCATCTAATGGTATGAGAATGCGATTGAAATCAACGTTAGGTAGCTTACTTAAACTATTATCTAACACTTTATTTAATATATTGGTTGTAACCGTATCCGGATAATTTAACAGTAGAGAATTTTTACGATTAATAAAATCCTTGTACTTATCTAAATTATTGTTATCAATTTTTTTAAAATCTAAATCAGAAAAGTTTAGCATTTGTAATCTTATCTCTGAAACTAAGTTGACTGATTGATTAGTTAAAACATATGACGAACCTGTGTAGTCATTTTTAATCACTTGAGTTGGAGAGTAAACATAAGGCAAGGTCTTTTTGTAAATTTCGTTGTCATCGTTAGTATTAGTTTTGTTTACGTTTTGGTAACGAGAAGGATTTATCCATAAAGTCATAGATAAAAATATACTAATTAAAACAGCAATCGTTAGTAAAAGTGGTAGAATCATCTTTTTAATTTTCATCCCACAAATCCTCCTCCATTGGTTCGTATGGCAAAGCTATATAAAAAGTTGAACCTTTACCTTCCGTACTTTCAACCCAAAGCTTACCACCCAATGCTTGAATAACTTCTTTTGAGATGGCCAAACCTAAACCAGTTCCACCTTGTGCTCTAGACCTTGCTTTATCAACTCTATAAAATCGATCAAATATTTTTGACAACGAGTTTCTAGGAATTCCTAACCCTTGATCTTTAACACTTAAAACCACATTATTTCTAGTTTCGTAAAGTGAACAGGTAATCGTCCCACCATCAGGAGAATATTTAATAGCATTATTCATTAAGTTATCGATAACTTGAGTAAATCGGTCAGTATCGATTTCTACCCATAAAGCTTTACGGGTAAATTTGCGAGTGATTTTATACATTTTATCTGGCTTGTCATCATTTTTAATAATCATATCGAAACGGTCTAATAAGTAATTAAATAATTCGTTAATGTTAACCATTTCTTTTTCCATTTTTTGCGTACCAGAATCCATTCTAGATAACGTTAACAAGTCATTAATCATTCGAATCATACGGTCAGTCTCATCTTGTGTAACCTTTAAAAACTTCGGTGCTAATTTACTGTCCTGCCAGGCACCATCTTGCAGAGCTTCAATATATGAGTGCACACTAGTTAGTGGCGTTCTCAGTTCATGTGAAACGTTTGAAACGAACTGCTTACGATCGTTATCTATCTTTTGTTGTTCCGTAACATCATGTAGCACACAAACTAAGCCTGAAATAAATCCAGAGTCTCTTTGAATAAGTGAAAAATGAGCATGTAAAATTAAATCATGACTAGCATCTGAACGGTCTATGATTAGCTCATCAGGGTCTTCAATTAATTCTCTTAAAGTATATCGATCACGAATGTCTAACACATCTAAAATAGGTTTACCAACAAATCCTTCTTTCGGTGCAGATAAAAAGCTAACTGCTTCATCATTAATAATGATAACGTTACCACGACGATCAGTAGCTAAAACACCATCAGTCATATTCGTTAAGACTGAGTCTAGACGACGACGCTCGGCTTCCGTAGTTTCTTGAGATTCTTCAACTTTTACAGAAAGTGTATTTACTGCGTTTGCAAGTTGTCCCAATTCATCATCACCATAAACATGTACCTGTCCTGAATAATCTCCCTTAGATATTCTCAGTGTTTGTTTTTTCATTTCATCAATAGGTTGCGTAATTGCTCTAGAAATTACTATGGCAATAAATAAGCCTAGCAAGATAGCTACTATGGCAGCCACTACGTATATAATCGTAATTTTATTAATCTCGTAATAAACTTGATTAAGATTAGAATGAACGTATACCGCACCGGCACTACTACCATTGGGCTTATTTAAAGGAGCAATGTAGGTATAATAACGATTATTATCTGAAGGATTGTTTTTGATTCCTGAATATACCTGTTTATTTGGACTAGGGTCAGTCAGAAATTGTTTTATATCTGGATTTTGATTTCTTCTGCCAATAATAGACTGATTATCAATTCTATTGGTACCTCGAATAGTGTTTTTAGAGTCCACAACTTGAATCTCAGTATTTTTTTCATTATTTTCCATATCCAATAATAATGATTTTATTTCAATATTGGCTTTGTTAACATCTTTTTTAGATAAGTCGTTAATCAACGCAGTTTTCACATAATTAGGAATTTTAACTTGATTCTTGAAACTCTCTAAATTAGTTTGCTCTAATCGGCTGACAAAAATAGCCCCCACAATTTCCAAAGTTACTAATAGAATTAGAGCTAGAACAAGTGCTATTTTAAAATGAATCGATTTAAATAACTTCATCCTATTTTTCAATGTGAAAATACTCCTTATAACACAATAAAACTATTGCTTATTCTTTTTCTGAATTTCTTAAATAATACCCTACCCCACGTCTAGTAACTAACCAAATTGGATGACTTGGGTTGTCTTCAATTTTTTCTCTTAAACGTCTAACTGTAACATCGACAGTTCTAACATCACCGAAATAGTCATAGCCCCACACCGTTTGTAATAAATGTTCACGAGTCATTACTTGACCAATGTGTTGAGCTAAATAATGTAATAATTCAAATTCACGGTGTGTTAATTCAATATTTTCACCACGTTTGGTTACCGTGTATGCTTCTGGGTGAATTACTAAATCACCAATTTCAATATCTTTGTTAGTGTCATCTTCATTTTGCGAGTTATTATTAGCAACTTGACGTCTTAAATTAGCCTTAACTCGAGCAATTAATTCACGATTAGAAAATGGCTTCGTAACGTAATCGTCAGCACCTAATTCTAGGCCTAAGACCTTATCTAATTCTGAGTCTTTAGCGGTTACCATAATGATTGGCATATCGTGGTTCTTTCTAACTTCACGGGCAACTTCTAGGCCATCAACCTTAGGCAACATCAAGTCTAAAATAATTAAGTCTGGATCTTCATCATTGGTTTTTTTAATCGCTTCTTCACCATCATAGGCAACAGAAACTTCGTATCCTTCTTTTTCTAAGTTAAATTTTTCAATATCAGTTATCGGCTTTTCATCGTCAACTACAAGAATTTTAGTCATATTGTTGTACTCCTTATTTGGGAATAAATATAGTTTTAATTTTTATTTTTAATTCACATACAACATAATTATATCACGTTGTGTATATGCAACCATATATTAACGAATTGTAGGCAACATTATCAACAATTATAATTTTTTCAGAAATTTTCTTGCAAAAATTTTGTGGACATGTTAATATAATTAAGTCGAAAAGATATGGGCAGTTAGCTCAGTTGGTAGAGCAACGGACTCTTAATCCGTGGGTCCAGGGTTCGAGCCCCTGACTGCCCATCATTCAATTTAAGTAAAAATCATGCTGCATAATTGCCGTGGTTATTACTTCGAAAAAAGCAACCTAATTAATTAGGTTGCTTTTTTTATTTACCTATTTATCAAAATTTGTAAATTTTTTACCGTATATTATATGTGAAAGTATGATAAACATAATTAGACCTATACATACTAATAAAATCGTTAAAAATAACATATTATATGAATAAGCTTCAATCATAATTCCACCTAACAATGGTCCAAAAGCTTTTCCAATTGAGGCCCAAGCGTTATTCAATCCTTGGTATTTGCCTTTAACTTCAACCGGCGTTAGATAATTAACCACGGCAGGAATTGACGGGATTACTGAAGCTTCCCCAATTGTTAACACCGTCATTGACAATACAAATCCTAAGTAGCTATGTGTAAAAATTAAAATAAAATATGAAAGTCCGATAAAAAATATACCTAGGTATATTTGTAAATATAAATTATCATAAAAACGAGCTAGCCAACTAATAATTAATTGAAATACAACTAATAAAAAGGCGTTGATAGTCCATAAAAAACTATACATACTCAAAGGAATGCCCATTCCAGTTATATAAACTGACAAGTTTGACACCCATTGTTCATAAACTATCCAAATTACACTTAAGCTAACGAATAAAGTCATTATCAACATAAAGTTAGGTTTAGGTAATTTAACTTCCTGACGTTTAGGACCTTCTTTAATAACCGGGTAAATCGAATCTGGTTGTTTATAAGTAATGGCAGCACTAATTCCATAAATTATTAATATGGTTGTTGTAATAATAAATACATAGCCTATTCCATATGGATATATAAATCCTACAAACATTGTTCCTAATACAACTCCAATGTTTTGCGCTAGATACAACATATTAAAAATATGGCGACTGGATTGATTACTAATGGTAGTTCCTAACGAGTTTACCATCGTAAGATTCCAACCAGTTCCAAAACCTAATAGTACTAATCCAATTGGATAAGTCGGCCAGCCATGGAAAAAGATTAACATAAGCGATACTAAAACAGAAAATACTATTCCAAATATTGTTAATGGATAACGATTATGTTTATCAAACAATTTTCCACTTACATAATTACCGAAAACATTAGACACCGAAAATAAAAATAAAATAATACCAACTTCAGTTAATGATTTTTTTAAAGTATTATGCATGTAAACCGTAGTTAAAGGCCAAATTGTGCTAACTGCAATATTGTTGATAAATGATCCTAAAAATAACCACTTAAGCTTAATATAATTCATCTCATCACCTCTAAAATAAAATATAATAAAAAATTCTTATCTTACTCGGATAAGAATTTTATTTTACATATCACCATGTTCGTATGAAATAGATGCAAACTTATTGTGTGACTTCACAAAAAGTAATTTAACGGTTCCTCTAGGACCTGAACGGTTCTTTTCAATAATGACTTCAACTTCACCAACATCTTGTTGTTGATCACTATCACCGCCACCATTTTCGTCATCCTCGCCGTCTTCACGTTCATAATAATCATCACGATATAAGAACGCAACAATGTCAGCATCTTGTTCAATTGAACCAGATTCTCTAATATCTGAAAGCACTGGACGTTTGTCCTGACGCTGTTCCACACCACGTGATAATTGTGAAAGGGCAATTACTGGAACTTGCAATTCCTTGGCTATCTTCTTTAGTTGTCTAGATATATATGAAACTTCTTGTTGACGGTTTTCTTGGCTACCACCGTCAATCAACTGTAAATAATCTACTAAGATTAGACCCAATCCATCATTTTCTTTAGCTAGACGACGGGCTTTAGCTCTAATTTCAGATATTTTAATTCCAGCAGTATCATCAATATATATGTTAGCTCTCGATAAACTGCCCATCGCAATCATGATATTATCCCACTCTTCAGGAGATAATTGACCAGTTCTCAAATGATTGGCATCAATACTACCTTCAGCACATATCATACGATTAACCAATGATTCAGCACTCATTTCCAAACTAAAAATAGCTACGTTTTTATTGGTCTTAGTACCAATATTTTGCGCTAAATTTAATGCAAACGCGGTTTTACCAACCGCCGGACGAGCCGCTAAAATTACTAATTCATCATCATGCAATCCGGTTGTAATTTTATCTAAATCTGGATAACCAGTCGACAGTCCAGTCACTGCCGATTTATTTTTTGATAGTTTTTCTACTTCGTTAAAAGCAGTCGTTAAAACATCTTTAATTGGCTTAAAGCCAGACTGATTTCTATTTTCAGAAACGTTTAAAATAGATTGTTCAGCTTTATCTAATAAAGTTGTTACGTCTTCATTCCCCGCATAACCGTCACTAGCAATGTTAGTAGCCGTTTTAATCAATTTTCTAGCAATTGATTTATCACGAACTATCTTGGCATAGTCTAAGATATGCGCAGACGTTGGTACCGAATCAGCTAATTCAGCAATATATTGAATCCCACCAACATCTTTTAAATGATTTTCTTGAACTAATAAATCACGCATAGTAATTACATCAATTGATTTATCTTCATCCGCTAATTTTTGCATTGCAAAATAAATTAATTGATGGGCATGATTGTAAAAATCATCTGGTTCCAAGAATTCCATTGCGTCTGGTAATGAATCCGTATCAATGAAGATTGAGCCTAATACTGCTTTTTCCGAATCAATACTTTGCGGTGGAGTTTGTCCCCCTAAAAAATCATTACTCATAAATTTACCTCTAAATTTAATAACTAACTAAAAAGGGATAGCAACATTGCCATCCTTTTTAAACAATAAAACTACTTTTCACTAACATGAACCCTAATATTTGCGGTCACTTGTGAATGTAATTTAATAGGAACGTTAGTGTAACCTAGAGACTTAATAGGTTCTGGAAGTTCAATTTTACGTTTTTCAATTTTTAAGTTATGTTGTTTCATCATTGTTTGTACGATTTGTTTAGAAGAAACAGAACCAAATAGTCTCCCGTCAGCTCCAACCTTGGCTGGAACTTCAACTACTGTTTTATCATCTTCTAATTTGGCTTTTAAAGCTTTAGCATTAGCTAATTCTTCAGCAGCTTCTTTTTTCTCAGCTTTTTTTTCACCATTTAATTGGCTAATTGCAGATTTAGTTGCAGCCTTAGCTTTGTTTTGTTTAATTAGGAAATTTTGAGCATAGCCATCTGGCATTTCCTTTACTTCGCCACGTTTACCTTTACCTCGAACATCTTGTAAAAATATAACTTTCATTACAATTCACTCCTTTAGTCCTACAAGTAATAATTTAACAGATATAAACCTAAAAGTCTTGAAAAAAGTCAATTAACGGTTAAATATTTTCTTCTTTTTCAACATCGTTAATTGCATTAACTAACATTTTTTCTACTTCTTTAATGGTTTTATCTTTAATTTGCGTAGCACCACTAGATAAGTGACCACCACCACCTAAGGTTTCCATCACTCTTTGCACATTAACACTACCATTGCTACGTGCTGAGATTCCTACTTTTTTATCTGGACGATGAGTAATTACAAAGGAAGCATTTACTCCTGAAATATTTAATAATGAATCAGCAGCCTGAGCAGCTGTAACTGGATCATAAACTGTTTCGTCTTCACCGCAAATAACTGCTAAAGTATGCTTTTCATCAATAAACTTAGTCATCGAAATCAAATGTGTTCTTGCCATATAATCGTCAGGATTTTCTTGCATAAACGCTTGCATTTCCTCAGAATCAGCTCCAGCCGACCTCAAGTAACTAGCCGCATCAAAGGTTCTGGTTCCCGTTCGAAGTGAGAACGATTTAGTATCTACAAAAATACCTGTAAGCATAGCAGTGGCCTCTAGTTTACTAATTGGTTCAGCATCTTGTGATTGATATTCAAACATTTCAGTAATCAACTCACAAGTTGATGAAGCATACGGTTCAATATATACCAGTACTGGATTTTCTGGGAATTCTTCCCCACGTCTATGATGGTCAATAATCATAACCTTATTTTCCAGACGTTCATATATTTCCTTTGAACAACTCATCGAAGGCTTCGAGTGGTCTACCATAATCAATAATGTGTTATCGGTAGCTTTTTGCAGGCCTTCTTCTGGTGAAATCAAGTCATCTTTAAGTTCATCTTTAGACCTCATTTTACCAATTAAGCGTTGGACGTCTGAATGAAGCCCCTCTTCATTTACTATCATCTTACAAGGTTTGCCATTCATGCTAGCAATTCTATGAATTCCAAGACAAGCACCCAATGAATCCATATCCGGATGTGAATGTCCTTGTACAAAAACTTGGTCTGATTCATTAATCAGCTCTTGCAAAGCCTGTGATATCATTCTAGCCCTAACTCTAGTACGCTTTTCCATTGGGTTAGTTTTACCACCATAGAAACGCGCTTCTTTATCTTTAGATTTCACTACAACTTGGTCACCACCACGTCCTAAAGCTAAATCTAAGTCTTTTTGAGCCTGGTCAGCAAGACTATTTAAATTGTCATCACCATAAGCAATTCCGATACTCAATGTTAATGGGAAATTTTGTTTAGAAGTTGATTCACGAATATTATCTAAAATTTGAAATTTATCATCTTCAATTTCTTTTAAAGTTTTAGAATAAGCAAACAGAATATGGTGATCTTCATCAACTTGCTTAATAAAGAAGCCAAATTCTTTGGCCCATGTAGATAATTCATTAGTAACATAGTTATTTAAGTTGGAAATGTTTTGGTCAGTCATTGACTGCGTAATCTCATCATAATTATCTAAGAAGATTTGGCCAATCGCTATTTTTTCATCATTATAATTTTTCTCGATATTAAAATACCTAGTAATATCCATCATATATATGGTGTTATATTCTTTTTGGATTAAAAGATTAAAATAATGATTTTTCCATTCAATAACCTGTGGATTTTCATCTTCCCAATATTTATCTAAAATTTCACTCAATTCGGGTGAAACTGCAGAAACTGGATTACCTAACAAATCAGCGTCACCAAAATATGGTTGTAAATATGGATTTACCCATTCAATGTTACCTGCCTTACTAAGCATTAAAACTCCTACTGGCATCTCCAATAAAGTTTCTTGTTCACCACGGTGAATTCGATATGATAGATTTGAGATGTAATTGTCTCTATCTTCACTTAATTTGTTCATACCATTAAAAATAAAAGCTAACGCTAAACAAATAACTATTAAAAGTGTAAAGCCTAAAACGTTACTATATAAAAAGCTTATTACTAAACTTAGTATTGATAATAAAGAAATAAAAACGGTTATCCACCTTAATATACTATCGCGCAAAAAAGGTGGAAGACTTGCTAATGAGAATAATTTTTTCATTTTAAGTCCTCTTTAATCTTGTTAGTGGTAATTTCATTTTATCACAAAAGAAAAAAGTAATAAAAAAACTGGAGTGTTATAAAATAACAACCCCAGTAAAAGTATTTTTATTATGCTTCAGAAACGAATGGCATTAAGCCCATGATACGAGCACGTTTGATAGCCATTGTTAACTTACGTTGGTTTTTAGCACTTGTTCCAGTAACACGACGTGGTAAAATCTTACCTCTTTCTGAAACAAAACGACCTAGTAAAGCAACGTCTTTGTAGTCGATGTATTCAATGTGATTAGCAGCAATGTAATCAACTTTACGACGACGACGTCCGCCTCTTCTTTGTTGTGGCATTATAATTTCCCTCCCCTATTTTTCGATTAAAATGGTAAATCATCATCTGAAATATCAATTTGGTCGCCAGAATTGGCAAACGGATCAGCTGGTTGTCCATTTCCACCATTGTTGTTGGATGGTTGTGAATTATTAGCTTGATTGTTATTACCATTATTGGAAGATTCAAATGGATTTTCATTGTTTTGAGGAGCACCGTTATTGTTGTTATGATTTGCAGAACGTGGTTCTAACAAAGCAAAATTTTCAACAACTACTTCGGTTACATAAACTCTTTGACCTTGTTGATTTTCGTAATTCCTAGTTTGAATACGACCATCAATTCCAACCAAAGAACCTTTATGAACGAAGTTGGCAAAGTTTTCAGCGGATTTTCTCCAGATTACACAATTGATGAAATCTGCATCACGTTGACCATTAGCATTTGTAAATCGACGGTCAACAGCTAAAGTAAAACTACCCACTGCTACTCCGCTTTGTGTGTATCGCAAATCAACATCCCGTGTTAATCTACCCGTTAAAGTTGTACGGTTAATCATGCTGAAATTCTCCTCTCTGCTTTTTAGTTATTAATTATCTTCTTACAGTCATTTGACGTAAAATGTCATCTGAGAATTTTGATAGACGATCAAATTCATCTAAAGCAGCTTTGTTATCAGTTGTTAAGTTAACAACGTGGTATACACCTTCGTTGTAACCAGCAATTTCGTATGCAAAGCGACGTTTTGACCAGTCTTTTGAATCGATTAACTTAGCACCATTATCAGTTAAAACTTTGTCAAATCTTTCAACTAAGTCTTTCTTTGCTGATTCGTCTAAATCTGGACGAATGATGTAAGTAATTTCATATTTATGTTCTTCCATGAATTACACCTCCTTGTGGACTTTAAGACTCTTTAAATCAAAGAGTAAGGAGTAAAAGTTATTAACAAATACTCACGTTTAAAAAGAATACCACAATATATTATTTTATTCAACAACGGAATTAAATTTACGATACAAGAATATATACGCGTGTTTTAATCTTCCGAATCATTCATTTCTGAATCATCAGCATTTTCAATAACTTTGGCCATTGTAGAAACTTTTGAATCATCAGCAATTTTAATTAAGTGAACTCCTAAAGTAGCTCTTCCGGTTTGTGAAACATCATCAATATTAAATCTAATGATGACACCCTTATCAGTAACTAGCATAATATCTTCTTTGCCAGAAACAGTTGTTAAACCAGCAAGTGGACCATTCTTTTCGGTAACATTCACGGTCTTAATTCCCTTACCGCCACGTTTTTTGATTGCATATTCAGTAGCAGCAGTTTGCTTACCATAACCTTTTTCAGAAATAACAAAAACATTGTCACTAGGGTTAAGCATTGCTGCACCGATTACATAATCATCATCACGTAAACGAATTCCACGAACTCCGGTTGCCGTACGACCCATTGATCTAACATCAGAAACCTTAAAACTAGCTGAGTAACCAGCATGCGTTCCTAAAATCATGTTGTCTTTTTCTGAAACTGTTGATACTCGAATCAATTCATCATTATCTTTTAGATGAATAGCTTTTAGACCATTATTACGGATATTTGAAAATTCTTCTACAGGCGTACGTTTTACAGTTCCATGTAGTGTAGTAAAGAATAAGAATTTGTCATCATAATCTTCATTTTCCGAAATAGTTATAACCGCTTGAATAGTTTCGTCAGATTCTATACCAAGTAAGTTAATAATTGGAATTCCTTTAGCTGAACGTCCATATTCAGGAATTTCATAACCTTTCATACTGTAAACTTTACCTGTATTAGTAAAGAAGAGTAGGTTGTGGTGGGTAGTAGTTGAAATAAGATTTTCAATAAAGTCATCATTATGAACACCCATACCTTTAACTCCGCGACCACCACGATTTTGGCTTCTAAATTCAGAAGTAGCAATTCGTTTAACATAACCCTTATGAGTTAATGTAACGATAACATCTTCTTCTTCAATTAAATCTTCATCCTCAATGCTTAGAATTTCACCAACCATTAATTCGGTACGACGTTTATCGCCAAATTTAGATTGAATTTCCAATAATTCTTGATAGATGATTTCATTAACTTTTTCACGACTAGCCAAAATGCTTCTATAGTTTTCAATCGATTTGAGCAATTCTGCATTTTCATTAGCAATCTTATCGTGTTCCAAACCAGTTAAACGTACCAAACGCATATCTAAGATAGCTTGGGCTTGTTTATCATCTAATTCAAAACCACTTGTTAATTCATTTTTAGCAATTGCTGCGGTTTGTGATTCACGAATAATTTTAATAACTCTATCAATGTTATCTAAAGCAATGATTAAACCAGCTAAAATATGTGATCTAGCTTCTGCTTTGTCTAATTCATACTTAGTACGACGTTTAATAACTTCAACTTGATGTTCTAGATAGTATTGTAAAATTTCTTTTAAACTAAGCACTTTAGGCGTACCTTTAACGATTGCTAACATATTAAAGCTAAAGCTAGTTTGCATTAAAGTCATTTTGTATAAGTTATTCAATACAACTTGTGCTGATGCATCTCGACGCACATCAATCACAATACGCATTCCTTCACGGTCAGATTCATCGTTAATATCAGTAATGCCATCAATTCGTTTATCACGAGCTAATTCAGCAATTCTTTCAATTAATTTAGCCTTGTTAACCATGTATGGAATTTCAGTTGCAATAATTTTTTGCTTACCGTTACTTTGTTCTTCAATATCGGTTTTAGCTCTTAAAATAATGCTACCTTTACCAGTTTCGTAGGCTTTGCGAATTCCAGATTTACCCATAACCACTCCACCAGTTGGAAAATCAGGACCAGGTAAGGCCTCCATTAAATCAGCAGTCGTAGCATCTGGATTATCCATCAGCACATGAATAGCTGAAATAACTTCACTTAAATTATGTGGAGGAATATTAGTAGCCATTCCTACCGCAATACCAGAAGCCCCATTAACTAGTAAGTTGGGAAAACGTGATGGCAATACCACCGGTTCTCTTTCACTTCCATCAAAGTTGTCTTGGAAGTCAACCGTATTCTTGTTAATGTCTTGCAACATTTGGGTTCCAATTTTACTTAATCTAGCTTCGGTATAACGCATTGCGGCTGGACTATCTCCATCCACTGAACCAAAGTTACCGTGACCATCAACTAATTGATAACGATAACTAAAATCTTGCGCCATTCGAACCATTGATCCATAAACTGCTGAGTCACCATGAGGATGATACTTACCTAAAGTATCTCCTACAATTCTCGCTGATTTACGGTATGGTTTGTCAGGAGTAATCCCCAATTCACGCATATCATATAAAATACGACGATGAACTGGTTTCATTCCATCACGAACGTCTGGAAGAGCACGTGCAACGATAACACTCATTGCATAGTCCAGAAATGACGTTCTCATTTTCTGTGATAAGTCAACATCTTCAATACGATGATTTGATAAATCTTCATTGGCCAAAGTCTTTTCCTCCATTCAAGTATGTCAATTCAAAATGTTTCACGTGAAACATTTAATTAAACATCTAAGTTTTCAACAAATTGGGCATTCTTCTCGATGAATTCACGACGTGGTTCAACTTTGTTACCCATCAACATATCAAAGACAGCTGCAGCATTTTCTGCATCTTCTTCTTTAACTCTTTGTAAACGACGATTTTCTGGATTCATGGTAGTATCCCATAATTGTTCAGCATCCATTTCACCAAGACCTTTGTAACGTTGAATGTTTGGCTTTGGTGAAGCAGGAATTTCAGCTTTCCATTGTTCTAATTCTTCATCGGTTGCGATGTAGCGAATCATTTTACCTTGTTGTAATCTGTACAATGGTGGTTGAGCTATATATACATATCCTGCATCTAATAACGGACGCATATAGTTATAAATTAATGTAAGTAACAATGCTTGAATATGTGCACCATCGACATCGGCATCGGTCATGATAATTAGTTTATGATACTTAACTTTATTAATGTCAAAATCAGAACCAAAACCAGTTCCCATCGCGGTAAACATGGAACGAATTTCTTCATTAGCTAAAATTCTTTCCATTGAAGCTTTTTGCACGTTTAATATTTTACCTCTGATTGGCAAAATAGCTTGAGTAAGACGGGAACGCCCTTGCTTAGCGGAACCACCAGCAGAATCCCCTTCGACAATAAATAATTCAGATATTTTGGGGTCTTTACTGGTGTTGTTAGCTAATTTACCAGGTAAATTACTAATTTCTAGACCACTTTTCTTGCGTGTAACTTCACGAGCACGTTTAGCAGCCATTCTAGCTTTAGAAGCTAAAGAACCCTTGTCTACAATCTTGCGCCCAAGTGCTGGATGTTCCATTAAGAATTTAGCAAAATGTTCTGAGAAAACATGGTCAGTCGCTGTTCTAGCATCAGAATTTCCTAATTTAGTCTTAGTTTGACCTTCAAATTGAGGATCCGGATGTTTTACACTAACAACCGCTGTAATTCCTTCTCTAACATCGCTACCTGAAAGATTTTCATCTTTTTCCTTGAAGATATTATTCTTGCGAGCATAGTCATTAATCGTTCTAGTTAAAGCTCGTTTAAACCCTTCTTCGTGGGTACCACCTTCAATAGTATGAATATTGTTGGTAAAAGTACGTAATTCACTATGATAATCATCAGTGTATTGAAGAGCTACTTCAACGTTTATACCATCTTCATTACCTTCAACATAGATTGGTTCATCAAATAAAGGTTCTTTATCTTCATCAATGTATTCAACGTAATGTTTAATTCCGCCTTCATAAAGGAAATCTTGTTCGGTAGGTTCTTCAGCACGTTCATCACGAATACTAATCTTTAATCCTTTATTTAAGAAAGCTAGCTCACGAATGCGATCGGTTAAAGTTTTAACGTTATAAACGGTCGTTTCTCTAAAAATATCTGGATCCGGTACAAAGTGTACTTTGGTCCCATGCTTATCAGGATCAGCATCCCCCAATAATTTCATTGGTGTATTTACGTGGCCTCGTTTAAAGTCCATGTAGTAACGTTTACCACCACGAACAACCGTTACATCCAATGATGTTGACAAGGCGTTAACTACTGAGGCACCAACCCCATGCAAACCACCAGATACTTTATAACCGCCACCGCCGAATTTACCTCCGGCATGCAAAATGGTAAAAACAGTTTCTAGAGCAGGTTTACCAGTTTTTTGTTGGATATCAACTGGGATACCACGACCATTGTCGACAACCGTAATACTGTTATCTTTTTCGATAGTTACATGAATTGCATCAGCAAACCCAGCCAATGCTTCGTCAATTCCGTTATCGATAATTTCCCATACTAAATGGTGTAGTCCTTGAACACTGGTAGATCCTATGTACATTCCTGGACGTTTACGAACGGCTTCAAGACCTTCTAAAACCTGAATCTGACTAGCGTTATATTCACTTGCCTTTTCGCGACGTTCTTCTTTTTCCTTGTCAGTCAAATTAATTCCTCCTCTAAAAACTAATTATTTTTAGATAAATTCCCGTTGTCTATGTTAAAAATAGCTGGTTTTTCAGCTAAATCTTGGGTCATTCCATTTAAACTAGTAGTGGTAATAAATGTTTGAACTTTATTTTTTATCGCATTTAAAAGATGGGTCTGTCGACCATCATCTAATTCGGATAGCACATCATCTAGTAATAAAATGGGATACTCTCCTGTTTCTTGTTTCATTAAATCAATTTCCGATAGTTTTAACGATAGTGCTGTTGTTCGCTGCTGGCCTTGTGAACCAAAAGTTTGTACATTTCGTTCATCTATCAAAAACTGTACGTCGTCACGATGTGGCCCATACAAAGTCGTTCCTTGATGAATTTCCTTATTCTGATTATTAGTAAGACTATTTAAAAGATCACTGTAAATTTTGTCAGTGGTCAATCCATTGTCATCCAAATTCACTGAAGTAAGATATTTAAAAGTTAATTTTTCCGCATTTTGTGAAATTTCACTATGAATATTTTGCGCCCAATGTTCTAATTTTTTTAACAAATTAAGTCGACTAAAAATAATCTTAGAACCAAAGGCAGCAATCTGCTTAGAAATAACTTCTAAATAAATTTCATCTTTTTTATGACTGTATTGAACCTTTTTTAAGTAATTATTACGTTGTCTCAATATCTTTTTATATTGAGTTGTATTGTATAGATACTGACTGCTAATCTGACTAAATTCAGTATCCATAAACCTTCTGCGAATGCTCGGTGAGCCCTTGACGATAGATAGGTCTTCTGGCGCAAATAAAATAACGTTTAGATTTCCGATGTAAGATGATAACTTCGCTTGTTCAATGTGATTGACCTTCGCTTTTTTACCCTTTTTACCTAAATCTATTTCTAAATTAGTGTTACCTAAACGCTTTTGAATTAAGCCTTTTAATTGCGCGTAATCATTATGCCAACTAATTAACTCTTTATTATTAGCGGTTCGATGACTTTTTGTTAATGCTAAGACATATATCGATTCCAAAAGATTGGTTTTGCCTTGAGCATTATTTCCAAGTAGAACATTTACGCCAGGATTAAATTCAACACAAACATTTTCATAATTACGAAAGTTACTTAACTTCAAAGTCGTTATTCGCATTCTTATCCCTACTTTTTACGAATAAAAAACATCCCTGCATCAGGGACTTCAACGTTGTCACCGTCATACAATTTACGACCACGACGGTCATCTGGTTCACTGTTGACCATAACTGTATTTTCTCTCAAATACCATTTTGCTTGACCACCTGATGAAACAACGTTTTCTTCCTTCAAAAGTTGACCTAGCGTAATAAAATCAGTGCTTATAATTACGTTTTTTTTCAAGACTTCACCCACCTTTGCTTTAGTGATTATTATACCCTTTTTTTAGATTAAAGTACACATTTATAGCTTTAAAATTAGTATATGAGCGGTTTTAAAGTATTTTCGATAATTTATACATATATCCACAAAAAATCGCTAAAATATGCTAAAAATTCAATTTTAAATATAAAAAAGTGGAATCAGTATATTTGATTCCACTTTTTAAAATATTGTTAACGACATTTATTTATCCACATAAATTAAATTTTTAGGTGTGTGCGTAAATGGTTTGCTGCCATCTTCTGTAACATATACACAATCCTCAATTCTTACCCCGGCAAAACCAGGTACATAAATCCCTGGTTCGATTGAGAAACACATACCAGGTTTTAATTCCATTTGGTTACCTTGCATTATTGATGGAAATTCATGTGTTCCCATGCCGATTCCATGACCTAGACGGTGGATAAAGTATTCACCGTAACCAGCTTTAGTAATAACGTCACGTGCTATTTTATCTAATTCTTCAGCTGTAATGCCAGGTTTAACAGCATCCATAGCTTTAAGTTGGGCTTCTAAACATACTTTATGCATGTCTAATTCTTTATCACTAGGTTTGCCGACTGCAACAGTTCTAGATGCATCAGACATGTAACCATCGTGGACTGTACCTAAATCAAACAATACTAGTTGATTGTTTTCAATAACATTGGTGCTAGATTCACCATGTGGTTCAGCTGCATGTTTCCCAGCTTGCACTAAGGTGTTGAAACTCATTTCCATAACACCCTTTTTCATTAAAGCATATTCTAATTCGGCCACTACATCGACTTCTTTTACGCCTGGTTTAACAGCTTTAAAACCAGTTTCAAAAGCAAAATCAGCTTCTTGACCTGCCAAAATCATTTTCTGAATTTCATCCTCAGTTTTAATGGCACGCATAGAATCAATTAATCCGCTAATGTCTTTATTAAAAGTAACGCCTGTTAAATTTTCGGTAAGCTTTTCAAAATGGTCAACTGGGAATGCTATTTTATCTAAACCAGCTGTAGTTGGGTGATTATTTCTTTGACGAATTTTATCAGCAATAATTGCCCAAGGATTTTCATGGTCCAAATATCCATAAATGTCAAAAGACACCCCTGCTTCTCTAGCAGACTCAACTTCTAATGCCGGCGTAAATAAAAATGGTGATTGATTTGGAAATACCAGCAATGCTAAGATTCTTTCATGTGGATCACTAGCAAAACCAGTTAAATATTCGATAGTTGTTGGGTCACTGATATATGTAAAATCTAAACTATTTTCAGCAGTCCATTGTTGAATTCTTTCTAATTTTGTCATTTGAAACCTCCATAAATAATAGTTGATATAATCTTAAAACAAGATTAAATATTTAACAATGAAAATTAAAAAAGCATTTATATTTTTTAATATAAATGCTTTTTATTGTTTAAATAATTTTTAAAATGTTCTTACTGGCGTTATTAATTCAATAAAGTTTTCACTATCTTCAGTTGGAAGTAACGTGAATGGTCTTAATGAAGAAGTAAAGGATATTTTAATAATTGATTTACCAAATGCTCTTACAGCATCTTTCATGTAATCAGGATTAAAAGATATTTCCAATTCATTTCCGTCAATTTTTTTAGGATCTAGTTTTTCTTCTACGTTACCAACATCAGGTGAGTTGCCTGATATTTTAACAATTTCATCAGCTGGATTAATTGTTAATTTAACAACATTATTTCTAGATTCATGTGAAAGAATTGAAGCACGTTCAATTGCACCCAATAACTCAACATTGTCAAATTCAATGGTTGTGGTAGATGTATCGGGAATTAATCTAGATGTATCGGGATAGTTTCCTTCTAACAATCTTGAATAGAAAGAATTTTGACCAACTATAAATAATACTTGGTTTTCTGAAACACTCATTTTTACTGTTTCGTTATTTTCAGAAATCATCTTAGATAATTCAGATAAACTACTACCTGGAATAATTAAATCATATGATTTACCTTCATCAATTTCTGGTAATTTTATTTTTCTTTGACTTAAACGATGTGAATCGGTAGCTACAGCCATTAGCTCAGCATTATTTAGTACAAAATGGACCCCAGTTAAAATTGGGCGACTTTCTTGATTAGAAACAGCAATAACGGTTTGACTAATCATTTCTTTAAATATGTCACCTTTTAATTCAATAGCGTTATTAGTGTCAATTTCTGGTAAGTGTGGATAATCTTCTGCATTTAAACCATTAATTGTAAATGAAGCAGCTCCTGATTTAATTACAGTTTGCAAGTTATCTTCGTTAACTTCGATAGTCACTAAGTCTTCTGGTAATTTTTTTACGATTCCCGTAAAGAATCTGGCAGGTAAAACTACTGAACCAGGTTCAACAACCGTTAACATGTTATTGTTGTCTTCAGATAATATTTTGTTTTCAATTGATATATCAGCATTACTACCAGTTAAAACTAATTCACTGCTATTAGCTTTTAATTTTAATCCAGTTAATATTGGGATTGTCGTTTTAGAAGATATTGCTCTTGATACTAAATTTAATCTTTTAGTTAGCTCAACTCTGTTTATTGAAAATTTCATAACTATGCAAACTCCTTATTTTTTAAATTAATTAATATAATAATATAAAGTACTAGTAGGGCCTGTGGATATGTGGATAAGTCTAAAATATCCCTTTATATCAACGCTCGTGCCTGTGGATAACTCTGTGGATAACTTTTATTATCTGTGGATAACTATTTTCCCAAAATTTTTGATAATTCTTTTACAGCTTCTTTTACAGCTTTTTCTTTTTTCATTAATACACTAATTTTATCATATGCATGAATAACGGTAGTATGATCTTTACCACCAAAAGATATACCAATTTTAGGTAGTGATACGTTGGTTAATTTTCTAGATAAATACATAGCAATTTGCCTAGGAATCACGATGGCTTTAGTACGTTTCTTACCCTTGATATCTTCAGGTTCTAATTCAAAATAATTTGCTACTTGATATATTATTTCATCGACCGATGATTTATTGAGCTTAGATATGTGGTTATTTAAGCCATGAAGAGCCTCAGAAACCAAATCTTTACTAATCACTGTTTTTTTGAATTTTGCAAAAGCTTGAACCCTAGACAATGCACCTTCTAATTCTCTAACGTTTGAATCAATTTGCCCAGCAATATAATTTAGGATATCAACTGGAACTTCCATATTATCACTATCAGCTTTAGCTCTCAAAATAGCAATCCTGGTTTCTAAGTCAGGAGCAGTGATATCAACTGATAAGCCCCATGCAAACCTAGATACCAAACGGTCTTGTAATTTTGAAATTTCGTTTGGTAGACGATCAGATGTTAAAACGATTTGTTTACCATCTTCATATAAATCGTTAAAAGTATGGAAAAATTCTTCTTGAGTACCATCTTTATCAGCAAAAAATTGAATGTCATCAACTAAAAGTACGTCAACATTACGATATTCTTGTCTAAATCTTTCAGTATGATTAGATTGAATAGCATTTATAAAGTCATTAGTAAACGATTCGCTGGTAACATATTTGATTTGAGTATCCGGTTTGTTTTTTACTATTTTATTACCAATTGCGTGCATTAAATGCGTTTTACCTAATCCAACGCCACCGTATAAAAGGAGGGGATTATACATTTTTCCTGGATCTTCTGACACTACTAAAGCAGCAGCATGTGCCATTTGGTTGCCTTTACCAATGACGAATGTATCAAAGGTATATTCTGGGTTTAAGTGTGTATCTTTCATAAACGTTGGTAACTGCACTTTAGTATCATTGATTTTTTCTTCTGATTTTTTTAACTCATCCTTTAATACGAATTTAGGAAAAATGTCTTTTTTAGTTATTTTATAAGCATATTCAATTAATTGCTCTGATAATTTATCTTTCCAATAATCTTTATGTAAAGGTGAAGGTAATTCAATTATTAACTCGTTGTTTTCCAATTTAATTGGGATCGCAGTTTCTACCCAAGTCGAATAGGTAGTTCTTGAAACGTCGGATTTGAAATAGTCGCTTATTTTTGACCATAAATTATCCTTGTCCATACAATTTCCTCCCAATTTAAAATTACATAGAACAATTTTAGCATTATGTATGTTAATTATCCACAGGAATACATAAATAAAATAAAGTTATCCACACCCTGTGGATAAAGTTATCCACAGCCCTGTGGATAACTAGCACATAAAAATTAAAAAATTAGAGTTATCCACAGGCACCTGTGGATAACTATTGCCTACAAACGTTGATATTAAAACGTTTTGAAAGTTATCCACAGGGCTGTGGATAAAGTTATCCACAGGGCTGTGGATAACTCTTTTTCTGTGGATAAGTCTGTGGATAACTCATGGTTAAAAATAGCTACCTGTGGATAAAATGTGGATAACTAAGCCTTAAATTGTGGATAACTATTGGATGTTAAAATAATTTTTTTGTTTTATATAATCTAATTTTATGTTATGATATTAAAGAAATGTATTTGGCATAGTTAGAAATTTAAATTAAATATTTAAGGAGGGTTAGTAATGAAAAGAACTTACCAACCAAAAAGACGTAAACGTGCACGTGTGCATGGTTTCCGTAGTCGTATGAGTACTAGTAACGGTCGTAAAGTATTAGCCAACCGTCGTAGAAAAGGCAGAAAATCATTGACTGTATAGACCACTGACCATTCAGTGGTCTTTTTCATTATCATGATAATTTTACTTGGAGATGTATTATGCGTAAGTCGTACCGCGTAAAAAAAGAAGCAGAATTTCAAAAAGTATTTGAGCATCATGATTCAGTAGCAAATCGATTATTTGTTATTTATCAAATGCCTAAAGATGATCAAAAACACTTCAGAGTTGGAATTTCTGTTGGTAAAAAAATTGGAAATGCTGTACACAGAAATTGGGTTAAACGTCGTATTAGACAGTCACTATTAGAATTAAAACCATATCTAAAGCAAGATGTAGACTTTTTGGTCATTGCTAGACCTAGAGCTGATGGTTTATCTATGAAAGAAATAAAATCCAATCTTGTACATGCGTTGAAGTTAGCTCATTTAATAGAATCTGATTATAACGAGGTTATTTAGTTATGAAGAAATTTAAAAAATACTCTTCACTATCTTTAATAGCCGGACTAGTTCTGTTTTTAAGTGCATGTAGTAATAAACCTATTAACAGCCATAGTACGGGTATTTGGGACGGTGGAATTGTTCTAAACTTCTCTCGTGCAATTATTTGGTTATCTAAATTCTTTGGTGATAATTATGGAATGGGAATTATCCTATTTACCATAATTGTTAGAATCGTAATATTACCACTTATGATTTACCAAACTCGTAGTATGAAAAAAACGCAAGAGCTTCAACCTAAGTTAAAAGCTCTTCAAAAGAAGTATTCTTCAAAAGATACTGAAACTATGAGCAAATTGCGAGAAGAACAACAAAAATTATATTCAGAAGCTGGGGTCAATCCAGTAGCTGGATGCTTACCACTACTTGTTCAATTGCCTATCTTATGGGCTTTATACCAAGCAATTTGGCGTACAAACGTTTTAAAAACAGGACAATTCCTATGGTTAAAATTAGGGGTTAAAGATCCTTACTTTGTATTACCAATTTTGGCAGCTTTATTTACGTTCATTAGTACTTGGCTATCCATGAAATCACAACCTGAAAAAAATGGAATGACAAACATGATGATGTTTGGAATGCCTATAATTATTTTCTTTATGGCTTTAAATATTCCATCAGCCATTTCTATTTACTGGGTAACTACTAACGTATTCCAAGCTTTACAAACTTTAGTAATTCAAAATCCTTGGAAGATTCAACGCGAACGTGAAGAAAAAGTAAGAGCTGAGAAAAATCGTAAACGCACAATTGAAAAAGCAATTAAAAAAGCTAAAAGAAGTCACCGTAAGTAACTTCAGTTTGAAAGAGTTAGTTTGTTTATTAAAAACATGCTAACTCTTTTATTTTGGCTATTTTTTGTGTGTTATTTTGTGATATTATAGTTACTGTATTTTTTTATAATTTAAGGGAGTTATGTAATGGGGAAATTTGTTGCTAAAAGCGTGGATCAAGCCATAGAAAAAGGTTTACATAGCTTAAACATTTCAAAAGATAACGCTGAAATTATTGTAATTCAAAATGACAGAAAAGGTTTCTTAGGACTATTTAAAAAAGATGCAATTGTAGAAATTGCAGTTAAAGAAAATAATTTTAAAAACCAGGTGACTAAACTTGAAATGAAAAAGTCAGAGGCTGAATCTGACCATAAACCTAAATATGATAAAAAAGTTGATAGTTATAGGTTAGATAAAGAAACAATTTACCAAAATTTATCGAAATATCTTATCGATATAATTAGTCAATTGCAAATAAAAGCACAAGTTAAAAATATAAAAATAGCTAAAAAAAGTGTCTATATTGAATTTAAAACAGATACAGAAGGACTTTTGATTGGGAAACATGGTCTTACAATCAATTCACTTCAAGAGTTATCACAAATATATTTAAATCATCAGGGTTTGAGTTATGTTAATGTGGTTTTAGATGTTGCTAATTATCGCGAAAGAAGAAAAGAAATTTTAAAACATTTAGCCATTAAAACCTCACGTGAAGTAGTGGCAAAGGGCTCACCCGTGTATTTAGACGCAATGCCTGCATTTGAACGTAAAGTAATCCATCAGACGCTACAAAATAGTAAATATGTTGCAACGCAATCATCTGGACAATATCCATATCGATTTGTGATTGTCTTACCTAGTGATGTTTAAATTGACAAAATATTATAAAAATTTTATGATATGTTTAATCATTCTTATTCTAAGTAGATAAAGTAGTCAAAGTGCTTTGTCCACGCTTTTTTATGCGTGGAGTAGGCACTTTTTTTGTGTGAAGATTTATTTTAAAGGAGTAATTAGTCATGGCAACTACAACAGATTTTGATACTATTGCTGCTATTTCAACCCCGCCTGGTGAGGGTGGAATTGCGATTGTAAGAATTAGTGGCGATGAAGCTTTTGAAGTTATCAGTAAAATATTTAAAGGTAAAGATTTAAAAAAAGTACCATCTCACACTATTAATTATGGACATATAATTGATCCAGATAACGGTAGTGATGTTGATGAAGTTATGGTATCAGTTATGAAAGCTCCCAAAACTTATACTAAAGAAGATGTAATTGAAATTAATTGTCATGGTGGAATTATTGCTACCAATAAAATATTACAGTTAGTACTAAGCTATGGGGCTAGAATGGCTGAACCGGGTGAATTTACTAAGCGCGCTTTCTTAAATGGGCGAATTGATTTATCACAATCCGAAGCAGTTATGGATTTAATTGAAGCAAAAACTGATCGTTCAATGAAGGCGGCTTTAAATCAATTAGATGGAAACCTTTCAAGTTTAATTCGTAAATTACGTCAAGACATTTTAGATGTTTTAGCTAACGTTGAAGTAAATATTGATTATCCCGAATATGACGATGCCGAAGTAGTTACAACTAAACTTTTGTCTAATAAGGCTAAGGAATTAAAAGTAAGAATTCAAAAATTATTGGATACTTCTAAACAGGGACGTGTTTTAAGAGATGGTTTGGCAACTTCAATCGTTGGTCGTCCAAATGTCGGTAAATCAAGTTTGTTGAATCATTTATTGCACCAAGACAAGGCCATTGTAACGGATGTACCCGGTACCACTCGTGATGTTTTAGAAGAATATGTTAACGTACGTGGTGTGCCTTTGAAATTAGTGGATACAGCTGGAATTCGTGAAACTGATGATAAGGTTGAAAAAATTGGGGTAGATCGTTCTAGAAAAGCCATTCAGAGTTCAGATTTAGTATTGCTAGTATTAAATGCTAGTGAACATTTGACTGATGAAGATAAAGAGTTGATTAAGTTAACTCAAGACACTAAAAAAATTATTATTTTAAACAAAACCGATTTAGACCAAAAATTAACAACTGATGAGATTAAACAGATTGTGGGTTCTGATGAATCTATAATTACAACTTCAGCTATTAAAGACGATGGAACTGAAAAATTAGAAGAGCTAATTGCTCATTTATTCTTTAATGAAGGAATCGAAAGTAGTCAAAATGATGTAATGGTTACTAACGCTCGTCATATTAGTTTGTTGCATCAGGCTAAAGATGCGCTTTCTAGTGTATTAGACGGAATTGATTCAGGAATGCCAGTCGATTTAGTTCAAATGGATATGCGTAGATGTTGGGACCTATTAGGTGAAATCACAGGTGATAGCTACAATGGTGAATTATTAGACCAGTTGTTTAGCCAATTCTGTTTAGGTAAATAACAATGTTTCACGTGAAACATTTAAAATTGTGGAGGATATTTCATGAGTGAAATTGTAAGTGAAGAAAATATTAAATATGATGCTGGTAACTACGATGTAATCGTAGTTGGTGCTGGTCATGCTGGATGTGAAGCAGCTTTAGCAGCAGCTAGAATGGGTAATAATACATTGTTATTAACCATTAATTTGGAAATGGTTGCATTTATGCCATGTAATCCGTCAGTTGGTGGCCCTGCTAAGGGAATCGTAGTGCGTGAAATTGATGCACTTGGTGGTGAAATGGGCCGAAACATTGATAAAACTTATATTCAAATGCGAATGTTGAATACCGGTAAAGGTCCAGCAGTACGTGCCTTAAGAGCCCAAGCAGATAAGCATGCTTATCATCGCGCAATGAAAAAAACAATTGAAGAGGAACCTAACTTAACTTTGCGTCAAGGAATTGTAGATTCTTTAATTGTTGAAGATGGCGAATGTAAAGGAGTTGTAACTTATACTGGTGCTAGATACTACTCTAAAACAGTTGTAATATGTGCTGGTACCGCAGCTAGAGGCCGTATTATTATCGGTGAATTAAGATATTCATCTGGTCCTAATAACTCTCAACCAGCTATTAAATTATCAGAAAATCTAGAAGAATTAGGCTTTAAACTAAAACGTTTTAAAACCGGAACTCCTCCACGAGTTAACGGAACTACAATTGACTTTGACGAAACAGAGGAACAACCAGGTGATAAAGAAGTAAATCACTTCAGTTACGAAACCTCAGATGATGATTATTTAGATGTTAAAAATCAATTATCATGTTGGTTAACTTATACTAACGAAACTACCCATAAAATTATTCGTGACAACTTAGACCGTGCGCCTATGTTTACTGGAGTAATTGAAGGAGTGGGACCTCGTTATTGTCCTTCAATTGAAGATAAGATTGTGCGTTTTGCTGATAAAAGTAGACATCAATTGTTCTTAGAGCCAGAAGGACGTGACACTGATGAATACTATGTTGATGCTTTATCGACTTCAATGCCTGAAGAAATTCAAAAGAAAATGATTAGAAGTATTGCCGGTTTGCATCATGCTGAAATGATGCGTCCAGGGTATGCGATTGAGTATGATGTCGTGGATCCATATCAATTAAAGCCAACTTTTGAAACTAAGGTAGTTAAAAATCTTTATACAGCTGGCCAAACTAACGGAACTTCGGGTTATGAAGAAGCTGCTGGTCAAGGATTATATGCTGGAATTAATGCTGGACTACGAGCAATGGGTAAAGAACCATTCGTCTTAAAACGTAATGAAGCTTATATAGGTGTGTTGGTCGATGATTTAGTTACTAAAGGAACTAATGAACCATATCGTTTACTTACTAGTCGTGCCGAATATCGTTTACTGTTGAGAAATGACAATGCTGATATTCGATTAACCAAAAAAGGTCATGCTTTAGGCTTAATTTCAGATGAACGCTATCAAAAATTCTTGGCTAAAAAAGCAGCCGTTGAACAAGAAATGGATCGATTGAATCATCTTAGAATTAAACCAAGCGAAGCTGTAAATAAATTTGTTCAAGAACATGGCGATAAGCCGCTCAAAGATGGCGTGATTGCAGCAGTCTTTTTACGTCGACCATATGTTACTTATCATACTTTGCTTAACTTCATGGAAGCACCAGCAAAGCCATTAGGTCGTCGAGTAATTGAACAAGTTGAAATTCGAACTAAGTATGCTGGATATATAAAGAAAGCCGAAGCTAACGTTGAACGTTTGAAGAAAATGGAAGCTAAAAAAATTCCATTGAATATTGATTATTCAGCAATTGATGGCATTGCAACTGAAGCTCGTCAAAAACTAGAAAAAATTCAACCACGTACGATTGCCCAAGCTTCTAGAATCTCTGGAGTAAATCCTTCTGATATTTCTATTTTGAGTGTTTATATTCAACAAGGTCGAATTGCTAAAACTAAATAGTTAAGTTTTTGATAGAATATTTAAAAATCAATACATTTAACTATCGTATGCTATAATCATAGTCAGTTCGATAAGAGGAGATTTTAATATGTCTTTTATAAAGTCAGTTATGAGTTATGTAATTCCCATTGTAGTTGGATTATTAATCGCATTCGTAGTTAAATCTACGTTGTTGACGGTAGCTAAAGTGCAAGGAACTTCCATGCAACCTAACTTGGAAAATAATCAACGTGTTTTAGTTTTAAAACAAGCTCAAATAAAACATTTGAGCGTAGTAGTTTTTAGTGCTGATGGAGTTGACCCAGATGAAGTTGGTCATGGGAACTACTATGTTAAAAGAGTTATCGGTTTACCTGGTGATACGGTGGATTATAAAGATGGTAGCATTTATGTTAATGGTAAAAAAATAAACCAAAGTTTTATTAATGCATATCAACGAAGCACTGGTACTGGGACTGTGCAAGGGTATCAAGAAGATAGTAATTGGGATATTAAAAAACTATCTTCACATTGGCAATATAACCATGGAGCAGTTAAGGTGCCTAAAAATAGTTACTTTGTTTTAGGTGATCACCGTAGTGTTTCTAATGATAGTAGGTACTGGGGATTTGTTCCTAAGGACAAAATCATGGGGGTTGCTAAAGCTTTACCATTTGGTTCTAGTACCAAACGTCATAATGTAAATAATTTAGCTTATTAATAAAAAAACTATGACATTGTCATAGTTTTTTTATATTGGGTTTGATTGTTCATTAAAAAAAGATTAGAATTATTTTAATATTTATTAGGAGTGATGAAATGCCTAAATCAGAATTAACTAAATACAATTATGACAAGATGGAAAAAAACTTTAAAAATGAAAAATTACGTAATGTAGTTTCACGAACGATTATTAATAATGGCATCAGAAATAGTGCTAGGGACAATCATGTTCAAGAGCGTTTGAATGGATCTTTCTCAGTAGAATTAGATACTGGAAAGGTTTCCGACCAAAAAGCTTCAGGTAGATGCTGGCTGTTTTCATTATTAAACGTTTTAAAACATGATTTTGCTAAAAAATATGACGTAAAAGATTTTGAATTATCACAAGGATACTTATTCTTTTGGGATAAAATTGAGCGTGCCAATATTTTTTATGACCAAATGTTAGAAACAGCTGATTTACCTGCTGATGATCGTTTGGTAGCCTGTTATCTAGCCTATCCAGGTGGTGACGGTGGAGAGTGGGACATGGCAGTAGCTTTAGTCCAAAAATATGGAGTTATGCCAACTAGTGCTTTTCCAGAAAGTAATGTAACGAACAATACACGTGATTTAAACGAAGTTTTGAACTTAAAACTGCGTCGTGATGGCTTAAAATTAAGAAAACTAGTTCAAGATAAAGCTTCTGACAACGATATTAAAGCCGCTCGTAAAGCGATGTTAGCTGAAATATATCGAATTGCTGGTTACGCATGTGGTGTTCCACGTGAAACATTTGATTTCGAATACCGTGATGACAAGAAAAAATATCATTTAGACAAAGGTTTAACACCACAAAAATTTTATCAAAAATACTTTGATATCGATTTAGATGATTACGTATCAGTTTCCAATTATCCTAATAAAGAAATGCGTAAATTGTATAACATGTCATTTGCAGATAACGTAGTCGGTGGCAGACATGTTCATTTCTTAAATATGCCAATGAAAATTTTGAAACATGTTGCAATTAAACAATTAAAAGATGGCCAGGCAGTATGGTTTGGAAATGATGTTGCTACCCAATCAAATAGCAAAGCAGGACTTTTAGATTCTAAGCTATATCACTACGACGAATTATTTGATGTAGACTTATCAATGTCTAAAAAAGATCGTTTTAGTTATTATCAGGCAGTACCCAGTCATGCAATGACTTTAACTGGAGTTGATTTAGTTGATGATAAACCAACCAAGTGGAAAGTTGAAAATAGTTGGGGCGAAAAAGTTGGTGAAAAGGGCTACTTTAAAATGTCAGATAGTTGGATGAATGATTATGTTTATGAAGTTATTGTTAATAAAAAATATTTAAGTTCAGCTGACCAAGCATTACTTAACCAAAAACCAATTGAATTGCAACCATGGGAATAAGAATAGGAGATGAGTGATTTGATAAAATCAGAATTAACTAATGAAATGTTACAAGATTTAAGAAAGCAATATGCTAGTCGCCCAGAATCTAGTATTTTAGAACGTGCGGTGACTCAAAACGGCATCAACAATGTTGCCAAAGATAAAGACGTGAAAAGCAAATTGAACCCAGTCTTTTCCGTTGAAGTAGAAACAGGTAAGGTTTCGAACCAAAAACGTTCGGGTAGATGTTGGTTATTCTCCATTTTAAATACTTTAAAGCATCGTTTTGCTAAGCAATATAATGTTAAGGACTTTGAACTATCACAAAACTATCTATTTTTCTGGGATAAAATTGAACGGGCAAATATTTTTTATGATCGGATGATTGCAACCGCTGGACTACCTACAAATGATAGAACAGTTGAATTCTATTTAGCTGGACCGGGTACTGACGGTGGTCAATGGGCAATGGCAGCCTCATTAGTCCAAAAATATGGAGTTATGCCAACGAGTGCCTTTCCTGAAACTAATGTCTCAGAAAATACGACCGATTTGAATGAAGTTTTGAATTTAAAATTACGCCGTGATGGCATGAACTTGCGTAATATGGTTAATAATGATGCAACTGATGAAGAAATTAACAACTCCCGCGATAAAATGTTGTCAGAAGTTTATCGAATTGCTGGATACACATTAGGTGTGCCACCCAAGACTTTTGACTTTGAATATCGTGATGACAAAAAGAAATACCATTTAGATGAAAAGCTTACCCCCAAGAGTTTTTACGCTAAATATTTCTCAGATGTAGATTTAGATGATTATGTAGTTTTATCTAATTCACCGGATAAAGCGATGAATAAGACGTATAGTATGAGTGCACAAAATAATGTTGTCGGCGGAACTAACATTGAATTTTTAAACCTATCCATGCCAGAATTAAAAGCAGCTGCCATTAAACAATTGAAAGCCGGCGAAACGGTTTGGTTCGGTAACGATGTAACTAGACAATTAAGTCGTAAAGAAGGTTTCTTAGATGCCGACTTGTATCATTATGATGAATTATTTGATTTAAACTTATCCATGACGAAAGCCGAACGACTTGAATATCATCAAGCTGAAGTTAGTCATGCAATGACTCTAACCGGGGTTGATTTAGTTAATGACCAGCCAACCAAATGGAAAATTGAAAACAGCTGGGGCGAAAAAAATGGAGTGAATGGTTACTTCGTAATGGCTGATAATTGGATGGATGAATATGTGTACGAAGTAGTGGTTAATAAAAAATTCCTTAATGATGACCAACGCGAATTACTAAATCAAGCTCCAGAAGAATTAAAGCCATGGGATTCACTAGCTTAAAATTGACTATTGACTTCGATTGGTATTATTATAGTTTAGTAAATTAATATTTATATTGAATTAGATACTGCGGATTTATTATCAAGGAGGAAGACTTTTGTCTAAAAGATTTAAAATAGTTGAAGAATCATTAACTGGAGTTTCCGTTTATATTGACCAAAAGACTGGTGTTGAATATGGTGGTTATGGAAGCACATTGACTCCACTAAGAAACCCCGATGGAAGTCTTTTTGTTGATAAAGATGCGATTGACGACGATTATGAAGATAAAAACTAAATTATAAAAAAAGCGCTAACCTTAGTTAGGGCTTTTTAATTTTGCTAAAGGAGGTGATACATTGTTTTTGTGGATACATTTATTGGTCGCCGTTTTATTTATATTTACAGTTGTTTTAGGGCTGGTAAAACATAGTGGTTATACAGTTTATCAAATGATATCAAGATTTTGTTATCTTATCTTTATCGTGACCGGTGGTTTTTTAGCTTTCAAGGCTTTTCATAGAGCCCCGTTTTTAATTAGCCTAAAAATAATTATTGCTTTGATATTTATAGTTGCACTAGAATACGGTTTTGCTAAAAAGAATCATAAGAATTTGGACCAAAAAACTTTTAAAATACTAATATTCATTTTTGTAATTTTGATATTAGTTGGTTTATTGGCTGCCGGTGGTCGTCCGTTCATGTAAAAAGGCTTGATGAATTTTAAATCATCAAACCTTTTTTATAATCTGTTGATAGCAATTAATTCACAATCGTTTGGCATGTTGTCTTTATCGATTAAATATACGTCGCCACCAAAGCCCATAGTAGTGATAGCTAAATCATTTATTTGACTACTAATTGTGTCATTATCACTTATGATTAGGGTATCTATATATCCAGAAATCGCAGCTCCTGCAATCTCTTTTGTTTCAGTTAACACTTTTGATTTATTAACAGCCTTATTGTAATTGAATCTTAGATTTTTAATAAATTTTTGATATAACTGATAATTTACATGCTCTACAATATAATTAATGCTTGGATAATCTTGATAGCTGATATTAATGTCGGATATTAAATTATTATATTTAGAATTGGCAGAATATAATTCGCAATCATTTTGACTACCTACAACTACCAAAGGAATTGTATCGTCATTATTTAGCTTTTCGAGTATAGATTCATCAATTAATTTAAAGAAATCTTTTTTATTATTAGTGAAAGCCAACGCTGGAGCATTAGGAATTTTTAGTTCTTCATATTTATCGTTGTGGACAGTATACATTTTAAAATCATTGTCTTTTAAAACTAGCATTTTATAGTAGCACTCATCAGTGATGTCTTTAATTAGTGGGATTATGCACATGGTCGATGCGATGGTCGCACTAGTTTTAACCGCATGATTTAAATTAAATAAGTGGATAGAATCATAACTTACATACACAGCGATGCTTTTACTGTCGCTGACGTTTTTCTCACGTGAGTAATTAAAATGTTTAAGCTTTTTATAATATTTATTCCAATATGTTTCACCATATTTAGCAGTAAAACGGTCTTTAATTTTAGCTATAAATTGATTAAATTCTAGATTATCTTGTATTTTATTAAAGTTAATAAACAGTGATATAAAGGGCCCCTGTTCAGCTTCTAGTGTCAATGTGTTTTTAAGTTGCATGTCTATATTCAACTCATAAACCTCCCCAATAATTGGTAAACTACATTATATCACTTGTTGCGATGTTGTTATTATTGTCTATGCTATAATTAAAAATGTTAGTAGAATATTAATTACTAACACTGGAGGATATGAGCATTTTGATAGATTTGTCTTTATTATGGGAATTTATCATCTTTCTAAATACAGGCTTAGCAATAATAACTGTATTTAGACAACCTAGAGATATTGCTGCAACATGGGCGTGGTTACTGGTTTTAACTTTCTTGCCAGTAGCTGGTTTTATAGTATATGCCTTTGTTGGACGTAAGTTACCTAAAAAAAGACTTTTTAGGTTCCAGCAGCAAGATTTATTAAGAATGGATAACATATTAAGTAAGTTGAATCGTAAATATGCTGACCCTAAAAAAATTAAAGCAGATGAAGTAGCATATCAAGCTCGTGATATGGTACGGCTCTTTAAAAATACAGATATGGCATATTTAGAACGACGTAATAAATTGCATATCTACACTGATGGATATGGATTGTTTACGCAAATGATTAACGACATTAAACATGCTAAAAAATCAATAAACATTGAATTTTATACTTTTTATAACGATAAAATTGGTCGACAGATTTTAGAACTGCTAACTATGAAAGCTCGTGAAGGAGTATTAGTACATGTAATCTATGATAGTTGGGGTTCAATGGGTACTACTCGTCGTTTCTTTAAACCTTTAATAAATGCGGGTGGATATGCTGAGCCATTTTTGCATACGCATTCCGTAATAACTGATTTTCGAATTAATTTTAGAAATCACCGCAAAATTGTGGTGATTGATGGTCAAATAGGTTATGTAGGTGGCTTTAACATTGGCGACCAATATTTAGGTCGCAAGAAAAAGTTTGGACATTGGCGTGACACACATTTGAGAATTATGGGTTCAGCAGTTTATAGTCTGCAATCACAATTTATATTAGATTGGAACGTTACCGATATAAAAAACAAAATTGATGAAGAAAGGGATCACGCCTTTTACTTCCCACCTTTTAAATCAGAGGGAACTACTAACATGCAGATAGTATCTAGTGGGCCAGATTCTGATTTAGAACAAATTAAAATTGGTTATATTAAAATGATTCAAAGTGCTAAAAATTATTGTTGGATTCAAACGCCATACTTAATTCCTGATGATAGCACTTTAGACGCCATTAGAATTGCTGCAATGTCAGGCGTTGATGTTAGAATTATGGTGCCAAATAAACCAGACCATTTGTTTGTTTATCGAGCGACACAGTATTATGCCAAACGTTTAGCCAACGAAGGCGTTAAAATTTACTACTACCAAAAAGGTTTTATGCATGCTAAAACGGCAGTAATCGATGATAAAATTGCTTCAGTTGGTTCTGCCAATTTTGATTTTAGAAGTTTTAAGCTTAATTTTGAAATCAATGCTTTTCTATATGATTCAGAATTTAGCAGTCGTTTGAAATCTATTTATTTAAAAGATATTAAAGACAGTGAATTACAAACGATTGAGATGTTTAAAAAACAATCACTATGGTTAACCTTTAAACAAATTTTTAGTCGCTTACTTTCACCAATATTATAAAAAGCTAGCTCATATGAGCTAGCTTTTTATTTATTCCAATTCCATGGATCATCACGCCATTTTTTAAGTAGTTGTAAGTCTTCATCACTAACCATTTTTTCTTTGTGAGCTTGTTCAATCATTTCAGAATAATTAGTTAGAGTATTGAGTTTAGTATTCGCTTCAGCAAAGTTAGTATCACTATCACTTAACTGATATGTGAAAATAGCAGCTACGCCCACAACCTCTACGCCTTCATTTCTCACAGCTTCAACAGCTTTAAGAACACTGCCACCTGTAGATATTAAATCGTCAATTAGAACTATTTTGGGATTATCAGGTAAATCGCCTTCAATTTGTTTACCTGCACCGTGGTCTTTGGGTTTTGAGCGAACGTAAATCATAGGTAGACTTAATTTATCTGCTACGATGGCAGCATGTGGGATACCTGCCGTAGCGACGCCACCGATAACATTTGCCTCAGGATAGTTTTCTTTAATTACTTCGCATAATCCTTCTGCAATTTGAGTTCTTATTTCGGGGTAACCAATCGTCTTACGATTATCAGTATAAATAGGGGCTTCAATGCCACTAGCCCATGTAAATGGCTTTTTAGGAGCAAGCGTTACAGCTTTTATTTTTAACAAGTCGGATGCAATTTGATTTTTAAAGTTTGTCATTATTTTGAACTCCATTCATTTAAAATTTGCTTGTACGCAGCGTTTGGCTTTTCAGCTTTAGTAATTGAACGACCTACGACAATTCCATTACTACCAAGTTTTCTAGCCTTTTTTGGATTCACAACTCTTTGTTGGTCATCGTTGTTATCAGAGCTTAGTCTAATGCCAGGGTTAACGCATAAAAATTCTTCACTAGTATTTTGGTGGATCATTTCATTTTCTAAGGCTGAACAAATTACGCCGTCAGCACCATTTTGATAAGCGATTTTAGCTAAATGGGTAACCATTTCTGGCATTGATTTGTTTACAGCCTGTTCTTGTTGCATTTGTGTTTCTGAAAATGAAGTTAGTTCGGTAACCGCTAAAATTTTAGTGGTGTCAGTTAAATTATAATCTTTGGCAGCTTGTACGAGACCTTTTTTAGCCGCATTAATCATTTTAGATCCACCAGAGGCATGCACCGTAATATATTGAACTTTCAATTTACCCAGTTCGTACGCAGCTTTTTCGACAGTTGTGGGAATATCATATAATTTTAAATCTAAAAAAATATTGATGTCTTTATTTTGTAAATATTCAATAATATTTTTACCTTCAGAATAAAAAATTTCCATACCAACTTTTACACACATATTATTTGTTTGACTGAAATTTTTCATAAATTGTTTCACTTCAGTTAAATTGTGAAAATCAAGTGCAATGAATACAGGTTTCATTATTTTACCTCCAAAAAAAGCCGCTAAGTCTGAGAGACCTAGCGGCTACACTTATAGTAAATAAAGTTCATTTATTTACAATTCGATATACCGACTTACTAGCCTCTCTGGACTAATTTAAAATCTTTATTGTTGAATAGGTTACTCTACTTAATGGTGTTTAGTCAAGTTAAAATAAATTTGCTTTTTTGAAAAAGTTGTTTCATAATTATTTCTAATATAAAAATAAAGAATGTCTGTGAGCATTCATTTGGAGGAATTTAATATGCAACAAGTAAGTAACCACACAATGACGTCTAATCAAAAATGGACGATGGCATCGACTACGATTGGTCAAGGTTTAGAAAGTATGGATATGTCTTTTCTTTCTTTCACTTTAACTTCGATTATCGCTAGTTTACATATCAGCTCTGGAGCTGCAGGTATGCTATCGACAATAACAACTTTAGGATCGTTATTAGGTGGTATTTTTTTTGGAATAATTGCAGATAAATTTGGCCGAGTAAAAGTTTTAACGTACACTATCTTTATTTTTGCTTTTGCAACTGCCGGAATTTACTTTACTTCTAATATATTTATGTTGTACATTTTGCGATTCTTAGTTGGAGTAGGCGCTGGTGGTGAATATGGTGCAGGGATGACTTTGATTGCTGAAAATTTTGATAAGTCCAAATTAGGTCGAGCAATTTCGATAACTACTATTGGTGGCCAAGTTGGTTCAATCATGGCCGCATTGTTAGCGGCAGTGATGATTCCAGTTGTTGGTTGGCGTTCAATTTATCTAGTTGGTTTAGTTCCAGTAATCTTTGCCTTTATTGTACGTCGTAATGTAAAGGAAAGTGACGATTTCATAAAGACCATGGAAACTGATAAGGCTGACCGACCTAAAGTATCAATTGCCAAGCTTTTTAAAACTCCTAAGTTAACTATGCAAACGATGGCTTTAATGCTAATGGTGGTAGTTCAAATTGCCGGATATTACGGATTGATCAATTGGTTACCATCAATCATGCAAAAGAAATTAGGATTAAGCGTTTCTGGTTCTTCAGAATGGATGATAGTTACAATTATTGGTATGAGTGTGGGTATGATGGTATTCGGTACAATCTTAGATAAGTTTGGTCCAAGAATATCATTTGGTATTTTTCTACTAACTGCTGCGGTTGCGGTTTTCGGAATTACATTTGCCTTTAATGGTCTTACATTATTATTAGCTAGTACAGTCCTAGGATTTTTCTCAAATGGTATGTACGGTGGATATGGTGTCATAGTTAGTTTATTATATCCTACTGAAATCCGTTCAACTGCTAATAATTTTATAGTTAGTGTAGGAAAAGCTATAGGTGGTTTTTCACCGGCCGTTATTGGATTATTAATGGAAAGTCATTCATTATTATTTATAATGAGTTTACTATCAATTGCTTACGTAATCAGCTTTTGTACCATGTTATCAATTCCAGCTTTGAAAAATATATAAAAATAACGATTAAAAAATAACGTTCCTCTCTAAGAAGAACGTTATTTTTATTTTATTTTAGAATATAAGTCTACATCCATAAATTTATCTCTTACTAGAATGTGTTGTGAAAGGGTAGCTTCATGTTTAAAACCTAATCTCTCAGGCACAGCTTTACTTTTGGAATTATCAACTGCTGCTAACACGATAATTTTATGAAGTTCTAAGACATCAAAACCAATTTTAGTAATATTTTCTAGGGCTTTAGTAGTTATGCCATGTCCTTGAAACTTACTAGATAGCCAGTATCCGACACTGGCATGTTTGGAAACATTTGAAATAGAGTGTAAATCAATCAGGCCAGCTGGTTGGTTATTTACCATAATTGTCAACATTAATAATTTTTGCTTTTCCATTTCAACAGTTGCATATTGGATAAAGTCTTGTTCGTCTTCTACAGATTGCATATCATCCACCCATGGTAACCACTTACGCATATTTTGGCGGTCATTATCAATTGCTTCATATAAATCTTTTGCATGGTTTTCACTAGTAGCTTCTAATTTTACCTTTTGATTATTTACTTCGAATTCAGGTACCTCAAACATGATTTATCACCCTAATCTTTAAAATATTCTTGCACTGCCATTTTAACATCACTAGCTATTTTTTGTTGGTAGGCATTACTTTTAATTAATTTTAAATCATGTGTATTATCCATAAAACCCATTTCTAATAATATTGCTGGTTGGGTATTATTTCTTAAAACGTAGTAATTTCCAAAATTAACTTTGCGGTTTTCCATTGGCAAATTTTTAAATTGTTTATTAATAATATTTGCGAATGCGTCAGCGTTTTTATGATATTTAAATACTTGATATCCTGAAGCATTGTACATTCCATTAGAAGAATTAAAATGAAAACTGATGAATAAGTTGGCTTTAGCGGCGTATGATAGGTAAGCACGGTTAGCTAGGGGAACGTACTTATCACTATCTCGAGTTAATAATACGTTGGCATTTAAGCTTTTTAGTTCTTTATAAACTTTTAACGCAGTTTTTAAAGTATAAATTTTTTCCATCTTGTTACCGTCAGCAGATAATGTTCCAGCATCGCTGCCACCGTGTCCGGGGTCTAATACAATTGTAGTTTCTGGAATATTATTACTCTTTTTAGCGTTGTAGTTTTCCTTATTGATTAGCCAAGAAGCTACCCATCCCTTTTGATTGTTTATTTTGATTTTCCACCAACCAGTATTTTTATTTTTTTTAAGGACATGTAAGCTCTGACCATGTTCCACATTTCCAATTATTTTAGCGTATGGTGATGGATTCTTTCGAATATTTAAATTTTGTGAATCAACCTTAGGAATTGATAAGAATCGAATAATAGTGATGGTAAACAACAATATTACCAGTAACGCTACTGCCACTCGTATGATCCAGTTGAATTTTGAAACGTGTATAAATTTTTTCCATAGATTATTTAACATAATTTTTTGGGTCTTCCTTAATTTTATTTTTTGAAAATTTAGATTGTGATAATTAAATAAAAACACTTTGTGAAATGATTGTTTTATAATATTGTATGTTAAGATTATGTAATAATTATAACTTTTATTCAATAAGTTTTGTTGTAAAACAGTATGGAGGCATAAACATATTGAAATATTTTAAGAATATAATCGCTTTTTTGATGATTATGGCTTTTGTACTTAATTTGAGTAGTTGTTCACAAAAAGTCGTCAAAAGTCATGCAAAAATTAGGGTAGTTGCCAGTACTGATACATACGGTCAAGTTGCAAAATCAGTATTAGGCCAAAATGGACAAGTTATTTCTATTATCAATAAAAGTAATGTAGACCCACATGATTATCAGCCAACCACGATTACAGCTGAACAAATTTCTAATGCTAACATTTTGATATCGAATGGTTTAGGTTATGATACTTGGATGAAATCAATAAGTATGAATGCCAAAAAAGCTAATAAAATTGCTGTGGGGGAAGATTTGTTGCACTTCAAGAGCGGTGATAATCCACACGTATGGTATAAGTTAAATACAATCACTAAATTGGCCAATTATTTGGCAAATTTATTTAGTAAAAAAGATGCCAAGAATAGCCAATATTACCATAAGAATGCAGCAAAATATATTAAATCGTTATCTGGTTTAAAGAAACAAATTGATGAAATAAAACGTTTAAATCAAAATGGTAAAGTTGATGTTTCTGAACCAGTGTTTAACTATGCATTATCTGAAATGGGATATCGAGTTAATAATAATAGATATGCACTTTCGGTAGAAAAGGGGACTGACCCAACTCCTAGTCAAATTCGTGAAGTTGAAAATGACATCAAGTATAGAAGAATCAGATTTTTTGTAAATAATATTCAAGACAGCAACGATATTGTCGATAATTTTGTTAGATTAGCTCATGAACACGATGTCCCAGTAGTCAATGTTACTGAAACTATGCCTCAAAATGATAACTATAAATCGTGGATGCTTAAGCAAAACCAACAAGTTTTAAAAATAGAAAGGTCAAAAAAATATTGATATGAAAAAAATACTAAAAGTATCTAATTTAGATGTAAAACTGAAAGAAAGAACACTTATTGAACGTCTTTCGTTTGATATTAACAGTGGAACGCTAACTTGCATTACTGGTGAAAATGGTGTCGGTAAGACTACCATGATAAAAACAATTTTGAAAAATTTCAAAAAAGATAATCACGTTAAATTTTATATTAAACGTAATCAAGTGCAATATGTTCCCCAGTTACGTAATATTGATGATGATTATCCTTTAATGGTTAAAGACTTTATAGGTCTGGGGCTACAAAAAAGTTTATTGCCATGGATTAGCAAAAAAGAAAAAAATGCTATTAATAATGTAATGAAAGAAACTAATTTATTACATTTAGCTAAAACTCCACTTGGCAAAGCCTCTGGTGGGGAACAACAGCGTGTGTTTTTAGCACAAGCGTTAGTTTCAAATCCTAAACTATTAATTTTAGATGAAAGTACTGCCAGCATGGATAAAGATGCGAAGGTAGAATTATTACGACTAGTTAAGAATATAACAGTTAAAACTGATACAGCAGTTATATTTATTACCCATGATCCGTTATTAGTTCAAAAATTTGGTGATTATGATTTAGAAATAAAAAATAAACAGGGGACTTTAAAGTCTGTTAAAGGAGTTAATAATTAATGTTAAGCTATCCATTTATGCAATATGCCTTTATTGCTAGTTTTTTCATATCTGTGCTATGTGGTTTAATGGGTGTTTTCGTTGTTGCTAGAAAGACAGCTTTTTTTACGCATACACTATCTGAAATTAGTTTTTCCGGGGCATCATTTGGAGTATTTTTAGGAACATCCCCAATTTTAGGAATGTTGATATTCACAATTCTGAGTTCATTCATGGTTGGTTCAGTTGGTAGTCGATTAAGTCGTCGTGAATCTTCAATAAGTGTTTTCTCAGTATTTTTCATTGGTTTAGGAGTCTTATTTTTAGCCCTAGCTGATGGTCAATCTAGTTATGCAACTAATATTTTGTTTGGTAGTATTGTCGGCATTAGTTTTAGTAACATTGTAGTTTTAGTAAGTTTAAGTATCGCAATTCTAGTTATTACGACTTTGATTTATCGCAAACTGAAATATAATTCATTTGATAGCGTAGGTGCTAGTTTTAATTCAAGAAGTAACACAATTGTTTCTATTATATTTTTAGTTTTGTTGGCTTGTACAGTTAGTGTAACCGCACAAATTGTTGGTTCATTACTAATATTTGCACTGCTAACGATTCCCGCTTCTTCTGCTAAATATTTTGCCCATACTATCGCTGGAATGACGCTGTTATCATTTACATTTTCGTTGATTGGGACTTGGGTAGGATTATACTTAAGTTATATAACTAATTTACCAGTTAGCTTTTTTATCGCAGCTATCGAAACATTAATTTATTTAATTGCAGTGATTTGGGATAAGTTTTTCGTAAATTAAACACATCTGTAATATGATTTTGTTATACTGTTCGTAAATAAAAATTTACTAATAAGGTAAAGAGAGGTCAGAAAGTATGAAATTATATAAAAAACTTTTACCAGCAGCGATGTTATTAGGAGTTTCTTTAACATTAACTGCCTGTGGTCAAAATAATGACAATGGTAAATCTTCTAACGCTAGCAGTTCTACTAATGTTAGTTCTAGCAGTCAGTCTTCATCAGTGTCAGAAAGCTCACAAAGTAGTAGTGCAAGCAGTTCAGCTTCTGCCACAATGAATAGTAAATTAGGTG
The DNA here is from genome assembly GCF_001435995.1 of Apilactobacillus ozensis DSM 23829 = JCM 17196. Taxonomy (GTDB): domain Bacteria; phylum Bacillota; class Bacilli; order Lactobacillales; family Lactobacillaceae; genus Apilactobacillus; species Apilactobacillus ozensis. The sequence goes on from NZ_AYYQ01000003.1 coordinate 62,638, forward strand.
ATGCTAAAGTTCCAGCTAATGATGGTTCCAAGAGCAATGGTTCTGCTGATACTAAAACTCATGGAAATAAAGATAACTTCAACATTGATTACAAAAATGGTGGACAAGTATATGCCACTTACACTAAGCATACTTACAATAGTAATGATGAAGCTCATCAACAAATTGATAATTACCAAACTAGTGAAGATACAAAGGGATTGCCAACAATTGATTTAGGATACAATATCCAAGGTTCTAAAGATCAAGGTGCTGGTCAAATTTATATTCACTGGAACATGGGTAACTGGTCAATGAGCACACATGGTAACAATGTAGATGAAAATAGCAATGATGCACAAAAAGAAGCTGTAAAAGCGGTTAAATTCCTACAAAGCAATACTCTTCCAGCACCACAAAATAGAGGAGTTATTACATTAGATGGTTCTGATAACCAAGTTAAATGGCAAGAACAAAATGCTGTTTACACTGTTAAAGCAACTACTGCCGATGCAGCTTTAAGAATAGCAACATCTATTAAGTAAAATTTATGAGGGAGTTTATAATGGAACCAAAAAAACCGCTGTTTAAAATAATTTTATCAACACTTTTAATTTCTATTTTTTCATTGACGTGTCTACTAGGAGTTAAAGCTAATGCTAGTTTTAAGGACTATCAACCTGTTTCTTATGATATATCAGAATGGCAAGGTAGAATGACTGATAGTAAAGCGCAGGCTTTAAAAAATGAAGTCAAATTTGTTATTTTGAGAGTTCAAGATGGCATGTACAAGGATAAGCAACTAAATAACAACATCAGTATGATGGATAAATATGGAATTCCATATGGTGTTTACGGATTTAGTAGATATGCTAATGCTGCTCAAGCTAATGAAGAAGCACAAAGAGTATATAATTTAGCCCCTAATGCTCGTTTTTATGTTAACGATTATGAGATTGGTTTTAATTCTAAAACTAACCAAGCTACTGCTAGTTGGGCTGACACGATGCGCTCAATTAATGGTGGTAAGCCAGTTGTTTTATACTCAGGAATGTATAAAATGAATGCATTTAAGCAAAGTACCTTAAATGCATATGATGCTTTATGGATGGCTTCGTATTCAAAATACATGCCTCAACCTAACTACAACTATGATTTATGGCAGTTTACTAGTCAATATTATAGTTCTGCGATGGGTAAAAAATTAGATGCAAATGTTATCCCTGTTAATGGAAAGCCACTATCATTTTGGATTGGCAATAATGCAGATTCTAATACTAACAACAGTAGCCAATCTGACAATTCTGTAGATTCCAATAATAATTCATCTAATAATCAAACCAATGATGGTCAACAAAATAATACTCAACAAACAGATCAATCAGCAAATAGTTCAAATAGTGATAATACTACCCCTACCATCACAGCATCTATGAAGAAACGTTTCTACACTTCCAAAAAAATTACAGCGCTTAGAGTAATTGGTAAACATGGAGTTAACCTATATTCATCTGATGGAACCAAGGTAGGCCACGCTAAAAAAGGTGCTATTTTAGATATTGATAAGTTATCAATCAATGGAAATAAAGTCAGAGCAGTTAATGATACTGAAGGATATTATTTTTCAGCTAGTAAGAAGTTAGTTAAAAAATATTAATTTATGTTAATAAAAAAAGACTCGTTGAAGTGACCCCCAAAAGTTGGACAATAAAATGTTCAATAATTTGGGGGTTATTT
>NZ_AYYQ01000024.1 GCF_001435995.1 Apilactobacillus ozensis DSM 23829 = JCM 17196
CTAAGGATATTACGGAAACTTACACTAGGTTATCAAATCTTATTCAGTTTTGAGAGATTTAATCTTTCAATTAATAGACGCTTTTTTGGGCCTATAGCTCAGCTGGTTTAGAGCGCACGCCTGATAAGCGTGAGGTCGATGGTTCGAGTCCATTTAGGCCCATCACCGGTCCAATCCGGATATATGGGGAATTAGCTCAGCTGGGAGAGCACCTGCTTTGCAAGCAGGAGGTCAGCGGTTCGATCCCGCTATTCTCCATTGATGCGTAAGCATCTTAATTATTTTGTTCTTTGAAAACTAGATATTATTAATTTCTATATTGAATTTGTATAA
>NZ_AYYQ01000025.1 GCF_001435995.1 Apilactobacillus ozensis DSM 23829 = JCM 17196
AGCAGAACTTGCACTATTCAAGGCTGCTTGAGCACTTGATGCAGCTTGACTTGCATTACTCATATAAGTGTTGAAATCTGCACTTGGGGCTGATTTAGCCTTTGCTACAGCTTCGCTTGCAGCTGTACTTTGTTTTGCAGCTTCACTTGCATAACTAGCAATGTTGGATTTATCACCACTACCGTAATTATCATTACTTTGTGCTGATGAATTCAATGAAGCTGCGCTACTTGCGGCGTTTGATGCTGCTGTATTTGCACTACTCATTGATGCTGCATT
>NZ_AYYQ01000026.1 GCF_001435995.1 Apilactobacillus ozensis DSM 23829 = JCM 17196
CAATATTTGGAATTAATATCCTAGTAAAAGTTGTCTAACTTTTGGGGTTCACATCAGAGAACTTTTTTATTTAAAAATCCATTAATCTTGACTTAAACTTTCAATTGGATCAAGTTTTGCACCTTTATTTGCTGGTAAAATAGCGGCAAATAAGTTGATGATCAAAGCAATGATAATTGTGAAGATAGCATTACCAGAAGTGATCTGCATCATTGAATAATTGATGGCCGTGCCAGTAGTAGCATTATTGATTAGCAATTGAATTGCGTATGCTAATATAATTGCCGCAACTGACGAGAAGATACCAAATAACAATGCTTGATCTAAAAATAGCATTCTAATGTTACCCTTCGTTGCACCTAGTGCTCTTAAGATACCAATTTCTTTTGTTCTTTCAGAAACACTAATGTATAGAACTACGATAATCATAATTGCTGAAACTAATAATGAAATTCCAGCAATAGCAGCTAATACATAAACTGCCAGATTAATGTAAGTATTTAAAGTAGTAACAATTGTTCCGGCACCGCTAACTGAGTAAGCTTTTTTGCCATTGACTTTTAAATTGTTAATGTTCTTTTGAGTAGGGTCAACATTGTTCACACCGCCGCTGATGTCCACGCTTAAGAAGTTAGGCTTCATTTTAATGCCATTTGATGCGAGCATCTTATCCATAGTTTTATAGTTAACGAATACTAATGGACTTTGACTATCGCTAACTCCAGATACAGTCAATATTTTTACAACTGGGACTGTTTGATTTCCTTTGTTAGTATTAAATGCCACTTGGATTTTCTTACCAATTACTGAGTAAGGACTCTTTTTATTAAGTGCTTTGGCATTGTCTTTGGTGATTAAAACTTCATTATCACCAGGTTTGTGACCATGTTTAACGGTGTTAGTAACCATAGCGTTATTGATAGTGTTAAAGTATTGGGCTTGAGTTACTTTATCTTTAAGCTTCAGTTGAGCACCCATCACCATATAATTTTTCTTAACATCTTTAACGTTTTTAACACTCTTGATTTTGTTAATATCACTTTGCGTAAATTGATTGCGATTATTAGACTCTTTATGGTTAATAGTTACGGCATTAGGATTTACTTGAGAGTATATTTCATGATTGATGTATCCACGAACCCCGTTACCTAGCCCTAGCATAAACAATACGGCGAATAATCCAATTAATCCACCAAATACAATTAATAAGTTTCGTTTTAAATTGTATTTCATGTTATCGAAAGTCATGTTAAAAATTGACTTTTGACTTAGGGCACGGGATGTTAAAGTTTCTTGTTTTTTAACTGGATATTTTTCTTTTAGTTTTTTATCTTCATCAATCTTACCGTTAGTCATGTGTACAATTCGGCTACCATAATCAGCTACTTTTTGTGAATGTGTAACGGTTAAGACTAATTTACCATCTTTAGCGATGTCATCTAAAAGTTTTAAGATTTCTACGGTATTTTGAGGGTCCAAAGCACCAGTAGGTTCGTCAGCAATAATCATTTCAGGGTCAGATGCCAAGGCTCTAGCAATTGAAACCCTTTGTTTTTGACCACCAGATAGCTGATTAGGATATTTTTTCATTTGTTCGCCTAATCCCACTTTATTTAGTAGGTTTTCAGCTCTAGTTCTTTGTTCCTTTTTGCTTAGGTCAGTCATTTCCAATGACACTAAAACATTATCTAAAATGGTTAAATGGCTAATTAGATTGAAACTTTGAAAAATGAAGCCAATTGTTTTTCTTCGGTATTCGTCTAATTGTTTACTAGTATCATGTTTTAGAGAATTACCATTTAGTAAAACTTCGCCATCATACTTACTATCTAGTCCACCGATGATGTTCATTAAAGTAGATTTTCCACCACCAGATTCTCCAAGAATGGATACCATTTCACCACGTTCAAATTTTAAATCAATTCCCTTAAGGACTTTGAATTCTTCTTTGCCTAAGTAATACGATTTTTTAATATTTTTTAATTCTAAAAACGACATTGACATGTTGACCTCCTTTGTTACAATTATCTAACGTTGTTAGATAATAACATCTAACAACGTTAGAGTCAATTATGTGTTATTTTAAAATAATATATTTTTACATTGAAATGAGTGATAAATATGCAACTTTCTAAAGAAACGATAGTATTAGCTGGTTTAGATATTTTAAACAAAGACGAAGATTTAAATATGCGTAAGCTAGCTGATAGTCTAGATATTAAAGCAGCTTCTATATATTGGTATTTTAAAAATAAGCAGGAATTAGTGAATGAAATAGCTGTGTATCTATATGATCAAGTAGTTATCCCGTCTGATTTGCATGGCCTAGAATATCTTAAAAGTTTTTGTGTTAATGAATATGATGTCTTTTCTGTAAACATGAAGGCGTTACATTATTTATATAAGAATCCGCCTACAACTGGAATTGGAGTAGAATTTGCAAGTAATATTATTAAAGAAATTATGTCCTTTGGATATAGTGTTTACGATGCAATGTCTGTGCTAGATATGTTACATCATTATGTTATGTACAGTGTCAGCCATAATAGAATGGATGAGTATGAATTATTTTATGCAAATCAAATAATATCTAATATAGATAGTAGCAAATTAGTAAAACCCAATGAGTTAGAAAAACTGTGTTCTGGTAAGCAAAAATTTCTTAAATTTTTAGACTTAATGCTTTTATCGATAGTAGAAAACAAAAAACACAAGTAATTATTTGAACCGCCTTACAAAAGTTGGACATTAAAACTAACTTTTGTAAGGCGGTTTTTT
>NZ_AYYQ01000004.1 GCF_001435995.1 Apilactobacillus ozensis DSM 23829 = JCM 17196
AGAGCACCTGACTGTTAATCAGGTTGTCGACGGTTCGAGCCCGCCTGCCGGAGTTATATTTAAATGGAGTGCTGACTTTTTAAGTTAGCACTTTTATAGTATTATTCGCCGGCTTAGCTCAGTTGGTAGAGCATCGGTATCGTAAACCGAGGGTCACAGGTTCAAGTCCTGCAGCCGGCATACTCTTTTTAATAGAAGTACTCATGTTTTTTTAATGTGAGTGCTTTTTTATTTTAATGATTTTATTATCAAATTGATAACAAATTAAAATGAGCGTATAATCGTAATGTAATTCTATTAAAATGATTATTGTTTGGAGGAAATTTTTTTGAATAAAGATTCTAAAAAAATGGATAGTTCATTTTTTGGACAGCCTCAAGGTCTTTCAACCCTGTTTTTTACAGAAATGTGGGAAAGATTTAGTTATTATGGAATGAGAGCGCTTCTAATTTATTACATGTACTATTCTATTGAAGATGGTGGGTTAGGTTTTAGTAAAACTAATGCACTTTCTATAATGTCTATTTATGGTTCTTTAGTTTATTTATCTTCAGTATTTGGAGGATATTTAAGTGACAGAATTTTTGGTAGTAGAAAAACTGTTTTTTATGGTGGAATTCTAATAATGCTAGGACACATAGCATTATCAATTCCAATGGGCGGAATTACATTATTTATGTCCATTGTTTTGATTACTTTTGGAACGGGTCTACTAAAACCAAATGTTTCTGATATGGTTGGAGATTTATACTCTGAAAAAGATCGTCGAAGAGATTCTGGTTTTACTATTTTCGTATTTGGTATTAACTTAGGTTCGTTAATATCTCCTTGGTTAGTTGGTAGTCTTGGATTACAAGTTAATTTCCATCTAGGTTTTTCACTAGCTGCAATTGGAATGTTTTTTGGATTAGTTCAATACTATATTGAAGGTAAAAAAACTTTAAATGCTGACAGTATGTACCCAAGTAACCCTTTGGAACCTAGCGATTTTAAGAAGTTATTTATTAGATGTTTAATTGGATTAGTTGGTTTTGGATTAATTCTAGGATTAATGCTTTCAATGGGTTCTCTTAACATTGAGAACTTCATTACCTTACTAAGTGTAATTGCTATATTAACTCCGATAGTTTACTTTTGCATAATGCTAACCAGTAGCAAAGTTAATAATGTTGAAAAGTCGAGAGTTTGGGCTTATATACCATTATTCATAGCAGCTGTAGTATTTTGGGCAATAGAAGAACAAGGTGCTGTTGTTTTGGCAATGTTTGCTGGGACACAAACGAAAAATGATTTGTTCTTAAGTAAGGGAATAATAATTTCTATTCTATTAATCCTGGCTGTATTAATTTTAATCGGCTATCTTTATGGGAAAAAACGTATTAATAATCAAAAATTATTTAATCTATGCTTAATTATTCCGTTTGCATTAATAATTGCGTTTACCATATTTATTAGCTTACAAAATAATAACGTGTTCCATATCAATATTTTACCTTCTTGGTATCAATCATTAAATCCGTTATTTATAATGTTATACACACCTATATTTGCTATTATTTGGAACAAGCTAAGAGATTCTCAACCAAGTTCGCCATCTAAGTTTGTTATGGGGATGATCATAGCTGGAATTTCATATTTATTTATGGTGATACCTGTTTCATTATTTGGAACTAGTAAGGTTAGCCCACTTTGGCTAATTGGAAGCTGGGCAATTATAGAAATAGCAGAAATGCTTATTTCACCAATTGGATTATCTGTAACTACTAAACTTGCTCCAAAAGCTTTTTCATCTCAAATGATGAGTATGTGGTTTTTAGCTGATGCTGCTGCTCAAGCAATTAACTCTCAAATAGTTAAATACTACACAGGCAATGAAGCTAAATACTTTGCTTTTGTTGGATTGTTCGCAATAGTTTTTGGTCTAATACTTATTTTGTTTGTTAAACCGGTTAAGCGCTTAATGAAGGGTGTAAACTAAAAAAAAATAATTCTTAATTATAAAAAAGTGTTGACATTTATTTTACGATATTATATTATATTAATTGTTGATTAGTTATGAGATTGTTTAACAAATAAGCAGTTAAAAAAAACTTCTTGACAACAATCAATTATTTATGTATAATATTTAATTGTTAATTCGTTATAATTATGAATTATTTCGGAGGGGTAGCGAAGTCTGGCTAAACGCGGCGGACTGTAAATCCGCTCCTTCGGGTTCGGTGGTTCGAATCCACTCCCCTCCATTATTATTGGGCTATGGCCAAGTGGTAAGGCAACAGGTTTTGATCCTGTCATGCGCTGGTTCGAACCCAGCTAGCCCAACTAAATAAAAGCTGATTAATTGTTTACAGTTAATCAGCTTTTTTATTAACCAATTTTATGGAGATGTTAGTATGAATATAGGGTTTATCGGTGTTGGCAATATGGCTAAAGCTATTATTGAAGGCTTAATTAAATCAAATTCTTTTAATAGTAAAAATATTATTGTTCATAGTAGAAATAAAAAAAGTTATGAACAATTTGCTAAACGAAATAATATAACTGTAGTTGATAGTAACATCGAAGTTGTTAAAAAGAGTGAATTTATTTTTATAGCAGTAACACCTAGCGTTGTAAAAAATGTTTTGCTAGAAATTAGGGAACATCTAGTTCCAAACAAAGTATTGATATCTATTGTTTCAGGCTTAAAATTAGATAGGTTAGAAGAGCTTACCGATTATAATCAGCCAATTCTAAGAACCTTGCCTAACATTAATTCATCAATTAATGAAGGATTAACTGTATATAAATCTAATGATAATTTGTCTGGCAAAATGAAAGAAAACAGTTTAAATATTTTAAGTAGTTTTGGTGATATCATAGAATTACCTGAGGATAAATTCGAAATATCTGGAATATTAGGCGGTTGTACACCTGCTTATGCATATTTGTTTATTGATTCTTTAAGTCGTATGGGAGTAAAATATGGCTTAAATAAGAATCAGGCTACAAAAATAGCCGCAAAAGCTATCTTAGGTTCTTCTAAAATGGTTCTTGAATCCAACAAAAATCCTTATAGTTTAATTGATGATGTTTGTTCTCCCGGTGGAGATACGATTAAAGGTTTGTTATCTATGGAAGAAAATGGATTTAAAAAATCTATAAATAATGGGATAGATTCAATTATTAAAGATAAGTAATTTGTTTAAGGAGCTTTTTAATGGGTGTGCCAATTTATATAAAAATACACAATTCAATAAGAAGAAAAGTTGAACAAGGTGAATGGAAAATTGGTAGTCGTCTTCCATCTGAAAGAAAACTATCCGTTCAATTTGGCGTCAGTAGAATGACTTTACGTCAAGCAATTCAGACTTTGGCAGACGAAGGAATTTTGGAACAGCGGGTTGGTTCTGGAACATTTGTCTCTAATCAGAAAGTTCAAGAAAAGATGTCTGGAATAACTAGTTTTACTGATATAATGATAAGCCAGGGGAAAGAACCATCCAGTAAAACAATTTCTTACCATACTTTAGAGCCATCTTTAAGTGAAATGGAAAAGTTAAAAATAAACCAAGATGACAAAGTTTTAAGAATGGAAAGAATTCGTTATGGTGACGATATTCCCATATGTTTTGAAGTAGCTACTATTCCCAGAAAATTTATTCGTGGTTTAAGTAAAAAAGATGTTACAAATTCCTTATATGGTGCTTTGGAGCATAAAAAAAGTTTAATTCCTACTAAAGCTAAGCAAACAGTTTCTGCTAAGTTAGCTTCAGAACAGATATCTGATTATTTGGATATCAAAAAGGGCGATCCAATTTTATTACTCCGTCAAGTAACTTCTTTTCAAAATAATCAACCTTTTGAGTACGTTAGAACTCAATACGTTGGTGAGAGATTTGAATTTTATTTAGAAAAGTAAAAAAGATTGTAATTATTAATTACAATCTTTTTTGTTTTTTTACCAATCTTAAAAATTTAGGAATGGCCATCATTCGACCAATTCGACTAGGCTGCTTTATTAGTCGATATAACCATTCTATATGGTGTTTTATCCAAAATTTAGGTGCTCGCTTAACATTTCCAGATAAAACATCAAAGCTGCCACCTAATCCAATCCAAAGGCTGTTACTAACTTTTCGATACTTATTAATGAATTCTTCTTGTTTAGGTGAACCTAATGCCATAAAAACCATGTCAGGTTTTGATTTCTGAATTGATTTTACTAATTTTATATCGTTTTTAAAGTATCCGTCTTTCATACCTAATATTGTAAGATTAGGATATTGCTCTGCTACTTTATTGCGTAATTTAATGATTACTTCTGGTTTTGATCCAACAAAATAGGCTGATTTGTTGTTTTGGTTTCCCCATTTTAGCATTTCTAAGAAAATATCATATCCTGATATTCTTTCTTTCATAGGCAAATCTAACATTTTAGCTCCTTTGACGATTCCAATCCCATCGGGTACTACAAAGTCAGCACTTTTTACAATGTTCATAAATTTTCGGTCATTTTGCGCATTTACAGCTATTTCTGGATTGGCCGTAACCACAAAAGTATTTTCACGTTCTTCTGTACGTTTTTCTATTAATTCGCAAAAGCTTTTAAAAGAACGATTATAAAATTCAATATTTAAAATTTTAGTGGTGTTATTATTCATTTTGTTTCCTTTCAACTTTCAGTATGATTATTTATTTAATTAATGATAAAATAAAAGACAATAAAAAGCGATACATTAGGAGGAATTAATTATCTTGAGTGCGTCTAACTGCGATAATTTAACAATGCATACTGATGCTTATGAAATCAACATGATGCAAACTTATTTTGAAAAAGGTATTCAAAATAGGCGTGCAGTATTTGAAATGTTTTTTAGGAAAATGCCATTTGAAAATGGGTACGCTATTTTTGCTGGTTTGGAAAGAGTTATTAATTATATTAATAATCTCAATTTTACTGATGATGATATTGAATTTTTACGTTCAACAGGTAACTATTCGGACGAATTCTTAGAATATCTACGTAATTTTTCTTTTAGAGGTAATATTAGATCAGCTTTAGAAGGAGAACTAGTATTTAATAATGAACCTATTATGCAAATTGAAGGTACTGTAGCTGAATGTCAGCTGATTGAAACCGCCTTACTTAACATGGTTAACTACCAAACTTTGATTGCAACCAAAGCATCTAGAATAAGAATGGCTGCTAATTATGATCCTTTATTAGAATTTGGTAGTCGTCGAGCTCAAGAAACATCTGCTGCTATTTGGGGCACTCGCGCTGCTTATATTGGCGGATTCGATTCAACTTCCAATGTTTTGGCTGGTAAGAAATTTGGGATTCCAATTAGTGGAACACATGCACATTCTTTAGTTGAATTGTATGGTGATGATTATGATGCATTTAAAGCTTATGCTGAAACTCATAAGGAATGCGTATTTTTAGTTGATACCTACGATACTATTAAAAGTGGAGTTCCCAGTGCAATTAAAGTAGCTAACGAAATGGGTGATAAAATCCACTTTGCAGGAGTTAGAATTGATTCTGGAGATATGGCTTATTTATCCAAACGAGTTAGAGAAATGCTAGATAATGCAGGATATAAGGATGCTAAAATAATTGCTTCTAATGATTTAGATGAAAAAACCATTACTAGTTTAAAAATGCAAGATGCTAAAATTGATATTTGGGGTGTAGGGACTCAAGTGATTACAGCATTTGATCAACCTGCTCTAGGAGCTGTCTACAAGATGGTTTCTGTTGAAAATAACGATGGTAAAATGATTGATACCATTAAAATATCTAACAATGCTGAAAAAGTTTCGACTCCAGGTAAAAAACAGGTTTGGCGCATTACTGAAAGTGCGGATGGTAAATCTGAAGGTGATTATATTGCTTTAAGTGATGAAAATCCTCAAGCACAAGATAGCATTTATATGTTCCATCCACAATTTACTTATATCAATAAAACAATTACTGACTTCGAAGCTAAACCGCTACTAAAAGATATTTTCAAAAACGGTAAATTAGTTTATAAACAGCCTAAATTATCTGAAATTAAGCAATATTCAGCTAGTGCATTAGCTTCATTATGGCCAGAATATAAACGTGAATTAAACCCACAGGATTATCCAGTTGATTTATCACAAAAATGTTGGGATAACAAAATGGCTATTATTAAAAAGGTTCATAAATTTATTCAAAACTTAGATTATTAAAGAGATGGTTAGAATGCGAGAATTACAAAAAGAAATTATTGAAACATTAAAAGTGAAACCACAAATAGATGCTAAAGCTGAAATCAGAAACAGTATTGATTTTTTGAAAGCTTACCTTAAAAAAAATAAATTTCTAAAAAGTTTGGTGTTAGGCATTTCTGGAGGACAAGATTCTACTTTAGTGGGCAAAATATCACAAATGGCAATTGATGAACTCAGGGATGAAAGTGGCGATAACAATTACCAATTTATTGCAGTGCGTTTGCCATATGGGACACAGGCTGATGAATCTGATGCTATGGATGCAATTAAATTTATGCATGCTGATAAAATTTTGCGAGTCGATATTAAACCCATGGCAGATTCTGCAGTTAATGTTTTAGAATCAGCTGGTGAAAAAATTTCTGATTTTAATAAAGGAAACATTAAGGCTCGTGAGCGTATGATAGTTCAGTATGCTATAGCTGGGGAAGAAAAAGGGGCAGTTTTAGGTACTGACCATGCTGCAGAAGCAATTACAGGTTTTTACACTAAGTATGGTGATGGTGCTGCTGATATAACTCCAATTTGGCGTTTAAATAAGCGTCAGGGCCAACAAATGCTAGAATTGTTAAATGCTCCTAAGCATCTTTATCAAAAAACACCTACTGCTGATTTAGAAGATAATAGACCAGCACTGCCAGATGAAGTAGCGTTGGGTGTAACTTATGATGATATTGATGATTATCTTGAAGGCAAAGAAATATCGGTTAGTGCGGCTAAAAAAATTGAAAATTGGTATGTTAAAACTGAACATAAGCGTCACTTACCAATTAATATTTATGATAGTTTTTGGAAGTAGTTTTAAGTACAAGCAATTTATTTTGCTTGTACTTTTTTAATTTTTTATAGGTCTATTTTACGTAGTTTAATAAAAACAAGAAAGAAATGAAAACATGACGGATGATGAGTTAACTTTACTAGTTCAAAAAATATCTATTAAATATTTCAATAAAAAATTTAAACATCAAGCTTTTTTCAATACTCGACTAAAAACTACTGGAGGCAGGTATAGTTTAAAAGAACATTGGATTGATATAAATCCTAAAATTTTAGAAAAATATTCATGTGAAATTTTGATTGGTGTAATTAAGCACGAACTATGTCATTACCATTTGCATCTTGATGGTTATTCTGGAAAACATAGTAGTAATGAATTTAAAAGTCTATTAAAAAAAGTTGGTGGAAGTCGATATGTACCTATTTTAGAAAAACAAAAGAGTTTAAGATATGTTTGTCAAGATTGTGGTCGAGTTTATATTAGACATAAGAAGATTAATTCTTTAAAATATGTATGTAGTAAGTGCCACGGTAATATAAAGTTATCATGACAAATGGAGATGAATAAATTGGGCAAAGTTATTGTTCGAATTCCAGCTACTTCAGCCAATTTAGGGCCTGGGGTAAATTCTATTGGGATTGCGTTAAAATTATATTACACTGTAATTGTAGAAGAACCAACTAGTGAGTGGAGAGTCAATCATGCTTTGGGAGAACAAATTCCACATGATGAAAATAATCTAATAGTTAAAACTATTTTAAAAATAAATCCAGATATTAAGCCACACCAGTTAACCGTAATGTCAGACATTCCAGTTATGCATGGCCTAGGTTCTAGTACTACAGCTACTGTTGCGGGTATAAAAATTGCTAATGCTTTAGGCAAAATGAATTTATCATTAGATGAACAAATTAATTTAGGCTCTCGAATGGAAAAGCATTCTAATAATGTTGCATCAGCCATTTTAGGTGATTTAACCATTTCTACGTTTGATGGTAATTTAGCTACTACTGTAAAAACTACGATACCTAAAAATATTAAAGCTTTAGTTTCAATAAAAAATAGCTCTAACCAAAGTAAAATAATTGCTGATAACGAAATGATAAGTTATAAAGATGCAGTGAATGCTAGTAGCTTTTCTAACGTTTTTATTGCTGCAATTATGTCTAATGAATGGAGCAAAGCCACTTCGATGATGGAATTAGATCATTTTTATAAATATATTTCATCAGATGATGGTTATAATTTAAATTTAATTAGAAATATTGCACATCGGGTAGGTGTTCACAGTACTTATTTAAGTGGCTTTGGCTCTACGGTTGTTACACTGGGGACTGAATCAGAATTGAATCAAATTAGGGATGCTTTAAGTGATCAAGATTTTAAAGGTAGCTTAAGAATTATAAATATTGATCGAGATGGGGCTCAGGTTAGAGGAGAATGACTTTATAACTATATTATTGCCAATTTGAATTAAATTTGTTATTATATTAAATGTTAGTTGAATTGCGGCCATGGCGGAATTGGCAGACGCGCAAGATTAAGGATCTTGTCGGGAATTATCTCGGTGGAAGTTCGAATCTTCTTGGCCGCATATTCTTATTAGTAAAAAGGTTTCCTAAAATTAATTTTAGGAAACCTTTTTTGCTATGACTTGTATAAAAATAGCCTAAATGATTTTTAAATCATTTAGGCTATTTAATTGTTTATTAATAAGCAGGTTGACTGCTGTAGCTATTTGAATTGTAACTATTGTTTGTAGATGAATTGCTATCAGTGTTATTACTACTGTTTCCACTATCATCAGTTTGTGTTTGAGCTTCAGATAAAGAGCTGAACGTATTTAATCCTAAACTGTTTCTGATGTTATTAGTTATTTTAAGTAACTCGTCATCTGATGGCACTTCATAATCAATGCCATCAAATACTGCATTTTGACCTTGTAAGGTTTCAGATTTGATATGATGAGTAGCATTACCATATCTTTCTCTAATAGCTAACATATCATTAAATTTCATGTCGGTTTTTAAGTTACCTGAAATAGAATTTAAGATTTCTTTATATCTAGGTAGTGAAGAAATATTCATACCCTTCATTACCAATTTTTGTAAGACTTCTCTTTGACGAGCTTGACGTCCATAATCACCTAAAGGATCATCATGTCGCATACGTGAATAATCTAATGCTTGTTTACCGTTTAAAAGAACTTTTTGACCTTTTACAACGTTAGCAGCACCGTAATGGAAAGTTAATTTAGGATTAACTTCAACTCCACCAACTGCATTTACCATTTTTTCAAGACCGCCCATATTTACAATTGCATAAAAATCAATTGGGACATTTAATAGGTTTTGAACAGTTTGTACTGCCGAAGATGGTCCCCCAATAGTATAAGCAGCGTTTATTTTTTCGTATGGTTGTGAGTCTCCAGGAACTGTAACCTTAGTATCTCTTGGGATACTAGTTAAATGAATTGTTTCTTTCTTAGGGTTAACAGTAGCTAAAATTAAAGTATCAGTTCTACCAGTGTCGTGACGACCTAAGGCTCCAGTATCTGTTCCTAGCAATAGGATAGATAAAGGCTTATTTTGCGATATAACACTTGAAACGTTTCTAAGTTTATTGGTATCGCCAGCTTCATAGGCTTTATTAAATGTTTTCTCAGCTTTTTTATAAGCACCATAACCTTTAAATAACCCAAAAATTATTGCTGCTAGTACAATAAAAAATATTATCCACATTGCTTTATGTTTACGTTTTTTATAATGTGTTGAGTTGCTTCGTTTGGTTATTTCTTTTTCGTTATTGTTTTGCATATACATTCCTCGTTCTTATTTTTATATATTGTATGTACCCTAATACAATAATAACAGTAAAGTACGTTATGTTATAATTCAAATGCTACTAACTTTATTGTTATATATCAATAAAAATTATTATTATTTACTTTTTTTTAATTATAACAAATAAGTAGTAGCTTTCAGATACACTATATTATCATTTTTTTATTGTTTTTGCACAATTTATTTAGAAAAGGAGATTTTTTGTTTTGCGAAAAACGTTCTTATACATAATAATTTCAACATTTATGTTTAGTTCTATGGAAATAGCTTTAAAAAGTGCTGGTGGAGCTTTTAATCCTATTCAGTTGAATTTAATTCGATTTTTTATTGGAGGAATAGTCTTAATTCCGTTCACATTTAGTGATAAAGTTAAAAATGGTTTTAAAATAAAAAACTTATTCATATTTATGCTTACCGGATTTTTATGTGTAGTTGTAAGTATGACTTTATTTCAACTGGCAGTAGTTTATGACAAAGCTTCAACGGTAGCTGTATTATTTAGTTGTAATCCCATCTTTGCTATTTTATTTGCCTTATTAATCTTAAGGGAAAAAATTACTAGAGTTAGTTTTATATCACTAATTATTTCCTTGATAGGATTGTTAGTAATTGTTAATCCAGCCAATTTAACTAATCCTTTAGGGTTATCTTTAGCGATTGGATCTGCACTTACTTTTGGTTTATATAGTATTGTTACTAGATGGGGTTCTTTTGTGACTGGTTATGGTGGATTAAAAATGACTTGTTATACGTTTTTAGTTGGATCAGCTGAACTTTTAATTTTAATTTCTTGTTCACATATTAATTTTATATCTAGTAAAATGTCTAAAGTGGCTTGGCTAAAAGATTTTGCTAGCATGCCGATAATTCAAAATGTTAATTTACACTATTTTTGGATTCTATTTTTCGTTAGTGTATGTGTCACTGGTGGGGGATTTGCATTTTATTTCTTAACAATGGATTTATCCGGAGTTTCAATGGCATCTTTAGTATTTTTTATTAAACCCGGCCTAGCTCCAATATTAGCTATGATATTAATTGGTGAGCATATTACTTTGAATACAGTTATTGGAATTATTATAATTCTAATTGGTTCAGTCATAACATTTGTGGGTAACCAGATTGAAACAAAAAATTCAGGAATGAAAGTTTAAATTCTTTTAAAGAAGATGATTTATTGGTCAAATTAGTTATTATGAGGCATGGACAAAGTCTAGCTAACAAAAATAATATATTTACAGGCTGGAATGATGTTCCATTGACTGCTGAAGGTGAGTTACAAGCTCATTTAGCTGGTAAAAAATTATTCGATGAACATATCCATTTTGAAGATGTTCACACTTCATTGCTATTACGAGCCATTAAAACGGCTAACATTGTTTTATCAGAAATTAATCAGCTTTACATTAGAGAACATAAGTCTTGGCGGTTAAATGAACGACATTACGGTAACTTAAGAGGTAAAAACAAACAGGATATTAAAAATAAATATGGTACAGATAAATTCAATGCTTGGCGTCGAGGATTTTACGGACTTCCGCCATTGCTAAAAGCATCTGACGCGATTAATAATTATTGCAACTGTGGAATAACTGAGCCACTAGGCGAAAGTTTATCGATGGCATATCAAAGATTAATTTCTTATTGGACTGATTCGATAGCACCAAATTTAATGAATAATCATAATCAATTGATTGTTGCACATGGTTCTACTTTACGAGCTTTAATAAAATTTTTAGAAGTAATTCCTGACGAAAAAATTAATCAAGTAGAGGTTCCAAATAGTCAGCCAATTGTTTACACATTTGATAGAAATTTAAAAATATTAGATAAAAAAATAATAATATAGCAAAGTAAAAAAGCGTGGATATAATCCACGCTTTTTACTGCTTGATAAACTACAGGTACAATTATAAATTATTTTTCATTAAAAGCCAAAGTTCCCATTGGATCCCAAGGGTCTAATAAGACTGGTTTTTCGCTTTGTGCCTTTTGTAAAGCGTCTGATAAATATTTTTTATTTATGACAACTTGGTATGCAAATTTTTTAAACCAAGAGTGGCTCATTACAAAATAGCCCTTAGTACCAACTTTGTCTCCCCAGCTATTTTCAACTTTCCACTTAGTTGGTTGACCGTCAACAATGTCTACACCAGTTAAAACCATTGCATGGTCCATAACACTTTGTCCGTAATCTAATTGTTCAGCTTTAGTTAATGATAAATCTACGTCAAACATTTCATCTTCTACAAATAAATTATCATCTAGAATTCCGTTTTTACGGTCTGATTTTTGGACTACGTCGCTACCGAACCAAACACTTTCACCATTTTCAAGTTGTTTAACGGCTAACTTAGTGAATTCATCAATATCTAAGTTTAAGTGTTTAACTTGTCTACCATCTACCACATTACCTAACATATCAACTGTGTATGTTTTGTTATATGGTTTGTCATCTGTAGGTGAGTTAATGATTGATACGTAGTCATCTAGATTTACATTTACATATTTATCGAAGAATAACTTTGGAGTTAAGTTTTTATCAATATGATAGTTTTTGTCTTTATCGCGGTATTCAAAGTCAAATTCCTTAACTGGTTCACCCAATGCGTATACCAACATTCTGTAAATTTCGTTAAGCATTTCGTCTTTCTTAGCCTCGATGTCTTTATCATCAGCATCTTCACTAATCATTTTTCTTAAAACTGAAGCATCTTTTCTTAGTTTTAAGTTTAAAACTGCGTTTAGTGAGCTAGAATCATTACTGTTTGCTGTTTCAGGCATAGCTGATTTAGGCGCAACACCATATTTATCAACAATTGCACATAGCATATCCCATTGGCCACCATCTTGTTGAGGTGTTTCCATTAACCAAGCAACTTTTCTGGAAGTAAGAGGTTGATCAGCTGTTTTTAGAACATTTTCTAAGAACCAGTTGGATTTTTCAAATTTATCCCAGAAGAAAGTATAACTTTGTGAAAGTTCAAAGTCACCTTTAATGTTAAATACGTCAGCTAAATGGTGTCTCATTGTATTTAAAGCAGCAAAAATCCAGCAACGTCCACTGCGTTTTTGATTAGCAACTGCACCAGTATCTAATTCAACTGAAAATACAGGATCCATTTTGCCTTGAGCTTTGAAATCAGTGGATGCATTTGCAATACCATCATGACTAATTGCTCTTTGAAGTACTTTAGCTTCTTTTCTTTCATTAAGATTATTTTGATATTTTTGCACATCATCTAAACTAATACTTTTTCCCATGAAAATTCCTCCTTAGTTATTCTAATATTGTACATCATATCTCTAATATTACCAATAAAAAAAGCACTGAAATATAGATATATCACAGTGCTTGTAATTAGAGAAAAATTAAAATTATCTTGCTTTGAATGTTTTAGGGCCTTCACTTGTACCGGCTATTACTACATCTACAATATCCAAGAATAATCCATGTTCTACAATTCCAGTCATATTGTTTAATACTTTTTCTAATTCGTGTGGGTGTTCAATATATCCTAAGTTTAAATCAATAATGTAATTATCAGCGTGAGTCAAAACGTGTTGTCCCTTAGCGTTAGTTCTAAATTTAGGGTTAAAGCCCATCTTATCTAATCTTTTAAGCAGGTGGGTACTACCATAGGGAGTTACTTCCAACGGTAGTGGAAATGATCCTAAGTTTTTAGCCATTTTAGTATCGTCTACTATCCATAAATTTTTATCAGAGTTGATAGCAACAATTTTTTCTCTTAGATGAGCAATTCCGCCACCTTTAATGCCTTGAAAGTTTTCATCAATTTGATCAGCACCATCAATAGTTAAATCAATGTGATCAACGTCATCGATACTTCTGACCTCAATACCTAGGTCACGGGCTCTTTTAGCTGAACGGTTAGATGTTGGAACACCAATTATTCTCAAGTTTTCATTTACAACCCTTGCACCCAGTGCATCTAAAAGATATTTAACAGTGGAACCAGTGCCTAAACCAACGGTCATTCCATCTTTGATATATTTAACAGCCTCTTGACCAGCTATCTTTTTCATTGATTCTTTATCCATAGCATAAATTTCTCCTCTATATATTTTAAATACGTCTGAGTGTGTTATAAATTAAATGTTAGATATAGTATAAAAAAATTTCTTAATTTAGTATAATCCTTAATAATTAAAACATATATTTAAACCCATTACTATAATTTTCTATGCTTAATAAGTGTTTGTCAAATAAAAAAACGTATTTATGTAACAAGATATTTGTTTTAAAATAGCATATGATATTAATAAAATTTTTTGCTTAGGATGTGGATTATGAAACGTGGATTTGAAGTAGTCTCAAAGTATAAAGAACAAGGTATTAATTTGCCTCGTAGAGCAACACAACAATCAGCTGGATATGATTTTGAAAGTGCTAGCGATTTTGTACTGCCATCAATTTGGAAACTTGGCTTTTTAAAAGTTTTATGGGCATTAAAACATCAAAAATCAGTTTCAGATGATAATATGGAAAAAGCACAGAAAATTATTAAGCCTTTGTTAGTTCCAACAGGAATTAAAGCTTATATGCAACCAGGTGAAGTTTTAATTATTGCCAACCGTTCTAGCGGACCACTTAAAAGAAATATGATTTTACCAAATGGAATTGGTGTTATCGACGCAGATTATTATAATAACGATAAAAATGAAGGCGAGATATACATTCAATTAATGAACTTTGGTTTAACTGATCGTAAAATTAAAAAAGGCGAGAGAATTGGACAAGGTATATTTATGCCATTCTTAACTGTGGATAATGAAGAAACGATAAAGACTAAGCGTAATGGTGGCTTTGGATCATCAGGAAAATAAGAAAGGGGCATTTAATTGGCTAAATTAAAAACCCAATTTGTTTGTCAAGACTGTGGCTACATTTCACCAAAGTATTTAGGTCGATGTCCTAATTGTTCAAAGTGGAATACGTTCGTAGAAGAAAAAGTTCAAAGTAGTAATAATCAGAGAACTAAATCTTTTAGTGTTTCTGGTTCCAACGGTAGCCGTATAAAACCAGAATTGATTGGAAACGTTAAAGCACAAGATGAGCCTAGAATAAAAACTGAATCTGAAGAGTTTAACCGTGTTTTAGGTGGAGGAGTTGTGCCAGGCTCGTTAGTTTTAATTGGTGGTGATCCTGGAATTGGTAAATCAACATTACTATTGCAGATTTCAGGCCAATTAAGTCAAAAAAAGCAAAAAGTTCTTTATGTTTCTGGAGAAGAAAGTGCTAATCAAATTAAAATGCGCGCTGATCGTTTGGTTGTTGATAACTCACAAGTCTATATTTATCCAGAAACTGATATGCAACTAATTCGTACAGCCATTGATGATATAAAACCTGATATCGTAGTGGTGGATTCTATTCAGACTATTCAAGAACCAGAAGTTGACTCTAATATTGGATCAATTGGTCAAGTTAGGGCAATCACAGCTGAATTAATGAATATTGCTAAAAGTAATGCAATTACAGTATTTGTAGTTGGTCACGTGACTAAAGGTGGAGCAATTGCAGGACCTAAAACACTAGAACATATGGTTGATACTGTATTATATTTTGAAGGTGACATGCACCATTCTTATCGAATTTTGCGTGCGGTAAAAAATCGTTTTGGCTCTACTGATGAGCTAGGAATATTTGAAATGCGTGGCGAAGGTTTGATTGAAGTATCTAACCCGTCGGAAGTATTTTTAGAAGAACGTTTAAAGAATGCTACTGGTTCAGCAATTGTGGTTTCAATGGAAGGAACCAGGCCGATTTTGGTAGAAATTCAAGCATTGATTACTCAGTCAGTTTTTGGAAATGCTCAACGAACTGCGACAGGACTGGACCGCAATCGAGTTGCCTTATTAATGGCAGTGTTAGAAAAACGAGCGGGCCTAATGCTACAAAATCAAGATGCTTATTTAAAAGCTGCAGGTGGTGTAAAATTAAACGAGCCGGCAATTGATTTATCAGTTGCAGTAAGTATTGCATCTAGTTATAAAAACGTAGGAACTAATGCTACCGATTGCTATATTGGAGAGATTGGATTAACCGGCGAAATTAGAAGAGTTAGTCGGATTGAGTCGAGAGTGGCAGAAGCAAAGAAATTAGGCTTTAAACGAGTGTTATTACCTAAAAATAATTTAAATGGTTGGGATTATCCTAAAGATATTGAAATTGTAGGAGTTTCAACTTTGTCGGAGGCTTTAAAAGTTGCAATAGGATAGAAAGGAGTTAAATAGGGATGAAATCTTTAAATCGAACCAGAATTATCCAATCGATTTTAATAATAATTGGTGGAGCGATTGGAATTGTTTATCTTCCAGACCTATGGTTTGTAACCAATTTATATAATATTAAATTCTTGAATAATATTTTTACTGACTTTATTTTGGGATGCTTGATTTTCTTAGGATTGTCTTTTCTACTAACTAATCAAATTAAAAATATGTTAGATAGGACTGAAAAATATTTATCAAGAAAAAGTCCTTTATATTTACTAATGGGCGTTATCGGAATGATATTGGGATTAGTATTAGCAATTTTAATTTCTATCGTTTTATTTAGATCTCAAACATTCTTAATTAATACCATTATTCCAATTTTGTTAATGCTATTTTTAGGATATTTTGGATTTATTTTAGGAACGACTAGAATTAACGATTGGGGAAAACTATTTCACTTTAGTATTAAAAGAAATAATTCCAATAATGTTTCTAACTCTAAAAATAACAATTATAAAATATTAGATACTAATATTTTAATTGATGGTCGAATTTATGACCTAGTTAAAACTGGGTTTTTGGAAGGCACATTAGTTGTACCAAATTTTGTTTTATACGAGTTACAGTACATTGCTGATTCTAGTGATAGTGTAAAACGAGTTAGAGGACGAAGAGGTTTAGACATTTTAAATAAACTACAAAGCGAAAAAATTATGCCCATTGAGATGTATGATAAAGATTATAAGCAAATCTCAGAAGTCGACAGCAAGTTAATTCAATTAGCTAAAGATATTAACGGTGTAATTGTTACTAATGATTATAATCTCAATAAAGTTATTTCATTTCAAAATGTAAATGTTTTAAACATTAACGCTTTGTCTAATGCTCTGAAACAAAAAGTAATACCAGGGGAATCGATGCAAGTTACAGTTGTTAAAAAAGGAACTGAAAGACGTCAAGGGGTTGCTTATTTAGACGATGGAACGATGGTAGTTGTGGAAGGTGGTCGTGACCACATGAATCAACTATTAGATGTTACAGTTACTAGCGCTTTACAAACAGATGCTGGTAAAATGATATTTGCGAAAATTGATAAATAATAGTTTACGAACACTTTATTTTTACATTTTTTCATTGTAAACTTATATTGATATTAAAGTTTAAATTTTATTAAAAGAGGAGAATACGCATTGGCTAAGAACTCTATTCGTGTTAGATATGCACCAAGTCCTACAGGACATTTACATATCGGTAACGCAAGAACTGCTATTTTTAATTACTTATTTGCAAGACATAATAAGGGAAAGTTCATAATTCGTATAGAAGATACCGATACTAAACGAAATGTAGCTGATGGTGAAAAAAGTCAACTAGATAATCTGAAATGGTTAGGATTAGACTGGGACGAAGGTCCTGACAAACCAGGTGAATATGGACCATACAGACAATCTGAAAGAAAGTCTATTTATACTCCATTAATTCAACAATTATTAGATGAAGATAAAGCTTACTATTCATACCGTACAGAAGAAGAATTAACAGCTGATCGTGAAGAACAACGTGCACGTGGTGTTATGCCTCACTATGAATATGAATATGCTGGTATGACTGATGAAGAAATTAAACAATCAATGGCTGAATCAGAAGCTAAAGGTTTAAAACCAGTTATTCGTTTTAGAGTACCTAAGAATACTGAATATGCTTGGGATGACATTGTAAAAGGACATGTTTCATTTAATTCTGATACAATTGGTGGCGATTTTGTCATCGTTAAACGTGACGGAATGCCAACCTACAACTTTGCTGTAATTGTTGATGACCATGAAATGAAGATTTCACATGTATTCCGTGGCGATGATCACGTTGCTAATACTCCTAAACAACTAATGATGTACGAAGCTTTCGGTTGGGAAGCACCTAAATTTGGTCATATGAGTTTAATTACTAGTGCTGATACTGGTAAAAAGTTGAGTAAACGTGATGAATCGATTATTCAATTTATTGAACAATATAGAGATTTAGGTTACTTACCAGATGCTATGTTCAACTTTATTACATTACTTGGTTGGTCTCCTAAGGGTGAAGATGAAATTTTCTCTAAACAACAATTCATTAAAATGTATGATGAAAATCGTTTGAGTAAATCACCTGCTAACTTTGATAACAAGAAGCTAGAATGGATTAATAATCAATATGTTAAATCTAGTGATGAAGATGTTGTTATGGACTTGGCATTACGTCAACTTATTGCAAAGGGTAATTTACCTAAACAACCAGATGCTAAAACAATTGAATGGGCTCGTAAGTTAGTTAACGTTTATAAACAACAAATGAGTTATATGGCACAAATCAACGAAATGGCTAGTGTGTTCTTTAATGAACCGGAACAAATTGATGGTGAATCATTGGAAGAAATCGACAATGATACTGCTCCTGTAGTATTAAAAGAATTTTCCGAACGCATTAGCAAAATTGATATTTTTGATAAGACAGAAATTCTAAGTACTATCAAATCTATTCAAAAAGACACAGGCATTAAAGGTCGTAAATTATGGATGCCAATTAGAATTGCGGTTACTCATGAAATGCACGGACCTGAACTTCCTGAATCTATTGAATTGATTGGAAGACAAAAAGCTTTGGAACATATTGATCAAACTTTAAAACAAATTAATAAATAATAATTAATAAATACATTAATTGGACTGGTTCATTTGAGCCAGTCCTTTTATTATTCCTTAAAATAAATACTTAAATTATGATAAAATAAAGTGAATTGCAACATTAACAGAATTAGAGGTGCCCAATTTGCTACGTATATATAATACATTAACTAGAAAAAAGGAAAATTTTGAACCAATTCATCAAAGAATTGTTAATATGTATGTTTGTGGGCCCACAGTCTACAACTATATTCATATTGGTAATGCTAGAAGTGTTGTCGCATTTGATACGATTAGAAAGTATTTGGAGTATTGTGGATATCAAGTAAACTATGTTTCTAATTTCACTGATGTAGATGACAAAATTATAAAAGCAGCAAATGAACAAAATATCAGTGTTAAAGCATTAACCGATAAATATATAAATGCTTATAATGAAGACGTTAAAGCACTTAATGTGAAACCTGCTAGCAATAATCCTAGAGCTACTGAAAATATTGATGATATTATCGAATTTATTAAAGTACTAATTAAAAATGGTTTTGCTTATGAGAATAAGGGCAATGTTTATTATCGTGCCAGAAAATTTAAATCATATGGTTTATTAGCTCACGAAAGTATTGACGATTTAGAAGCGGGTGCTAGCGAACACGTTAACCAGGAAGAATTAGCTTTAAAAGAAGACCCTGTTGACTTTGTTTTATGGAAACCGGCCAAACCAGGTGAAATCTCATGGAAGTCGCCTTGGGGAAATGGTCGTCCTGGCTGGCATATTGAATGTTCAGTAATGGCTACTAAGTACTTAGGTAATACCATTGATATTCATGGTGGCGGTGAAGATTTAGAATTTCCACATCATGAGAATGAAAGAGCACAAAGTGAGGCTAAAACAGGCACAACTTTTGTAAAGTATTGGATGCATAATGGATTTGTTACGGTTGGTGACGAAAATGAAAAGATGAGTAAATCACTAGGAAATTTTGTAACTGTTCATGAATTAGTTAAAAAAGTTGATGCACAAGTTATTAGATTTTTAATGTCGACTACGCAATATCGAAGACCTATTCAATATAATCAAAAGAACTTATCGGTTGCTGCTAATAATTTGAAGAAAATACAAACTGCTTACAATAATTTGTCTTATCGATTAGATACTGCTGATGACTTTAATGACCCTAAAGTGGACCAAGAAGTTAGACAAATTCAGGCAGATTTTCAAGATGCAATGGATGATGATTTTAATGTTCAAAATGGAATTGCTCAAGTATATGAACTAGCTAAGTTGGGTAATGTCTATTCTGAAAGAGAGTATGTATTTAAAGATACTATCAAGTTAATTCTTAAAAAGTTATCTACCATGGCTAGCATTTTTGGAGTTAAATTACAATTCGAAGCTTTAAATGACGAAAAAGTTGAACGCTTAATTGAAGAAAGAAACCAAGCTCGAAAAGACCGTAACTTTGCTCGTAGTGATGAAATTCGAGAAGATTTAAAATCTAAGGGAATTATTCTTGAAGATACTGCTCAAGGAACACGTTTTAGAAGGGAATAATATAAATGATAGAAGAACAAGAAGTTGATTATAATCAACTAAATGCAATTGCTCTGGCTTACTTAGGGGATTCTATTTATGAGGTATATGTTAGAAAGCATTTATTAGGAATTGGTTTGACTAAACCTAACCACTTACAAAAAACTGCTCGTAAATATGTTTCTGCCAAGGCTCAGGCGGCTTTAATTGATTTAATGCTAAATGATAAAAAGTTAACTGATGATGAAATATCAGTTTTTAAACGTGGTCGCAACGCTAAAAGTTATACACACGCCAAAAATACTAGTGTAATTACTTATCGTATTTCAACTGGATTTGAAGCTTTAATGGGATACTTATCTTTAAGTCATCAACAAGATCGTTTAGATGAGTTATGCTATTGGTGTATTGAACAAATAGATGCAGGGAGAACAAAATATGAAAAATAATGATAGTGACCAAAGTGATTTTATAATTGGACGTCATCCCGTAGTTTCGGCACTACGTGGTAAACAAGAAATAAATAAAGTATTTTTACAAAATGGAATAAAAAAAGATGAGAAATCAATTTCTGAAATAATTAAATTAGCCAAGCAAAAGAAGTTAGTTATTTCGGTTGTACCTAAACAAAAGTTGGATATATTGTCTGATCATCAAAATCACCAAGGAGTAGTATTGTCAGTGTCGCCATATAAATATGCTACTTTAGACGATATCTTTGAGAATGCTAAAAATAGAAATGAAGAACCTTTCTTTCTAATCTTGGATAATATAGAAGACCCTCACAACTTAGGTTCGATTATTAGAACTGCTGATGCTAGTGGTGTAAATGGGGTTATAATTCCCAAACATCGTGCTGTGGGAATTACTTCAACGGTTGCCAAAACGTCAGCCGGCGCCATTGAAAGAGTTCCAGTGGTTAGGGTTACTAACTTAATCAATACAGCCAAGTATTTAAAAGATAATGGGGTTTGGATTTTCGGTACGGATATGAATGGAACCGATTATCGTAGATGGGATGGTAAAGGTTCATCAGCTATTGTTATTGGTAATGAAGGTAAGGGAATCTCACCATTACTTAAAAAGAATGTTGATCAAATGCTAACAATTCCTATGGTAGGTCAAGTACAAAGCCTTAATGCTAGTGTGGCCGCTAGTTTATTGATGTATCAAGGTTACAGTTCCAGAAATCCCCTTTAGTTAGGTGGTGTTATTCATTGAAAAAGCAGCTTTTGGTTATTGATGGATACAATGTTATTGGTAACTGGCCACATTTGAATCAAATGAAACTTGATAATCGTTTGGCTGATGCAAGGGACGAATTATTAAAGGAAATTTCTGAATATAAAAAATATCGTGAATTAAACATCATTGTGATTTTTGATGCGATGTACGTCCCTGGACTTTCAAGAAAAGATAAGCACTATAACTTAGATGTAATCTGGACAAATAAGAATGAAACTGCGGATTCATATATTGAATCTTTTGTTAGAAAGAAGCAATCTAGATTTTTACAGGTGGTAGTGGTAACTTCAGACCAAGCAGAACAGTGGACTGTATTTTCAGCAGGAGCGTTAAGATTACCAGCTAGAGAATTGTTGCGGGATATTCAAAGAGCTAAGACAGAAATTCAACATGATGTGAAGAGCTATAAAAATCAGGGCAAAGTCATTCGAAATACTATTCCCCCTGAGCAAATGATGGTTTTAGAAAAATTAAGAGATGATTTATCTAAATAATAAGTTATAAATATATTTATATAAATATATTGGTATACCGTCTAATTTATATAGTGGGAACTTATGTTCGCTTGAATGGGGTACGTTATTCATTTAGTTTATAACCTTATAAAAGTTCATGAGGTGAATGATGTACTATAAAAGTGAATCGTATCTAATAGACAAAAATTTAATAAAGCGAATTAAAATGCATGATGAGGATGCAATTAATGAATTATTTGAGAAGTATAGACCTTTGGTTAATAAACTTTGGGCTACTTATTATTTACATGGCTTTGACGTTGATGATTGGTATCAAGAAGCCATCATAGTTATGTTAAATTCAGTTAAAAGATACGATGTTGAAAAAATGGTTAATTTTGGCGTTTTTTTTAAAATGAGTCTTAAAAACAAATGCTTTGATCTTATAAGAAGAAGTAATGCACAAAAAAGAATTCCAGTTACTATGCAAACATCATTTAACAGTAATGAAAAATTCTTATCAGACACAATGTCTGATGCTTTAGCGGTTTGCCCAGAAAGCCAAATTATTTTGCAAGAAAAAATATTGAAACTCTTGAAAGTTTGCTCTGATTTTGAACAAAAAACTTTGGTTGCATTGTTTAGTAAAAAAGATTTTTCTGAAATAGCTTTAGAAAATAATTGTAAAGAATCTAAAGTTAGTAATGCTTTTGAGAGATGCCGTGTTAAATTTAATAAATTGACGTTATGAGTACTTTAATGGTAATATCTTGGTTGATTGGATGTGTGATTTATGGCTCAACAAAAAATTGTTTTAGCTTGCTCTAAGTGTGGTTCAAGAAACTATATTACATCTGCTAAAATTGATAGAGATAAACGTTTTGCTATAAAAAAATTTTGTAAACATTGTGGAGTTTCTACTCTACATTTAGAAACAAAATGATTTTAAGGAGAAATAAATAATATGAAACTATTTGGCTTTTTTAGAAATGTAGGATCTGAAATGAAAAAAGTTGTTTGGCCAAATGCTAAACAAACTAAAACAGATACTTCGACTGTTATTGGTATGTCGATTATGTTTGCAATCTTTTTTGCAGTTGTTGATTTACTAGTGCAATACGCATTGCATCTACTTTAATATTGATAATTAATATAAATTAATATAATATGTATTTAGAGACATAGGGAACTTCGTTAGTTACGAAGTTTTTTTATTTTGGATTGTAAAGGGAGTAATTAATATGGAATCAAATGAAAAACAATGGTATGTAATTCATACTTATTCAGGTTATGAAAATAAAGTTAAAATGAATTTGGAATCTAGAAAAGAATCTATGGGAATGCAAGACTATATTTTCAGTGTAGTGGTTCCTGAAACTGAAGAGCATGAAGTTAAAAATGGTAAAGATAAAGTTAAGATGGATAAAACTTTTCCTGGATATGTACTGGTTGAAATGGTAATGACTGACCAAGCATGGTACATCGTTAGAAATACTCCTGGTGTTACAGGTTTCATCGGTTCACATGGTCAAGGTAGTAAGCCAACCCCATTGTTGCCAGATGAAGTAGAACTAATTTTGAGTCGCTTAGGAGTTGCTAAGAAACGTCAAAAGTTAGATGCTGAAGTTGGCGATTCAGTAACTGTTACTGAAGGTGCATTTGCTGGATTAGTTGGAAAAATTACTGAAAAGAACGATGAAAAAGGTAAGCTAAAAGTTATTGTTGATATGTTTGGTAGAGAAACTAGTGCAGAATTAGATTTTGACCAAGTACAAATAATTCAATAAAAATGGTTGTACATTTCAGCATAAGATGATATATTATATTAGTATGTTTGTGCATACTAAGTGGGAGGAGAAATATTAATCTCCAATTTTTACCACACACAGACTTAAGGAGGTATATCTCGTGGCTAAAAAAGTAGCTAACGTAGTTAAATTACAAATCCCTGCGGCTAAAGCAACACCCGCTCCTCCAGTTGGACCTGCATTGGGTCAAGCTGGTATTAACATTATGGGATTTACAAAAGAATTTAATGCTCGTACTGCAGATCAAGCAGGAATGCTTATCCCAGTTGTAATTACCGTATACGAAGATCGTTCATTTGATTTCATCACTAAGACACCACCTGCTTCAATTTTATTGAAGAAGGCTGCTGGTGTAGAACACGGTTCCGGTGAACCAAATACTAAGAAGGTTGCTAGTGTAACTAAAGACCAAGTTAAAGAAATTGCCGAAACTAAAATGAAAGATCTTAACGCAGCTGATGTTGAAGCCGCAATGCGTATGATCGAAGGTACTGCACGTAGTATGGGATTCACTGTTGAAGGTTAATCTTATATTTTTCTAAAGTAGTACCATAATGTACGTTTCTCGTACATTATGTGGGAGGTTTATCCGTTACAACCACAATTGCAAGGAGGAAAAGACACAGATGGCTCAAAAAAGAGGTAAAAAATACCAAGATGCTCTTAAACAAGTAGACCGTACAAAGGAATACTCTGTTGAAGAAGCAGTTGAACTAGTTAAAAAAATTGATTACGCTAAGTTTGACTCAACTGTAGAAGTTGTTTTCAACTTAAACGTTGACACAAAACAAGCTGACCAACAATTACGTGGTGCTGTTGTTTTACCAAATGGTACAGGTAAAGACCAAAAGGTAATTGTTTTTGCTAAAGGTGATAAAGCTAAAGAAGCAGAAGCTGCTGGCGCAGACGTTGTTGGTGAAGCTGACTTAGCTGAAAAAATTCAAGATGGATGGTTAGACTTTGATGTTGCTATTGCAACTCCAGACATGATGGCTCAAGTTGGACGTCTAGGACGTGTCCTTGGACCTAAAGGTTTGATGCCTAACCCTAAGACTGGAACAGTTACTATGGATGTAGCTAAAGCTGTTTCAGACTCAAAATCAGGTAAGGTTACTTACCGTACTGACCGTGATGGTAACGTTGCAGTTATCATTGGTAAATCATCATTTGATGCTGATAAATTAGTTGGAAACTTCAAAGCAATTGAAGAATTAATTGTTAAGAATCGTCCAGCTTCAGTACGTGGTACTTACATTTCTAACTTATCAATCTCTACAACATTTGGCCCTGGGGTTAAAGTTGCTTTGGATTCATTCTAGAGATAATTGATTAAAATTGGAATTTAATTAATATAAAAATCCCTAATTGACCATATTCAATTTATATGGTAAATTAATACTGCTAATTAAATATGTGTTTCAGTCTACCTAAGACTCAGGTGAGTTTTGCTCTTAATATCCTGACGAGGAGAATTTAATATTCTCTCTATGTTTTGGTAGGCATAGGGATTTTTTATTAAATCCCAAAAAATTTGGGAGGTGAAACTAATGCCAAAAAAAGATGTAATTGATGCTAAAGCAAAAAAAGTTGATGTAGTTACTAAACAATTTAAAGACGCTGTTTCAGCTATTGTTGTTAACTACCGTGGTTTAAGTGTTGCTGAAGTAACTGATTTACGTAAACAATTGCGTGATGCAGGCGTACAATTCAATGTTGTTAAAAATAATATTGTTAAACGTGCTGCCGATGCAACTGGTTATGAAGGTCTTGACGAAGTATTTAGTGGTCCTACTGCTGTTGCTTTCTCAAACGAAGACCCTGTTGCTCCTGCAAAGATCTTAAAGAAATTTGCTGATAATACTGATGCCGTTGAAATCAAGGGTGGTATTATCGAAGATAAGATTGCTACATTGGATGAAATTAATACATTCGCTACATTACCTAGTCGTGAAGAATTACTTTCAACTCTTGCAAACATCTTACAAGACCCTGTCCGCAAGTTTGCTCTTGCTGTTAAGGCTGTTTCAGAAAAAGATAACGATGGCGACGCTGCCTAAATAAAAAATTATTCCAAATTGGAGGAAATTAAAATGGCTTTTGATAAAGATAACATTATTGAACAAATTAAAGACGCTTCAATTACTGACTTAAACGACTTAGTTAAGGCAATTGAAGAAGAATTCGACGTTTCAGCTGCAGCTGCTGCTCCAGTTGCTGGTGGTGCTGATGCAGGTGCTGCTAAAGATTCATTCACTGTTGAATTGACAGCTTCAGGTGACCAAAAGGTTAAAGCAATCAAGGTTGTTCGTGAAATCACTGGTTTAGGATTAAAAGATTCTAAAGACCTTGTTGACAAAGCACCTTCAGTTATTAAAGAAGACGTTAAAGAAGACGAAGCTAACGACATCAAAGAAAAACTTGAAGCAGTTGGCGCAACTGTTACAGTTAAATAATTGTAACTTTGAAAAAGGTATGTGGCTATATAGCTGCATGCCTTTTTTGTTTTATTTAAATATTTATTCAATGGGTTGTTTATTATAATGTAAATTGAGATAATTAAAATATTATTGAAATACATGGAGGCTATTATTTTGAAAGCTTTATTACAAAAACTATGGGACTTTTTCAATAGACATATTAATGTTTTTAAAGTTCTATTTGTTTTATTTGTTTTAGGAATCGTAATCCATGTTGGTATTAGTGAGGGCAGTGAGATTAGTGGAAAAGAGATGGCAAAAAGTTTTGCCACTCAAACTCCGTTATCATTAATAAGCATGACTATATTAGGATTTATAGCTGTAACGCCAATGTTGATTTATGACTTTACCATAGTTGATTTTTTACCTGGTAAGTTTAGTCCTTGGTATATAATCAAAACTGGTTGGATTACCAA
This sequence comes from Apilactobacillus ozensis DSM 23829 = JCM 17196, assembly GCF_001435995.1. GTDB lineage: Bacteria > Bacillota > Bacilli > Lactobacillales > Lactobacillaceae > Apilactobacillus > Apilactobacillus ozensis. Next base: position 26,700 of record NZ_AYYQ01000004.1, read on the forward strand.
TACATTGACTAATATTGCTGGATTTGGTGGAGTATTGGGAGCTAGTTTGAGAGCTAGTTTTTATAGTAAAAATGCAAGTCGCAAACAAATCCTATATGCTATTTCTAAAATAGTTATTTTTTTAGAAGCAGGCTTATCTAGTTACTGTTGGATAGCTTTAATTATGATGTGGATTTTTGGATTTGGTGCCAATAGTAATGACTGGTGGTGGTGGTTTTTTGTTGTAGGTGGAGGACTATATTTCCCTATATTATTTATATTTATTCGAAAAACTAATACTGAATTTTTTAAAGATATGACTAAAAAATTAGAAATTCAACTAATCGTTGGATCTTTGCTTGAATGGGCTGGTTGTGCTTCATTATTTATAATAATTGGTGCTTTTATGCATCAAAGTATTAATCTTGTAGCCGTTTTGCCTGTTTTCATAGTTGCTAACGTAGTAGGTGTTTTCACTTTAATTCCTGGAGGATTAGGTAGTTTTGACGGAACTATGTTAACTGGACTACTGTTTTTAGGAGTATCACCTAGTGATGCGTTAGTTTGGCTGTTATTATATCGAGCATTTTACTACATTTTCCCTGTTATTTTAGGAATAATATTTTTTGCTTTTGATTTACTTCAGAGATTTAATAAGTTTTTGGACAACATTCCAAAAGCTATATTCCAGAAACTTTCACACCTATTTATAACCATATTTATGTACTTTACAGGGATAATGATGATTTTGTTAGTCGTTATGCCAAATCAGGTTTTATTTAATCGATTCTATCTATTTTTAGAGCCATACAGTTTTTACTTTTTAAGTCAGTTATCTAATATAATATTTGCATTTCTTTTAATTGGCTTAGCGAGAGGTTTTGCATCCAAGGTTAAAAAAGCATACTGGCCAACAGTTGTTGTTATTCTTATTTCGATGGTAAACACGTTGTGGAAAGAGGATTTTCCAATAAATATGTGTGTATTTTTTGGAATTGTAGTAATTGCTTTATGGTTATCTTATGGGGTTTTATATCGTGATAAGTTGTCTTGTCCTTGGGGCCAAATGATTTTTGATATTTGCATATTCGGATTTACCTTTGTGATGTATGGAATTGTTGGAATATATACTAGTTTTAAATTTAGATCATTTCATTTTTTTAGTTCCTACTCATTTCCATCTACTCAAGTGTGGTTTTCAGGCTTCTTAGCCTTAATTCTTTCTTTATTAATATCAATTTTGATATATCGTTATTTATCATATAAAAAAGTAGATTGGTTGGATCAACCATTCGATGCTAGTAGGGTACATGATGTTATTGTTAAATTTGGTGGCAATGAAGTAAGTCACTTAGCTTACGTTAGAGATAAAAACATTTATTTCTATAACGAAGATGGACAAGATCAAATATTTTTTATGTACAAACAACGAGCTAATAAAATTATTATTATGGGTGAGCCAATTGGAAATCAAGATAAGCTAGAACCTGCGATTGATGATTTTATTAACCGAGCTGATAATATTGGATTATCGTTAGTATTTTATGAAGTAGGGGAAAAATTAACGATGATTTTGCATGAAAAAGGCTTTAGTTTTACCAAAGCAGGTGAAGAAGGACACGTGAACATCGAAGAATTCTCACTAGTTGGTAAAAAGCATCGTGGTGAAAGAGCTTTGATGCATAAGTTTGAACGTGACCAATATGAATTTGAAATTATCAATCCACCGTTTTCCGATAGCTTTTTAAATAAATTAAAAGGTGTTTCTGATGAATGGTTAAAAGGTAATCCAGAAAAAGGATTTTCTTTAGGATACTTTGATAGGTACTATTTAAATCAGGCTCCGATAGCTATTATGAAAGATAAAGATGCAAAAATCATTGCATTTGCGAATATTATGCCGACTGGTGATTATGAAATGACATCTATTGACTTAATGCGTTCAAGTAATGATGCACCTTCAGGAATTATGGATGGCTTGTTTATAAATCTATTTAACCATGTTAAAGAACAAGGATATAAATACTTTAATTTAGGAATGGCACCACTTTCTAACGTTGGTGAATCTAAGTATAGTTTCATCGATGAAAAAATTGCTAATTTAATTTATAAATATGGGACTGCATTTTATAGTTTCCAAGGTTTAAGAACTTACAAAGAAAAGTATGTTGACGCTTGGGCACCTAAGTACATTGCTTATAGAAGGGGCAATTCGCTTGTATTTACAATGCTACAATTACTAAAATTAGTGAATGAAAAAATGAATTTTAAAAATGCTAAAAGTAGCAAAATTAAAATGATTATAAATAAATTTAAGAGATAATATAAAAAGGATTGATGACTAAATCATCAATCCTTTTTATTATTTACCAATATTATAATCGTCATTATTCATAGCTTCAACTTCACCTAAGCGATATCCATTACCAACTTGTGAGAAAAAGTCATGATTTGCAGTAGATGTAGAAATACCATTCATAACAATTGGATCTACATCCTCGTGTGTATCGGCAAACATTGGGTCTTGGCCTAGGTTCATTAAAGCCTTGTTTGCATTGTATCTGATAAAGGTTAAAACATTGTCAGTCCAACCAATTTTGTCGTATAACAAGTGTGTATATTTTTCTTCATTTTCGTACAATTCATATAAGAAACTATACATCCAGTCTTTAAGTTTTTGTTGTTCATTAGTACTTAATTTATTAAACGCAATTTGAAATTTATATCCAATATAAGTTCCATGAACAGATTCATCACGTAAAATTAATTTAATAATTTCAGCCACATTAGGTAACTTATTATGTCCTAAATACCATAAAGGCGTAAAAAATCCAGAATAGAATAGGAAAGTTTCTAGAAAGACACTAGAGATTTTTTTCTTTAAAGGATTACCATCGTCATGATATAACGTGTAAATTTTTTTAGCTTTATTTTGAAGGAACTCTTCAGAATCACTCCATTTAAAAATTTCTTCAATTTCATCGGGAGTATTTAAAGTTGAAAAAATTGATGAATAACTTTTGGCATGCACTGATTCCATAAATTGAATATTATTTAAAACGGCATTTTCATGTGGAGTAATTGCGTCTTTACGTAAGGCAGCCATTCCATCCTGAGATTGTAGGGTATCTAGCAATGTTAATCCACCGAAGACGTGACCTACTACCCATTTATGATCATCATCTAACGAACGCCAATCGTGCAAATCATTTGATAATGGGATACGTGTATCTAACCAAAATTGTTCAGTTAATTTTTCCCAAGTAGCTTTATCTATTTCATCGTTAATCGAATTCCAATTTATTGCTTTATAATTGTCCATTAATTTAGCTCCTAACTAATTAGTTTAAATTGAGCAACTTTCACATTCGTTTACGCCGACTTCTTGATTGTCATCAGTATAAGTTCTAACGTAGTAAAGTGATTTAATACCTTTGTAGTGAGCGTAGTTTCTTAAAATAGTTAAATCACGAGTCGTCATTTTATCTGTACGACCATTTTTCCATTCATACAAGTTATCTTGAATTGTTGAACGCATAAATAAAGTTAGACTCATACTTTGATCAACATGTTTTTGAGCGGCCGCGTAGGTGTCGATAACTTTACGCATGTCGGTATCATATGCTGACTTGTAGTAAGGAATCGTTTCATTTGATAGGTAAGGTGCTGGATAATAAATTTTACCAGTCTTAGCTTCATATCTTTCTTCAATTCGACTAATAATAGGGTGTAGACTAGCAGTTGTATCGTTAATGTATGATATAGACCCATTTGGGGCTACAGCTAGTCTGTTTTGATTATATAGACCGTATTCCATTACATCATTTTTTAATTGTTCCCAATCTTTTTCTGATGGAATAAAAATATTTTTAAATAGTTCTTGAACACGTTTATTTTGAGGAGCCCAGTCTTCTTGAATATATTTATCGAAATATGAACCGTCAGCATATTTACTGTTTTCAAAATTATGGAATGTTTCTTTACGCTCTTTAGCAATCTTATTAGATGTTTTTAATGTCCAGTAATTTAACAACATAAAGTATACACCAGTAAATTCAATTGCTTCTGGTGAACCATATTCAATTTGATTTTTAGCTAAGAAACTGTGTAGTCCCATACCACCTAGGCCAATACTATGAGCAAGGTGATTACCATGTTGAATTGAAGGAACAACATCAATGTTAGAATTATCAGAAACAAAAGTTAATGCTCTAACCATTGCATCAACAGATTTACCAAAGTCTGGTGAATCCATTAAATTAACAATGTTTGTGGAACCTAAATTACATGAAACATCAGTACCTAATTCAGAATAATGTTGTTGATTATCCACTGTTGATGGCGTTTGAACTTGCATAATTTCTGAACATAAATTGCTCATCACAATTTTACCATCAATCGGATTCACTTTGTTAGCAGTATCGATATTTATTATATATGGATATCCTGATTCTTGTTGTAACTTAGAAATTTCAGTTTCTAATTCTCGAGCCTTGATCTTAGTTTTTTTAATGTTTTCATTATTAACCATGTTGTCATACTCTTTAGTAATATCGACATATGAGAATGGTTCACCATAGATAGCTTCAACATCATATGGACTAAATAAGTACATATCTTCATTATTTTTGCACAATTCGTAGAACTTATCTGGAACCGTTACACCTAATGAAAGTGTTTTAACTCGAATCTTTTCATCAGCATTTTCTTTCTTAGCCGCTAAAAAGTCGATAATATCTGGATGAAATACGCTCAGATAAACGACTCCGGCTCCTTGACGTTGACCTAGTTGGTTAGAGTATGAAAAACTATCTTCCAATAGTTTCATCACTGGAACTACACCTGATGCAGCACCTTCAATATGTTTGATAGGGTCACCAGCAGCACGTAAATTAGACAGATTAATTCCTACACCACCACCAATTCTAGAAAGTTGCAATGCTGAGTTGATGGTTCTACCAATTGTATTCATGTTGTCAGTAGTTTGAATTAGAAAACATGATACGAATTCACCACGTCTTTTTCGTCCGGCATTTAAAAAACTTGGTGTTGCCGGTTGGTATCTTTGGTGAACGATTTCATCTGCTAAATTCATGGCAAGTTCTTCATTACCGTTAGCAAAGTAAAGTGCATTCATCGCTACACGATCAATAAATTGTTCTAGATAGTAGTTGTTATCGTTAGTTTTAAGTGCATATTGTGCATAAAATTTGTATGCAGCCATAAAAGACTTAAAGTGAAAGTTTTGTTCTTTCAAATATTGATACAATTTTTCAATGAAATTAAAATCATATTTTTCAATAAATTCTGATTCAATATAATCATTATCAATTAGAAAACTAATTCTTTCTTTAAGTGATGAAAATGTTTTTAAATTGGCTTGAACATTTTCTTTTAAGAATGCTTCTAGAGCTTCTTTGTCTTTGTTTAGTTGGATTTTACCGTTCTTTGGGATGTTAATTTCGTTATTTAAATCGTAATAAGTTACATTTTTTAAGTCTTTTAATGACATTAATTCACACTCTCCTAACAATAATTGTCAATAAAATTGGCGAGACCATAGTAAAAGGTTTCGCCAAAGTGATAAGATATATAGTATAATTAGTTCCTTTAATAAACGATTATGCTAATTGAGATAGTTTATCTGGTCTAAAACCTGAAATTTCAAATTCATTAGCTTCAACTACTGGTAAGGACATAAAGCCTTTTTCTTTTAGATAGTCGATATATTCAGGTTCTTCATTGATGTTTTTTTCAATAAATTCAACGTTGTGTTCTTCAAGGAATTTTTTAGTCATTTTGCATTGAATACAATTGTTTTTCGAATAAACAGTAACTTTTTCCATGGTTAAATCTTCCTCTTTTATTTAAAATATATATATAAGTTTACACCACAAAAATAAAAAATCAAATAAAAATACACTACATTTTGTGTTTAAAATCCATCCAAACACTACCAGTAGTGTATATAAAAATATTTAAAAAAATTAAAAAGCGAGTGATTCAAAAATGAACGACTTTTATTATACACCCAACCCAGAGGCTGTCCATAAAATTCAAAAATGGAATTTTGAATTATTAGGTAATCAAATTTCTTTTACCACTGATAATGGGGTTTTTTCTAAAAAACGAGTAGATTATGGTTCCGTAGTGTTAATAAACGCATTTAATATAAACAAAATTCCTGCCGGTAAAATTTTAGACTTAGGTTGTGGATATGGTCCAGTAGGAATTGCATTGGCTAAAAAGTATACTGAACGTAAATTTGATTTAGTAGATGTTAACAATCGAGCACTTGCATTGGCTGAAAATAATGCTAAAAATAATGGAGTAAGCGCACAACTTTCTATATACAGTTCTAATATATATGAAAATGTTAAAGAAAATTTTGCAGCAATAATAGTTAATCCGCCCGTTAGAGCAGGCAAAGAAGTGGTCAATAACATGTTGAGTGAAGCAAAGGAACACTTAGTGCTTGGTGGGACTTTAACTGCCGTGTTGCAAAAAAAGCAAGGTGCTCCCTCTGCTAAAAAGTTAATGAAAAATACTTTTGGTAATTGCGAAATTATTAAAAAAGATAAGGGTTATTATATTTTAGAGAGTATTTACAATGGCAAATAGTGATATGGCATTTTCAAAATTAGATTATTTTTTCATGCATCAGGCATTGTTAGAAGCCGCAAAAGCATATGCGATTGATGAGGTTCCAATCGGTGCGGTGATTGTCAAAGATGATAAAGTTATTGCGACTGGATTCAACCTTCGTGAACATAGTCAAAAATCAACTGATCATGCTGAAATTTTAGCGATTGAACAGGCTTGTAGTCATTTAAATAGTTGGCGTTTAGCAGGATGTACATTATACGTTACTATAGAGCCATGTTTAATGTGTGCAGGAGCAATCATTAATTCGCGAATTGATCGAGTTGTATATGGAGCTCCAGACTTAAAAGCTGGGGGAGTAGACAGCCTTTATAATGTATTGAATGACGATCGTTTAAATCATCAAGTTATTGTTCAGTCAGGTTTACTATCTGATGAAGCGGCTAATAATATGAAATCTTTTTTTAAGGCAGCTCGAAAAAGGAAGAAAAAGCGTTCTAAGTACTAGACATATTTACTAAAATGAGTTAATATAGTTGTTGCCGAAAGGTCTTGAAGCAAAGAAGTGCTTACGAACCGTGTCAGATTCGAAAGAAAGCAGCACTAAGTATCCTATTTCTTGTGCTTCTCGTAATTAGATTTTTAACTCTTAGTCAATTGCTGGCTAAGAGTTTTTTATTTTAATGGAAAATAGTCAATCTTGACGGTATAATTATATGTATTAATAAATAATGTTGGAAAGGAATTTTTGCATGAGTTATCAGGCTTTATACAGAGTTTGGCGTCCTCAAAAGTTTAATGATTTGATTGGTCAGGGCATTATAACTAAAACTTTGAAAAATGCCCTAATTACTAATCAAATTAGTCATGCTTATTTGTTTGCTGGGCCTCGCGGAACTGGTAAGACATCTGCAGCTAAAATTTTTGCTAAAGCCATCAATTGTCCAAATCAAAAAGATGGTGAACCATGCAACGATTGCTTTATTTGTAAAAGTATTACTGATGGTAGTTTGAATGATGTGATTGAAATTGATGCAGCTTCTAATAATGGGGTTGAAGAGATAAGAAATATTCGGGACAAAGCTAAATATGCACCTACTGAGTCCAAATATAAAGTATATATTATTGATGAAGTGCATATGCTTTCAACAGGGGCTTTTAACGCTTTATTAAAAACTTTGGAAGAACCACCTGAACATGTAATCTTTATTTTAGCAACTACTGAGCCACAAAAAATTCCAGCAACTATCATTTCAAGAGTTCAAAGATTCGATTTTAAACGAATTAAATCTGATGATATTTTAAGTCGTATGGAATATATACTTAATGAAAAACATCTTGAATACGAAGACAAAGCGCTAAAGTTGATTGCTAAATCAGCTGAAGGTGGAATGCGTGATGCATTAAGTATTTTAGATCAAGCGCTATCGTTTGGTATGGATAAAGTTACGTATGAAAATGCTTTAGAGGTAACCGGTAGTGTTGATAAAAAGTTAATCAATCAATACTTAAACCAAGTTGTAGGAAATAATATTAAAACTGCCTTGATTAGCGTTAGAGAATTGGTAAATAACGGTAAAGATGCCAATCGGTTCATCGAAGATATTTTAGATTATTGTCAGAATATTTTGCTTTATAAACAAGTACCTGAGATGTTAAAATCAATTGAGTTAGATATTTTAGATGATAATTTTGAAGATACTGCTAAAAATATTGATTCAGATATGTTATATAATATGATTATTGAACTCAATGATGTCCAAAATCAAATGCGTTTTTCTTCGCATCCTGACATATATTTAGAAGTTTTAACGGTTAAATTATCATCTATATGTCAAACTAGCCATGTAGCTTCAAATAATGAATCTAATCAGGATTTATTGGAGAAAATTGAGCACTTACAACAAGAGATAAACGATTTAAAGTCTACAAATAATGTATCTAAAAATGTTCCTGATGATAAAGCATCAATTTCTAGTTCTGAAATTAAAAATACCTCTAATGCTAAGTCAGCACCGATTAAAATTAATATGAGTGATGTCTATCAAGTTTTAGATAATGCAACTAGAAATGATTTAAATAACTTAAACAATGCTTGGGATGAGTTATTACAATCACTTGATGTGACGCAACGGGCAGTTATGCATGTTTCCAAACCAGTAGCTGCTAGTCCTAAGGGAGCTGTCATAGCTTTTGAATATGCTTTCTTATGTCAGCGGGCTAATTCTGATACTAATCTGGTAGATTCTTTAGAGAATAATTTAGATCGAATTGTAGGGTATGTACCTCATATGATTTTTGTGCCGAATGATAAATGGCCAGAAATTAGAAGTAATTACATTAAACAAAATAAATCAAGTCAATCTGAGATGGTTCAAGACGCTAAGCCAAAGAAAAGTTCAAATTTAGCTGATAAAGCTACTAAATTATTTGGCAATGATGTTGTGAATATTCAAAATGACTAAAAGGAGATAATTATTATGATGAACGGTATGAACATGAACAAAATGATGAAACAAGTTAAACAAATGCAAAAGAAAATGGGTGCTGACCAAGAAGAATTAAACAAAAAAGAATTTACCGGAGTTTCACCAGAAGATATGGTTAAAGTTGTTTTTACTGGTGACCGCAAAATGAAAGATATGCAAATTAATAGTGAAGCTATTGACCCAGACGACCCTGATATGCTTTCTGATTTAGTAATCAGTGCAGTTAATGATGCTTTAGCTAAAGTTGATAAGGAAACTTCAGAAACAATGGGTAAATACACTAAAGGTATTCCAGGAATGTAATTTTTTAAATTAAAGAAGGAAATATTTATGCAATATCCAGAGCCAATTGCTAAACTAATTGATAGTTACATGCGTTTGCCAGGGATTGGTCGTAAAACTGCAATTAGACTAGCGTATTTTACGGTTACGATGAATAAAGACGATGTTAGTATGTTTGCCAATGCATTAAAAGAAACTAAACAACTTCTTAAATATTGCTCAATTTGTGGTGACTTAACTGACGAAAATCCTTGTGCTATTTGTCAAGATGGTCAAAGAAATCAAAGTGAACTATTAGTGGTTGAACAACCTAAAGATGTTATGGTTATGGAAAATATGAAAAACTATCATGGTCTATATCACGTTTTGCATGGAGTTTTATCACCAATGGATGGTAAAGGTCCAGAAGAACTAAACATAAAATCATTGCTAAAAAGATTACAAAGTAACGAAAACATCAAAGAAGTTATTGTAGCCACTAATGCTACGCCTGAGGGTGAAGCAACGGCAATGTATTTAGCTAAGTTGATTAAACCGGCCGGAATTAAAGTGACTCGATTGGCACATGGATTGTCAGTTGGTAGCGATATTGAATACGCTGATGAAATGACCCTTTCTAGAGCCGTTTCAGGTCGTACGGAAATGTAGGGGTGTTCATAATGCTTGGAATCGTTAGAAAAAAGAATAACTTTAGAAAGCAGTACGATGAATTTTTACTAAATTCAATAGATCGAGCTAAGTCTAACTGGGATCATGCACGTGAAACTGAAGAAGCCATTTCGGAAACTGATGGTGAAATCACATCACAAACCCAGCTAGCTAGACAGAAATACTTATTTTTATATCAAGAAGCTAGAGTTAGGGATGTTCGTAATAACCATTTTCAATCGTCTGTTTTTGACTACTAGCTAAATAGTGTCTTAATTCTTATAGAATTTTGACACTTTTTATTTATATTATTATTTTGATAGGAGATTAATATGCGAGGTAAATTTATTACTTTTGAAGGACCAGATGGCGCTGGTAAAACGACTGTTATGAATGAAGTTTTAAAGTTTTTGAATAAAAAATTATCAGATGACATTGTTTTTAGTCGTGAACCAGGTGGAAATAATATTTCTGAACAAATCCGTAATATTATTTTAAATCCGGAAAACAAAGAGATGGATTATCGAACCGAGGCTTTATTATACGCTGCATCTAGAAGACAAAATATTGTTCAAAACATTTTACCTTCACTAGAACAAGGAAAATTAGTGCTGTGTGATAGGTTCTTAGATAGTTCGATAGCATATCAAGGTGGCGGTCGTGGAATTGGTGAAGACTTAGTTTTACAAATGAATCAATTTGCTACGGAAGGCTTCTTACCGGATTTAACTGTGTATTTTGATATACCAGTATCTGTAGGTTTAGAAAGAATTGCTCATAATCGTCGTGAAAGTGAAATTGACAGGTTAGATCAAGAAACTAAGGCATTTCATGAAAGAGTTCATACGGCTTACAAGCAGATTATAAATAACGATTCTGGTAGAATAAGAGTTATTGATGCTACACAACCAGTTGATAAAGTAGTAGCAGACACATTAAAAATTATTCAAGATTTCTATACTAAATATTTTGACTAGGAGTGAAAATATGAAATTAATTATCGCAATTGTTCAAAATAAAGATGCTTCTAAATTACAAGCAGCATTCGTTAAAAATAATATTCCTGAAACTAAGCTATCGACTACTGGTGGATTTTTAAGAGCCGGTAATACGACTTATATGATTGGAATTAAAGATGAGCGAGTTAAAGAAGTTTTAGACATTATAAAAAATATTTCTAGAACTAGAGAACAATATATGACACCACCAGTTAATTTAGATGGGGGTATTTCTGATGCTTCATATCCAGTGAAAGTTCAAGTAGGTGGTGCTACAGTAATGGTGCTACCAATGGATAACTTTTACCAATTTTAATGGAGTTTAATATGTCTGATAACATTTTTTTAGATGAAGCGATTAAAAAACAACCAGGTATAACGCAACATTTCTTTGATATGGTTAACAATAATGATTTATCGCATGCTTATTTACTTAATGGTAATTCTGGGGTGGGCAAAAAAGCTACAGCTATGAGCGCTACAATGGCTTTGTTTTGCAAAAATAAAACAAATGAAAAGCCATGTGGTGAATGCAATGAGTGTCGTAGAATTACTGAAGGTCAGCACCCAGATGTGGTTTTTATACAACCAGATGGGCAAAGTATTAAGGTAGATCAAGTTAGAACTTTAAAGGCTGAATTTTCTAAGCGTGGAGTGGAAGGTAGACTAAAAGTTTTTATTATTGTAGCTGCTGAAAAAATGACTGATAATGCTGCTAATAGTTTACTTAAGTTTATTGAAGAGCCCAGTGGCGACGTAGTTTCATTTTTGCTCAGTACTAATAAAAATTTAATACTACCTACAATTATTTCTAGAACTCAAGTTATCGATTTTCCAGCGTTAAGTAACCATTTTTTTGATACAGAATTGAGTAATATTAAAGTTAACCCAAATGATTTCAACTTATTGAAGTCATTAACTAATAGCCTAGAAACAGCTATTAATTTAATGGATGACGATTGGTTTGATAAAGCAAAGTTAGCTGTAGAAAAATGGTTTAATTATCTTTATAAAAAAGATTATTGTGCTTTCACAACTATTCAGATTGAAATTATGCCCTTAATTAAGGATAAAGATAATAAACAAAACATTATCAATATGATGCTTCAAATATGGCGAGATATGTTAAGTATTAAATACTTAAATTCACCCAAGGACGAAATAGATTTTGTGGATGATTTTAACAATATTAATCATTTTGTTGATAATATTACTTCTGTAAAGCTTATTTCAATCATTCAAATTATGTTAGAATGTAACAATAAAATGGCCATTAATTTAAACTTTCAAAATATTTTAGAATCAACTACGTTAAAAATATTGTCTAAATTAAAATAATATTTAGTTTTATAAATTGGGGTGAATTTGATTGGATAAACGTGAACTGTATGATGGTTTTAAAAACATGGAAGCACAAACCCAATTAATGTTGAGTAAGTTTTCTGAGCTCAGAGAGGGCATGACTGAAATTATGGAAAAAAACTCTGAGTTAGAAATTGAAAATCAGCATTTAAGAGAACTAATAAACGAGCAAAAAGATAATGATGGTGAAGATAATGGCGAGCCACATTTATCAAAATCTAGAAAAAATCTAGAAAAATTATACAATGAAGGATTTCATGTTTGTAACCAATTTTATGGTAAACATCGTGACGAAAACGACAGTTGTATTTTTTGTACAGAAATAATATATCGAGAAGGATAGCTGAGGTGTAAATTGTGAAAACACAAAGCAGTTTTGCTAAAAGTGTTGATAGCGGTAAATTATATTTAGTTCCAACACCAATTGGAAATCTTGATGATATGACTTTTCGCGCCATTAAAATACTTAAAGCAGTTGATTTAATAGCTGCCGAGGATACTAGGCACACTCAACAGTTGTTAAATCATTTTGAAATTGAAAATAAAAAAATTAGCTTTCATGAGCATAATACTCAAGAAAGAATTCCACTATTGGTTGAAAAGTTAAAGAATGGTGAAAATATAGCTCAAGTTAGTGATGCGGGGATGCCTTCAATCAGCGACCCGGGAAAAGAATTAGTTAAAGCTTGTATTGATTCGGATATACCAGTAGTTCCACTACCAGGGGCTAATGCAGGCTTAACTGCCTTAGTAGCTTCCGGATTAGCTCCACAACCATTTTATTTCTATGGGTTTTTAAATCGTAAAAAGAGTGAGCAAGTAGACGAGCTAAAAGATTTGAACCGTTTAAAGAGTACTTTTATTATTTATGAATCACCATATCGTCTGAAAAAAACATTAGCAAACATGTGTGAAGTGTTAGGCGAATCTAGAAAAGCAGTAGTTTGTAGAGAATTGACTAAAAAATTTGAAGAATTTAATCGTGGAACTTTGTCAGAACTTTTAAAATGGTCCACAGAAAACACTCCCAGAGGCGAATTCTTAATAATAGTAGAGGGAAATCCTAATGATGTCGAAGAAAATAATCAAGATGATTTCTTGAAATCGATGTCTACAACTGAACAAGTTGATTACTTTATATCAAATGGCACGAAAACTAATGACGCTATTAAAAAAGTTGCCAAATTACATGGTGTTAAAAAACAAGAAATATATAATATTTACCATCAAATTTAGCATTGTAAAGAAGGTTTTAAATTGACGATTCCTGATAAGTATAGTGAAAAACATCGTGTAACTTATTATGAAGCAGATTTTACTAGAAGAATGACTTTGGCGATGATGCTAGACATCGTTATTTTGGCTTCCGAAGATCAAAGTGAAAAGCTAAATGTTGGTTCTGACACAGTTAAAAAATTAAACATGGGTTGGGTCGTTATTCAATACTCAATTGATATAACTAAAATGCCTCGTGTAAACGAAATTATTACTTTAGAAACCGAATCTAAATATTACAATAAATTTTTTGCATACCGTGAATTTTGGATTAGAGATAATCAAGGTAATGTATGTGTTCACATGACTAGTAGATGGGTCGTGATGGATTACGAAACTAGAAAAATGACCAAAATTCCACATGAAATCGTAGAACCTTATCATGCTGAAAAAGTGGTCAATATTCCGAAATTACCCAGGCCTGCTAAAATAAATGAAACAACTGAAAAGGTTATTAGTCAAAGTTATCGAGTGAGATACTTAGACATTGATTCTAATCAACACGTCAATAACGCACATTATCTAGATTGGATGGTTGATGTCTTATCACCTGAATTTCTTAATAATTATACGGCTAAGCATATTGACTTAAGATACGAAAATGAAGTTAAGTATGGTCATGATGTAGAAAGTAAGGTTTCTTTTGAAAATGATGATGACAATTTAATTTCCAAGCATGAAATTTATAGCAATGGCAAACGTTCAGCTAGTGCTAATATTACCTGGTAAATAGTGAAACTATTCTTTAGTTTCACTATTTTTTTGTTATAATTTAGAAGTTAAGAAATTTCATTTTAGGGAGATATCAAAAAATATGAAAGTTTTGGCACTGGATACATCAAACCGGCCATTAACCGTTGCTATTGTTGAAGATAATCAAATTTTAGCAACTGAAACTACTACAGTTCATCAAAAACATGCCGAGTTTTTAATGCCTGTTATTGAAGATATGTTTAACAAGTGTGACTTGAAACCCAATGATATAGATAGAATTGTAGTTTCTAGCGGACCAGGTTCTTATACTGGAATTAGAATTGCAACTGCGACCGCTAAAACATTAGCATTTACTTTAAATAAAGAATTAGTCGGAGTTTCTAGTTTATGTACGCTGGCATTAAATTGTGAGCAAGAAAATATGCTAGTGATGCCGATTTTTAACGCTAGAAATAATAACGCTTTTACTGGTCTTTATAGAATAGTCGACGGTCAACCAGTTAGTATGATAGAAGATTGTCATACTGACTTTGATCAATGGCTTGATAGGATTAAACATAATTTTGATAATGAACAAATTTGTTTAGTAGGTGACTATTCGGTGTTTTTAGATGAAATCACGGAAAAGTTAGGTAAAAATTTCTATGAACTTAAGTTTGATAACAATTTACCTAAAGCAGTAAAACTTGCTAAGTATGGTCAAACATTAAGTCCTGTTGATAATATAGACAATTTTGTGCCTAGATATTTAAGACTTACTAAGGCTGAATCTGATTGGCAAAAACTACATCCAGAAGAGGTAAATCAATCATATGTTCAAAAAAATGATTAAATGGTTTAAAGATAAATTATTTAATAATCAAAATAAATTAAGAATTAGTGATTTAAATGTTAAAAATCATACGGTCATGATAAACAAGCAACATTACTTTTTGGCTAAGGCAATGGTTACTGATATACCAGAAATCTTAGAAATAGAAAAGAAAGTATATAACGGTAACACACCGTGGTCTTCTGAGGCATTTATTAGTGAATTTCAAAGAATGACCGATCGTTATTATTTAGTAATTCGCTATCATGATAAACTGGTTGCTTTTGCAGGTTGTTCATTTAATGATAAAAAATTAGATTGTCATGTTACCAATGTGGCAGTAGACCCGGATTTTCAAAGCCGCGGTTTGGGGTATTTTTTAATTACTAAAATTATTAAGAAAGCTCGTCAAATGGAGTTTAAGAGTATGTCATTAGAAGTTAGAATTTCTAATTTTCATGCCCAAAGACTATATGAAGATTTAGGTTTTAAGAAAAAAGATATCAAGAAAGCTTATTATGATGGTGACCATGAAGATGCTATCGATATGAAATTAGATTTAGTATCCTTAGATTCTTCGCCAACTAATTTTGGAATGTAGTAATTTTTATAGAAATGAAGTGTTTTTTTGAAAAGAAATTTAATAATGTCCTTTGAATCTAGTTGTGATGAAACTAGTGTTGCAATTATTGAAGATGGTAATAAAATTTTGTCTAACATTGTCGCTACCCAAATTAATAGTCATAAAAGATTTGGTGGTGTAGTTCCTGAAGTCGCAAGTCGCCACCACATTGAAGAAATAACTATTTGTATTGGCGATGCAATGAAAAAAGCTAACGTTACTTATGATGATTTAACAGCAGTTGCCGTAACTTATGGTCCTGGGTTAGTAGGGGCTTTATTAATTGGAGTGACGGCTGCAAAAGCAGTGGCGTGGGCTCATAACTTACCTTTAATCCCAGTGAATCATATTGCTGGACACATTAGTGCGGCAGCATTTGTAAAACCCATTGAATATCCTGCTTTAGCGTTAGTCGTTTCCGGTGGTCATACTGAACTAGTTTTAATGCCTGAAGAAGGCGAATTTAAAATTATTGGTGAGACTAGGGATGATGCTGCTGGTGAAGCCTATGATAAAGTTGGTCGCGTTTTAGGATTATCTTATCCAGCAGGACCAGTTGTGGATGAGATGGCGGCTGATGGGAAAGATACTTTTAATTTCCCTAGAGCAATGGAAAAAGATGATAACTATGACTTTAGCTTTAGTGGATTAAAAAGTGCCTTTATCAATACGGTTCATCATGCTGACCAAGTTAATGAGACTTTAGACAAAAATGATTTAGCTGCTAGTTTTCAAAGTGCAGTAGTTGATGTTTTAGTTGATAAGACATTAAAAGCTTTGAAGGAATTTCCAGTAAAACAATTAATTTTGGCTGGTGGAGTGGCTGCTAATAAAGGTTTGAGGAATGCATTAGAAAATAGTATTAAACAAACTGAATTAGTGAAAGCACCAATAAAACTTTGTGGTGATAATGCAGCGATGATTGGTGCAGCAGCCTATGTACTAAATAAAAAGCATAAATATGCTGGCACTGAACTAAATGCTGACCCTAGTTTAGAATTTGATTGGTTAGAAGATGCTGAAAAATAGAAAAAGCAGAATGATTTAATCATTCTGCTTTTTCTATTTCTTCGATGCTAATTAAACAGTTTTCCCATTTATTCTCTAATGAAGTAATCTCAATATTAAGATTATCTATTTTATTCTGTAAATCATTTAGTTTATTTATATTAGAAATATTTTCGGGATTAGTCATGTCTTGCTGTAGATCATTTTTAGTTTCTTCGAGTTCGTTTAATTGATGTTCAATTTTTTCTGAATCACGCTTTAACTTACGAAGTTTCTTTTGTTCTTCTTTATCCATAAGATAAGCTTTTTTGGTGGAACTTTCGTTTTTTGATTGTTCAAAAGCATTTTTATCGTTACTTTTTTGCGCTAGTAGTTCTTTTTCTTCTGCTTTTTTATCTAAATAATAATCATAGTTTCCCAAGTAATTTTTGGAATTATGATTAGCAATTTCGACTATTGAAGTGGCCATTTTATTTATGAAATATCGATCATGTGAGATAAATAAAATAGTGCCTTCAAAAAACTCTAATGCTTTTTCTAAAACTTCGCGACTATCGATATCCAAGTGATTGGTTGGCTCATCTAAAATCAAAAAATTGTCGTGATGCATGGATAATTTAGTTAATAATAGTCTTGCTTTTTCACCGCCTGACAATTTCTTTACGTTTTTTTCGACATCTTCACCTGAAAAAAGGAAACTGCCTAAAACGGTTCTGATTTTATTTTCAGGGACTGTAGGGTAATCATCCCAAAGCTCATGTAAAACATCTTTTTCACCGTGTAATAGTTTTTGGTGTTGATCATAATATCCAATGCTTACACCAGCACCAAAAATTATTTCGCCATTAATTTTGGTAATTTGACCAACAATGGTTTTTAAAATGGTTGATTTTCCAGAACCATTTGGTCCAATGATGGCGATTCTTTGATGTCTTTTTATTTCCATATTTATATTTTTCAAGAGGGGAGTACGACTATATCCGACATCTAAGTTTTTAATGTTTAATACATTATTACCACTTTGACGATTTATATTAAATTTAAATCGAGCAGATTTATCGTTACTGTTGGGTTTATCCATCCTGTCCATTTTTTCTAATTGTTTTCTTCTAGATTGTGCTCTCTTAGTAGTAGAAGCTCTAACAATATTTTTATTAACGAATTCTTGCATTGATTTAATTTCTTTTTGCTGTTTTTCAAATTGTTTAAATTGTTGCTGTTGTCTAGCTATTTTTTCTTTTGTGAAGTAAGTATAATTTCCGTTATAATATTCTAAATTACCATTGGTCATTTCATAAACTTCAGTGACTACTTTGTCCATGAAATAACGATCATGTGAGATTATTAATAAAGCACCGTCATAGCTTTTTAAATAAGTTTCTAACCAATTGATAGTTTTAACATCAATATGGTTAGTTGGTTCATCTAAAATGAGTAAGTCATTTTTTTCTAATAGTAACTTAGCCATTGCTAATTGTGTTTGTTGCCCGCCAGATAGTCGATTTATCTTTTTATTATAAGTTTCTTCACCAAAACCGAATCCGTGTAGAACTGAACGAATTTCGGCTTTATATCCAAACCCATTTTTTCGTTCAAAATCTGCTTGCATTTTAGCGTATAAATTAGTGATTCGATTAAATTCTTGTTCGTTATTAATAATATTAATATCCGAAATTTTATTTTCTAAATTATGAATGTTTTTTTCTTCTGCTTTTAAGTCTTCAAAAACATTTTCCATTTCTTCTATAATATTTTTATCAGAATTTAATCCACTATTTTGCTGAAGATATCCGATAGATAAATTTTTGTTTTTAATAATTTGGCCATCATCGATGCTTTGTAGACCCATAATCATTTTAACTAGCGTAGATTTACCAACTCCATTGCGGCCAACCAACGCAATTTTACTATTTTCTTGAATGTTTAAATTTACTTTTGTGAAAATATCTTTTCCTAAAAATCTTTTTGTGACGTTTTTTATTTGTAATATATTGATATTGATCACCTTCTTTAATCGTTATGAAAACAAGCACTAGAGGCTAGTCTATCATAATTAGTTCATTATATAAAATTGATTGAATTGCAATATTGGTTGATAACTATTTCACAAAGTATAATATTGTGATAGAATAAAAATCGTACCTTTTATAATCTGAGTAACAAATCTGGAGGGAAAAAATTGGTAAGTACTAAAATTCCTCGTGCAACTGCCAAACGTTTACCGATATATTATCGATATTTAAGCATTTTACACGATTCTGATCAAAAAAGAGTTTCATCTAGTAGCTTTGCTGAAGCTGTTCAAGTCGATTCGGCAACTATCAGAAGAGATTTATCTTATTTTGGTGCCTTAGGTAAACGTGGATATGGATATGACGTTGATAATCTATTAAACTTTTTCAAAAAAATTCTAAATCAAGATCATTTAACTAGTGTTGGATTAGTTGGTTTAGGAAATTTAGGACATGCTTTACTTAATTTTAATTTTCACAAAGATAGTAATGTGAGAATATCTGCAGCTTTTGATGTCCATGAAGACATGATTAATACCGTGCAAGACGGCGTACCAGTTTATTCAGTTGACGATTTACAAAAACAATTGGAAGAACAACAAATTAAAGTTTTAATTTTGACAGTACCAAGTAGTGTTGCTCAAGACATTTGTGATCAAGCGATTAAGGGTGGAGTAAAGGGAATTATGAATTTTACTTCCAGAAGATTAGTTGCTCCCGATGATGTTAGAGTACAAAATGTTGACTTAACTAATGAATTGCAAACTTTAATATACTTTATTGAACATTATTCTAAAGAATAAAAAGCACTCTTTTTAGGAGTGCTTTTTTTACGTCAAAATTCTTGCAATTAGTTATAAAAAAATATATATTAGTTATTGTAGATTAGCACTTGAAACTATTGAGTGCTAAAAATAGCTAATTATGATTAATTTGGAGGGATAACATTGCTAAAACCATTAGGTGACCGTGTTGTTATTGAAACACAATATGAAGAAGAAAAAACTGTCGGTGGAATTGTCCTAGCTAACAATGCTAAGGAAAAGCCACAAACTGGTAAGGTTGTTGCTGTCGGAGATGGAAGAACTCTTGATAATGGTAACATCTTAAAACCATCAGTCAAAGAAGGAGATACTATTCTTTTTGATAAGTATGCTGGTACATCAGTTGATTACGACGGTAAATCATACTTAGTTTTACATGATAAAGATATTGTTGCAATTATTGACTAATAAAATGAAATTAAGAACTAGAGTTACTATAAATTTATGAGGTGATAGATATGGCTAAAGAAGTTAAATTTTCTGAAGATGCAAGACATGCCATGCTTAGAGGTGTAGATAAATTAGCTAACACTGTTAAAACTACTTTAGGACCTAAAGGCCGCAACGTAGTTTTAGAAGAAAGTGCCGGTAGTCCAAATATAACTAATGATGGTGTAACAATTGCTAAGTCCATTGACTTACCCGACCATTTTGAAAATATGGGTGCTAAATTAGTTTCAGAAGTAGCATCTAAAACTGATGATATTGCTGGTGATGGAACCACTACTGCAACAGTTTTAACTCAAGCCATTGTTAATGAAGGTATGAAGAATGTTACGGCTGGTGCTAACCCAGTTGGAGTTCGTCGTGGAATTGAAAAGGCTACTGAAGTAGCGGTAGAAGCTTTGCATAAAATGTCACACGATGTTAAGAACAAAAATGATATTGCCCAAATTGCATCTATTTCTGCAGCTAATAAAGAAGTAGGTGATCTAATTGCTGATGCTATGGAAAAAGTTGGCAATGATGGAGTTATCACTGTTGAAGACTCACGTGGTGTAAATACTACTATGGATGTTGTTGAAGGGATGCAATTTGATCGTGGATACATGTCACAATACATGGTTACTGATTCCGACAAAATGGAAGCTAACTTAGACAATCCATATATTTTAGTTACCGATAAAAAGATTAACAACATTCAAGATATCTTACCATTGTTACAATCAGTGGTAGAACAAGGTCGTTCATTATTGATTATTGCTGATGATATTGGTGGTGAAGCATTGCCAACATTAGTATTGAACAAAATGCGTGGAACATTCAATGTAGTTGCTGTTAAAGCTCCTGGATTTGGTGATCGTCGTAAAGCTCAACTACAAGATATTTCTACTTTAACTGGTGCTACTTTAATTACCGATGATTTAGGATTGAACTTAAAAGATGTTAAGGTTGAACAATTAGGTCAAGCTAACAAAGTAAATGTTACTAAAGATGACACTACTATTGTTCAAGGTTCAGGTGACAAAGCTAAAATTGCTGAACGTGTAAACGAAATTAAAAACCAATTGGAAGCAACTACTTCTGACTTTGATCGTGATAAATTAAGAGAACGTTTAGCTAAATTAGCTGGTGGTGTCGCTGTTATTCGTGTCGGTGCTGCTACAGAAACGGAATTAAAAGAACGTAAGTATAGAATTGAAGATGCACTAAACTCAACTAGAGCTGCCGTTGAAGAAGGTTTTGTTCCTGGTGGTGGAACTGCATTCATCAATGTTCTTAAAGATATTGATGCAATTGAAGCTGAAGGCGATGTTGCTACAGGTGTTAAAATTGTACGCCGTGCTTTGGAAGCCCCAGTTAGACAAATTGCTCATAATGCCGGAATTGATGGTTCCGTAGTTGTTGAACATTTGAAGAATGAAAAACCAGGTGTTGGTTACAATGCAGCTGAAGACAAGTATGAAGATATGGTGGCTGCTGGAGTTGTTGACCCAACCAAGGTATCTCGCTCAGCTATTCAAAACGCTGCTTCAGTATCTGCTTTATTATTAACAACGGAAGCAGTAGTTGCTGAAAAACCTGAAAAGAATGATGCTCCACAAATGCCTACACAACCAGGTATGGGTGGAATGATGTAATTTATCATTAATTTTATGAAAAGACTCCTTTTGCTTAAGGAGTCTTTTTATTATGCTTTAGTACCTTGTCTTTATTAAGCTGGGTTTGTATAATTAGTTTAGTCTAATTAAGAGAGGATAAATCATTAATGTTAAAACTTGAAATAATTGTATGGTTATTTGCAACAATGATTATATCTGCAGTAATTACGCCATTTATTAGAAAGTTGGCATTTCGATGGGGAGCAGTTGATGACCCTAATAAAAGGAGAGTAAATAAAATTCCAATGCCTACTTTAGGTGGATTAGCAATTTTTATTGCATATACAATTGCTACAATGTTTCTCTTACGGAATCAAATGCCTACTCAATCTCTATATGGTATTTTTGCGGGTGAGTTAATTATTATTTTAACTGGTGTTATCGATGATATTTATGTTTTAAAACCACGCCAAAAAGTTTTAGGAATTAGTTTAGCTGCTTTAGCTGTGTACTTTTTAGGTAATGTTCAAATGAATACGATTGGTTTACCATTTTTAGGTAATATAGGGTTAGGTTGGCTTAGCTTACCTATTACATGGATATGGATATTAGCTATCACGAACGCCGTAAACTTAATTGATGGATTAGATGGATTGGCTACTGGAGTAGCAGTTATCGCCTTAACGACAATGGGAATAACTGGAATGTTCTTTTTAAATGTAGGTAATACATATGTATCTATTATGATTTTTGCGTTAGTAGCTTCTTGTTTAGGATTTTTACCATATAACTTTTTCCCAGCTAGGATTTATTTAGGAGACACGGGGTCATTATTTATTGGTTTTATGATTTCGGTATTTTCTCTAAATGGTTTGAAGAATGCGACGTTCATAACCGTTATTATCCCAGTTATCATTTTGGGAGTTCCAATTACCGATACAGTTTATGCAATTTTAAGAAGAATGTTAAACAAGCAACCTATATCACATGCGGATAAACATCATTTACATCACCGCTTGATGCAAATCGGTTTAACCCATCGTCAAACAGTATTAGTGATATATGGAATTGCTTTAATTTTCTCGTTTATTTCGTTACTTTATCCCATCTCTAATTTATGGGGAACAATCTTGTTAACGGTAGCAACTTTGTTAGGATTAGAACTTTTTGTAGAAGCAATCGGATTAGTTGGCAAGAATCGTCAACCGTTATTGAATGCAATTAAAACAGTTGTTAAAAATAATACAAGTAAAGATAACCATTAAAAAAGACTGAACTAAATTAGCTCAGTCTTTTTTATAATCAACTTCAAAATATTGATCATCGCCAATATTAAAAGATACCTTATCGGATAGTAAGTTTATTATCTTTTTCTGAAATTCTTTGATAGATTCCTTGTTAACTGATACAGAAACCATAACCTGACTGGTATATTTAGTTTCAATTATATTAACGTTATTCTCGGTCAAATGATAATTTAACTTATCAAAGAGATTATAATCTACAACAATATCTATTTTAGTCTGTAAAATTTTATTAACGATACCTATTTTTTCAATAGTAGAAGAGGTAGCGTTGCTGTAAGCTCTGATTAAACCACCGGCACCTAACTTAATACCACCAAAATATCTAGTTACTACAGCTACTACATTGTGTATTTCATTTAATTTCATTGCTTCTAAGATGGGCACTCCAGCAGTTCCAGTAGGTTCACCATTATCACTGGCCCTTTGAATATGGTCATCTTTACCTAAGATATAGGCATAACAATTGTGGGTGGCCTTTTTGTGCTTTTCTTTTATCGTATTTATAAAATTGTTAGCTTCATCTTCATCTTTAATTCGAGCAATATTACAGATGAATTGTGACTTTTTGATAATTATTTCATGCTCACCATTTTGTTTAATGGTTAAATATTTATTTGTCATTATTTCACCAACTTTGATTTTTTAGGTTTGTTTTTACGTAAATGTTATGGGTGATAATCATTGATTGAAAATATGGAATTATTATACGGACGTCAAATAACGCAAGATAACATAGACTTTACCATGATTAGTGAAAATCTATTAAGCAAAAGGGTTGCTATTAAAGTGAACCGTAAAAATATTTACTGTTATCGCTGTGGACAATATAGTGATAAAGAATCTTCCAATTTACGTACAATCTTTTATTGTCGAAAATGCATTAATTTGGGTAGGTTGACTAGTGACAATTTATTATATACTTTACCAGAACAAAACTCTTTTGAACCAAACGATAATCCATCATCTTGGCAAGGGAAACTTACTACGCTACAAGCTAAATGTTCAGATAAGATATGCAATGTATTTGCTAATAAACAACGTCATTTATTGTGGGCAGTTACAGGTGCCGGAAAAACTGAAATGCTTTTTAAGGGCATTGCTTGGGGAATCCAAAATAATCTTCGAATAGCAATTGCATCACCTAGAATTGATGTATGTGTAGAACTTTTTCCGAGAATTCAAGCAGCGTTTAAAAACACTGAAATTCTTTTATTACATGGCAGAGATGATACGCCATATGCATATCGACAGCTAACGATTTGTACAACTCATCAACTACTAAAATTTTATCATGCTTTTGACATATTGATAATTGATGAGGTTGACTCTTTTCCGTTTGTCCAAGATGGCGGATTGCAATTTGCCGCTAAGAATGCTACTAAAAAAATTAGTAGTACCCTATATTTAACTGCAACGCCTAGTGATGAATTATTGAGTGATATTCGTAGAAAAAAATTATCGGTTAGCTATTTGCCAATACGTTATCATCGTCATTTGTTACCGATTATTCAAAATCATGTTATTTTAAATTTAAGTAAGCAATTTGATAAAAACATTCTAAACTCTAGAATTATAAAATTAATCAGCAATAAAATTATAAGTAAACAACGGTTCTTATTATTCATGCCAAGGGTAGCCGATTTAACCATAATGTCTGACATTTTATCTAATCATTTTGACCGTCATTTATGGAAAACAGTTTATTCAGAAGACGTTGATAGACTTAAAAAAGTTCAATCAATGCGTGAAAATGAGATTTTATTTTTAATTACTACAACTATTTTAGAACGTGGGGTAACTTTTCCTGGAATTGATGTTATAGTTTTTAATGCTGACCATGATAATTTTTCAACTTCTGCTTTGGTGCAAATTGCTGGCAGAGTAGGTAGAAATAGTGACCGTCCTAATGGAAATGTTGATTTTTTGATCAACTGTAAAACTAGAAGCATTTTGAATGCAGTTAAACAAATTAAATACATGAATAAATTAGGAAGTAGGATAAAAGATGAGTAATAATTTGTGCCTTTTATGTAACAAATCATTAATTCAGTCGCTGTCTTTAGATTTTTTAATGTCACTAAAAAGTTGTAAAGTTGATTATATTTGTCATGATTGTCAAGAAAATTTTAAATTAATTAGTGGTAATGGTTTTTGTAATTATTGTGGTCGTCTAGGTACTTTTAAAATAAACATCTGCAATGATTGTGTTAAGTGGAATCAAAAGGGATGGTCATGGTTTAAAAGTCGCAGCATGTATGTTTATAATGACTTTATGAGTGAATATATGAAAAAATATAAGTTTAATGGTGATTATTATTTGAGAAAAATATTTTCAGATGAATTTTTTCATTCTTTATGTAAAAAACAACTTATTGTACCAATTCCAGTTAGTCATGAAACTATGAAAACGAGAAAATTTAATCAAGTACATGGATTGATTGAGCATTTAAAATTTGAAGATATTTTGTCGGTGAATAGTAAAAAAGAGATGCAATCTCACCACAATAAAAGTGAGCGAATGACCATGAAACAAGTATTTGGGATAGACAGTAAATTCAAAAAATTAATTGTTGGAAAACACATTACAATTGTAGATGATGTTTATACTACTGGGACTACAATTAGATTAGCAGCAATGGTTTTAAAAGAAAATGGAGCTAAAAGTGTTTCTGGTTTTACATTAGCCAGATAATTAGTTATATTTAAATATGTTGTATATTGGCAATGGTGCCAATTCTGTTTTTAAAATTAACTTTAAAATGTTAAAATAATAATACATTATAAAATCGAGATTTAACAATTTAGATTTACATTAAAACCTAATTTAAAGTATGGAAGGGAAAATATTAATGCCTAATATTCTAAAAAAATGGGTCGAAAGCGATAAAAGCGAAGTTAAAAGACTTAGCAAAATTGCTGATAAGGTCGGTAGTTACGACGAAGAATACAGCAAGTTAAGTGATGAAGAACTTCAAGCTAAAACCCCTGAATTTAAACAACGTTATCAAAATGGTGAATCACTAGATGATTTACTACCAGAAGCATTTGCAGTTGCTAGAGAAGGAGCTAAGCGAGTTCTTGGATTAAAGCCATTCCATGTACAAATCATGGGTGGAATTGTTTTACACGAAGGTAACATTGCTGAGATGAAAACTGGTGAAGGTAAAACTTTAACTGCTACGATGCCAGTATATTTAAATGCACTATCCAGTAAAGGAGTTCACGTTGTTACAGTTAACGAATATCTTTCACAACGTGATGCTACCCAAATGGGTGAACTTTATAACTGGTTAGGTTTATCAGTTGGAGTTAACTTATCTACTAAGAGTCCAGAAGAAAAGCGTGAAGCATATAATGCTGATATCACATACTCTACTAACAGTGAAATTGGTTTTGACTACTTACGTGATAACATGGTTGTCTACAAAGAAGAAATGGTACAAAGACCATTAAACTTTGCCATTGTCGATGAAGTAGATTCTATTTTAATTGATGAAGCTAGAACACCATTGATTATTTCTGGTCAAGCTAAGGGTTCAAATGAACTTTACAAGCAAGCAGATAAATTTGCTAAAACATTGCATGAAAAAGATGACTTTAAGATTGATTTGGAAACTAAGACGGTTTCATTAAATGATAACGGAATTAAAAAAGCTGAAAAGTACTTCAATCTTAAAAATCTTTACGATACAGATAACACAGCTCTAACTCATCATTTGGATCAAGCGCTACGTGCTAACTTTATTATGTTAAATGATAAGGATTATGTGGTTCAAGATGGAGAAGTCTTAATTGTTGATTCATTTACAGGACGTGTTATGGAAGGACGTCGTTTCTCTGATGGTTTACACCAAGCCATTGAAGCTAAAGAGGGCGTTGAAATTCAAGAAGAAAGTCAAACTATGGCTAACATTACCTACCAAAATATGTTTAGAATGTACCATAAGTTAGCTGGTATGACTGGTACAGCTAAGACTGAAGCTGAAGAATTCCGTGAAATTTACAATATGGAAGTTATTACAATTCCTACTAATAAACCGGTAGTTAGAATTGATGAATCTGATGTATTGTATCCAACTTTGGAATCAAAATTTGATGCTGTAGTTGAGAAAGTGAAAGAGTTACATGCTAAAGGTCAACCAATTTTACTAGGTACAGTTGCAGTTGAAACCTCTGAATACTTATCAAAACGTTTAGACCAAGAAAATGTTCCTCACGTTGTTTTAAACGCTAAAAATCACTCTAAAGAAGCAGATATTGTTGCTAACGCTGGTCAAAAGGGTGCTGTTACCATTGCTACTAATATGGCTGGTCGTGGAACTGATATTAAATTAGGACCGGGCGTAGTTGAAGCTGGTGGACTAGCAGTGATTGGTACAGAACGACATGAATCTAGACGTATTGATAATCAACTTCGTGGACGTTCTGGTCGTCAAGGAGATCCAGGTTGGTCACAATTCTATCTATCACTTGAAGATGACTTGATGAAACGTTTTGGTTCTGAAAGGATTAAAAACTTCTTACAAAGTATGAAAGTAGAAGGCGAGTCAGCTGTAATTAGAAGTAAGTTAATTACTAAACAAGTTGAATCAGCACAAAAACGTGTTGAAGGTAATAACTATGATTCTAGAAAACAAGTCTTACAATATGATGACGTTATGCGTCAACAACGTGATGTTATTTATAAAGAAAGATATCAAGTTATTAGTGAAGACAAGTCATTAAAATGGGTAATTGTACCAATGATTAAACGTACAGTTGATCGTATTGTTAACTTGCATACACAAGGTGACAAGAAGGACTGGGACTTAGGTACAATCTTAGATTTTGCAATTAGTGTTATTACTAGTCCTGATAATATTGGTTTAGATGACCTAAAAGATAAATCTGCTGATGAAATTAAGGAACTACTAATTAACTTAGCCGATGGCATTTATGAAGATAAAGAAAAACAATTATATGACCCATCACAAATGTTAGAATTTGAAAAAGTTGTTTTACTAAGAGTTGTCGATTCACATTGGACTAACCATATTGATGCTATGGATCAATTACGTCAATCAATCGGATTACGTGGATATGGACAATTAAATCCACTGGTTGAATATCAACGTGAAGGTTACAAGATGTTTGAAGAAATGATAGCAGACATTGAATATGATACTTCTAGATTATTCATGAAAGCTGAAATCAGACAAAATATGGAAAGATAATAAAAAACGGAACTTCGACTTATGTTTGTCGTTCCGTTTTTTGTAAATAAAGGATTGGTACTTTAATGGAATTAAATGAAGCAGAAAACGAATTAATCGACATAAAAAAAGCCATGGATGGCTTTAGGAGGTCACTTTGACTTCGATAATTTATCTGAAAATATTGAAATAAATGAAATGAAAATGACCGAGCCAGGTTTTTGGGATGACCAAATAAAAGCTAAAAAATTGATCGATGAAAATAATAAACTAAAAGCTAAGTTGGAAAGCTTTAACAACTTAGTTAATCAAGTAGAAGATTTGGAAGTTAGTTTAGAACTGTGTAGAGAAGACGGCGATCCTGATTTGGTCAATGATTTTCAAAATGCCTTGATGGAAACCAAACAACATTTAGATAAGTATCGATTAAATATGTTATTAAATGGCAAATACGATGGGAATAACGCTATTTTAGAAATTCATCCAGGAGCCGGTGGAACTGAGTCACAAGACTGGGGTTCTATGCTTTTACGAATGTATACTAGATGGGCTGAACAAAATGATTTTAAAGTTCAAATGTTGAATTATCAGGTTGGTGATGTTGCTGGAATTAATTCTGCAACTTTAATGATTTCTGGTGAGAATGCTTATGGATATTTAAAATCTGAAAAGGGTGTGCACCGATTAGTAAGACTTTCACCATTTGATTCTGCTGGTCGTCGCCATACATCTTTTGCTTCAGTTGATGTAATGCCGGAACTAGATGAAACGGTAAATATTGACATTAATCCAGCGGATTTAAGAATTGATGTTTTTAGAGCTAGTGGTGCTGGAGGACAACATGTTAATAAAACTTCTTCAGCAGTTCGAATAACGCATGAGCCGACTGGAATTGTGGTATCTAGTCAAGCGCAAAGATCACAATTACAAAACCGCCAGACTGCTATGAATATGCTTAAATCTAAGCTCTATGAATTGGAAGAAGATAAAAAAGCTAAACAAAAGGCTGCCTTAGAAGGTCAACAAATGGATATTGGATGGGGTTCACAAATTCGTTCTTATGTATTTCATCCATATTCAATGGTTAAAGACCATCGAACTAATTATGAAACTGCTAAGGTTCAATCCGTAATGGATGGAGAATTAAATCCATTTATTAATGCTTACTTGCAGTGGAAATTAAGTCAAAATAATCCTAAATAATAGTCTCGAGGTACTAAATCATGAATATATTAATTGCCTTTTTAGTTTTCTTTTGTCAGCCAGTGTTATGGATAGGTTTAATTCGTAATTATCTTAATTATAGAAAAAGAATTAATCGCGAAAGAAGTCTATTTAATACGGCTATTTATCGTTCTAATAATGAATTTAGACATTTTATAGTTAGTTTTATATTGTTAGGTATTTTATCCTCAATAATTTCTGTATTACTAGGAATAATATTGCCAACTAATTTTATCGTATTGTACGAAATTTTATTGTTGATTAACTTATTGTTAATTCCTACGCATTTAATGCCAATTACAATTACTTTTATTAGTTCAATTGTTTATATGTTATTTGGCAATGTTGATTATTTAAATCAATATTTAAGCTTGAATTTAAATATGAACAAAACTAATAACCAAAATTTGTTAGCATTTATAACCGTTATTTTGATTATTAGCAGCTTGTATTATAAATGGTTTGGTGGAAAAATGAATTCTCCACAAATTTATTATAACCAACGAAATACTAAAAAAGTTTTCTATATTTTTAAAGAATTAGGAATAGTGCCCATGTTAATCTTAGTTCCGGGAAATTTATTTAGTAGTATTCCATACTGGCCAGTTTTTAATGTTGGCAATGAAAAATATAGTTTCTTATTTTTACCAGTTTTATTAGGTATGAAATTTAAATTTTTCAACCATATTCCTCAAAAATATTTAAAATTGTTAAGTAAATTTCTTATTAAAATAAGCGCAATAGGAATTATTTTAACGATTTTAAGTTATTATTTTAGTTTTATAACTTTATATGGAGTATGCTTACTTGCAGTTATCTTTTTAGTTACAATGTTTATATTCAGATTAAAAGATAACAAGAATGATACACCATTTGCTGAAGCTGTTAATGGTATCAGAGTTTTAGCTGTTGAAAAAGATACTCCTGCAAGTAATATGGATATTTCAATTGGTGACATTATTACTGAAGTTAATGATGTTGCGGTGAAATCAGAAAGTGAATTTTATCAGGCATTATTGAAGCATCCCACTTATTGTCGAATTAAATTAACTACGCCTAATAATGTAATCAAACTAACTGAAACAGCAATATATAATGATACACCACACGAATTAGGTATCGTTATGTTTAAAAAAGTCTAAATAATTGTAAATATTATTTCAAATTTAAATCGTCAGATAATACAATTATGTCTGACGATTTTATAATATAATAAATACAAAAAATGAGGTGCTATTTATGAATAACGATAAAAGAAAAATGACTAAATCAGTTAACGATAAAATATTAACTGGTACTTTAGGTGGATTTGCCGAATATTTTGGTTGGAATGCTACACTAGTTAGAATTGCTTTTGTGATTTTATCTATATATCCCGGCCACTTTGTTATAGGTGCTTTTATATATATAGCTATGATGGTTATTATTCCAAGCAAAAATAGTTATTCAGGATTTAATGGATTTGGTGGGTTTAATCAAGATTCACACGATAGTTCTGAGCATAGTAACGGTCGTAAGGTAATTCATGATGTTGAAGAACATGATAAAAAAGACTAATAAAACTTTTAACGTAAAGAAGTGATATATTTTTGAAGTTCATAATTAGATTAATTATTAATACTATTTTATTTATTGCGGTGGCTAACTTTTTTCAAAATAGTTTTTATGTATCAAATGCAAAAGTAGCTTTAATTGCTGCTTTTGTATTAGCAATTATTAATGCGACAATTAAACCAATAATTAAATTTATTTCATGGCCAATTAATGTCTTAACACTAGGACTTTTTAGTATTGTAGTTAATGGATTTATGCTTGAAATTACATCTTTTGTCGTAGGTAACAATTTTTACTTTTCTTCTTTTGGGATGGCGATGCTAGTTTCAATAATTATTTCACTTTGCAATGTTGTGGTTTCCGATGTATAGCTTAAAATCTAAAAGTGATAAAATTATTGTATATAAGTATTAGACATCTGAGGAGGCGCATAAATGACCGAGAAAGTATTTGTTGACGATTTGGTGAACAATACGCACTTGAGTATTTATTACGGTAAAGATTATTTAGACCGTCAAATTACGACTAGTGACATATCACGACCTGGTTTGGAATTAACCGGATATTTTAATTATTATCCAGCTCGTCGAATTCAATTACTAGGAATTACTGAAACATCATATGCTAAAGGAATGAGTACAGCTGATTTATATGATGTCATGCAAAAAATGTGTCAGCCAGAAACGCCAGCATTTGTGATATCTACTCAGCTAGACCCACCTGCTGAATTAATTAGAGCAGCCAAAGAAGAACACATTCCAATTCTTGGTTCTAAACTAACGACTTCTAGAGTTTTAAGTAATATGACTAATTACTTAGAAGGTAGATTAGCTGAACGTAAATCAATTCATGGGGTTTTAGTAGATGTTTATGGATTGGGAGTACTTATTACTGGTGATTCTGGAATCGGTAAAAGTGAGACAGCATTGGAATTAGTAAAAAGAGGTCATCGTTTAATTGCCGATGATAGAGTTGAAGTATATCAACAAGATGAACAAACTTTAATTGGTCAGGCTCCTCGTATTTTAAGACATCTTTTAGAAATAAGAGGAATTGGAATTATTGATGTGATGAATTTATTTGGTGCAGGAGCTGTACGCTCTAAAACTAAAGTAGATTTAATTGTACATTTGGAAAATTGGTCAGCAGACACTCCATATGACCGGTTAGGGAACGCTAATGAAACTAGACGTATATTTGACGTAGACGTACAAAAAATAAACATTCCGGTTAAAACTGGTCGTAATTTAGCAATTATTATTGAAGCTGCGGCTATGAACTTTAGAGCGAAATCTATGGGGTATGATGCTACTAAGGTTTTTGATGATAATTTAAATAGCTTAATTAAAGAAAATAGTTCAAAAAAATAGAGTTTTGGAGATGAAAATTTGGCTTATCTGGCACTTAATCCAATTGCAGTTCGTATAGGTTCTATTGAGGTGCATTGGTATGGAATATTTATAGCAAGTGCAGTAATGCTAGCGGTATATTTATCAATTGTTGAAGGGAAAAAACATGGTATTAAATCTGATAATATATATGATATGATTCTATTAGCTCTTCCTACAGCTGTCATATGTGCACGGATATATTATGTTGCATTTCAATGGAATTATTACCAGTACCATTTAGATGAAATTATTAGAATTTGGGATGGTGGAATTGCCATTTATGGAGCGTTAATTGGAGCGGCAATTGTTGTATACTTATATTGTCGTAATAAGTTCATACCTGTATGGCTAATGTTAGATGTGATTGCACCGACTGTTATATTAGGACAAGCGATTGGGCGATGGGGAAACTTTATGAATCAAGAAGCTTTTGGTCAAATTACTAGTTTATCCTTCTTAAATCATTTACATTTACCACATTTTATTATTCAACAAATGTTTATACAGGGTGCTTATCGACAGCCTACGTTCTTATATGAATCAATATGGGATTTATTAGGCTTTGTGCTTTTAATGAATATAAGACATATGCCTAATTTTTTGAAACGTGGAGAAACAACTTTACTTTATATAATTTGGTATGCATTTGGTAGATTTTTTGTTGAAGGGATGCGTACAGATAGTTTAGTAGTTTTTTATGATATTCGAATTTCACAAATATTATCATTTGTTTTGTTTTTTGCGGCAATTGGTTTATTGATTTATCGCAGAAAAAATTATCATGACTTGCCACTATATATTAAAGATAAAGCAATCAATATTTAAAATATAAAAAAATTAAGGAGCGTCAATTAATGACAGAAAAAATTGCAGTACTAGGTGCCGGTTCATGGGGTAGCATGTTGGCTAATATTTTGGATGAAAATGGTCACGATGTGAGATTATGGTCATATAATCCAAAACAAGTTGAAGAACTAAATACTAAGCATACTAACTCTAAATATATGAAAGATTTTACTTATTCTGATTCTTTAGTTGCTTACTCAGATATGCAAGCAGCCGTAAAAGACGTAGATGATATCTTAATGGTTGTTCCAGCTCAAGTTACTCGTTCAGTTGCTCAAAATTTAAATACCATTTTAAATGAAATGGATATTAAACCTAACATTATTCATGGTAGTAAGGGAATTGAACAAAAAACTTACAAAAGAATGTCTGAAGTATTAGCCGAAGAAATAAGCAGTAATAATCGCAATGGAATTGCCGTTATTTCTGGACCTAGTCAAGCTGAAGATGTTGCTAAAAAAGATATTACTTTAGTAACTGCTGCTTCTAGTGATATAAAAATTGCTGAACACTTCCAAAAATTATTTATGAATGGATATTTTAGAGTTTATACTAATGATGATATTATTGGAGTGGAAATTGGTGCTGCTTTGAAAAATATTATTGCATTAGGTGCAGGTGCCTTATATGGTTTAGGCTATGGAGATAACGCTAAAGCCGCCTTAATGACTAGGGGACTCGCTGAAATTTCGCGTCTAGGAACTTCTTTTGGTGCTAATCCGCTAACATTTACTGGTTTGTCAGGCTTTGGAGATGTTATTGTAACAGCCACAAGTAGTGATTCTAGAAACTGGCGTGCTGGGTACCAATTGGGTAAAGGTGAAAAGTTATCCGATGTTGTTAAAAATATGGGGATGGTCATTGAAGGAGTTGCAACCACTCAAGCAGCTTATGAACTAGCCAAACAACGCGGGATTGATATGCCAATTACATCAGCTATATATAATGTTCTTAACGAAAACGTTAGTGTTAAAGAAGCTATTTCTAAACTAATGTTGCGTGAAGGACGTTCTGAATTAGAATAAATTTTAGGAGTTTATAGAATTATGAAAAAAATCAAAAAAGCTATTATACCAGCTGCAGGACTAGGAACTCGTTTCTTGCCGGAAACTAAAGCAATGCCTAAAGAAATGTTACCAGTTGTTGATACACCTGCTATTCAACTAATCGTTGAAGAGGCTAAAGCATCTGGAATTACTGATATTTTAATTATTATTGGTAAAGGGAAGCGTGCAATTGAAGATCATTTTGATTCTAATACCGAACTAGAATTGAATTTAGCTGAAAAACATAAAGATAAGATGTTGGAGGCAGTTCAAAAAACAAATGGTTTAAATATTTACTTTAAGCGCCAAGCCCATCCAAATGGATTAGGCGATGCTGTACATACAGCTAAAAGTTTTGTTGGCGATGATCCTTTTGTCATCATGTTAGGTGATGACCTAATGCAATCTGATGTTCCGTTAACGAAGCAACTTATCGATAGTTATGAAGAGACAAACGCTTCAACGCTAGCTGTAATGCGTGTGCCACATGAAGAAACTTCTAAATACGGGGTTATTAATCCAGCTAAAGAGGTTTCAAATGGGCTATATGACGTTACTAGTTTCGTTGAAAAACCTGCTCCAGAAGATGCACCTAGTGACTTGGCTATTATTGGTAGATATCTATTAACACCTGAAATATTTGAAATTTTAGAAAATACTAAACCTGGTAAGGGTAATGAAATCCAATTAACTGATGCTATTGATACTTTAAATAAAACTGATAAAGTTTATGCACATGAATTTAAAGGTGATCGTTACGATACTGGCAATAAGTTTGGTTGGTTAAAAACAAATATTGAGTTTGGATTAAAACATCCAGAAGTTTCTGAACAGTTAAAAGAATATATTAAAGATTTAGGTAAAAAGTTAGATACTAACGAAAAGTAAGTCTAAATATTGGAAAATATTTGTAATTCATAGTAAATTCTTATTATTAATAAAAGGAGGTAGCTAATGAAAAAATATGATGTTATCGTCATTGGAGCTGGACCTGGTGGAATGACTAGTGCCTTATACGCATCTAGAGCAAATTTATCAGTGTTAATGATTGACCGTGGAATTTACGGTGGTCAGATGAATAATACTGCTGAAATTGAAAACTATCCTGGATTTAAATCTATTTTAGGCCCGGATTTGTCTAAAAAAATGTATGAAAGTTCTACTGGATTTGGTGCTGAGTATGCTTATGGGACAGTTGAATCCGTTGAAGATAAGGGTAATGCTAAGATAGTTCGTACTGATAATGACGAATATGAAACTTCTGTATTAATCATTGGTACTGGTTCACAATATCGTAAATTAGGTGTACCTGGTGAAGAAGAATACGGTGGTCGTGGTGTATCATATTGTGCAGTATGTGATGGTGCTTTCTTTAAAAATAAAGAAGTTATTGTTGTAGGTGGTGGCGACTCTGCTATTCAAGAGAGTTTATATCTTTCCAATTTAGCTGCCAAAGTCACTGTTATTCATAGACGTGATCAGTTAAGAGCACAAAAAGTTTTACAAGACCGTGCTTTTGCTGACGAAAAAATTAATTTTGTTTGGAATTCTAATGTTACCGAAATTTTAGGTGATGGAAATAAAGTTACGGGAGTAAAAACTTTAGATTCTAAAGATAATTCAGAAAAAGTCATTGATTCAAACGGAGTATTTATTTACGTTGGAAATACACCAATGACGGAACCGTTTAAGAATTTAGGCATTACTGATGCTAAGGGCTGGATTCCTACCGATGAAAGAATGGAAACTAAGGTTCCAGGAATTTTTGCAATCGGTGATGTTCGAGAAAAAGAGCTTCGTCAAATTGCGACGGCTGTTGGTGATGGTGGTATTGCCGGTCAAAACGCTTTTGAATATATTCAATCTAATAATTAGATTGTTAAAAAGAGGAGTTGATGTGAACCCCAAAAGTTAGACAACTTTTACTAGGATATTAATTCCAAATATT
>NZ_AYYQ01000027.1:0-491 GCF_001435995.1 Apilactobacillus ozensis DSM 23829 = JCM 17196
AGTTCATTCCTGGGCAAGAACATTTAATGAATTAGGAATCACTGGACTTTTACCTATAAAGAAAGGTAGATTAGCCATTAAAAAAACTACTTTAAATAAAAATACAAAATTGCTATTGTCTGAAAAAGAAAAATATGAAGCAAAAATAGCTGAACTAGAACAAAAAGTATATGATTGAGAACTATCTAATTACTGTTTAAAAGGCCTACGGGCTGTGATGAAAGATTGTCAAACAAAGTAAAAACTAAATTTGTTTATAATTCATGGTCCGCAGATAATTGTCCTTATAAACTGAACACTTTACTAAAAGTAAATAATCTTAAAAAGTCAACATATTATGATGAACTAAAAAGGATTAGAACTTACAAAGATAAGTATACAAAAGTGAAAGAACAGATAAAGCTTATATTTAAACAAAGCAAGATGACCTATGGTCATCGTAGAATGAAATGCATGTTAGATAAGCTTGGGTTTAGTTATTGTTTAGAAAC
>NZ_AYYQ01000027.1:501-38147 GCF_001435995.1 Apilactobacillus ozensis DSM 23829 = JCM 17196
TAAAATTAATGAAAAAGATGAAATTACAACCAACGATGTTTAATAATCGTTTTAAGAAAAAATATAGTTCATATAGGGGAAAAATTGGAAAAATTTCTCCAAACATTCGGCATCAAAATTTTAAAGCTGACAAACCATACAAAATACTGCATACAGATATTACTCAGCTCAAATTAAAAAATCATATTAATGGTTATATTTCTGCAGTCATTGACGAAGGAACTAAAGAAATTTTATCCATACAAGTAAGTAATTCACCTAATCAACGTTTGATTTATAGAACATTAAAAGAATTGAAAAGCAAAATTCCCACAGGATTTAAACCAATTATGCATTCAGATCAAGGATGGCATTATCAACTGCCTTATTACATTTCTGAATTAAAGCGAATGAACATTAAACAAAGTATGTCACGTAAAGGAAATTGTTTGGATAACTCGCCTATAGAAAGCTTTTTTAGTTTGCTTAAAAGAGAATATCTGAATAATTTCGAAATAAGAAATATTAAAATGTTAACGAAGTTAACTAAAGAATATCTACAATTTTTTAATAATCAAAGAATTTCATTAAAAACAAAAGGAATGACTCCGATTGAATATCGAAATCATTCCCTAAAGAATTATTTAACTTAATATAAATGTCCAACTTTTGTAAGGCACTACATTATTTCCATTCTTTTTATTTTACATAAGCAAGTTTTAATTAAGTGCGCTACATAAGTTGACAGCGCTGTTACTAAAACTTAAAATGTAATAGTGTTAATAATTTAAATAACATCTTGAAAATATAATTTTATATATTATTTTTTGATGATGCGGAGGTGAAATAATGGTTATTTCCAATTTAATCCTCGCAATCATCGCTATTGTTTGTGGCTTTGTATTAGGTTATTTTATACATCAAAAGTTAATTAATAAGCGTTTAAATGAAGCTCATGATAATGCTAAAGATATTTTGGAGAAGGCTAAGCACCAAGCTAGTACTTCAGCTAAAGAAGCTATCTTAGAGGCTAAAGAAAAAAGTAGTGCATATAGAGCTAACGTTGAAAAAGAACTTAAAGAACGCCGTAACGAACTTCAAAAACAAGAAGATCGTTTGATTCAACGTGAAGACGCTTTAGACCGAAAAGATAGTGCTTTTGATAAACGTGACGATGCTTTAAGTCGTAAAGAAAATAAATTAACTGCTGATCAAAAAGATTTAGACAAGTTGCAACAAAAAGCAGAATCACTTGTACAGCAACGTCAATCCGAACTAGAAAGAATCTCTGCTTTGTCTAAGGAAGAAGCTAAAGACTTAATGCTCAATGAAACTAAGTCTGAACTAGCTGACGAAAGAGCTAAGATTATAAAAGATAGTTATAATAAGGCTCAAAAGGCAGCTAGTGACAATGCTAAGGACTTAATTGTTGAGGCTATTCAACAGTGTGCAGCAGATGTCGTTTCTGAAACAACTGTATCAGTCGTAAATCTACCTAACGATGATATGAAGGGTAGAATTATAGGACGTGAAGGTCGTAACATTCGTACATTCGAAACTTTAACTGGAATCGATTTAGTTATTGATGACACTCCCGAAGCGGTTGTTTTGAGTGGATTTGACCCAATTAGAAGAGAAGTAGCTAAAATGACTTTAGAGGGACTTATTAAAGATGGTCGTATTCATCCAGCTCGAATTGAAGAAATGGTCTCTAAAAGTAAAAAAGATCTTTCTAATAAGATTCAAGAGATTGGTGAAGAAGTCACTTTTGATTTAGGAATTCATTCGATAAACCCTGAGATAGTTAAATTGATTGGGCAACTAAAATTTAAAATCTATCGTGGAAGAAATATTCTAAGTCATTCAATTGAAGTTGCAAAGCTATCTGGAATATTGGCTGCTGAACTTGGTGAGGATGTTACATTAGCAAAACGCGCAGGATTATTACACGAAATTGGCAGAGCTACTAATAATGAGACTGATGGTTCTCATATAGACATTGGTATTGACTTAGCCAAAAAATATAATGAAAGTAGTACGGTCGTTGATTCTATTGCTTGTGAAAATGAAGGTCAAAAGCCTAAGTATATTATTTCTGAATTAGTTGCAGTTGCTAACAAGATTGCTATTTCTAGACCAGGTGCCAAGAGCAAGTCTTTGGAAAGCTTTGTTCATCGTTTAGAAAGTTTAGAAAATATTAGTGATAGTTTCGATGATGTTAAGAAAAGTTATGCTATTCAAGCAGGTAGAGAAATTAGAGTTATCGTTAAATCCGATAAAGTTTCTGATACTCAATCTGTAGTTTTAGCTCACAACATTAAAAATAAAATTGAAAAGGATATGGAATATCCTGGACATATTAAAGTTACAATCATACGTGAAGTTAGATCAATTGAATATGCAAAATAAAAAGGTCTTTTAAGGCCTTTTTTATTTTCATAAAAACAGTGTAAAATAATAGTTATTATGGATAGAGATAGGGGAAAATATGAAAGTTTTATTTATTGGTGATGTTGTAGGTAATATTGGAGTAAAAATGATTAATGAATATTTACCTACCTTAAAAAAAGATTTAAAACCACAAATAACTATTGTAAATGGTGAAAATTCCACGTCCTTTGGGCGTGGAATTAATAAAAAAGTCTACAAACAAATCATGTCTGCTGGTGCTGATGTTATAACTTTAGGTAATCATGCTTGGAACAATGAAGAAATATTTAGTTTTATTGATGATACAAAAAATTTAATTCGTCCATTAAATTTTCCAGGTAATAAGGTACCTGGAAATGGTTATACTACCGTTAACATCAATGGTAAGAAAATGGCTGTTATTAATTTGCAAGGTAGAATTTTTATGGATCCCTTAGATGATCCATTTCAAAGAATAGATAAGCTACTAAATGAAATAGAAAATGATGTCGATATGATTTTCGTTGATTTTCATGCTGAAACGACTAGTGAAAAGCAAGCAATGGCAATGTATCTTGATGGTAGAATATCTGCACTTGTAGGAACACATACTCACGTTCAAACTAATGACTATCGCATTTTTCCGAAAGGAACGGCTTTTTTAACTGATGTGGGAATGTGTGGACCTTATGATGGTGTTTTAGGAATGAAATATAAAAATATTATTCGTCGTTTTAAAACCCAAATGCCAACAAGATTTGAAGTTGAAGAAGATGGTGGCGGTATTATTTCAGGTTGTGTCATTGATATTAATAATGATGGTAAAGCTACTCACATCAATACAATTATGATTAATCCCGACCGACCATATCAAAATTAGTTGAAAGGTAGATTTAATTGGCAGATAAAAATAAATTAACACCTATGATGCAACAATATCAGGCAATAAAAGATCAATATCCGGATGCTTTTCTATTTTATCGTCTAGGTGATTTTTATGAAATGTTTAATGAAGATGCAGTTAAAGGTTCACAACTGTTAGAATTAACTTTAACTTCTAGAAGTCATAAATCTAAGCATCCTACTCCCATGTGTGGGGTTCCACATCGAGCAGTTCAAAATTACATTGATATTTTGATTGATAAAGGATATAAAGTTGCCATTTGTGAGCAAATTGAAGACCCTAAGACTGCTAAAGGAATGGTTAAACGTGCTATTACGCAGCTAGTAACTCCAGGGACTAAAACGGACGCTGGTGCTGATAATGCTAAAAATAATAATTACTTAACCGCACTATCATATAATGACGGTAAATATGGATTTGCCTATGCAGATCTTTCTACAGGAGAGTTAAAAGTAAGTACTTTAAATAGCGACGATAGTGTGTTAAACGAAACTTTAAGTCTCCAAACTAAAGAAATTGTTTTAGGTCCTAAATCACCTAAAAAAATAGTTAACTTGCTTCAAAAAGTAGGTATCTTAATCTCTCATCAAGATACAGTGGATATTAAATCTGAAATGAGTTATTTGTTGCAGGGGATTGATAGTGAACTAGAACGCGATGTTTTAAACCGTCTACTAACATATATTTTGAATACGCAAAAACGTAACTTATCGCATATGCAAAAAGTTGTTGAATATCAACCGGCACATTTTTTGAAATTAGACCATAATTCCCAGTATAATCTTGAAATAAATAAGAACATTCGTACTGGTAAAAAAAGCGGAACCCTTTTATGGCTTTTAGATGAAACTAAGACGGCAATGGGTGGTCGAAAACTTAAAAGATGGTTAAATCGTCCGCTAATTAACAAAGAAGATATTTTACAGCGTCAGCAATTTGTGGAATCCTTTTTAAATAACTACTTTGAACGTAGTCAACTACGTGAATCACTAACCGAAGTTTATGATTTGGAAAGACTAGCCGGAAAGGTTTCTTTTGGTAGTGTAAACGGTAGGGATTTAATTCAACTGAAATCTTCACTAAACCAAATTCCAAAGCTAAAGCATGTTATTGGTGAACTAGACAGTAGTATATTCGGTGATTTTTATAAAAAAATAGATCCGTTAGACGATATAGTAGACTTGATTGAACGTTCGATTAATGAAGAACCGCCAATTTCAGTAACCGATGGTGGGGTTATAAAGTCTAACTATGATAAGCAATTAGATAAATATCGTGATGCTATGAAAAACGGCAAACATTGGTTAGCTGAATTAGAACAAAAAGAACGTAACATTACAGGAATTAATAATCTAAAAATTGGGTATAATCGTGTCTTTGGATATTATATTGAAGTTACAAAAGCTAACTTAGCTAAATTGCCTGAAGATCGATATGAGCGAAAACAGACTTTAACTAATGCGGAGCGTTTCGCTACGCCTGAACTTAAAGAAACCGAGGCTCTGATTTTAGAAGCTCAGGATAAGTCTAAAATCTTAGAATACAATTTGTTTAAAGAAGTTAGAGAAATTGTTAAAGATTCTATTCAGCGAATACAAGAACTAGCAGATTTAGTTTCTAGCTTGGATGTATTACAAGGTTTTGCTACGGTTTCAGAAGATTATCATTTTGTGAAACCTAAACTGAATGATAACCATGATTTAGAAATTATTGACGGTAGACACCCAGTGGTTGAAAAAGTTTTGGGACGGCAAACATATGTACCAAATAGTGTTTTAATGAATGCTGACACAAATGTTTTATTAATTACCGGTCCTAATATGTCTGGTAAAAGTACTTACATGCGACAACTTGCTCTAACTGTTATAATGTCGCAAATCGGTTGTTTTGTCCCTGCTAAACTAGCTTCTATGCCAATTTTCGACCAAATTTTTACTAGAATTGGGGCGGCCGATGACTTAATTTCAGGTGAAAGTACTTTTATGGTTGAAATGAAAGAATCAAATGCAGCAATTGAGCATGCCACACCCAACAGTTTAATTTTATTTGATGAAATTGGTCGAGGAACTGCGACTTACGATGGGATGGCTTTAGCTCAATCAATTATTGAATATGTTCATGATAATTTGCATGCTAAAACTTTGTTTTCAACGCATTATCATGAGTTAACGGCGCTAGACAAATCATTAAAAAATCTACAAAATGTACATGTAGGGGCAACTGAAAAAGACGGGAACTTAGTATTTTTGCATAAAGTGGAAAAAGGTGCTGCTGATAAGTCTTATGGAATCCACGTTGCCAAGTTAGCGGGCTTACCGGATAAATTATTAGAACGGGCCGATAACATTTTAGTTAGTTTAGAGTCTAAGGATAAAACACTAAACCATAGTGATGATGATACTAAAAATACTAATAGTACTGATAATTACCAATTGGAATTGTTTAAGCAACAAAATGTTTCAAATGATGAATTTGACGTACATGTTAATGAACAAAATCCAGTGTTAGAAGAAATTAAGCAAGCTGATTTAATGTCACTAACGCCAATGGATGTAATGAATTTAGTCTATAAATGGAAACAAGAGATTAATAAATAGGAGGTAATTTAGTAAATGTCTAAAATCCGTGAATTATCATCAATTTTATCCGACCAAATAGCTGCTGGTGAGGTTATAGAAAGACCGGCTTCAGTGGTTAAAGAGTTGATTGAGAATTCAATCGATGCCGGTAGTACTGAAATTGATATTGAAGTTAAAGATGCTGGACTACAATATATTAAGGTAGTTGATAATGGTTCAGGGATTGAAAGCGATGATGTTAAACTAGCTTTCAAAAGACATGCAACTAGCAAAATTCATAATCGTAAAGATCTTTTTAAAATTAGTTCGCTAGGTTTTAGAGGTGAAGCTTTGCCTTCAATTGCATCAATTGCTAATGTTAAATTAAAGACTTCGACTGGTAGTGGTGGAACTGAATTAAACATTAGGGGTGGTGAAATATTAAGATGTATACCTGCTGAGGCTAGAAAAGGAACCACAGTGGAAGTTTCTGACCTATTTTTCAATACACCTGCTAGACTTAAATATATGAAATCGCCGGCTACAGAACTTTCAAAAATAACAGACGTGGTTAATCAAATTTCTTTGGGACATGCGGAAATATCTTTTTCACTACGTCATAATAACCGAGAATTGGTTCGTACATCGGGTCGCAATAATTTACAACAAGTAATTGGTGGCATATATAGTTTAAACACCGTTAAAAAAATGGTAAAGATATCATCTACTGATGATGACTTTAAAATAAGTGGTTATACTAGTTTGCCCGAAATGACTAGAGCTTCCAGAAAATATATTTCAATTATGATGAATGGTAGATATGTTAAAGATAACAACATTGTTAAAGCAGTTCTAGAAGGATATCGTTCTAAGCTAATGATTGGTCGTTATCCGATGGCTGTTATTAAAATTGATTTAGATCCTTTATTACTGGATGTTAATGTTCATCCAACTAAACAGACTGTGAGAATTAGTAAAGAAGAACAGTTATGTAGTTTAATATCTTTAGCCATCTTTAAGGCTTTAGAGCCTAAAAATTTAATTCCAGATGCTATGGATAAAACTCCTATTCATTCAAATGAAAATAGATTGGATACTAACCAACTTAACTTAAAATTAAATGATGCCTCCAAGCATTACTTGGCTAAAAGTCAGAATGAAGATATTTTAGATGATATAAAACTAGTAAAAAATAATAAGGCAATCAAAAGTAACAATAATTCGCAACATGAATCAGTAATGGTTTACCATAAGTCCAATTTGAATTCTGATAGTGTTAAAAAATTTGACGAGCGTTATAATAATTCATCAGCTAGTAGCGTATTTAATGATGTAGAAAATGATGTTACTGACCAAAGTACTGATGTTAATGATTTTTCAGATACAGCTTTAAAGACAACTCGTCGTTTTCCTAATTTGTTATACATTGGTCAAATGCATGGAACTTATTTGCTAGCGGAAGCTTCTGATGGTATGTATATTTTAGACCAACATGCCGCTCAAGAAAGAATTAACTATGAATATTATCGTAGTGAAATTGGTAAAGTATCTAATAATCAACAAGAATTATTGATGCCAATTGTTTTAGATTATTCGACGTCGGATGCTTTAATAATTAATCAAAATCTTGATAAATTATCTGCATTAGGGATTGAGTTAGAAAGTTTTGGCTCAAATAGTTTTATTATCCGAAATCATCCCGCATGGTTTAAAAAAGGGCAAGAACAATCAATTATTCAAGAAATGATTGATTGGATTTTAGATGATAAAAAAATATCAGTTGGTAAATTTAGGCTAAAAACAGCGATTATGATGAGTTGTAAAAGAGCCATTAAAGCCAATCATCATTTGGATAAATCACAAGCAGTTGCATTAATTAAAAAACTGAGTGAAGCGGAAAATCCATTTAATTGTCCACATGGCAGACCGGTATTGGTTCATTTTTCTAATTCTGATATGGAAAAAATGTTTAAACGTATCCAGGACAATCATGAAACTGATATTTTAGATTAAATTTGAATAGATGGGATGAATTTTAAATGTTTGAATACTTAAATGGATACATTGTGGATATTAATCCTAAATATATTGTTTTAGATGTTAGCGGAGTTGGATATCTTGTTTATGTATCTGATCCATACCGATATGAAGTTGATTTAGAT
Source organism: Apilactobacillus ozensis DSM 23829 = JCM 17196 (assembly GCF_001435995.1). Classification (GTDB taxonomy): domain Bacteria; phylum Bacillota; class Bacilli; order Lactobacillales; family Lactobacillaceae; genus Apilactobacillus; species Apilactobacillus ozensis. Next base: position 8,514 of record NZ_AYYQ01000027.1, read on the forward strand.
AATAAGCGTAAGGTTTATGTGCATCAAGTAGTTACCGACAGCTTTCAGATGATATACGGTTTTTATAGCAAAACTGATAAAACTATTTTTGAAAAATTAATTAATGTTTCAGGCATTGGTCCTAAAAGTGCATTAGCTATTTTGGTTCGTAACGATCACAGAGAATTATTGAATGCAATTAATACCGAAAATGTTACCTTTTTAACTAAATTTCCCGGCGTAGGTAAGAAAACTGCTAAGCAAATTATTTTAGATTTAAAAGGTAAATTAGATGATATTTATCCAAATCAATTTTCAAATGAAAAGAGCGGTGACACTTCAACACCTGCTAATGAAGTAAACGCTGAACTAAAAGATGCTTTAGATGCTTTAGTTGCCTTAGGATATACAAAGGCAAACGTTGAGAAAGTAAAGTTAGTGCTAGTTAAAGAAGCTAAAATGACAACTGATGAATATTTAAGTGCAGGTTTAAAGATTTTAATGTAATCATTGATTTAAGGGGGATTTTAATTAAATGGAAGATAATCGAATTGTTTCCGGTAACAGTAGTAATAATAATGAAAAGTCTGTTGAAAAGACTTTACGTCCCCAATACTTATCTGATTATATTGGACAAGATGCGTTAAAAGAAGAATTATCGATTTATATCCAAGCTGCCAAACAAAGAGCCGAGTCTTTAGACCATGTTTTATTATATGGACCACCCGGCTTAGGTAAAACAACTTTAGCAATGGTAATTGCAAATGAAATGGATGTTAATATTAGAACTACTACCGGCCCTGCAATCGAGAAGAATGGAGATTTAGTCGCATTATTGAATGAATTGCAACCTGGTGATATTTTATTTATTGATGAAATCCATCGTTTACCAAAAATGGTTGAAGAAATGCTTTACTCAGCAATGGAAGATTTTTATGTAGATATTGTAGTTGGACAAGGTCCCACAGCTCACCCAGTTCATTTTCCATTACCACCATTTACATTAATTGGGGCTACCACACGCGCTGGATTACTATCATCACCGTTAAGAGACCGTTTTGGAATTGTCGAACATATGCGATACTATAATTCAGATGATTTAATGAAAATTATAAAACGTTCTGCGTCAGTTTTTAATGTTGATATCATTGATGAGGGTGCTCATGAGATAGCTAGTCGTTCTCGAGGAACCCCTAGAATTGCCAATCGATTACTGAAGAGAGTACGTGACTTTTCACAAGTTTCTAACCATGAAAATATTGATTTTGAAATTGTAGATAAAGCGCTAAAAACTTTAGAAATTGATAGCAAAGGTTTAGATCACACTGACTTAAAATTATTATCTACAATGATTGAGTACTATAATGGAGGACCAGTGGGATTAAATACTTTAGCAGCTAATATAGGTGAAGAAAATGAAACAATTTCTGAAATGTATGAACCATACCTTTTACAAATTGGTTTTATCAAGCGAACACCTAGAGGTAGAGTTGTCACAGAAAAAGGATACGAGCATTTAAAAATACCTTATTTTAAAAATAATCAATAAATTATTTTTATCAGTAGACGACAGCTATACAATCTGATAAAGTTATAATATATAGAAGGAGTGAACAGAATGAATTACATGAGTTTAGTGTTTATAGTTGTACTATTTGCTTTAATGTACTTTATGATGATTAGACCCCAAAAGAAGCAACAACAAAAACATGCCGAAACTTTACGTCAATTAAAGAAGGGTGACCATGTTGTTACTATTGGACGTTTACATGGTGTTGTGGATGACATTAATCAGGATAAAAAAACTGTTTCATTAGATTGTGACGGGATTTTTCTTACTTTTGATTTAAATGCAATTGCTAGTGTTTCTCAACAATCACCAGCTGAAGTTTCTTCTGAAAATGAAGAAAATGATAAAGAAACAGAAAGTAAATAATAGAGAACCTAGATATTAGTATCTAGGTTTTTTATTTTATAAATTGCGATATGCTATAATTAACTTTTAGAAAAACATTGAAAAAGGAAATGAAAAATATTGCTAAATAAAAATGATAGTGAAATTATCAAATCAATTGTGAATTCAATTAAAGAATTTGATACAATAATTATTCATCGCCATCAACGTCCTGACCCCGATGCTATCGGTTCACAAATGGGCTTGGCTAATATAATTAAGGAATCTTTTCCATCTAAAAATGTTTATTGTGTAGGTAAACAATATCATGGTTTTGACTGGCTAGGCACAGCTGACGAAATTGCTGATGAAGTGTATAAAGATGCCTTAGTGATAGTATGTGACACTGCTAATCAGCCTAGAGTTGATGATGAACGTTATAATCAAGGTAAAAAAATGATCAAAATTGATCACCATCCTAATGATGACCAGTTTGGTGATATCATGTGGATTCATGAAGATGCTTCCAGTACGTCTGAACTTATATATGATTTATATGCTAATTCAGAAGATTTACGAATTAACGCTGAAGCTGGCCGATGTTTATATGCTGGGATTGTCGGCGACACCGGCAGATTTAAGTATCCTTCGACAACTGCGCATACATTTGAGGTTGCTGCTGGTTTAGCTAAGTTAGATTTTTCAACTAACGCCATTAATCAAATAGAATCAGAGATTGATATTCCACTTGCTAGATTATCAGCATACGTTTATCAAAATATTGAAATTATGGATAGTGGAGCTGCATATATCGTTTTAAGTAACGAAGTGCTAGAACCATTTGAGCTAGGAGACGACAGTACTTCTGCTGTTGTGCCGTTACCTGGAAATATCAATGCTGTAAAAGCTTGGGCTATTTTCGTTCAGCAAAAAGATGGTACTTATAGGATTCGTTTGAGATCCAAAGGACCAGTTATTAATGAACTAGCTAAACAATTTGGCGGTGGTGGTCATCCTCTAGCAAGTGGTGCAGTTGCTAAAGATGATGAAGAAATAAAAAATGCTATAAAACAATTAAATGAAGTTGTTTTAGATGATACTAAAGGAGAATAGTGCATGGCCAATTTTAAAGATTTTAAATTAAAGCCATTCGTAATGAATGCTTTGGAAGAACTAAAATTCCAAGAGCCAACAAAAATTCAGGAAAAATTAATTCCTGAAATATTAAATAAACGTAACGTAGTGGGACAATCAGCCACTGGTAGTGGTAAGACACATGCCTTCTTACTACCAATTTTTAACTCAATTAATCCTGATGTTGATAGTGTTCAGGCGGTTATTACAACTCCCAGTCGTGAACTAGCATATCAAATCTATGATAATGCTAAGCAATTGTCTAAACATTGCGATAAAACCATTCATTTAGCTAACTATGTTGGTGGGACTGACAAAAAAAGACAACTAGATAAGTTGACTCGTGAACAACCACAAATTATTATTGGAACTCCTGGTCGAATTTGGGATTTAATTAATTCGCAAGCGTTGGATATTCATACAGCTAATCAATTGGTTATTGACGAAGCTGATATGACTTTAGATTTGGGATTCTTAGAAATAATTGATAAAATTGCGGCTAGCTTTGGTAAAGATTTACAAATGATGGTCTTTTCAGCTACGATTCCCCAAAAATTGCGCCCATTTTTGAAGAAATACATGGAAAATCCATTTGTGGAAAATATTCCTAATAAAGCAATTATTAGTCCTACAGTTGACAACTATTTGATTTCTACTAAATCTAAAGACAAAAATGAACTAATATATAAAATTATTACTTTAGGTGAGCCATATTTAGTTTTAATATTTGCTAATACTAGAACTAGAGTTGAAGAAATATATAACTTCTTAAGAACTCAAGGCCTCAAAGTTGGAATGATTCAAGGTGGGATGCATCCACGTGAGCGTAAACGCATGATGAAGCAAATTCAAAACCTTGATTTTCAATATGTAGTAGCTACGGACTTGGCAGCTCGAGGAATTGATATCGATGGTGTATCAAATGTCATTAATGATGATATTCCAGAAGATTTAGAATACTTTATCCATCGTGTTGGAAGAACTGGTCGTAAGGGCCTACCAGGAACCGCTATTACATTATATGAGCCTGGTGAAGAAGACAGTATTGATGCATTAGAAAAAATGGGTATCAAATTCCAACCTAAAGATTTACGTAATGGTGAACTAGTTGATACTTATGACCGTAATCGAAGAAAAAATCATCGTAAGGGCCATGATAAGTTAGACCCAGGAATGATTGGTATGATTAAAAAGAAAAAACGCCATGTTAAACCGGGTTATAAAAATAAAATTAAACGAGCTATTAAAGAAAACGATGAAATGAAACGTCGAATTCAATTAAGAGCTGATAAAAAGCAACAACGTAAGATGAAGAAAAAAAGTTCACAACGTTACCGTTAATAATTGACACTTTTTTTATTTAATTTTATACTTTATCTATATAAAAAGAGAACATGCTAACTAGTTTTATATTTCAGAGACAATCTGTTTGGTGAGAAGATTGATTTAAAATTATTTAGTGCTATCTCAATACTTACAAATCGCTGCTCAGCGTTACCGAGCATAAAGAGGTATACGAGAAAAACATCGTTGCAAGTAAAGTGGTACCGCGTGAAAGCGTCTTTACTAGCATCGGTGTTTTTTATACTTTATGGAGGCTAATCTAATTATGAAAAAATTAAGTAGTAGTCAAGTAAGAGCTATGTATTTAGAATTTTTTAAGCAACATGGACACACAGTAGAACCTAGTGCGTCTTTAATTCCACACGATGATCCATCATTACTGTGGATTAATTCAGGGGTTGCTACAATGGAAAAATATTTTGATGGAAGTGTTGTTCCATCAAATCCACGTCTAACTAGTTCACAAAAAAGTATTCGTACTAACGATATTGAAAATGTGGGTAAAACAGCTCGCCATCAGACCCTATTTGAAATGCTAGGTAATTTCTCAGTTGGTGATTACTTCAAAAAAGAAGCTATTAAATGGGCATTTGAATTATTAACATCTCCAGACTGGTTTGGATGGGATAAGGAAAAATTATACATGACCGTTTACCCAGAAGATACTGATGCTAAAAAGTATTGGGAAGCTGTAGGCGTTGCTCCAGACCACATTATTGAAGTGGAAGATAACTTTTGGGACATAGGTCAAGGCCCTTCAGGCCCAGATTCTGAAATTTTTTATGACCGTGGTGAAAAATATGATTTCTTAGCACCTGATGATCCTGAAAATTATCCTGGTGGTGAAAATGAACGTTATTTAGAAGTTTGGAATATTGTATTCTCACAATTTAACCATAAACCAGATGGAACTTATGAACCGCTACCTCGTAAAAACATTGATACTGGAATGGGATTAGAAAGAGTAGTTTCTATTTTCCAAGATGCACCGACTAATTTTGAAACCGACTTATTTTTACCAATTATTAAAAAGACTGAAGAATTTTCTGGTAGTACCAAATATGGTAGTAGCAAAGAATACGATGTATCTTTCAAAATAATTGCTGACCATGCCAGAGCAATAACTTTTGCAATTGGTGATGGGGCTTTGCCATCTAATGTTGGTAGAGGTTACGTAATCCGTCGTTTGATTCGTCGAGCAATCGTTGCTGGACATAAACTAGGTATTCAAGATGACTTTCTTTATAAATTAGTACCAGTAGTCGGTGAAATTATGCAATCTTACTATCCAAATGTTTTGGAACAGAAAGATTTCATCCAAAAAGTGGTTTCTTCAGAAGAAAAACGTTTCAATGAAACGCTTAACGATGGGATGCAACTGCTAAATGATTTAATTGAAAACGTCAAAACTAGTGACAGTAAAGTTATTTCTGGGAAGGACGCCTTTAAACTTTATGATACCTATGGTTTTCCATTTGAAATGACTAAAGAATATGTTAACGATGCTGGATTTGAAGTTAATGATGAAGAATTCGAAAATGAAATGAAAAAGCAAAAAGATCGTGCTAGAAATGCTCGTTCAGATGCTAAATCAATGGGAGTGCAAAGAGATTTATTAGTTGAAATAAAAACGCCTAGTGAATACACGGGTTATACTAATTTAACTGAAAATGATGCAGTCCTAAAAGATATTGTTTATGATGAAAAATTAGTTGATAGTGTAAATGATGGAATTGCCGAAGTAATTTTTGATAAAACTCCATTTTATGCTGAGATGGGTGGACAAGTAGCTGATAAGGGTGTTGTTAAAGATGCCGATGGCAAATTAGTTGCTAAGGTTAAAGATGTTCAACACGCTCCAAATGGTCAAAACTTGCATACTATTGAAATTTTTAGTTCTATTAATGTCAATAATAAGTACACACTAGAAGTTGATAAAGCATTTCATAGCAAAGTTTCTAAAAACCATACAGCAACTCATTTATTAGATCAATCATTAAGAAACGTCTTAGGCGACCATACTCATCAAGCTGGTTCATTAGTTGAACCTAACTATTTAAGATTTGATTTCACTCACTTTGGTTCAGTTACAAAAGAAAACCTTCAAAAAGTAGAAGACATGGTTAATGAACAAATCTTCAAAGAATTGCCAGTTAAAACCGTTGAAACTGATCAAGAAACTGGTAAAAAGATGGGTGCCATTGCTTTATTTGATAGTAAATATGGTGATAAGGTACGTGTGGTAAGTGCTGGCGATTTCTCAGTTGAATTCTGTGGTGGTAACCATGTTAAGAATACTAATGAATTGGGACTATTCAAAATAACTTCAGAATCAGGAGTTGGTGCCGGAGTTAGAAGAATAGAAGCTGTGACTTCTGAGGCGGCTTTTAAATATCTTAACGCGCAAGAACAAACTTTAGGTAAAACTGCTGATTTATTAAAAGTAAATCAATTGCAAGATGTGCCAAGTCGTGTTGAACTACTACAAAAGCAAATTAAAGACTTAGAACAAAAACAAACTAGCTTAGAAAGTAAGATAGCTAGTCAACAAGCATCTTCTATTTTTGATGATGTAAAAGTTGCTGGACAATTTAATTTAATAGCTGGTGTTATCAAAGTTTCAGGTATGGATCAACTTAGACAATTGGCTGATACTTGGCGTAACAAAAAAGTATCAGATGTGTTAGTATTAGGTACAAGTAATGATGATAAAGCTAATTTATTGGTTGCAGTTTCTGATGAAGCGATTAAGGATGGTGTAAAAGCCGGCGATTTAATTAAAGCAATTGCTTCTAACATTAATGGAGGCGGAGGCGGTCGTCCAAACCTAGCTCAAGCTGGTGGAAAGAATCCCGCAGGTCTTCAAGATGCAATCAATGATGCTGCAAAATGGTTAGAAAATTTTAAATAATTTTCTTAAGGGGTGTTAACAGTGAGTACTTCAGATAAGACAATGTACTTTGATTTTAATAATAATTTACCTAAGGATGTTCATGATACTTTATTGTTTGTTTATAAGTCCTTAGAGGAAAAAGGATATAATCCATACAATCAAATTGTTGGTTATCTTATATCTGGTGATCCTGCTTATATTCCAAGATTTAATGATGCTAGGAATTTAATTAGACGTCATGAACGTGATGAAATCATCGAAGAATTAGTTAAATTTTATTTAGACAAAAATAATAATAGTGAGGATAAATAATCAATGAGACTAATGGGTCTAGATGTTGGATCAAGAACAGTTGGAGTTTCAGTTAGTGATTTGTTGGGATGGACTGCACAAGGTGTTGAAATTATTTCAATAAATGAAGATGAAGAAGAATTCCGATTAGATCGAGTAGCCGAATTAGTAGATAAGTATGAAGTTACTGGTTTTGTATTAGGATTACCTAAAAACATGAATAATACTTCTGGTCCAAGAGTTGATGCTGCAATTGCATATGGTGAGATGCTAAAAGATAAATTTGGTCTTCCTGTAGATTACGAAGATGAAAGATTGACAACTGTCGAAGCAGAGCGTATGTTAATTGAGCAGGCGGATACTTCAAGAGAAAAAAGAAAAAAAGTGATTGATAAGGTTGCGTCTGAACTCATTTTGCAGAGTTATCTTGATAGAAAAGGTAAATTAGTAAAGTGATAAAATAAGAAAAGAGGTTCTACTAATGAGCGAAGAACAAGAAGAATTACAACAAATTACTATGGTTGATAACGATGGTAACGAAGAATTATATAATGTTTTATTTACTTTCAAATCTGATGATTTTGGTAAATCATATATTTTAATTTATCCAGCTGGTAAGGGTGAAGATGAAGAAGTAAACATTGAAGCTTACGCATTACCTAAAGGTGATGACCCAGCTGATCCTCAAGGTGGAGATTTAAAAACAATCGATACTGATGAAGAATGGGATATGATTGAATCTGTCTTGAACACTTTCATGCACGAAGGTGACAATGACTAGCTAAAAAGCCTCTAAATATATTAGAGGCTTTTTTTGTGTCTAAATGTTTTAATTAGTTTTTTATGCTAAAATGTATTTTAGTATTCAGGGGGTCGAACTTAATGTCGAATATAGACGGTAATCAACGTTTTAAGGCTAAAATTGGAAATAAGAATTATACTTTTGTAGGTAAAAGTTCTTTTGAACACATGAAAACGGTAACGGATTTAATGAATGACCAGTTAAATAAAATTAAAGAACTATCTCCTAGCATTGATAATGATGACGCTGCAATTTTGTTAGCGTTCAATGCAATATCTGATCAAGTAAAAATGCAAAAAAAACTAAATGAATTTATTTCAAAAAATGATAAGGAAAGTAAAGAATGATTTTAAGTTTAATAATATGGATATTCTTAATTTTTTATTTGGTTAGGGGATATAAATTAGGATTAGTCCATGAACTTCTAACTTTAGTAGGATATTTAATTTCATGGGTAATTGCATTAATTTATGCCAATGATTTTACAAATTTTATTAAAATAGATAAAATCACTTCTAATCACATGCTTTCTAATGCGATTAGTTTTTTTATTATCTTTATTTTAATGTGGATTTTAGTTAGATGGATTAAAAACTTTTTTAAAGTTGTAAAAGTTATTCCCATAGTTAAAAGAATTAACGCTTTAGGTGGTGCGATAATTGCCCTTTTAATATCTTATATGACGGTTTTTTTAATTTTGAATTTTGCGTTAATTATAGATAACTCAGAATTTAATAACCAATATAACCATTCTAAAACCGCTGACTTTATAGTTAAGCAAACTCCTATTTTATCGCATGAACTATATAAAAAGTGGTTTCAATAATTACTATAAGGTGGAGGAGAAATTAATTTGAACAGTAAAGTTTTTGAAACTTTAGAATATGAAAAAATAAAACAAAAAATAAATAAATATTTAACAACTAAAAGTGGAACTGATGAGCTAAGACAAATGATGCCTAGTTCTGACAAAATTGAGATTTCCAAGTTATTAGATGAAACCGATGATGGATTTAAAATTATACGTTTAAATTTGGCAATGCCAATTCCTAGAATTAACGATATAACTTCTTTTATGAAGAGATTACGAATCGACGGTATTTTGAGTAGTACTGAATTATCAAAAATTAAGGTTTTATTATCTTCAGTTAATGACTTAACTCGATTCTTTTCTAATTTAAAAGATGATAAAGTAGAATTTAATTATTTATATCGTATTATTGACAGCTTTCAGTTAATGCCTTCAATTGCTCAAAATTTATCTTCATCCATCGATGATAGTGGGAAAATTTTAGATGATGCTTCTAGCGAATTGAGAGCGGTCAGAAGACAAATAAAAGCTTTAGAAGGTAGTATTCGTTCTAAAATGAATGGAACAATTAAACACCAAGCTAATAAGTTAAGTGAAAGTATAATTACGATTCGTGATGGTCGCTTTGTTGTACCGGTTAAGGCCGAGTATAAGCAAAGTTTTGGTGGGATTGTGCATGATCAAAGTGCTTCTGGGCAAACTCTGTATATGGAGCCAGCCAACGTTGTTGAATCCAATAATGATTTACGTCGATACCAAATTACGCAAAAGCAAGAAGAACGTAAAGTGTTATTTAGATTGTCTAATATGATTAGACCTTATGAAAATGAAATCGTTAATAACTTTAAAATATTGGGGCATCTAGATTTAATTAACGCAAAAGCAATGTATGCTAGGGATTTGAAAGCTACTAAGCCAGTAATATCAACAGATTGCTATGTTAATTTAAAAAAGGCTAGACATCCCTTGATTGATCAAAATAAAGTTGTGGCCAATGACATTACACTAGGTCGTAAATATAAGACTGTAATTATCACAGGGCCTAATACCGGTGGTAAAACTATTACTTTAAAAACTTTAGGACTGTTACAATTAATGGGCCAATCCGGTATTTTTATACCATCAGCTGAAGAGTCTAATATTGCTATTTTTGATGATATTTTCGCTGATATTGGTGATGACCAATCAATTGAACAAAATCTAAGTACTTTTTCTTCACATATGGATAATATTGTCAATATATTACATGCTATAACCGATAAAAGTTTAGTCCTACTTGATGAATTAGGTGCTGGAACGGACCCTAATGAGGGAGCTGCTTTAGCAATGTCTATCTTAGATTATATTGGTTCTATTGATAGTACAGTTATGTCAACAACTCACTACCCAGAATTAAAAGCCTATGCTTACAATCGTCCTAGCACAATTAATGCTTCAATGGAATTTAACATTGAAACTTTAGCACCTACCTATCACTTATTAATGGGAATTCCAGGTCAAAGTAATGGGCTTAATATTGCTGAAAGATTAGGCATCAATGAAAGAATTATTAATGAAGCTAGGTCTTTAACTAGTCAAGATAGTCAAGATTTAAATAATATGATTGTTGAACTTACTAATCAAACTAAAAAAGCTAGAGAGGATTATGAATTTATTCATAATCAGTTGATTGAATCAGAAAAGTTACATCAAGAATTATCAGAAAAGCTTTCTAAATTTTATAATCAAAGAGATAATTTAGTTAGAAAGGCCAAAGAAGATGCTAATGAAATAGCTTTAAGTGCTAAGCGTAAAGCTGATGATATAATTAAAGACTTGCATGAAAAACAATCCAATTTAGGGCAAGCTAGTTTTAAAGAAAATGAATTGATTAATGCACAAGGACAATTAAATTCATTAACTTATGATATTAATTTAAAAAACAACAAGGTGTTGAAGAAGGAAAAAGCTAAACATGATTTTCATAAAGGTGATGATGTTGTAGTTAAGTCTTATGGTCAACGTGGTGTTTTAATATCTAAATCTAGTAAAGATGAATGGATTGTCCAAATGGGCATTTTAAAAATGAAAATCAATGTTTCAGATTTGGAAATAGTTAAAGATGATGATAGTAAATCTAAAAGTAGATATACTCGCGTTAAACGAACTAAATCTTCAGGAATATCAACCCAACTTGATCTACGAGGCCATCGCTATGATGATGCTATGCAAGAAGTCGATAGATATTTAGATGCAGCTATACTGGCAGGATATCCTTCTGTAACTATTATTCATGGTAAAGGTACGGGTGCTTTACGTAAGGGAGTCAATAAATTATTGAGTAAAGATAGAAGGGTAAAAAACTATAGCTATTCACCTGCTAATGCTGGTGGTGATGGTTCAACGGTTGTAACTTTTTAACCATTAAACCATAATAGTTGCAAGTTTAATTTATGCTGATATACTTACTTTTAGTAAATGAGATTAAGGAGTGATTTTAATGGTTTCAGAAACAACAGATAAGACTTTTGAAAATGATACCAGTAAGGGTATTACCTTAACTGACTTTTGGGCTACTTGGTGTGGACCTTGTAGAATGCAATCACCTGTCGTTGATGAGTTAGCTGATGAAATGAGCGATAAAGTTACTTTCAACAAAATGGACATCGATAAGAATCCAGAAACTCCACAAAAATTGGGCATAATGAGTATACCAACTTTATTGGTTAAAAAAGATGGCGAAATTGTTAAAAGCATTGTAGGTTACCACAGCAAAGAACAATTAGCTTCTATTTTAAATAGTTTATAAATAAAAAATGCATTAACTTTTGTTAATGCATTTTTTATTTATTAATAATTTCAAAACTTTTATTATCAATAGGGGTGTTAGAAGGTTGTTTTTGATCCATATGAACTCTAATTAAAACGACTCCATTTTTATCTTCTTTTGGATTCATTTCGGCTTCTGCTAAAACACCCATTTGTTGTTCAGTTGTTTGGGCTAAAAAGCCTGCTTCGAACATAAAATCAGCGTCAGCATCATTTTGAATGCGTTTATCAACAATATCGCCACTTAGATTCCATTGAACGCAACTTGTGCTTTCTGATTTTAATTCAAGATTACCTAAACCACTTTGCTTAAAAAATATGATTAAGTCTAGTGCATCCTTTATTTGAAATTTTCGAGCCATCTTTTTACCAGCCCAATACATTATGTTGTGATTATCTTTGCCCAATAACTCCTTAATAAGCGAATCTCTTAAAAATAACTCACCCCAAAAATCTTTTGTTTTGGTGTCTTCTATAATAGATTTATATAATTTTTCACTCATAAATAAATAACTCCAATTCATTAAATTACTTATTATAATTATACATTTAATACTGTGAATATAAACAATATATAATTAAATTTTGTCAAATCTTGTCTCTAAATTAATATTAGCTGTATAATATAATTTCAAGCTGTTTTTGAAAGAAGGTTAAGCATTGGATACTCGTTCGATTGGTTTTATGGATTCAGGGGTTGGCGGTTTAACTGTGATGAGAGAAGCCCAAAAAGAAATACCCAATGAAAATATGATATATTTTGGCGACGAATTAAGATTACCATATGGTGAGAAGACAATTGAGGAAATCCAAAAATACTCAATACAAATTTCTAAATTTTTTTTGAAACATAATATAAAGTTGATGGTGATTGCCTGTAACACTGCTACAGCTCGTTCTTTGGAAATGCTTAAAAAAGAGTTGCCAATTCCGGTAATTGGTGTCATAGAACCTGGTAGTAAATTAGCTGTAAGTAGTACTAAAGACAAAAGAATTGGTGTTATTGCGACTAATAGTACAATTAAAAGTGGTTCTTATGAAAAAAATATTAATAAAATTGATAACGCTGTAGAAGTTTTCAGCTTAGGATGTCCAGAATTTGTTACAATGGTCGAGAGCGAAAATTACAGTGGTTACGAAAATCAATCGAAAGTAAATACAATTTTAGCTCCGATGATGGGTAATAAGATTGACACTTTAGTTTTAGGGTGTACTCATTTTCCAATAATGAAAAATTTAATTCAAAATGCATTAGGTAGTAAAGTGTTATTAGTCGACCCTGGAATAGCGGTTAGTAAAAGTATAAAAAATGTTTTATATGCTAATGACATCCAAAATAATTCCAATAATGTTGGAATGACTAGTTTCTTTACGACTGGAAATGCAAGTTCATTTAAAAGAATAGCTGAAGATTGGCTTAATTATAAAGTAGAAGTTGCAAATGTATCAATTAAAGAATTGGAGGCTTTATAAATATGACTAGTGAAGTTGTATTAGCGACTAACAATGTTAATAAGGCAAGAGAATTTAGAGAAATGTTTAAGCCATTAGGCATAACTATAAAGACTTTAAAAGATTTTCCTAACGTTGAGAGTATTGCTGAAACGGGAGATTCTTTTGAAGAAAATGCCATATTAAAAGCACAACATTTACATAACCAGACTAATTTACCAGTCATTGCTGATGACTCTGGGTTACAAGTTTTATCATTAAATGGAGCTCCTGGAATATACTCAGCTCGTTATGCCGGAGACCATGATGATGATGCTAATAATCAAAAATTATTAAAAGAGTTATCTAATAAGACTAACCGGGATGCTCAATTTGTAACTTGTCTAGTTTTAGTCACAAAAGATAACAGTAAAATTGTGGTCTATGGTTGCTTAAATGGAGAAATAATTGATCATTCAGTGGGATCTAATGGATTTGGATATGATCCATTGTTTTATGTTTCATCAAAAGGTAAGACATTAGCTGAAATGAGCGATGAAGAAAAAAATAGTATTAGTCATCGTGGAAAAGCATTAAATAAACTACTTAACATTATCGAAAATAATTTTCTTAATTAATCTGTTAATAATTGTAAAGCTATTTTCAAAATGCTATTCTTAACATAGTATGTAAAAGGAGGGGTTGTTTATGACTGGTGGAGAAATAGCTGCGTTACTTGCGGCTTTGGCTTTTATCGTACTTGTTATTTTCTTATGCATGTTTATAAAAAAGCTGATAAGGAATTTAGAAGAAATGGAAAGAACTATTAATTCAATTTCCAATGACGTTGATATTCTTTCTAAACAAGCAGAAAATGTACTAGCTAGTTCTAACACTTTGATAAAAGATATAGATGAAAAGTTGAATACAATTAGTCCAGTCTTTGATGCAGCAGCTGAAGTAGGGCACAGTGTTTCTGACTTTAATACAGCAACACATGATTTTACAAGTAAATTCCGTAATCGTAAGAAAAGCTCGTTATTAACAAGATTTATTCCAATGAGAAGCAAAAAAAGTAGAAAAAAGTAACAATTTATTAGGAGGCTTTTAAAATGAGTAAAAGTGGATTTTTGTTAGGATTTGTTTCTGGAGTAGCAGCAACTGCTTATACTGTATATCAAAAACTTGATGCCGATAAGAGACAAGATTTTACTGATAACGCCAAGAAAATGGTTAATGATGTTAAGAATAGAGCTGTTGACTACACGTTTTATGCTAGAGATTCCTTCGATGACTTAAAAGATAAAGTTAACGACAAAACAGATGAAGTTAAAGATACCATTCATCAAGCTGCTGATAAGGTGACCGATAAGGCAAATGATAAAGTTGATGAATATGCTGATAATAAAACTACTCAATTTCATCAAGCTGCTGATAATCTAAGAAATGACCTTAAAGAAGAAGATAACGGTAAAGAAGAAGACATTGTTATTGATGGCGGATTCATACATCAAGGTTCTTCAAATAAATAAATTTTTATTTAATTAAAAAAGGGATTGAATTTATTCAATCCCTTTTTTGTTTGTTTCTTGTTAATTAAGATTTCTTCTGCTATATTAATTAAATGTAAGCGTTATACTTAATTAAATTATTTAAGAAAGGACTCCAGTTTTATGAATAAGCAAAATGTAACTATTTATGATGTTGCTAGAGAGTCTGGAGTGTCTATGGCAACAGTTTCTAGGGTTGTAAATGGAACATCCAATGTTAGACCTTCAACTAAAAAAAAGGTTATGGATGTTATTGAAAAATTAAATTATAGACCTAACGAAGTAGCTCGAGGATTAGCTAGTAAAAAAACTACAACTGTGGGAGTTATCATCCCTGATGTTACTAACAATTATTTTGCATCTTTAGCTCGAGGAATTGATGACATTGCAGCTATGTATAAATATAATATAATTTTGGCAAATTCAGACGGTAAAGAAAAGAAAGAACTAAAGGTAATTAATACTTTATTATCTAAACAAGTCGACGGAATTATATTTATGGGTAATGAGATAACTCCAGCTATCCGAAAAAGTTTTAAAGATGCTAATGTACCAATTGTTTTAGCTGGTTCAGTTGATTCTAAAAAAACTGTACCAAGCGTTAATATTAACTATAAAAATGCAATTGAAAATGTGACTAGCGAATTAATTAATCATCATAATAAAAAAATAGCATTTGTGTCAGGTGATTTGAGACATTCAATTAATGCAGATCATCGATTAAAAGGATATTGTGATGCTCTAAGTAAGCATGATATCCAATACAATCAAAACTATGTTTTTGAAACTAATGAAAGCTACAAAGATGGTTATGAAATTAGTCAGAACATTGTTGATCAAAAGATTAGTGCAGCAGTTGTAACTGATGACAGTTTAGCTGCTGGTATTTTGAATTGGATGACTGACCATAATATCTCCGTGCCTGATGATTTTGAAATTATTACTAGTAATGATACACAAATTACTGAAATGACGAGGCCTAAGATGAGTTCTATTACACAACCATTATACGACATTGGTGCTGTAGCAATGCGTTTATTAACCAAAATTATGAATGGTGATATTGAAGATAAGTACAAAGAAAATGATGTTTTACTTCAGTATGGAGTAATTAATAGAGAATCTACAAGAAAATAGGAGTGGGCTTTGTTTTATGGTTGATGAAAACAATCAAGAAATAACGCGTTCAGAAAAATTTAAAGCAGTTAGTAAATCTGGTAAACACAAGTTTTTGATTTTATTTTTAATCGTTTTCGTGGTTGCTTTTGCTATGACTGTAGCTTTAAAAAACAATATCTTTAATAAAGATGCTGTTAATTCAGACAAGATAACTAATGATATAAGTAAGCATATAACAAATAATTATCAAAAATACCTAACACAACAGGGTATCAATGAAAATGTTTTAAGTAAAAAATATATATCAGATATCGTCGATGTTGAAATTGATAATATTTACAATCATAACGATTTAAAAATTAGTAATGCTCAGGTCCAACCAATTATTAATAAAGCAATTAAGTCTGAAAATAGTAGTTCTGCTTTTAAAATACCTGAAAATTTATATATTAATAATTATATTACTGAAACGGTTACAAAAGGTGTTAATGATTATGTTAGTACTAACCAGAATCGGGAATTACTTTCTAAATTTCATGTTGTAAAACAATATTTGAGTGTATCATTAATAGCCAGTGCAATTTTAATAGGCTTAATTTTAATTTATTCTATATTTAAAGGCTGCTTTATTCATTTATTAAAGTGGTCGTTGCTGTTTACTTCCTTTATGTTATTTGCAGTTTATTTTATGTCAAATGTTATTAACAATGCTATAAATACTTATAACGAAGTGGCCTTGGAGTATGTATCTTCGACTCATATTGATAGTTTTTATAATGATTTATGTTTTGGTGGTTTAGTCACTTTAATTGTTAGCTTATTAATATTTGCTATGCATAAATTGGTAAAACCTTGATTATCAATATTCATATTGCTATAATTAAATCTGTTTGCAACTAAAAAGATAAGAAAATGAGAGGAGTGCTGAGATCATGTCAGGACATTCAAAATGGCATAACATTCAAGGTCGTAAAGGTGCCCAAGATAAAAAACGTGGTAAAATTTTTCAAAAAATATCTCGTGACTTATATCAAGCCGCAAAAGCTGGGGGTCCAGAACCAGATGGTAATCCTCAACTTCGTTTAGTTATGGAAAAAGCCCGTGCTGCTAATATGCCTAAAGATAATGTACAACGTGCAATCGATAAGGCATCTGGTCTTGGTGGTGCTAAGTATGACGAAATTACTTACGAAGGTTATGGACCTGGTGGTACTGCAATCATGGTTTCATGTTTAACTGATAACAAGAACCGTACAGCTGCCGCTATTCGTTCCGCTTTTACTCATCACGGAGGCTCATTAGGTGCTAATGGTTCAGTTTCTTACATGTTTGATCGTAAAGGATACATTGTTATCTTACGTGATGGCTTAGATACTGATGAAGATAGTATGTTAATGGACGCTTTAGATGCCGGTGCAGAAGACATGAAAGCTAACGAAGACCAATTTGAAATCTTTACAGCTCCTTCAGATATGACTAGCGTAAGGGATGCATTACAAGATAAATATACTTTAGATACATCTGAAGTAAAAATGTTCCCTGAAACAATCACTGAAGTGCCAAGTGATAAGGTTTCTCAATACACCGGATTAATCGATGAATTAGACGAAAATGACGATGTTCAAGATGTTTACGAAGCAGCTAAATTACCTGAAGATGCTGAATAAATATTTATACAAAAAAGACTTGTAATTAAAAATAATTACAAGTCTTTTTTAGTTTTATTTTATATGTATCGCGTAATTATATTCAGGAGGTGAAAAATTATTGAGACGTTATTTAACGAAATTATAGAGCAAGCGTTTGATGATAATATATCAGACATTTATATTTTGCCAGTAGGTAATAGTTATGAAGTCAAATTTAGAAGAGCGCATTTTAATGAACTTTACGTTCAATTATCTTCTAGTAAAGCACAGCAATTAATAAATTTTTGTAAATATATTTCGAATATGTCAGTGAGCGAACACCGTCGTCCACAAATGGGATCTATTATTAGAAAAATTAAATCTAAAAAAATATATTTAAGATTTTCATCAGTGGGTGATTTTCAAAATCGTGATTCTATAGTGATTAGAGTATTATATAGTTCTGAAAAAAATGACTATTATGATGAATTAAATAACCCAATTAAAATGTTAAGTAAACAGAATTTATCTAATGGAATAGTTTTGTTTGCTGGTCCCACTGGTTCCGGTAAAACTACATCTATATATAATATTGCTAAATATTATGGCAAAAATAAAATGGTTATGACGATTGAAGATCCAATTGAAATTCACGAAGAAAACTTTCTACAGCTACAGGTAAATGAAAACTCTAATATGAAATATGAAGACTTGTTAAAAGTAGGACTCCGTAATCGCCCAGATATTTTCATAATTGGTGAAATTAGAGATGAGAATACTGCTGCTGTTGCAGTTAAAGCAGCACTAAGTGGACACCTAGTTTTGAGTACAATTCATGCTAATAGTCACATTGGTGTAATTAAAAGGCTATTGAAGTTAGGAATTAATAATGACTATTTAAAATATGCAATTAATTCTATTATTTATCAGAAATTAGTCCCTAGTAATAATGATAATATGTATCTTATGGCAACTATGTCGACTAATCAAGAATTATTTTACGATAAAAAAACAGACAATCACTATAGTCAGGAATGGAACAAAAAATTAGATGTACTTTTACAAAGTCAAAAAATTAATCAGAAAGTTTATGATAAAACAATTCTGTAATAAGCAAATGAAATTGGTTGATCAATCTAATCTTTTCAATAGATTAAATGAATTAATATCTGTAGGATTTTCAATAAAAGATTCAATCACCTTTTTGTGCAATACCACTAATAGCTCTAAATTATCTTTAGCTGAAAAAAGGCTGAGTGAAGGGCATTCGTTTAGCTATAGTGTAAAGTCTTTGATTAACCATAATTTTTATAATCAGCTATTGATTAGTGAAAACAATGGTACGTTAAATAATTCACTAAAGGGCTTAGGTACATTTACTCAAGTTATCGATACTTACAATAAAAAAATCAAGAATATTTTAATTTATCCAGCATTTTTAATTCTAATGCTATTCGCTGTAGTTTTATTAATCAGTAATGTGATTATGCCACAAATGAGCGAAATGGATTCTTACTTGGTCTCACCAATGATGAGTTTATATGTAATTATAGGGATAGCTGTTATACTTTTAGGCGGATTTTTAGTTATTTATAAATGTATGCATAACTTGAGCCCAATTACTAGAGTTAAAATTTTTACTAAAGTTCCACTATTCGGCAAAGTTTATAGCTATTACTTAAGTTATTATTTGTCGATTAATTTATTTTTATTTTTGAATAGTGGACTAGACATCCAAAAAGTGATTAATGTGGTAGGCAAATTTGATGAAAATACAGTTATATATCAATTATCCAGTCTACTTAACCAGCATTTAAATTCTGGGCAGTCATACAAGTCTTTTATAGAAAAATATAATTTCATTCCAAAAGAGTACACTATTTTTATTACTCAAGGATTACCTAAATTAGAATTAGCTAATCATTTTCTGGCTTTCTCAAATGTTTCTTTTACAAATATGGATAAACGAATCAATCGGCTTATTAACGCTATTCAACCATTGATATTTTTAATAATTGGAATCGTTATTGTAATCACGTATATGAGTATATTATTACCAGTTTATCAATCTATGAAGGGAATTTAATGAATTGCATAAGACTAAAAAAGCTTTTACGTTAATTGAAATGACAATCGTTTTATTTATTATTTCTTTATTGATTTTAATAATAGTTCCAAATTTATCAGCTCAAAAAAATAAAGCTAATAAGATACATTCGAACGCTATGACATTAGTTATTCAGAATCAAATTGATTCATATTTAGACGATGACAAAGACAAAAAAGTAGATTTTGAAATGCTACAAAAAGATGGCTACTTAACAGAAAAACAAATTAATAATGCTAAAAAAATGGGGCTTACGATTAAAGATAATAAGGTCTTAAATGACAAGTCATAAATCAGCTTTTACCTTAGCTGAAACTTTGGTTACGCTTTTAATATCAACAATCGTGGTTTTACTTATATTTTTCATGTCTCAGCTAAACTGGAATAAATATAAAATTGATTACTTTTTTAACAGTTTTCATAGTTATTGGTCGCAGCAACAATTATTTTCTAAACAAAAAAATGTTGCAACTACTGTTTTTATTAATAAAAACAACAATACCATATATTTTATTAATCCTTATAAAAAAGATGAATTAATTATTCCTAAAGAACTCACCTTACACAGTTCTTACAAATTAAAGATTAATCCGGATGGCTATACGAAGCCATGTACTGTCTACTGGAACGCTGACGATGGCAAAACATATAAGCAGACTTTTCAAATGGGATGGGGAATATATCATATTAAAGTATAAAAAAGCTTTTACAATAGCTGATACACTTTTAGCATTAATGCTTTTATCTACAGGATTAGTTATATACTTTGACACGATTAAAGTCATTAATAATAAAACTAACGAAAGTAGAAAAATATTAATTGAAAGCAGGAAAAATTACACAAATGCACAAATTAAAAAATAAAACAGGCTTTACGATAATAGAGACATTGTTGTCTCTTTTTATTTTATCTACTTTGTCTTTACTTATAATAGTTATTATCGGCACTAACAAAGCTAGTCTTAAACACCATAATTATGTTACTAATTTCTATCTTTTTATTGATAACTTAGAATCTAATAAACTTAATTTTAAGATTGCTAGTATCGATAAGCACAACTTGGGGCTTGTAGCTAATCACAAAAATTATAATCTTTCAATTTATAAAAATATGCTAAGGCTAACTAATAATCATAATCAAGGTTATTTGCCGATGCTAGATGATGTAATAGACGTAAACTTTACTAATAATAAGGCCAAAACTTTTATTCAAGTAACTTTCGAAAATCATCAAAAATTAACAACGCAGCTATTAACTTAGGAGAAATAATAAATGATTAAATTTAAGGAAGGTTCAGCTACATTTATAACTATTTTGTTGCTGTTGCTCTTAACATGGATACTTTATTACAGGTTGAATGATTTTAACAATGAAGTAAAAATCAATAAAACTTTGATTAATAAATATAATAGTTATAAAACTAAGTAATTTATTTGTTAGTATCTTGAATTTATTAATAAATTTCTGGTAATATGAGAGTAGTTATTATCTAATAAATTTAAAGGAGCTGAGTCTGCTGGCTGTAGAAAATATTGAAAATATATTTAAAGTATTAGATCAATCAACTGTACTACTAAAAAACAGTCTACAAGTTTCTTATATGGACGCTTTTATTGAAACTTGTAATAACTTATTAGATGGTCAAGTTATGGTTGAAGATGATAAGCCTGATAATAACACAGTTAAAAAATTAGACGATTTGTATTCTCAAATTGATATTTCATCATTAGACAGTGAAACAATTAGAAAAGCTATACAAATGGTTATGATTAAAGCAATCACACAAGATAAAATCCAAGCTAATCATCAGATAACTCCAGATACAATAGCTTTTATAATCGGATATATTGTTACTAGGATATTTGAAAATTATGAAAAGTTAAGTATTTTGGATTTAGCAGCTGGGACTGGAAACTTGTTAACAGCAATCATGAATCAATTGAACAAGGCTTTAAAAATTGATGTTAATGGAATTGGAATAGATAACGATGACTCTATGCTATCTGTGGCTAACATTAATGCTCAAATGCAGAAAAAGCATGATTCACTTGAATTGATCCATCAAGATTCAATTAATAATTTGTTGGTCGATGACGTTGATTTGGTAGTTTCTGATTTACCAGTTGGCTATTACCCAATTGATGAAAACGTACAAAACTATCAAACTAAAGCAAGTGATGGTCATTCTTATGCACATCACTTATTGATAGAGCAAGGCATGAATCATGTTAAAGATGGTGGATTTGGAATATTTCTAGTACCAAGTAATATTTTTGAAACTAAAGAATCTAAAGGTCTCCTAAAATGGATTCAAGGTTCTGCTTACTTCCAAGGTTTACTTAATCTTCCTAAAGACATTTTTCAAAACAATAAAGCACAAAAAGCTATTCTAATATTGCAAAAGCATGGAAGTCATGCCAAACAAGCTGACCAAGTTATGATTGGTGAATTTCCATCTTTTAAAAACACTAAAGAGTTTCAACATTTTGTTGCTGAAATAGTTCAATGGGAAGAAAAAGATTTATTATCAAGTCATAAATAACTAAGGAGATTTTAATAATTATGGAAAAATCAATTGCAATAAATGCTGGTAGTTCAACCTTAAAATTTAAATTATTTGAAATGCCTTCAGAAAGATTAATTTCTAGTGGAGCTATTGACCGCATCGGATTAACTAAATCTGATGTAGCCATTAAATATGGTGATGGACAAAAATTCCACAAAACTATGGACATTAAAGATCATGAAGAAGCTATTAAATTAGTTTTAGATAAATTATTAAGTTTGGATATTATTAAAGACTACAATGAGATTACTGGAGTAGGTCATCGTGTTGTAGCTGGTGGTGAATTCTTTACTGATTCTGTAGTTATTGATGACGATGTTTTGAATAAGTTAGAAGAATTGTCAGAATTAGCACCATTACATGAACCAGCTAACATTCTAGGAATTAAAGCTTTTAAACACATTTTGCCAAACGTTATTAGTGTGGCTGTGTTTGATACTTCATTCCATACATCAATGCCTGAAGAAAACTATATGTATGCCTTACCATATAAGTACTATCGTGAATATAAGGCTCGTAAGTATGGTGCTCATGGAACTAGTTATAGATATGTTTCAGGTAGAGCAGCGTCAATGTTAGGTAAACCAGTGGAAGATTTGAAACTAGTTATAATGCATTTAGGAGCAGGTGCTTCTATTTGTGCTGTTGACCATGGTAAATCATTAGATACTTCCATGGGTTTCACACCTTTAACTGGAATAATGATGGCTACTCGTTCAGGTGATGTTGATCCATCACTACTATCATATATCATGGAAAAAGATGGTATTTCTAACATGAGCGATATGATTAATACCTTGAATAAAAAATCTGGCTTGCTAGGTGTATCAGAAGTTTCAGCTGATATGCGTGACTTGGAAGCAGTTATGGACAACAATCATCAAGCTAAACTTGCTAGAGATATGTACATGAACCGCATTGTTAGATACGTTGGACAATACGTTGCAGAAATGAATGGTGTTGATGCAGTGGTATTTACTGCCGGTGTTGGTGAAAACGATATTGGTATTAGACAAGAGGTTGCTGATAAGTTGAGTTACTTTGGTATTTCAGTAGACCCAGAAAAGAACCACATTCGTGGAGTGGAAAGAGACATCAGTACTGATGATGCAACTACTAAGGCTCTATTAATACCTACTAACGAAGAATTAATGATTGTTAGAGATATTGAAAGACTAAAGAAATAATTATTTTAATGACATGCTTTTCTAATTGCATGTCATTTTTTTCATTTTAAAGTGAAAAAAAATCATTTTAACAATAAAAGGTTGAACAAACGTTATTCTATTGCTGATTCTACATTTCTGAATTATTTACTATGATTAAACATTTTAGCTTTTTAAAGATATAATTATTTTATGATAATTTAAGGGAGGTTTAAAAATGTCCGAAAAAATAGATTCAAATGATGGACAAATGTCTAAAGGTTTAAAAAACAGGCATGTTCAACTAATTGCTTTAGGAGGAACGATTGGAACGGGGTTGTTTTTAGGTGCCGGTCAATCGATTAACTTTGCTGGTCCTTCGATTGTACTTTCATACCTAATTGCTGGAATAGCCTGTTTCTTCTTAATGCGTGCTTTAGGGGAACTTCTATTATCAGATTTAAACTGTCATTCATATATTGATTTTATAACTAAATATTTAGGTGAAAAAATAGGTTTCGTTGCTGGTTGGACTTATTGGGGATGTTGGATAACAATCGCAATGGCTGAAATAACCGCTGCAAGTTTATATGTGCATTTTTGGTTTCCAGGAATTCCGCAGTGGTTATCAGGATTATTCTTTTTATTAGTGTTGTTTCTTTTAAATTCTTTTAACGTTTCAGCTTTCGGTGAAACTGAATTCTGGTTCTCGATGATTAAGGTAGTAGCTATTTTAGCTTTGATAGTTGTAGGACTAATTTTAGTCTTTATAGGTTTTAAAACGCCGATGGGACATGCAAGTTTTGGAAACTTCTTTGGTAGTAGTTTTTTTGCGAATGGCCCTAAGGGATTCTTTTTAAGTTTTCAGATGGTTATTTTTAGTTTTGCTGGAATTGAAATGATTGGGATGACTGCTTCAGAAACTCACAATCCTAACAAAGTAATTCCAAAAGCTATTAATGAAGTTCCAATGCGAATTCTTATTTTTTATATTGGTGCTTTATTGGTGCTAATGTTTATCTATCCTTGGAATCATATAAGCACTCAATCCAGTCCTTTCGTACAAGTGTTTGAAAGTATTGGGATTAAATCAGCTGCGGCCATTATTAATTTTGTGGTTTTAACTGCTGCTGTTTCAGCATGTAATTCAGCTGTTTTTACTACAGGTAGAATGTTGTTTTCTTTAACTTATCATTCTAAGAAAAAGTTTCCTGCTAAATTAGGGACTTTGTCTAAAAATAAAATACCGTTTAATGCAATACTATTTTCCATTGTTGTGATAGCTGTTTCCCTAATCTTGAATAAATTGATTCCTAATGGAGTCTTTACCTTTATTTCAAGTGTTGCAACAACTTGTTTCCTATTGATTTGGGGATTAATTATAGTTGCACATTTAAAATATAGAAAAATTACAAAGCACAATCATTTAGAAAATAAGTTGACTTTTAAGATGCCAATTTATCCACTTTCCGATTACTTTGTATTAGCATTCTTTTTATTAGTAGCTATAGTAATGTTATTTAAAATGGATACTTTAATCGCGTTATTAGGTTCGTTAGTATGGTTTGTCATACTACTTGTAATACATTCAATGAGTGAAAAAGGTTCTAATTAATTTTAGAAGCTTTTTTGTTTATAATTAAAATTTATTGTTATCATATATGTATTATGTCAGTTAAGGAGGATAATTTATGAAAGAAAAGATAGCAATTTTACATACCAATGATTTACATTCCCATTTTGAAAATTGGCCTAAAATAAAAAGATTTATTATTAATGAACGTAAAAAATTAGAGAATAAAGGATATAAAGTACTAACGGTTGATTTGGGTGATGCAATGGATAGAGCACATCCTTTAACTGAAGCCACTGATGGTAAGGCTAATGTGAATTTAATGAATGAACTAAATTATGATGCTGTAACTATTGGAAATAATGAGGGGCTTACAAACACGAAACAACAACTTAACCATATGTATGATGAAGCAAATTTTGACATTGTTTTAGATAATATTTTAGATGCTAGTAATAATCAAAAGCCAAGCTGGTCAATACCACAAAAGACGATTCAAACAGACTTGGGTACCAGAATTATCTTAACAGGGATGACAGCACCATACACTTCTACTTATACTTTACAGGGTTGGCAACCAATTGATGACCAGCATCAAATCCCAATATTTTTAAAAAAGTATCATGGTCAATATGATGTTTTAGTATTGTTGTCTCATTTAGGAGTTAAACAAGATCGTACGATTGCTCAAAAGTATCCAGAATTTGATGTTATAATTGGTAGTCATACGCATCATTTATTTGTTAAAGGTGAGCTAGATAATAATGTTTTATTAGCTGCTGCGGGCAAATATGGTCATTACATTGGTGAAATTACTTTGGAATTAAATAATCATCATGTAATTTCTAAAAAAGCTAGGACTATTAAAACCGATACGCTACCACAGGAAACTGATGATACTAAGTTTATTGATAATTTAAAAGCTGAGGGTGAAAAAGTTTTAGCTAGTCATAAAGTTGCTAAACTACCATTTGAATTAGATAGTGATTTAATCCATCCATCGCTTATGATTAAAGAAGCTTTGAATGCAATGAAAGCAAAAGCTGGAACTGATGCGGCAGTTATTAATTCAGGACTATTTTTAGGAAATTTAAAAGTGGGAATCATTGATAAAAATATGTTACATAAATTACTACCACATTCTATGCATGTCATGCGGACAGAACTACTAGGTATTGATTTATGGCGTATGATTAATGAAATGGAAAAAAATCGTAACTTTTTGGTACCATATGAACAAAAAGGAATGGGATTTCGTGGGAAATATTTTGGCAATTTAAATTATTCAGGAATTCGTTATGATTCAAAGGATAGTTCTGTTTATTATAACAATGAAATAGTGGTTCCTAATAAACGTTACACCATAGCTTTGCTAGACCATTATATATTTATTCCCTTTTTTCCAACTATTTCAATAATGGGTAACAACAATATGCTTTATGATGAAACTTTACGTGAAGTTTTTGCAGATTACCTATCAAAAAAGTATCCAATTTAATATTTTTAATAGGGGGTGTTGTGATTGGATAGAAAAAGAATGGATGAACTAGTAGCTGACAGAAAAAGTAGTCGTCGTACTTTAGCTAAGATTGAACAATCAGATAATGAAACTATTATGATTAATAATCATACTTACAAAATTATTTGTAATAAGAATGATTCTTTTAATTTAGAAGACTTTAAAGACCGATATAATCCTATTTTTAATAAATATGATTTTATTGTTGGTGATTATGGATATGATAGTCTTAGATTGAAAGGATTTTATTCAGATGGCAAAAAAGTACCCAAGGCTATTCAATACAGCTCAATAGATGATTATCTACTAGAATATTGCAATCTTGGGGCTTTGTATTTTGTTTTAAATAATTTAGAAGCTAAGAACCAAGTGACTGAATTTGAAGTTAACAATAAACGCCGATCTAATCATAAAAAGCATCGAAATCATAAGTTTGTAGAGAAAAAAATATCATCTAAAAATAGAGTTAATAGAAAATCAAATAAACAAAAGCTTGTTGCCAAATCTAAAAATAATAAGCATCCTTTTAAAATAATGCAAAACAATAAGTGAGGAGTTTAATATATGTCAAACTATAAAGGTTATTTTATCGACTTAGACGGAACTATTTACGCTGGTAAAAAAAGAATTGCGGCAGCTAAAAGATTTATTGAAAAACTACAGGAAAATAATATTCCATTTCTATTTGTCACTAATAACACTACTAAAATGCCTAGAGATGTAGTCAATAATTTATCTAATAATCACGATATACATGTTAAAGAGAGCAATGTGTATACAGCTGGTTTATCTACAGCTGATTATATGGATAAAATTGCTAGTTTAGATGCTAGAAAAGTTTATGTAATTGGTGAGACAGGATTATGTACGGCGTTAGAAAATAAAAATTTTACCATTACGACAAAAAATCCAGATTATGTAGTAGTAGGGCTTGATACTGATGTTACGTATGAGAAATTCTGTATTGCTGTACTAGCAATTCAAAATGGAGCTACTTTTATAGGTACTAATCCAGATACTAATATTCCTAATGAAAGAGGGATGCTACCTGGAGCTGGTTCTTTAGTTGATTTAGTTAAATATGCTACGCAGACTGAACCCATCATCATTGGTAAACCTAAGAGTATTATTTTAAAAAATGCTTTGGAAATTATTGGCTTGCAAAAAGAAGATGTGGTCATGGTCGGTGATAATTACATGACTGACATTTCTGCTGGAATTAATTTTGGAATTGATACATTGTTGGTCTACACTGGTGTTTCTACGCCTGAACAAATAAAAACTAAAAAAGTAAAACCTACTCATGAAATAAAAAGTTTCGATGAATGGTCGATATAATTAATGCTTTACAATCATTTTAAAATGTATAGCTATTTACTAATGCTATTAATTTTTGTGGCTTCAATTACTACTGCTGTATTTTTAGTTACTAATATGAGCGTTTTGTATGCTATACATCTAAATCTATTTCATCCAGAAATATTTAATAAATATTCTAGCTATAAAATTTTTTTAGCTTACGATAGTATTATCAAATACCTGCAATCTCCTTTTATCAATACTATGAATTTGGCTCCATTTCATCTGAGTAAATCTGGAATTTTTCATTTTTTAGATGTTAAAAGATTAATATTATTTAATAACTTTTTGATGCTATCGTCTATTTTATTACTATACAAAATGTATACAAAAGTACTTATTTTGCATAAAAGATGGATATTAATTCAGCCATTAAAATTTTTGAATTTATTTATATATCTATTTGTTGTTTTATGTTTAACTGATTTTCAATCATTTTTTATATTTTTTCATAAACTAATTTTTACAAACGATTATTGGATATTTGATTCTAAATTAGATTCTTTGATCAATATTTTGCCGATGGATTTTTTTACACAATCTTTTATTTTGATTTTTTTATTCATATTGTTTGTTAATTACTTGTTTATTGCTTATGGAAAAAGAGACATAAAATAAGCCGTACCTTAAACTGTAAGGTACGGCTTATTTTATTTATTTTTTAACTTATTTTTAATAACTTCAAATATGATAGGGACTAACGATACGAATAAAATTCCTAACACGACAATCGAAAAATTATCTTGGACGAATTTTATATTACCAAAGAAGTACCCAGCTCCACAAAATAAGAACACCCATATGAAACATGATGGAACATTGTACTTTGCAAATCTTCTATAATTATAATGACTACTTGCAGCTATGAAAGGTACAAAAGTTCTCATTATTGGAACAAATCTAGCGATGAATATAGCAAAATTACCATATCTATTAAAGAAGTTTTCAGCTGCCTTTAACTGTTTAGGCTTAATTACTTTATTTAGAATTGAATTCCCAGATTCAATCTTTTTACCTAAAATACTACCAAATTTGAAGTTTAGTGAATCTCCTCCGATTGAAGCAATTAAAAATATAAGTATAAAGATCCAGATATTTAAGTTGTAATTTGGGTTTGCTGATATAGCTGATGCTGCAAACAATAATGAGTCACCAGGTAAAAAGGGTAGTATTACTGCTCCTGTTTCTAAGAATATGATGCTGAATAAAATAAAATATGTCCAATCTCCAAAAAAATTGACGACATTTATAATGTGTTTATCTATGTGAATTACAAAATCTATAAAAAAGCTCATGTTTTTACACCTTTCTCTTTTTGTTAATTATATCAAAACCAATCGTTGTTAATTACAAAAATTGCGTCCATTTTAATTATTTTTAAAATGTATATGCTTAATATTGCTTTAACAATAGGGAATTCAAGCTCTTTTAAATAATTTTGAACTTTTTTAATAAAAAAGGTTGACGGTGATATGTAATCTTGATACAATAGTTTCTGTTGTTAAGGACGACGAACAAAAAACAAGCAATCAAATTTTTAACTAAAAAATAATTGAAAAAGTGCTTGACTTAATAAAAACAAGATGTTATTATTAAATAGTTGTCGTTAAGGAGATAACAAAACAGATTAGATCTTTGAAAACTGAACAAGATTTTGATAATCAATGATGTGTAAGGAAC
>NZ_AYYQ01000005.1 GCF_001435995.1 Apilactobacillus ozensis DSM 23829 = JCM 17196
GTTCCTTACACATCATCGATTATCAAAATCTTGTTCAGTTTTCAAAGATCTAATCTTTTTTGCCATCGCCTTAACGACAACTATTTAATAATATCATTTATATTTCTTAATGTCAATAAGTTTTTTTACTTTTTTAACATTTAAATATTTAAGTGATATGCACATTTAACAGCGCAAGTAATAATATACCGTGTATTTGAAAAAATGTCAACAAAAAAAGGAAATTAATTGAAATTAATTTCCTCTTTTATTTATTCATCTTCTTCAGGCCTCATAGTTGGGAATAATAAAACATCACGAATGGATTGTGCATCTGTTAGTAGCATAACTAAACGATCAATTCCAATTCCTAAACCACCTGTTGGAGGCATACCATATTCTAGTGACTCAACAAAGTCATTATCTATTGGTTGAGCCTCATCATTACCTTGTGCTTTTTCGGCAGCTTGAGCTTCAAACCTAGCTTTTTGATCAATTGGATCGTTCAACTCAGTAAATGCATTAGCATATTCCATACCCAACACATATAATTCGAAACGATCAGTAAATCTTGGGTCATCAGCATTTTTCTTAGCTAATGGTGAAATTTCTAAAGGATGTCCATAAATAAATGTTGGGTTCTGAATCTTAGGTTGTACAAGATCTTCAAAGAATGCATTTATAATGTGGCCAACTTTCCAGTATTCTTCATATTTAACATGGTGTTCATCAGCCAAACTTCTGGCTTCTTCTAAACTCATTTCTTTCCAAAAATCTACACCAGTATATTGCTTGATAGCATCTACCATGTGAAGACGTTCGAATGGTTTGTTGAAGTCAATTTCATTGCCTTGATAAGTAATCTTACCATCATCAGAAACAACTTTAGCAGCAGCTTTAAAGATGCCCTCAGTTTCGTCCATAACATCATGGAAATCAAAGTATGCAATATATGATTCTAATTCAGTAAATTCAGGGTTATGGTCTGTGTCCATTCCTTCATTTCTAAAAACTCGACCAATTTCATAAACTCTTTCCATTCCACCTACGATTAATCGTTTTAAGTGAAGTTCAAGTGCAATTCTTAAATATAAATCGATATCTAAAGCGTTATGGTGAGTAATAAACGGACGTGCACTAGCACCACCAGCTTGGTTATGCAATACTGGTGTTTCTACTTCAGTACAATCCATTTCATTATCTAAAAAGTTTCTAATAGCTGAAATAATTTTGCTACGTTTTTGGAAACGGTCAAAACTATCACGATTAGAAATTAAATCTAAATAACGTTGACGATATTTTTGTTCTTTATTTTGTAAACCATGAAATTTATCTGGTAAAGGACGTAAAGCTTTAGAAAGGAATGTAACAGAACTTACCTTAACTGTTAATTCTCCCATATCAGTTTTAATAACTTGGCCTTCAATACCTAAATGGTCACCTAAATCTGAACGTTTGAAAATATGATATTTTTCTTCACCAATAACATCTTTTCTAACGTAAATTTGCATACGTCCAGAACGATCTTGAATATCGGCAAATCCAACTTTACCTTTTCCACGTTTAGCAACCATTCGACCAGCAATTTTAACGTGTTTATCTAATTCTTCTAATTTTTCTTTAGTTAAATCGTTATAACTATCATGTAGTTGTTGTGCTAAATTAGTACGTTCAAAACGATGACCAAAAGGATCAATTCCCTCTTCACGTAATTCGTCCATCTTTTGACGGCGGACACGGAGTTGATCATTCATTTGCTTTTCTTGTGCCACACTAAAACCTCCATAAGTTATTAAATTGTTATATTAATAATCATACCATAAAAATTACTAACAACATAAAATAGAATTTTAACTAATTATTTCTATCCATACGTTTTTGATTTTTTTCTAAAAACTTATCAAAAATATCTATCATTGCTTGTTCAGTATCTGCGCTATTCAAGGCTGCTCTAGTTCTAGCCGAGTGAGATATTCCTTTAAGATAATATGCAGCTTGTCCACGAAATTCTCTTGGGCCAACATTTTCACCTTTAACACCAACTAAACGATGCAAATGCTCTTTAGCAGTAGCTATCTTAGATTCTACACTAGGTTCTGGCAACATTTCACCTGTTTCTAAATAATGCTTAGTTTGTGTAAGCATCCATGGATTCCCTTCAACTGCCCTACCAATCATAACTGCATCCGCTCCAACATCTTCTAGCATTGTCTTGGCATCTTGTGGCGTAACAACATCCCCATTCCCCATAAAAGGAATTGTTAAGTTACTTGCTACTTCTTTTAAAACATTCCAATCAGAATGACCTTGGTACATTTGTTTTCTAGTACGACCGTGCATAGCAATTGCCGAAGCTCCAGCTTTTTCTGCAGCTAAAGCATTCTTTACAGCATAAATGTGATCACTGTCCCAACCAATGCGCATTTTAACTGTAACTGGTTTTTTAACAGCATCGGTCACATATGAAACCATTTCATAGACTTTATCTGGATCTAATAACCATTTAGCTCCAGCATCGGTTTTAACAACCTTATTTACCGGACATCCCATATTGATATCAATAATGTCAGCCGATGTTTTTTGGTCAACGAACTTAGCAGCTTCAACCAAAGTTTCTTTAGTACCACCAAAAATCTGAATACTCATCGGATGTTCTTTAGGGTCAACGAACATCATATCCAAAGTCTTTTTATTCTTGTACATAATTCCGCGATCTGAAATCATTTCACAAACCACTAAACCTGCACCAAACTCTTTACATATAATTCTAAAGGCCGGATTAGTGACACCAGCCATAGGTGCTACTACCAAACGGTTAGGGATTGTAACGTCTCCTATTTTCCATTCCATAATATTTTACCTCACTATTTTATTTTTCTTAATCTTTTGCAACTTTTCGTTTAGAGTCAGCGATGACTTTCATTGCTTTCAAATCATCTTCGCTATAATCATAAACATTTTGACAGAAATTACATACTACTTTGGCACCATGATCTTCTTTAATCATTGCATCAATTTCTTTAGCACCTATTCCAATAATTTTATTAGCAAATTTTTGTTTACTACAATCACATTTGAATTGAACCGGCATGTTATCCAATATTTTTAAATTGTCTTCGCCAAAGATAAGTTTTAAAACATCTTCAGGTTTTTGGTTAGATAAAATTAGTTCAGAAATCATTGGTAATGATTTTAAACGTTTTTCAAGCTTAGCAATAGCATCATCTGAAGCACCAGGCATAACTTGAATTAAATATCCACCAGCAGCTCCAATATTATTATCATCATTTACGTATACTGACACCCCAACTGCTGAAGGAATTTGTTCAGACTGTGCTAAGTAATAAGTGTAATCATCACCTATTTCACCGGATACCAATTGAACTTCACTAGTATAAGGTTCATTGCCACCTAAGCTCTTCATAACCTGCATGAAACCATTTTTGCCAACCGCTCCACCAACATCTAGTTTATGATGCTTATTTAATGGTATATCGACATTTGGATTGTGCATATATCCTTTAACATTACCGTTAGCATCAGCATCAACAACTATCATTCCAGTGGGACCATTACCATTAATCTTGATAGTCATAGTTTCTTTACCTTTTAAAACTGATGAAGCTAACAGCACACCACCAACAAGGCTTCTGCCTAATGCGGCTGAAGCAGTTGGCCATGTCTTATGTCTTTTTTGAGCTTCTTGAACTGTATCTGTAGCAGTAATTGCATACGCCCTAAACATTCCATCATTAGTTACACTTTTAGTTAAATAATCACTCATAATTATCCTTCTTTCGTTTATAGTCGTAAAAAAACGTGAGTGAAAGATTCGCCCACGTTTTTTCTTTAGTCCTTATCGGATTTATTATTTTCATCTTGAACGTCAGAACTAGAATTTTCTTGAGCTTTGTAATTTATGTCTTTAGCTTCTGAATCTTCACGTTCTTTTAATTGTTCTTTAGATTCTTCAAATGTTGCAGCATGTTCACTTGGAAATTCAGATTTATCATCATCTTCTGGCATTTTACCATCGTGATACAAGCTCAATATTTGCTTTTCATCTAAAGTTTCATACTTAAGCAATGCCTTAGCGATTAGTTCATGTTGCTTACGGTGAGATTCAATAATTTCACGTGCATTTTCATGAGCTTCGTTAATAATACGACGAACTTCTTCATCAATTTCAGAAGCAGTACGTTCCGAGTATTTTCTTCCAGAATATGGATCTTGAGAAGGACTTTCTAATTGAACAGTTCCAATTTTTTCACTCATTCCATATTGAGTAACCATTGCTCTAGCTAAATTAGTAGCTTGTTCAAAATCGTTAGATGCCCCTGAAGATTCTGAATTGAATATAATTTCTTCAGCAGTTCTACCACCCATCAAACCAGCAATTTGTTCCATAGCATTTTTCTTAGACAT
Source organism: Apilactobacillus ozensis DSM 23829 = JCM 17196 (assembly GCF_001435995.1). GTDB lineage: Bacteria > Bacillota > Bacilli > Lactobacillales > Lactobacillaceae > Apilactobacillus > Apilactobacillus ozensis. Next base: position 4,405 of record NZ_AYYQ01000005.1, read on the forward strand.
TAATTGTTGGTCTTCGCGAGGTAGCATGATTGCGTAACCTCCAGCACGTCCACGCGGAACTATTGTAACTTTATGAACTACTCGAGCATCATTCAATACTAGTCCAACAATGGTATGACCAGCTTCATGATAAGCAACTGTTTTTTGTTCTTGTGAATTAACAACTCGACTCTTTTTAGCTGGGCCCGCAATTACACGATCTTCAGCTTCATCAAGTTCATCTGGCCCAATTTCAGATTTGTCTCTACGTGCAGCTAACAATGCAGCTTCATTTAATAAGTTAGCTAAATCAGCACCAACAAATCCAGGAGTTTGTTTAGCAATTTCCTTTAAATCAACATTATCAGCTAATGGTTTAGACTTAGCATGTACTTTTAGGATTGCTTCTCTTCCACGTACATCCGGACGTCCCACTAAAACTTTACGGTCAAAACGACCTGGTCTAGTTAAAGCTGGATCCAAAACATCAGCACGGTTAGTAGCCGCAATAACAATTACGCCTTCGTTGCCACTAAATCCATCCATGTCAACTAATAATTGGTTTAGGGTTTGTTCACGTTCATCGTGACCACCGCCCATTCCAGCACCACGTTTTCTACCTACTGCATCAATTTCATCAATAAAAATAATTGCAGGGGCAGATTTTTTAGCTTGTTCGAATAAATCTCTAACTCGACTAGCACCAACACCGACAAACATTTCAACGAAATCAGATCCGGAAATTGAGTAAAATGGTACTCCTGCTTCACCAGAAACCGCTTTAGCTAGAAGTGTTTTACCAGTACCAGGAGGTCCCTCAAGTAAAACACCATGTGGAATTTTAGCACCTAATTTGGAAAACTTCTTAGGGTTTTTCAAGAATTCAACAACTTCTACTAATTCTTGCTTTTCTTCTTCTTCTCCTGCAACATCTGAAAATCTTACATTATTGTCTTTACTAGTTGTTGGTTTGGCCTTGCTCTTGGAGAACTTCATAATTCCACCTTGACCACCTTGACCGCCAGCTTGACTCATCATGTAAAAGAAGAATACAAAAATAAGTACTAAGGGAAGAACTGATACTAAAAGATTTACCCAAAAACCGTTAGTTTCAGCTGCTTTAGCTCCCATTTTTATGTTATTTTTTCTGGAATAATTGGTAATTTCAGAAATAGTACTATTGTTTTTCAAAACAGTAGTAGTAAACGAAGAAACTTTGGTAGTACTTCTAGAATTACCTAAGGAAAAGCCATAATTCTTACTTGATTCAGCGTTTTGTTCAGTTCTGTATTGTCCAGAAACCTCATATACGCCACCCGAAGGTTGAACAGAAAAGTTTTTAACTTTGTTATTCTTTAAATCATTAACGAATTGGCTTGATTGAATTGCTTGACTTTGACCAGAACTATTTCTACCACCAATGGCAAAAAAGACTCCCATCAAAATTAGCAAACAAACAATATAGAAAAGACTATTCCTGAATATTCCTTTCCCTTTATTATTCATTAACTGCCTCCTCTAAAAAGTGCTGACATTGCAAAAATCAGCACGTAATTTATTATCATCATTATATCACGATAAAAGTGATACGTTATATTATGATATACAATATCATAACAAAAACAAAGAAATTGAATTAATTTTTATTGGTCTGAATAAATTTTTGGCTTTAATACACCAACATAAGGAAGATTACGATATTTACCGTCATAGTCCAAACCATAACCAACAACAAATTCATTAGGAACTTCAAAACCAACATAATCAGCTTTTACTTCCACAACTCTACCTTCTGGTTTGTCCATTAAGGTACATACTTTGATAGAATTAGCACCTCGGTCGGCTAATAATTCTTTTAGGTACTTTAATGTACGTCCTGTATCAATAATATCTTCCATAAAAATAACATCTTTACCATTAACGTCAACATCAATGTCTTTAATTAATTTTACGGAACCAGAAGATTCAGTGCCACCATTGTAACTAGAAACGTCAATAAAATCTAATTTAGTATAAATATCCATTTCACGAACAATGTCAGTCATAAAGAAAATAGCACCTTTTAAAACTCCGATAACAATAGGTGTTTTCCCCTTGTAATCTTCAGAAATTTGCTGACCAAGCTTTTGACAAGCTTGTTTTATATCCTCTTCGCTATAAAGTGTCTTAAGAATATCGTTATTCATGTTCTTCCCCTTTCAAATTTATCCCTTTAACTACTAGAGTATAACGTTTATCAGAATAATTTAAAATAGTTGATTCACTATATCCAATTATTGATAAAACTTTTCCATCACTAGTTAGCAATGTTTGTGCACGCTTTCGAAAAATACTAAGTATTTTTTTGTTAATGAAAATTCGCTTAGCAGATTGATGGCCTCCACTTTTTAAAGTAATTTTATCATTTTTATTAGTTTGTCGCACTACTAAAGGCAATTGTTTATCGCTCAAATAAAAAGTGGATTGTCTATCAATAGAACCAACATTTTCAAATTTAAATTTATCATCGAAAATTCCAAATGAAAAACCGTTTACAGATTTATACCACTTATTAATTAAAAGTTTAAACGGTTTAGATACTTCATCAATATTTTTATCGCTAATACACTCAATTCTAAACACATTATAATTTTTAACTAAGTAAGTATTATTAATTAAATTAATCTTAGCCTGTGGTTTTCGAGAATTATGCAATAAATTTAAAATTTCAGACACAATTTTAGGTTTTAAACCATTAATTTTTTTAACTGAAAAAATTAGGTAAGCAATCAACGATTTTTGTACATAATTTGGATATAATAAAAATTTTGAAATAGTTATATTGCCCTCATCATCCGAAATAATATTTAAATTTTGTCTAAGTAAAAATTCATTAGTATTTTTCAAGTCAGATAATTCACTAGTAAACTGTCCGATATGTTCTACCGCGTTTTTATTTTCTTGTTGCATAAGTGGTAATATAACATTTCTAAAACGATTTCTTTGGACATCCAAATCCTTGTTAGTAGCATCCTCAAACCAAGTAATTTGGTTATCTATAGCAAATTGCTTAATTGATGGTTTATCAAAATTTAAAAGTGGACGAACTAAGTGGCCTTGATAAAAATTTCTTTCAACATCAATTCCAGACAAGCTAGCTATATAATTTCCTCGTATCAACTTCATCAAAACCGTTTCAGCTTGATCATTAGCATGGTGGGCAGTCATCAACACTTTAGAATTATATTTTTTCATAACATTTCTAAAAAATTCATATCTAAACTTTCTACCAGCTGCTTCAATTCCAGCTTTAGGATGTTGCTGCTTATCCCAAATTGATAATTCAAAGGTTAAATTATGTTTTGCACAATAATTTTTAATAAAAAGTTGTTCCTCTTCACTTTGCTCTCTTAACTTATGGTTTACATGTGCAACAATTATTTGGGGTTTGCAACTACTGGGCAATTTAGTTAATAAGTTCAAAAGTACCATTGAATCAACACCTGTAGAAACTGCCACTACAACTGGCTCACCCAATTTCCAATATCTATTTGTTTTAATTTGATTGATAAAATCGTTTAAAATTTGACTGCTTTTATTCAATTCAAAACCCTCTTCAAAAAATTGTTAAAATAAAAATGATTAAGGAAATTCCCTAATCATTTTTGGTTTTAACTACGACGGCCACCACGACCACCACGTTTACCTTCGGTGTTCTTTTTAATAGTAGCTAATCTGTTTTCACTTTCTTTTAGAAAGCTATTCATTAAATCATCGAAGTCTTTTTTCTTATGTTCGCCACCGTTATTATGACGATATTCTCCCTTAGAATGGTTGTTAAAATGACTGCTGCGATGGTGACCTTCACTATTACCCTTGTTAAATTCTTTCTTTTCAGAAGGAGCTTTTGCTTTTCTAATTGAAAGAGCAATCTTTCCATCATCACCAACTGAAATAACTTTAACAGTCACTTCATCACCAACTTTTAAAACATCGTGAATATCTTTGATAAATCCATCTGAAATTTCACTAATGTGAACTAGTCCAGTCTTATGATCACCTAAATCAACAAATGCACCAAAATTAGTAATTCCAGAAACCTTACCGGAAACTTTTGTTCCCACTTCAATAGCCATAAATAAAGAATATCCTCCTATAAAAATAAGTAATTTTAGTATATCACTTAATAATTAATTATTGTATATAAATAATTAATTTTGTGTAACATCCTTAGAAACATCTCCAGGCAAGCTATATACTGTTTCACCTTTTTTGGTGTAGTAATATCGCTCACGAATAAGTTGCTCCAAGTAATCATTATTATACAACTGTTTTACTTTCAAACGTAAGTTGCTTCTTTCAGCTTTTTGCTGATTTAATAATTGTGTTTGCTTTTTTTCTTGATTAATTAATTTCTGAGTTTGCATTTTAGTGTGAATAATTTGCACTATAAACAAAGTAAAAACAATTAGAAAGAATGAAATTATGATAATTGCGCGTTTTTTACGAGCTTTCATTAAACCGGCGCTGCGAATTTTTTTATTTCTAGTATAAGCATTATTTAAATGGCTAATTTTATTAGAACTCATTTTTCATTCCTCCATTGAAATCTTACATCTGTGAATAGTCATGTTCATAACTTTCATCTAAAACGCTATACATACGAGAAGCATCTGCTTTTTTGGTTGTTTCTAAAACTTCGTGTACCTGAATGGTTAAAGTCTTATTACCAAATTTGATAACAATTTTATCTTCTGGGTGAACATCAGTGGAAGACTTTGCAATTCTTTCATTAACTAAGATTCTACCCTTGTCGGATATCTCTTTAGCAATCGTACGTCTTTTAATAATTCTAGCTGTTTTTAAAAATTTATCTAGTCTCAAATTAACACCTCATTTATTCTTTAAATATTTACCTATAAATGGCATCGTGGCACATTCTTCACTGGTCAAAAGTTTCAACTTTATCGTAGTTATAAAATATAATAACACTCCTAGAGGTACTAATACTGCTAAAATCGACGTTGAAATTAAGCGATGTGAATTAATATTAACAAATAAGTTAATTAATTTTAAACTACAAATTTCAAAGATATACATAATCATTAAATTCAAGATTAGCTTAAAAGTATAACCTAAACCAAATACACTAGCATGAAGTTTTCTAGCAGACATACACCAGCTAACCAAAAATGCTAAAATCAATGCAATTAAAGTTGAAATACTGCCACCAATCAAACCAAATTCTACTACCATTAATTTGGTCATAATTATTTTGGCAAAAATTCCAAAAGTAATAGAAAACATTATTAATTTAAAATTACCAAAGCTTTGTAAAACACTACTATAAACTATAATTAAAGTCGCAAAAATAATGCTTAGACAATAAGTTCCAATGACAAAGCTACCTTGGGTATTACCAAATAAAACTGTATTTATTAATGGCATTAAACTAAACATGCCTACTGCAACGGCTGACGTTAATACCATGCTAATGTGCAGCACGCTAGTTAAAATTTTCTGAAAATTTCTAGGATTATCCTTATTTAAAACTAACGTTGGTAATAAAGCCGAAGCAAATGCCATCCCTATAACTAGTCCTAATTGCACCATGGGCTGAGCACGGTCATAAATCCCCTTAGCCATTTGCGAATCTATTGTAGACATTCCAAAGCCAATCAGATTTTTGCGTAGCGTAAATGAATCTACTAACTGCATTAACACCATAATTGAAGATGCTAAACAGATTGCTCCACCCTCTAGAATCATTATTTTAATTAATTTGGCATATGGAATAACCTTCTTTTTAGTTAACGATATAAATTGTTCTCTGCGATAAAAATAAAATAACGTTGCAATTGCAAACAATGCTGCAATTATAACTGACAACATAGCATATTGGTTCATAGTATATGGATCAAAAATACCTTTAGTATATAAGTATGCGACCAATAAAATAATTGTAACCCTAATGACCTGTTCAATAATTTGTGAATATGCAGTTGGATGCATTTCCATTTTTCCTTGAAAGTAACCTCTTCCAGTAGATAAAAATGGCATCGCTAAAAACATCCAACTAATGGATTTTATACCTGAACCTAGTCGCACATCCCCCATTGCAATCGCTATTGCGTTTGCAAAAGCATTTAAAACAATAAATACTATTATGCCTAAAATCGCTAATATTTTGAAAATTTGGATATTTAAAGCAACTTTATCGTTATCATCCTGCTGCCTAGCAATTAATCTAGAAATCAAAATGGGCAATCCACTAAGGGTTAAAGCTGTACCAATGCCATAAATTGGATATACCTGTTGATAAACATAAAAGCCAATATTGCCGACCATATTTTGAAATGGTACCCGATAAAAGGCACTTAATATTTTTGAAATAAAGGAAGCAATGGTTAATAGCATTGCTCCCTTCATTAAAACGTTCATTTGATTATTTTTCATTATTAGTTTTACCAATTTCCTGTTCAAATAAAGTTATCAACTCAACCAACCCATTGAGCCAATCTTTTAAGCTACTGTTGGGTTGGATAATAAGTTTAACTTGTATTTTATTATTATGGTCACTAATTGTCGACCTAAAATTGGTCTGTGAAATAAATTTTAATAATGTTTTATTATTTAAAGCATCGGTACCAGCTTTTGAAAAATTAATAATAATGTTATTACCTTGATGCTTTATTTGTTCAATTAGCGCAACATCAGCTAACATTTTTAATTTCCCAATTGATAATAAATTACTTACTGCTGTTGGATATTCACCAAATCGATCAATTAAGTCATCTTGAACTTCCATATATTGATCATTATTTTCCATTTGACGAATACGCTTATATAACTCAATTTTTTGTTGAGCATCACTAATATAATCTGATGGTAAGTAAGCTTCAATACCAAGCTCAATGGTTGAATTAACTTTATAAGGTAATTTTTTACCACGTTTCTTAGCTACTTCATCTGACAACATCTGTGTATATAAATCATATCCTACTGAATCTACAAAACCAGATTGTTGCTTACCTAATAGATTACCAGCTCCACGCAATGACAGATCACGCATCGCAATTTTAAACCCTGAACCTAGTTCTGTAAAATCACGAATAGCTTCCAATCTATTTTCAGACACTTCAGTTAAAACTTTATTGGGTTTGTACATAAAGTAAGCATAAGCTAAACGATTAGAACGACCAATTCGACCACGAATTTGATACAGCTGTGATAATCCCATATGGTCAGCATTTTCGACAAATAATGTGTTGGCATTCGGAATATCAACCCCGGTTTCAATAATGGTAGTAGTTACCAAAACATCATATTCACCATTAATAAAATCGTATAAAATCGTTTCTAGTTGATTTTCAGTCATTTGACCATGGATATAAGAAATTCTTGCATCAGGCAACAAAGCTTGTAAATGACTAACCGTTTCTTCAATGTCATTCACTCGATTATGCATATAGAAAACTTGCCCACCTCGTTGCAACTCACGTGTGATGCCTTCTCGAATTGCTCCAGCGTTTTCTTCCATTACGTAAGTTTGAATTGGATAACGATTAGCTGGCGGGGTTTCTATAACTGAAAGGTCACGTACTCCCATCATTGACATGTTTAAAGTTCTTGGAATTGGTGTTGCGGTTAGTGTTAAAACATCGACATTATCTTTTAACTGTTTGATTTTTTCTTTATGCTTAACTCCAAAACGTTGCTCTTCATCAACCATTAATAATCCTAAGTCATTAAATTTGATGTCTTTAGATAAGAGTCGATGCGTTCCTACAACGATATCAATGCTACCATCTTCAAGGCTCTTTTTAGTTTCATTGACTTGCTTACGACTTCTAAACCTAGATAAGACAGATATATTAACCGGAAATGATTCAAAACGATTTAACATCGTTTCATAATGTTGATGCGCTAAAACCGTTGTTGGTACCAAAAAGGCTACTTGTTTACCTGCTTCAACCGCTTTAAAAGCTGCTCTTAGAGCTACTTCAGTTTTTCCGTATCCAACATCCCCAACCAATAATCTGTCCATAGGATGTGGTTGCTCCATATCATGCTTAATTTCTTCAGCACTTCTTAATTGATCAGGAGTCTCTTGATATGGGAATTCGTCTTCAAACTTTTGCTGATATTCATCATCTTTAGGAAAGGCAAAACCCTTTTCAGCAGACCTTTTTGCATATAACGCAATCAAGTCATCTGCAATATCTTCAATTTTACTTTGAACTTTGTTTTTAGTTTTTTGCCATTCTGAACCGCCAAGTTTATTTACACGTGGATGTCGGTCTTCTGAAGATACATATTTTTGAATTAAGTTCAATTGCGTTACTGGAATGAATAATTGTGCATTATCACGATAATCAATCGTCATATAATCTTGGTGCTTACCATCAACTTCCATGGTTTGCATTCCCTTATATTGTCCAATTCCATGGTTAACGTGTACAACATAATCGCCCTGTTTTAAATCCGAATAGCTTTTTATGCGTTCCGCATTTGAAAAGGTTTGTCGACGTGGTTTTCGCTTGTTAACTTTAGCAAACATTTCAGACTCAGTAATTATAGCCAGTTGGGCGGCTTTAATTTCAAAACCGTTGTTCAAACTTTCAGGAATTATCTGAACTGTATGTTCTAAGATTTTGTCAGCGCTAGTCTGGACTGCTTTAATTTCAAAATCTTCTAATGTTTTATTAACCTTATCAATTCTAGCAACATCCTTGACCATTATAACTACTGTGTCTTTTTGCTTTTTCCAACGGTCAATTTCAGTTTTTAACATTGGCATTTGCCCAAAGAACTTTTGCATGGGTCTAACTTTCAAATCAACAATTTGAGCTAGTTTCATGCGTCCTAAGCCTTTTTGAAACATTGATAATAACATTTCTGTTTGCTTTATACGCTTAAATAGTTTTAAAAAATCCCATCCTAGGTTCAAATTAGGTAAAACTTCAGCATTTTCAATTTTCATTTTCAACCAATTCTGTTCATCAGCTACTAGCTGACGATTAGAATCTAGTAAACGACTATAGTCATCAAAAACAACTAATCCACCATCTGCTAAGTATTGAAAAATAGAAGCTGATTTGGAAAATAAATATTTAGAGAATAATAATGCTTGCGAACTAACAATGCCTTTTTTCAAGTCACTAATTATTGGCTGAATATTATTGTTTAATTGATGGGATAAATTATCATCTTGCATATCATCTAACTGATTTAACAACTCAGTTTCAATATTTTTAGCAGCCCGTTTTTTCTCAATATCTTTAAATATAAAATCACTAGCTGGAATCACTGAAAATGAATCCAAATTATCAACACTTCGCTGGTTGGAAGCATCAAAAAAGCGTAGTGAGTCAATTTCAGTATCGAAAAAATCAATTCTGATTGGATATTCACTATTGAGTGGATAGATATCAACAATAGAACCTCTAATTGAAAATTCACCGGGTGCGGAAACCATTTTTTGTGGAATATATCCCAAGTCAAATAATTCGCCACGTAGTTTAGTGATGTCGTAATCACTACCAACTTTCAGATGAAGACAAGCATTCTTAAAATCTTCTGCAGCGGGTAAGTAACGCCTCGTTCCTGATATAGAAGTAACTATGATTGCCGGCCTATTACTTTGTAAAGCCATCAAAGCCTCTACTCGTTGCAATTTAAACTGAGGCGAACTAGTAGCAATTTCAGCGGCTAATAATTCTTCAACTGGAAATTCAAAAACTTCATTTTCCGGTAATAAGTTTCTTAAATCTTCCGACAAGCCATTAGCATGTGCCAAAGTGTCAGTAACTACTACCATTTGTTTTTTAGTATCCTGCATTAAATTAGCTAAAAACATGGTCTTAGCAGAACCGGATAATCCAGTAACTAATTGTCGCTGTTCAGGTTTTAGTTCGCTTTTTATTTTTTTATAATCTGCTAATTCTGTGAAAAATTGACCCAGTTTCAAATTAAAAGCTCCCTTTCACCAAAAACTTAGTTATAAGTATTTTCTAACTTATTAAAGTCAACCGCATCTACCCAATCTAATAAAGCCTTGTTAGCTTGAACTTTAGCTTCATCGAAATGTGGCTTTTGTTCGGTTGTAAATTTACCTAATACATAATCAACCACACTTTGTTGCTTAGGATGGTCAGTTCCAACTTTAATGCGGTAAAATTTATCAGTTTGTAAATGTGCAATTAAACTTTTAATGCCGTTATGCCCACCTGCTGATCCATGACTTCTAAGACGAATTTTACCAACTGGCAAGTCCATATCGTCATAAACAACAATTAAATCTTCAATATCTAATTTATAAAAATCCATCAAAGGTCTAACAGCTCGACCGGATTCATTCATGAAGGTAGTTGGTTCAACTAAAATAACTTTTTCACCATTAATCATCCCAGAACCTACCTTAGCATTCATCTTAATAGTTGATAAAGTTATATTATTTTCCTCTGCAAAATCATCTACAACTGAAAAACCAGTATTGTGTCTGGTTCCATCATATTGTGGTCCAATATTTCCTAATCCCACAATCATTTTCATAATAAAACAATCTCCTTTGCATTTAAGTAATTAACTGTAATTATAGCATAATCAAAATTAGCTACTAACTAAGCTAATTAAAGCTGGACATGGTATAAAAACTAAAGTTTAATTCAACGATTTAAATACAAATCCTTTAGAATTTATAATTTCATGATATAATTTTTATTGGAACTTTAAATTTGATTTTGAAGGGATGGTTTATTGTGGCTTTAAAACATCAAAAAGTCGTTTTAGTTGGTGACGGTGCCGTTGGTTCATCATACGCATTCGCTATGATGCAACAAGGAATCGGTGAAGAATTCGTCATCGTTGATATTATCAAAGATCGTACTGAAGGGGACGCATTGGATCTTGAAGATGCTCAAGTATTCACTGCTCCTAAGAACATCTACTCAGGTGATTACAGTGATTGTAAGGATGCTGACTTAGTAGTTATTACTGCTGGTGCACCTCAAAAGCCTGGTGAAAGTCGTTTAGACTTAGTAGGTAAAAACTTAAAGATTTTATCTTCAATTGTTAAACCAGTTGTTGATTCAGGCTTCCAAGGTATCTTCCTTGTAGCTGCTAACCCAGTTGACATCTTAACTTATGGTGTACAAAAACTTTCAGGTTGGCCAAAAGAAAAAGTTGTTGGTTCAGGTACTTCATTGGACACAACTCGTTTCCAAGTTGCTGTTGGTAAAAAGTTAGGTGTTAACCCTGCTGATGTAAATGCATACATTATGGGTGAACATGGTGACTCAGAATTTGCTGCCATTGACGAAGCTACTGTTGGTTCACGTCCATTATTAGACGTTGCTAAAGAAGCTGGTCTAAGCAAAGATGACTTACTAAAACTAGAAGACGAAACTAGAAACAAGGCATACACTATCATCAACAAGAAAGGTGCTACTTTCTACGGTGTTGCTACTGCATTAATGAGAATTTCTCGTGCTATTTTACGCGATGAAAACTCAGTATTACCAGTTGGTGCACCTATGAATGGTGAATATGGCTTGAACGACATCTACATTGGTACTCCAGCTGTAGTTAACGCTTCAGGTATTGCTAAGGTTATGGAAGTTCCATTAAGTGAAGATGAAAAAGCTAAAATGGCTGCTTCAGCTAAGACATTAAAAGAAACTGCCGAAAAAGGTATGGATTCTTTAAAATAATAGATAATAGTTAATTTAATAACTGTTAACTAACAAAATAACCGAGCTATCTGATTAGGTAGCTCGGTTATTTTTATTTAAAAATACAGGTGAAAAAAATGTTACATAATCGAAATTTTAATTACTTATGCATAGTAATAAGCTTTATAGCCATGCTAATTTTAACCGCGGCTTCCCCTATTTTTAAAATTAATAGTGCTTGGGATGCTAATATGATGTTTACAGTGGGTAAAAGTATTTGGCACGGAATGTTGCCATATAAAGATTTATTCGATCAAAGAGGTCCGCTTATTTATTTCATGCACAGTATTGCTGCGTTAATTTCATATAAATCTTTCTTGGGAATTTATATTTTTGAATCCATTGCACTATCTATTGATTTAATTTATATTCATAAAATTATACGAAGCTTTTTCAAAAATAATTTCGCAAAATGGACCACTTTTTTAATAATTCCCATTATGTTTAATTCTTACTTTTTTGAAAATGGTGATTTACCAGAAGAATTTATCACTCCCATGATTATAATCATGATATATCAAAGTTTAAAATACGATATAGATACCATGCCTAATCACCTATACATTTTACAAGCAATGTTTGTAGGAATTGCTTTTTGGACCAAATATACTTTAATTGCACCCTGGATTGGCTTTTTTGGATATATATTTATGTATTTTTTAATTCATAAAAAATATAAGAAAATAATCAAAATAATATATAACTTTTTAGTTGGATTCTTAATAATTACTACCCCTATAATATTATTTTATTGGTTCAATAAAGCCCTGCATAGTTTGTTTTATGTTTATTTTTATTTGAATTTAAATTACTACCATAAAAACTCTTTTACTCCAATCAATGTTATTAAGAACACGATACTCTTTCCATTTGGAGGTAAAGAAAATGCGATAATGGCTATTTTATTTGTGATTGGCATTTCTTATGTAATAATCAATCACAAAAAAATCAATAATTTATGTTTAATATTATTAACCTTAGCTACTGACTTAATTGTTATTATGGGGGCCAGTAACAACTATCGATATTATTTAGTTGGTCTAGGTGCATATTTGATTTTCTTTATTTTAGCTTTAGCACATTTTTCAACAACATTGTCATTTAAATTAACTAAATTTAAAATAATAATGTTTATATTAACATGCCTTGTTTTAACGACTATAACCAATAACTCACTAAATTTGGCAATTAAACAATTTCAAGGTAAAAATACTTTTCAATTAAAATATGCAAAAATTATCAATCAAAGTTCTGATAAATCACTATTAAATTATGGTAATTTAGATGTCGGAATTTATACAGCAGCTGGTATCATTCCAAAAGACAAATATTTTTCACAAATTAATATGACAGCTTACAAAGTAGTCCATAACAGCCAATTAAAATATTTAAAACACAAAAAAGATAACTTTGTTGAAATAACTGAATCAGTAGATGATAAAAATAATTTTAATGTAGAAGCAAGTCCTTATCTAATAAAGAATTACCAATTAGTCGCACAAACAACTTCTAGCTTTGAAAATAGTAATTTCAAAAATAAATTATATAAATTAAAATATTAGAATTATTTTTATGATAGAATGTGTTTATGAGAAAATTTCTAATTTAAGGAGTAATGTCTATGTTAATGAAATCGTTGGTCAAACCTAAAAGTCGATTAACTACCCTAAATGAAAATGCAACTTTAGAGGAAGCTTTAAAAGTTCTAGAAGATTCAGATTTTAGATGTGTTCCAGTCTTAGATACAACCGGAAACATTTTTAGAGGTAATATTTATAAAATGCATATTTACCGCCACAAATCACGCGGTGGTGATATGCAACTACCAGTAACTACTTTATTAAAAAATGCTACTAAATTTGTAAATATTAATTCAGCCTTTTTCTATGTCTTTTTCTCCATTAAAGACTTACCATATATTACAGTCTTAGATAATAATAATAATTTCTATGGGATTCTCACTCATACAAGATTATTAGATATGTTATCACAATCCTGGAATGTTAATATAGGAAGTTATGTGGTTACAGTATTATCACATGGTGATCGTGGAGATTTAGAAGGTATGTCTAAGATTATTAGTAAATATACTTCAATTGCAAGTGTCATTAGCTTAGATGCTCAAGAAGGCGAACTAGTTCACCGTGTAATGTTTACATTACCAAATTCAGTCGATAAAGAATTATTAAGTCGTATTACCGCGGCACTAGAAAGAAAATCATTTAGAGTGGCTGAAATTGAAGATTTACATGACGAATATTAATTAAAGAAAAGAGAGCTCGCTAATGCGAACCCTCTTTTTATGTATAAGATTATTTTCTTCTACCTAAACCGACGCTCAAACTGAGCGAATTATCAATTAATTTCATTGTTTTCTCGTCTAAATTAGCAACTTTATCATGCAATCTTTGTTTATCAATGGTTCTAATTTGCTCTAATAAAACAACTGAATTTTTTTCAATTTTAGTCTTTTTAGAACTAATTCCAACGTGTGTAGGCATCTTAGGCTTTGATATCCTAGCTGTAATTGCTGCAACAATAACAGTAGGACTATAATGATTTCCAATATTATTTTGGATAATCAAAACCGGACGCATTCCACCTTGTTCCGAACCTACTACAGGTGACAAATCTGCATAAAAAATATCGCCACGTTTTATTTCTACTTTAGACATCGTGACATCCCCTGTCTAGTTTAATTCATTTTTTCGATATTTATCTAATTTTATTTCAGCATCATCTTCACAATCATTAAATTCAGAAACTATTTCTTTGTTCAAAGAAGCCATTTCTAAGTAACCTGTTATCATAGACTGTATAATTTCATCATCAGTAAAATATGACTTCTTAATAAGAACTTTAACATTACTATCAAAGCTGAAAGATAAATCATTAACAAAATTATCTAATTCTTTAGAAATATTTTCATTAAATACTACTGAGAAACTATTTTTGTTATTGAATGTCATATTTTAAGTACTCCTAAACAAAATATTATTAACTAATGTAAATGAGCTATACATAAAATCGTGGCAAACGATTACTCAAATTACAGGATACTTCATAATGGATAGTATCACAATACTGGGCAATATCAAATAGCGTAATGGTTTCATTATTACTACTACCTATTATAACAACTTTAGTGCCTGTGTTCACTTGGTAAGGCAATTTAACCATAAACTGATCCATACATACTCTTCCAACAATTTTACACTTAATACCATCTATTAAAACATAAAATCCTTGCATCTTACGACTAAATCCGTCAGCATAACCAATCGGCACCGTCCCTATCCACTCATCGCTTTTAGTCGTATAAGTAGCTCCATATCCAATTGAATATCCTTTGGAAACCAATTTACAATGAACTATCTCAGATGTCAATGACAAAGCTGGATTTAATGGGTATGGCAAATCTATATCATTACCAGATGGATTCAATCCATATATTGCCACTCCAAAGCGAATCATATTTCCGTTACATTCACTATGCCATAGGCTAGTTGCTGAATTAGAAACATGGACGTATTTAGGATTGAAGTTAGTTAGTAAAAAAGATTTCATTTCGTTAAATCTATTTAATTGCTTATCAAAATAACTGCTATCCTTGGAATCAGCTGTCGAAAAATGAGTAAAAATACCTTCAACGTTAAGATCAGAATGCTGTTTTATATATGAAACAACAGTTTCTAATTCTGACACACTTTGAAAACCAATTCTACCCATTCCAGTATCTAAAGCTAAATGTAACTGCAATGAACCCTTAATACACTCAGCTTTCATCAATTTTTCGGCTTCTTGTAACCACTTTAGAGAAGATACTGCAACGGAAATGTTGTTTTCAACAATTATCTTAACATCTTCAACACGACTAATACCTAGCACTAAAATTGGTTCACTGATGCCAGCTTCACGAAGCTCTAGGGCTTCATCCAAAATAGCTACGCAAAATCCGTCAGCACCCGCTTTTTTGGCTACGTTAGCAACTTCTATTGCGCCATGTCCGTAAGCATTGGCCTTAACTACCGCAAATAGGCTAGTATCAGCATTTAATTTATCTTTTTCAGTTTTAATATTTTTAAATATAGCATTTTTATTAATGACAATTTGAGCATTTCGATGCAATCCAACAGCCATAATATTACCTCACAATTATAC
This sequence comes from Apilactobacillus ozensis DSM 23829 = JCM 17196, assembly GCF_001435995.1. Taxonomy (GTDB): domain Bacteria; phylum Bacillota; class Bacilli; order Lactobacillales; family Lactobacillaceae; genus Apilactobacillus; species Apilactobacillus ozensis. The sequence continues at coordinate 20,256 of NZ_AYYQ01000005.1, forward strand.
GTAATAACATCTATTGTAATTCTATGAAACAAAAAAAGCTATTAATTTATTAATAAATTAATAGCTTTTTAATTAGTCTTTATGCTTAATTGTAAAAGACTTGTTAGGGCGTTTTGAATTATTATTCTTGTTGTTTCTATGACTATTATTGTGGCTATCACCATTGTTCTTAGAACGACGATCATTATGACGTCTGTTGCCACCGCCATTACCATAGCGTTTATGGAAACCGCCTCCACCGCGACGTTTGTTTCTACCAAACTTATTGTGACCACCCTTGCGGTTTGGTAAAGGACGTTCAGGAGTTATGTGAACCTTAACTTGATTTCTAGTCATTTTACTTAAAAGTAATGCCACTAAATCTTTAGCATCATATTCTTCTAATAATTCATCAGCAGTCTTAGAAAATTTATCTACTGATAATTTTTTAAGTAGTGAGCTGATTTCTTTACTTGCTACAGAAAGTTGTCCACTAAGAGCTTCATCAGCCGAAGGTGGCTTAAGTGGCATCATTCTCACTTTAGTAAGTTTTTCAACATCTCTTAGATAGCTAATTTCATTAGGTTCAACAAAAGTCATTGAAACACCATGGTTTCCGGCTCTACCAGTACGACCAATACGGTGAACATAACTTTCAGAATCTTGAGGAATATCATAGTTGTATACGTGAGTAACTCCGGATACATCGATACCTCTAGCTGCGACATCAGTTGCAACTAAAACATCAATTTTTTCATTTTTAAATTCACGTAAAATTTGAGAACGACGATTTTGAGTTAAATCACCATGTAAGCCTGCAGCAGAATAACCTCTTAAAAGAAGTCCCTTAGCTACTTCGTCTACACGACGTTTAGTACGACAAAATACAATCGTTACCTTTGGTGCTTGAATATCAAAGAAACGAGTCATTACATCAAATTTTTCGAATTGTTTTACTTTAATGTAGTATTGATCAATTAAGTCAGTTGTAACTGCCTTAGCTTTGATAGTAATTTGTTGTGGGTCTTTCATGAACTGTACACCAACACGTTTAATTGGTTGAGGCATAGTAGCTGAGAATAACAATGTTTGTCTTTCTTCAGGTACTTGTTTGATGATACTTTCAATATCATCCAAGAATCCCATATCTAACATGTCGTCAGCTTCATCTAAAACTAATGTTTTAACATGACCTAATTTTAAAGTACGACGGTTAATATGATCTAACAGTCTACCAGGAGTACCAACAACTACTCTTGGATGTCTTTTTAACGTGCTAATTTGTCTTCTAATGTCAGAACCACCGTATACGGCAGCAACATCGATACCCTTAAACTTACCAAACTTCTTGATTTCACCTTGAGTTTGAATGGCTAATTCACGAGTTGGTGAGATAATTAATGCTTGTACGTTAGGGTTGTCTAAATCGATGTTTTCAATGATTGGCAAACCAAAAGCTGCAGTCTTACCTGTACCAGTTTGGGCTTGTCCAATAACATCTTTACCCTTTAGGGTTAATGGAATGGTTTCCGCTTGGATTGGAGTAGCTTCCTTAAATCCCTTTTCTTCAATTGCTTTTAATAAATCTTCAGATAATCCTAATTCTCTAAACTTCAAATATGTTTCCTCCTAAACGAAACATTTCTGAACAATACCATAACTAGCCTGAAAAAAATCCGTTTTCCAATAAAGCACTAGTTATTTGATTGAACAAAATCTATAATTGTAAAACACGTAACTAAAACATATTAAACCTTTTACTACAAATAAGCAAATAAACTATTTTTTATTCGTTAAATGGTTCAATACTTTTTCCAAATGAATTCCATGACTAGCTTTCAATAAAAGTTCATCATCTTTAGAAACATTTGCATCTAAATCATCATTTAAATCTTTTAACTGATTTTTATCATAATAAATTACCATACCATCTGGATACATTGGCTTTAGTCTATCATAAAGTAATTTAATATCATTACCTATCAAGTAAACTTTATGAATTGATTTAACGTCAAAACTATCAGCTAAGGATTCATGCAATTCTTTAGATTTACTTCCTAATTCTAACATATCACCTAAAACAACGATTTTATTTTTATTGGAATCATTTTCGGTAAATGCTTTTAAAACTTGCCTAACTGCGGTTGGGTTGGAGTTATAAACGTCACTAAGGATTTTTTCCCCTTTATTTCCTTCAACCCATTCTGCTCGGTTTTCGGTAACTTGTAATTTATCTAAAGCTTGTTGCAAATTATTAGTTTGAATATGATACAAATCACCTACGACTAGAGCTGCTAAGGCGTTGTTAACATTATAACTGCCTAACATGTTAATGTTAAACTGTGTATCTTCCCATTTGTTAGCCTGAAACTTAATAGATTGGTCAGAGTTGTCGATAGATTCAACATAGTAATCATTATCATGACCGTTACCAAAGGTGAATTTTCTAAAGTTCAAATTGCTAGCACGTTCGCTTAATAAGGGTTCGTCACCATTATAGATAAAAGTTCCGTCAGCTTTTAAACCATGTGTAATCTCCATTTTAGCATCAGCAATTTTATCACGAGTACCAAAAAATTCAATATGAGCTTCACCTATCATCGTAATAACTGCAACATCCGGCTGAACTAAACGACTTAAGTAATCTAGTTGACCTGGACGATCCATACCTATTTCAATTACTAACATTTCAGTGTTTGGTTCCATCGATAACACCGTAATTGGAACTCCAATTTCATTATTAAAATTGGCATGTGTCTTAGTAACATTAAATTGAGTTGATAAAATTGAAGCTATCATATCCTTAGTAGTAGTTTTACCATTACTTCCAGTTACTGCGATAACTCTAGGATTAATCTTAGTCAAGTAATATTTAGCCAACTCTTGCAAAGCATCTAGAGTATCATCAACTTGTAAAACTGGAAAGTCTAATGGTAAATGCTCATGATTGTTTTGCCATAAGGTTGCAACAGCACCATTTTTAATGGCGTCATTAATATAATCATGACCGTCATTATTATCCACCAATGGAACAAATAATGCTCCCGGCTTTAAATTACGACTATCAAACGCAACACTCGTAACTTCAATTTCTTGATATTTACTAACATCGCTTTTTGAGTCCACCGCTCGATTAATTTCAGCAAGTGACATTTTCATAACAAATAGAACTCCTAATTTTAAATATTTTATACAGTCAAATTATTAAATAATTATATCATGAAAAACGTAGTATTTTAAATCTGCGTATTTCTTGGAACTTTAGAAAAGATAGTTTAAGTCAATTGATTCAAACTGAACCGTTATGTTTAGCTTCCAAGTGGAATGATTAATATCATAATCCAAACTACCAATTTTAATAGCACTATCATAAAAACTGTTAACATCATTCCAAGTATATTGATACTCTGATCTATCTTCTAAAAATAAAGGTATATGATAAATTCGATTTTTTTCACTAGCAAGATCAAAAGCCACTAAAATTCCATCGTTACTTAGTTTAACCAATTTTAAAATAATATCATTTGGAACGTCTTTTACCACAAGCGGTCTAATAAATACGCGCTTACCGTTGTGGGTATAACGTAAATGACGTTTTAAACTAACATCTAGCACATGATTAAAATCAGAAAACTTACGGTAAAAAGTTTTTACTAAATTATGCCTAATATCCATGTATATATATCTGTTTTGTAACTTAGAAGAAAAAGGATAAAGCATTGGAACTTCCATATGTCCTAAGTAAAGCAGACTGGCAATTTCGCTATCTAACATAGAATCTAAATCATCGGCACTCTTAAAGTCAATTATTTTTTTATTCGTTATTTGTTTATTAAGAAAAAAACTTCTTACAGCACTTTTACCTGTAATGGTACTAAAACGTGTATGACTATTAATACTATTGGCATTTTCTCGATCATCATTTAAAAGCAAAATATTGTCAGGCATTTCATCAATCCCGTTAACAAAGTCAGCCGAATTAATACCATGAGAAATAACCATATTGCGCACAAGATTAGAATTAATATAAATAAAATTACCGCGCATAATTTTCCACTCTTTCTCAAAATTTCACAACTATTATTTTACTACTATATTAAAATAATTTCTTAAAAAGATTATTTATTGTGCATAAATTTTATCAATACTACTTTTAGAATATTCCGTAATATCCACTAAAGTACCTCTAATCATCAACCTACCCACACCGGTAGCATCACAAGTTATAAGTGTTACAATTTTATTTTTAGTATCATTTATAACTGACAAATCAGTAGCTTTAATAAACTTTCTTTGATAAATACGATACTTATAAATTTTATTCATATCAGTTAAATAAACATATTGTCCAACTTTAGCTTTGTAATAAAGTGGGCTAAATAAAACTTTTTTATCTTCCATGTGATGACCAGCTAATGGGAAATTGCCGATTCCCATTTTCTGATTATCACGCATAGTACCAGCAGCCAAAGCTAGCGTATTATTATCAACACCCTTGCCTATCGGTAAATCAATGCCAATTTTTGGAATAATAATTTTACCGATAACTTTAACATTAGATTGATTTAGTTTAGCTTTAACTACTCTTGGAAAGTCAACTGATTTAGCTTTTGAAAAATCAAAATTAGCTGGTTTGTTAATATTTTTTTGTACAACTGATTGGGTAATAGTTGGGTGATAAGTTTTTGTTATTAAATTACTAATTTGGCTGTTAAAAATTAAAATTAAAGACAATACTACTATTAAAAATAATAGTGACACTTTTAAAATCTTTTTCATACAATCACCTACTAAATTTGGGTACAAAAAAAGAATACCAAGTCGTAAAACATGATATTCTCACAAAAATTATTTGTTTGTAAATCCATATTTTTTGTTGAAACGGTCCACAGCACCATCGGCTTGTGTGAATTTTTCACGGCCAGTGTAGAATGGATGTGAATCTGATGAAATTTCAACACGTACTAATGGATAAGTATTACCGTCATCCATCTTGATAGTTTCGTCAGAGTTAACAGTTGAACCAGCCATAAATTTAAAGCCAGTACTTGAATCTTGAAATACTACTTGATGGTATTCTGGATGAATTCCTTTTTTCATAATTATATCGCTCCTTTGCCCTGAATCATTGGCTGAAACAGAGATTATCGATTAGTTAACTTAACTTAAGTAGTTTAACACTATTATAAAATTCTATCAATACCTATTAACAATTTAGTCTATTACATATCATCATTCAGTAGCTCTACATCAGCATTTAATTCCGTTAATTTATCTACAATATTATCATATCCACGCAAAATATTATCGGCATTATAGATTGTAGTAGTTCCCTCTGCCATAATACCTGCAATAACTGCTGCAGCACCCGCACGAATTTCTCCTGCAGATACTTCTTGACCAGTTAATTTATCAGTATGTTCAATGACAATTGAACCATTTCTATATTTAATATTAGCGCCCATTTTAGACAATTCAGGAATATGCTTAGTTCTTTCTGGATAAATGGTATCTGTAATAATACTACGACTATTGGCTTTTAATAATAATGGAGTTATCGGTTGTTGTAAATCAGTCGCAAAACCTGGATAAACCATTGTTTTAATTTCTGTGCCTTTAAAATGGTCACACTTTGGTACGAAAATACTGTCTTCGTTAACTTCTAAATCGACACCCATTTCCAGTAACTTAGCAATAAATGATTCTAAGTGTTCTGGAATCACATTGTGTACTGTTACGCCATCACCACAAGCAGCTGCTAATGATAAATAAGTACCTGCTTCAATCCGATCAGGTATTACAATATGTGTATTTTTAGCTTCTAATTTTTCAACACCTTCGATGCGAATAACATCAGTACCGGCACCTCTAATTTTAGCTCCCATGTTGTTTAAAAAGGTTACGATATCAATAATTTCAGGCTCTTTAGCAGCGTTTCTAATAACTGTAGAACCTTTAACCTTAACCGCTGCTAAAATAGCATTTATAGTTGCTCCTACTGAAACTAAATCTAAAAAGATTTGAGCACCATGTAAGCCGTTTTTACCAGCCTTTATATGAACCGTACCGTTATTGTTAGTAACATCCGCTCCTAAAGCTTCAAACGCTTTGATATGCTGGTCAATTGGTCTAGGCCCAATATTATCTCCACCTGGAAAGCTAAGCGTAGCTTCACCAAATTTACCTAATAAAGCCCCCATAAAGTAATAAGAAGCTCTTAAACTTTTAATCGCCTTACTAGGCAAAATATTTTCAACAATATTAGTCGGATCAATCGTCAACATTCCATCAGCAAACTCAGAACGCACATTCATCGATTTTAAAATTAACATTAAATTGTGAACATCTAATATATCTGGAACCATATTCAATTGTACTGGGGTATCAGCTAAAATAGCAGCAGGGATTAGTGCTACCGTGCTATTTTTTGCGCCACCAATTGTAACATCCCCTGATAAACAAGTACCCCCGTGAATTATCATTTTAGTCATGCTCAAATTCCTCACTTATGTTTTTACCAAAATATAGCAAACATTATAATCATAAATAAATAATGGCTAAAATACAATAGTTTATAGTAAATTCATAAAAATGTAATAAAAAAATCGTAAAACAAATTTACGATTTTTTAGAATTATTATTCACCATGTTGTTCAAATGCTGCATCAACGAATGCCTTAAATAGACCTTCTGGTTTATTTGGACGAGATAGGAATTCTGGATGATATTGACATGCAACAAAGAATTTGTTCTTTGGAATTTCAACAACTTCTACCAAATGATTATCTGGAGAAGTACCAGCAATAACTAAACCGTTAGCTTCCATAGGTTCTCTATAAGCATTGTTATATTCGTAACGGTGACGGTGACGTTCAGAAATTTCTTTTTTGTTACCATAAGCAGCAGCTGTAACTGTACCTGGTTTTAACTTACATGGGTAAGCACCTAAACGTTGAGTTCCACCCATTTCGTTCAAGTCAGCTTGATCAGCCATCAAATCAATAACTTTATGCTTAGTATCTGGATTTAATTCAGTAGAGTTAGCATCAGCATAGCCTAATACGTTACGAGCAAACTCAATACTTGCAATTTGCATTCCTAAACAAATACCGAAGAAAGGTACGTTGTTTTCACGAGCATATTTAACTGCTGTAATCATTCCTTCAGTTCCACGGTCACCAAATCCACCTGGTACTAAAATACCATCAGCATCTTTTAGTTTTTCTTTAACGTTGTCTTCTTTAATAGTTTCAGCATCCATCATCTTAAGGTTGATTTTAGCATTTAATAAATAGCCAGCATGCTTAAGTGATTCAGCAACTGAGATGTACGCGTCCTTTAAAGCAACGTATTTACCAACTAATGTAATATTAACTTCTTTATCAAGGTTTTGAACTTTAGTTTCCAAGGCCTTCCATGCTGACATATCAGCTGGTGCAGATTTAATACCAAAGTGATCAACAATTTGTTGATCCATACCTTGTTTTTGTAACATTAATGGAATTGAATATAGCGTTGGTGCATCTAATGATTCCACTACTGCTTCTGGCTTAACATCACAGAACAAAGCAATCTTTTTACGCATTGATTCATCGATTGGTTGTTCACTTCTAACTACTAGCAAGTTAGGTTGAATTCCCAAACCGCGAAGTTCTTTCACACTGTGTTGAGTTGGTTTAGTTTTCATTTCACCAGCGGCTCTTAAATATGGAATTAAAGTTGTGTGAATGTAAAATACATTATCGCCACCAACTTCAGCTTTCATTTGACGAATAGCTTCTAAGAAAGGAAGAGATTCAATATCACCAACAGTTCCACCAATTTCAGTAATAACGATATCAGCATCTGAAACTTTAGCAGCACGCATAATTTTTTCTTTAATCATTCCAGTAATGTGTGGAATAACTTGAACCGTAGCCCCTAAATAATCACCACGACGTTCTTTTTTCAATACTTCTTCATAAATTTTACCAGTAGTTACATTAGAATATTTATTTAAATCATTGTCAATAAAACGTTCATAGTGACCTAAATCAAGATCAGTTTCTGTACCATCATTAGTAACAAACACTTCACCATGTTGGTAAGGACTCATTGTCCCAGGATCGACGTTAATGTATGGGTCAAACTTTTGGATTGTGACATTTATGCCACGATTCTTTAATAGACGACCAAGTGAAGCAGCAACAATTCCTTTTCCTAGTGAAGAAACAACCCCACCAGTAACAAAAACATATTTAGTCATTTATATAACTCCTCATAAAATTTATTTAGGGTAGAATATTTTTAAATCAAAAATATAAAAACTCCCTATTCATCGAGAATAGGGAGCCAATGATTAATTTTTTCGATCAATTGTCCTCACAAATTAAATTGTGAAGCGCCCAAAGAATATAATACATAATTAAAAATAATTCGTCAAGATTTTTTATGATATTTTATTCATCGTCATCGCTGTTTAATTCTGATAAGTCGCCTTCAATACCATCGGGTAGTTCAGAGTCGTCATCATTAATATCATCTAAATCTTTATCATATTTATTATCAACATCGTCATCAATGTCTGTATCTTCAAAATCATCATCTTGATCTTCAGGATCATCGTCATCGTAATCAATAACGTCATCATCATCTGAAGCATCTGCCAAGAATGCGTTAACTTTACGTCTTTTTTTAGTTCTAGGACGATCAATATCTTCATCTTCTGGGTGAACAGTAGCTTCATCGATAGATTCATAAGGGTACCAAGTTCTTAGTCCCCAGAGATTATCACCTAAAGAAATAAAGCTACCGTCGACGTTCATATCAGTATAAAACTGAACCAATCTTTTACGAATTTCTTCGTCAGAATCGCCAAGATATTGTTGGATTTCGTTTGCTATATCAGCAAATGCCATAACGTCACCACGTTCCTCAAGAATAGCATGAGCAACTTCAACCATGGATAATTCTTTTTTATCTTTACCTTCCAAGGATTTTAATTTCAAATTGGTACACGTCCTTTCACAAATCTAATAAATATAATACTCGCTTAGACCGCAAATTGCAATCTAATCTTATAACGACCTAGTATATCATGATGGTCAGATATTATATAGTCAATCGATAAACTTCCTTTTTCACTTTCATCTTTAAATTCTAAATGCGACGTAAATACTTTAATATCTATTTTCCCATAAGGTGTCAAATATTTAGTTGGAATAACTTGGCCTTGATTAAAAAACAACTTAGTATGCGTTCCTGCAGCTTTACGTGTTAACTGAATAGCTTCACTATTACGTGGAATTTTAATCGTTACGGGAACTGATGCGTTATTATTTTCATTATATCTAATATACAAAGCGTCATTAATCTCAACGATACTACCATTTACTTCAAATTCAAAGGTGTTGCTTTCACTATTTTGTTCAATTTGTGTACTCAAGTTAATTTTAATTTGTTGGTTTCTAGAACGGTGCATTAATACCCTTCTTTCACATCAATAGTCTACTTAATTATAAGCTTAGTCCATTCTATATGCATTAATTTTAGTAGTCAATACAACGTTTTACATATAAATTTTGTTATAATGTTATGTAAAATAATATATCTTAAGGAGGTATTTGTTTGGCATATAAAGACCGATTGCTACCTCGTGAAAAAGTTTTTAGAGACCCCGTGCATAATTACATATTCGTTCAACATCATGTAATTCTAGACTTAATTAATACTCCGGAATTTCAAAGATTAAGACGAGTAAAGCAATTGGGGCCCACCTCATACACTTTTCATGGTGCTGAGCATTCTAGATTTTCACATTGTTTAGGTGTTTATGAAATAACACGCCGCATATGTGATATTTTCCAAAGAAACTTTCCTAGTAAACAAAATAATGATGGATTATGGGATGATTCTCAACGATTAGTTGCACTATGTGCAGCTTTACTGCATGACTTAGGACATGGTCCCTACTCGCATACCTTTGAACATATTTTTCATACAAACCACGAAGATATTACACGTCGAATTATTACTTCACCTAACACTAACGTTAATCGAGTGTTAAAAACAGTTAGTGCAGATTTTCCAGAAAAAGTAGCGAGCGTCATCAATCATACTTATCCTAATCCACAAGTTGTACAAATGATTTCTAGTCAATGTGATGCTGACCGTATGGATTATTTATTAAGGGATGCATATTATACTGGTGCTCAATATGGGACTTTTGACTTAACAAGAATTTTAAGAGTTATGCGTCCCTATGACGGTGGAATTTGTTTTGATATATCTGGTATGCACGCGGTTGAAGACTACATAATTAGTAGGCTTCAAATGTATATGCAAGTTTATTTTCATCCCGTTTCAAGATCGATGGAAGTAATTTTAAGTCATTTATTATTACGCGCAAAAGAACTGTCAAGCAAGCTGCCAACCGATTCACCTAGTACTCCTTATATGTTGATGCCATTCTTTAATCATCATTTTGATTTAAAAGACTATCTGAAATTAGATGACGGCGTTTTAAATACTTATTTCTTACAATGGTGTGATAATCAAGATGCTATCTTATCTGATTTGGCTCATCGCTTTTTAGATCGTAGGCCTTTTAAATCCACTAAATATAATGGACAAAATAAATATTTAATTAAATCTATGAAAGAAATCATTAAAAAAGTTGGCTATGATGTAAAATATTATACTGCCACGAATAACAGTTTTGATTTACCATATGATGCATATGATCCAAAAAAGAAGCATCACACTACTCAAATTGAATTAAGACAAAAAGATGGTTCTCTAGTCGAATTATCGACTATCTCACCTTTAGTAAAAGCCGTTACTGGAAAACAATTAGGTGATGAACGCTTCTTCTTCCCTAAAGAATTATTGAGTACTGATAACAATATTGAAATTTTCCAACCCTACTACGAAAAATTTCAAAGCTTTATTAAAAATGACCATATAATTAATCAAAAAGGAGAACGATAATGGATATTAAACTAATCGCAATTGATATTGATGGAACATTATTAAATGAAGAAAATCAATTAACTACTGAAACTATTAAAGCTGTCCAAGAAGCTAGAGACAATGGCATCAAAGTTGTTTTGTGTACTGGCAGGCCTTTAACCGGAGTAAAACCCTACCTTAAAAAGCTAGGTATCTCTGGAAATCAAGAATACGCTATTACTTTTAACGGATCACAAGTTCAAGATAGTAACGGGCGCGTTATCGAAAAGTATGCTCTAAAGCATTCTGACTTTAAAGAAATTGAAAAATTAAGTCATGAACTAAAAACAAATTTTCAAATTGAAACTAATGATTACATTTACGCTACTAACCGCGACTTAAGTCCGTTTTCAATTACAGAAAGTTATTTGGTTAACATGCCCATCAGAGTAAGAACCCCTGAAGAAATAACCGAAGATTTTGACATTATTAAAGCCATGCTAATCGCTAATCCAGATGTTATCGATAATGCTATGGAAAACATTCCTGATGATTTAACTGAAAGATTATCAATGGTTAGATCAGAGCCTGTATTTATTGAATTTATGAATAAAAACGCCACTAAAGGTAAGGCTTTGCATAAGTTAGCACAAGACTTAAATATTACTTCTGAAAATGTTATGGCAATTGGTAATGAAGGTAATGATATGTCTATGATTGAATATGCTGGAAAAGGTGTAGCAATGGGTAACGGTATTCAAAAAGTAAAAGACGTTGCAGACATTATCACTAAATCTAATAAGGAAGATGGCGTTGCTTATGCTATCCGTAACTATGCATTAAAATAAATATAAATGAAAAAGCGCAACTACATTTGTAGTTACGCTTTTTATTTATATTGTAATTAGAACACTTAATACAGACAAGTATAAACCTGATAACAATAATATAGTATCTAACCTACCAATTCTAATCGGTTTATTTTTTAAACGACCTATCTTATTATAAGGAATTTTTTCATTTTCATTTCTAACGTTATCACCCTTCCGATGAAATACACGCCAGCCGGTAAATAATCCACCATGAAAAACAATTATGCATAAAGATACGATAATTAAAAACATTCCTAACATAAAATAAAAATTACTAGTAAAAAGTGTTATTCGAGAAACAAAACGAGCCAAGATAGCAAATAAAGTAGTTAAGATGAATAAAATAGTTAAAAAGTAGCGTTTACCTTTGATTACTTATCATCCCCGCGAAATCTATTGCTAAATAATGGACTAACTGGTTTGTTTTCGTTAACTCTGATAATAGCATCTCCAATTAATGGAGCTACTGATATTTGCTTGATTTTATCAATTTGTTTTTCTTCAGGTAAACGAATTGAGTCTGTAACCACTAATTGCTTGATTGGTGATTTTTCAATACGTTCAATTGCTGGACCAGATAATACTGGATGTGTACAACAAGCATATACTTCTTTAGCTCCAGCATCAATCAACGCTTGAGCACCTAAAGTAATAGTTCCAGCAGTATCAATCATATCGTCAATCATTAAACATGATTTGCCCTTTACATCACCAATAATGTTCATAATTTCAGCCACATTAGCTTGAGGACGACGTTTGTCAATAATAGCAATTGGAGATTTCAAGAATTCGGCTAAAGCTCTGGCACGAACAACTCCACCATGGTCAGGTGACACAACTACATCATCTGAATTCCAACCGTTATTCATAAAGTAATCAGCTAATAGCGGTGCTCCCATTAAATGATCAACTGGAACATCGAAAAAGCCTTGAATTTGAGCTGCATGTAAATCTAATGCCACTACACGAGTAATACCATCAGTTTCTAGCATGTTAGCAACTAACTTAGCAGTAATCGGTTCGCGTGAACGAGCTTTACGGTCTTGACGAGCGTAACCATAATAAGGAATTACCACGTTGATAGTTTTAGCACTAGCACGTCTTAAAGCATCAATCATAATCAATAGTTCCATTAAATTATCATTTACTGGAGCTGAAGTAGATTGGATAATATAACAATTATCACCACGAATACTTTCTTCAATGTTGATTCTAATTTCGCCATCGCTAAATCTATCGACTGAAGTTTCAACTAAGTCTACACCAACGCGTTTAGCAATTTTTTCAGCTAAAGGACGATTGGAATTTAATGCAAAAATCTTCAATTTAGGGTCAGAATATTTTTCAGACATAAGTTCCTCCAACTATTATTCATTGTTTTTTTACCATTAATCGCTGACTAACAGATATAATTCTACATCAATTCTACACTAAAAACATAACTTTTTCATGCAAAAATTATAACATTTATAACTTAGAATTATTAATTATTATATGGTAGCTTTTTAAAGTAACCAGACTTATTAGTTTGTCTTTGTCTAGCTATAGCCATGTCATATTGTTTAACGTCATCTGTGATGGTAGAACCAGCTGCTATAAAGGTGTGGTCTTCTATTTCTACTGGGGCAATTAAATTAGAATTACTACCAATAAAACTATCATCACCAACATTAGTTTGATGTTTATTGGCACCATCATAGTTAGCAAAAATAACTCCACAACCAACGTTGATATTTTTACCAAGATGAGCATTACCAACATATGTTAAGTGTCCAACTTTAGTACCCTCATCAATTTGAGCTTTTTTAACTTCTACAAAGTTACCTAAATGAACTTTTTCACCAATAACTGTTTGTGGTCTTAAATGACTATATGGTCCAATATCAGAATTATCCATCATTTCAGATTTTTCTAGTAATGAAGATGTAACGGTAACGTTATTATGAATATTGCAATCTATAATTTCAGAGTTAGCTCCAATTTTACAATCATTGCCAATTACTGTATTACCATGAATTTGCACCCCTGGTTCTACTACTGTATCTTGACCAATTTTAACCCCTAAATCAATATATGTGTTTTCAGGATTAATAATTGAAACACCATTTTTCATATGATAACTATTAATCCTATTTTGCATAACTCTGGTTGCATTTGATAAGGCAACTCGATCATTTACTCCCATAGATTCGCTAAAGTCATCCGTTTCATATGCAGACACTTTTAAGTCATTAGCTTTAAAGATTTCAATTACATCAGGTAAATAATATTCACCCTGTGCATTGTAATTTTTAACATCTTTAAGTGCATTAAAAAGTTGACGATTGTCGAATATATAAACTCCCGTATTAATTTCATGAATCTTTTGTTCATCATCGTTAGCATCTTTTTGTTCTACAATTTTTTCAACATTTCCATTGTCACTACGTACAATTCGACCATAACCAAAAGGATTAGGAGCGTGGGAAGTCAATATCGTAGCAGTTGCTTTTTGTGATTCATGATAGTTAAATAATTTATCAAATGTTTCAGATTTAAATAGTGGTGTGTCACCACTAACTACCATGGTAGAACCATCTAAGTCGGCCAATAAGTCAGCTGTTTGTTTCACAGCATCCCCGGTTCCCAGTTGCTCCTTTTGTAATACATATTTGGTACGGTTACCTAATGTTTTTTCAACGTCTTCAGCCCCATACCCAACAACTGTAACTATATTGTCCATGTTGTTAGCTTCTACCTGGGTCAAAACGCAATCAACCATCGTCTTACCACAAACTCGATGTAAAACTTTATACAGTTTTGATTTCATACGGGTCCCTTTACCCGCAGCTAAAATAATCGTATTTCTAGTATTCATTATTAATAATTAATTCTCCTTGTTATCCAAATATCCATATACCTTATTATCATAATTACCTTCAGACACACTAATCTTGTCATTTTCAGTATTAATTTTAAATATTGAAGTGTATTGATCAGCAGATATCTTTCTTTCTCCATTATAAACACCTTCAGCAAAGAAAGAAATTCCTACCACGTTACAATTGAACTCTTTTACTAAATCTGATAGTCCAGCGGCACTACCACCACCGCGTAAAAAGTCGTCAACAATTAATACGTTAGAACCTTCCGGCAAACTTCTTTTAGATAAAACCATTTTTTCGATTCGACGATTTGAGCCAGAAACGTAGTTAACACTTATAGTCGAACCATCAGTTATTCTGGAATCGTGACGTGCAATCACAAATGGCACATTTAACAAGTTTGCAATGCTTTGTGCAATTGGAATTCCTTTTGTTGCAACTGTCATTACCGCGTCAATATCATGATTTAAGTATTGAGTAGCAATAATTCGACCAATTTGTCTCAAAATATATGGTCTGCTTAATAAATCTGCCATATAAATATAACCACCTGGCAGCAATCTTGATTGGTCATTCAACGCCTGTTTAATTTCATTTACAAATTGTTCAGCTTCTTCTTTTAAAATATATGGAATGAACTTGCTACCACCAGCAGCCCCAGGAATTGTTTCTAACAATCCAATTCCTCTATCTCTAAAAGTTTGTCTAACGATTGTTAAATCTTCACTAATTGATGATTTTGCTGAACTATAACGCTCAGCAAAAAAAGTTAATGGAACTAGAGTATGTGGATTTTCCATCAAATATCTAGTCATATCAATTAGCCTTGCACTTCTTTTACTTTTCAAATTGTTCACCTCATAATAATTCGTGTCATCAATAAAATCACATCTAAATACTATCATAATGTTCGGTTTTTATAAAACATTTTTCTAAAAATACCGTAATTTTTTAGACAAAAGCCACTGATAATTAAATTATAATGAGTGAACAAGATATACTTCCGAACAAAATCCTCTGATACTATTAAAAATATGCTTAGCACTTTGTTCCGTTTTGCAAACTCCAAAAACGGTTGGACCAGTACCACTCATTTGAGCATTATCAGCTCCATAAGCCAACAATTTATTTTTTATTTTAACTATATCATGGTACTTTTTAGCAGAAATAGGTTCTAATACATTGAACATGTTATCAACGACTTTTTGGTAATTGTCTTGATCAATCGAATTAACCAGCTTATCTACACTTTTATGATTTATGATTTTATAGTCAATTTTTTTAATAATTTGTGGCGTAGAAATACTAATTTGCGGTTTAACGATTACAAAATACATCGAAGGTAATTTATGTAAAGTTTCAATATTAGCTCCTCTTCCGCTCACTTTAGCAGTTTGACTAAAAATGCAGTATGGAACATCAGAATCTAATTGTAAAGCCAACTCAGCTAATTTATCTAAACTAATGTTTAATTTCCACATTTGATTCAAGCCACGCAAAACAGCAGCAGCATCAGATGAGCCACCACCTAACCCCGCAGAAACTGGAATATTTTTTCTAATGGTTATATCCACGCCTAAATCAATTTTAAATTCACACTTTATTAATTCAGCAGCTTGATAAGCTAAATTTCGATGGTCTTCTGGCAAAAATAAACTATCTGACTCAACAGTTATTTTTCCACTATCGTTATCAACAATTCTTACATAATCGGCCACATCAATCGAGGTCATCACCATGTTCCACTCTGGTTCACCATCGCTGTGTTTATAGGGAGTATCTAAAGCTAAATTTATCTTAGCCGATGCTTTTTCTATGATTTCCATACATATCGCTCCGCTTCATCGCAATATTTTATATGTATTATACTAAAATAATAGTTAAAAGTCAGTTTTCCGAGATATTAAAAAAGGATTAGACAAACGTCTAATCCTCATAAAATATTAAACTTCTTCAGTAATATCATTTTCGAATTCTACATCGATATTTTTAGTTAAAATATCTGTATAGCTATATGAAACTCGTTTCAAGTTCTCATCTTTTTCTAAATCGATAACGAAGACGGCAGGAAATGTTTCAGATAAAACACCATGTCTTTCTACAATCTTGTTACGTCCTGCTTGGACGGTCACCATGACTTCTTGGCCAAGACGATCATCCAACTTACTTTTGATATCTGTCAAGCTAGTTGGCATAATCTGTCACCTCACTATAGCTATTATACAACTATAATGAAAATATTTCAAATTATATCATAACATAATTTATAATTCAACATCTTTTTAAAGCATTTGCTTATCATGAAAATAATTTGCTAATTCTACATACTGCTCAATTGCTAGCCTTTCGGGTCTGATGCCTGCATCAATATTAAATTCTTGTAAAGCTAATTTTAACGCTTGTTTAATTTCCGGAGTCTTTCCAAATACTCCCTGTAAATTATTCCAAAAAGTCTTACGACGATGTGCAAAACACCCCCTTACAAATCCGCAAAACTTATCAAAATCAAATACTGGATTATCAATACTATCTTTACTTGATAGTGAAACAATTGCTGAATTAACTTTTGGAGCTGGGATAAATGATGTTCTAGGCACTTCGAAAGCAATTTCAGTATTATTCAAATATTGAATAATGATGGAAAGTGAGCCATAGTCTTTACTACCCGGCTTAGCAACTAAACGATCTGCAACTTCTTTTTGCATCATGACAACGATTTGATCAAAACTAGCATTGCCCTTAAGTAAGTCTAAAATAATCGGCGTTGTGATGTAATATGGTAAATTAGCTACTACTTTAACTGGATTTTCCTTTTCAAATTCATCTTCAATTACTTGGGGTAAGTTAGCTTTTAAAATATCCTGATTAATTATTTTAACGTTATTATATTGAGAAAGTGTATCATCTAAAACTGGTAATAAGTTTTGGTCAATTTCAAACGCTAAAACTTTTTTAGCATTTTTAGCTAGTTGTTCAGTTAAACCACCTATTCCTGGGCCAATTTCAATAATGTTATCAGAATCACTAATAGAAGCTGCTTCTACAATTTTTTGCAATATATTTAAGTCAGTTAAAAAATTCTGACCTAGACTTTTCTTAGCTGCTAAATGGTAGCGGTTTAAGATAGCTTGCGTTCTAGCTGGTGTTGCTATATCTGGAGTGTTAGGCATGTAAATTTCCTTCCATATCAATTTTTTCTAAAGCTGTATTAAATTCTTCTTTTGATACGCCAAACATTCGTAGCCTTTTGCTTAACTGTTTGGCATTAACATAACCAATTTGTAAAAACGCACATAATTTCTCACGACGAATTTTAGCCTGGTCGTCATTAATTAAACGTGCTTGCATCAAATCGTTACGACTAATTTGCTCATCTGCTTGAGTATTCTCAGTATATAAATTGCTTAATGATTCACGAATAGTTTCAATACTGGCATGTTCCACCCCTAAAGAACCATCTAATTTGGTAGGAACAGATTTATTGCGAGCTACAAAAGCATGTTTAGCATTTGGAACTGCCTGTGAAACGATTCGTCTAATTCTTTCACCTGAAAAATCAGGGTCTGTAAAAATAATTACGCCCCGCGTTTTAGCTAGTTTTTGAATCAACTTAATCGTTTCTTCAGAAACGGCTGAACCTCTAGTTTCAATAGTATCGGCATTGACCGCCATTTTTATGCGTTTAGTGTCGTCACGTCCCTCAACGACAATCACTTCTTCAATTTTTTTCATTAGTCTTTAATTCCAAACAATTTTAGAGTGTTGTTATAGGTTGCTTTAGCAATCTTATCAGGATTTTCATCCCTAAATCTAGCCACCGCTTCCAAAGTATATAATGTATAAGCTGGCTCGTTTTGATGTCCTCTAAGTGGTTCTGGAGCTAAATAAGGTGCATCCGTTTCAACTAACATACGATCAATAGGGGTTGCCCTTACTGCATCATGAACTTCGTGTGTCTTTTTAAAACTAGCTACCCCACTATAAGAAACATACATTCCTAAGTCCATAAATTTATTCAACCAGTCAACATCTCCATTAAAACTATGAATAATCCCGCTATTAGCATGCACATCTTCAGCTTTAAGAATATTATAAGTATCTTCAAATGCATCTCTATTATGGACTGAAATTGGTAAATTCATCGCCTTAGCAATTTTAATTTGTCTACGAAATACTTTCATTTGTAGTTCTCGCGAAGTTACATCTTGATGATAGTCTAAACCGATTTCACCTAATGCCACTATTTTAGGGTCTTTTAACTGTTCCTTTAGAATAGCTTCTTGCTCATCGTTATAATCAAGTGCATCTTCTGGGTGCCAACCAATAATAGAATAAAGATTGTCATATTTATGCGCTAATTCTAGAGATAATTGGTTTAGTTTGGCATTGGAACCAACAATGGCCATTTTACACACACCTAATTTTTTAGCATGTTCAATATACTTATCTACATCATTAATAAATGCATTATCGTTCAAATGTGTATGTGAATCAAAAATTTGCATTTTATATCCTTTCTCCAATAAAAAAGCCATTAATAAAATAATTAATGGCTTTTTATCGTTTAAATTAATTATTATTCTAGTAAAGAACCGTTTTCGAATTGTTCGCCAACTGTAACTAATTCTACATTGCCATCATCATGTTCCACAGATAATAACATACCTTGACTAACTTCGCCACGCATTTTTCTAGGCTTCAAGTTAGCTACGGCAATTACTTTTTTGCCAACTAATTTTTCGTAATCAGGGTACCACTTAGCAATTCCTGACAAGATTTGTCGGCCTTCGCTAGTTCCATCATCTAAACTAAATTTTAGTAGTTTATCAGCGTTTTTCACTTTTTCAACTGCTTTAATTTGAACAACTCGTAAAGCTACTTTTTCAAAAGCGTCAAAGCGAATTTCTTTGCTGTCATCTTTAGACTCTTTCGATGCTTGTTTAGCAGCTTCAAATTGCTTTTTAGCAGCAGCTTCCTTAGCAGCACGACCTTTTTGCTTATCAGATTTTTGCATTTTATTCTTAATATATGCAACTTCTTCATCATGGTCTAAACGAGGGAAAATTGGAGTTCCCTTAGCTGCAACCTTACTACCACTTGGTAATTCAGCAATGTTTAAGTTAGTTAAATCAAACTTACTATCATCTAAACCTAATTGATTAAAGATTTCATGTGGTGTCTCAGTCATAATTGGACTAATTAGCAATGAAATCAATCTTAAACTAGCTGCCAAGTGCGACATAACTGAAGATAATTGTTCTTTGTCAGCTTTTTCGTCACTTTTAGCTAAAACCCAAGGAGTAGTTTGGTCAATGTATTTGTTACTTTGTGATACTAACTTCCAAATACTGGATAATGCATCCGCAAAATAAGTCTTATTCATATCTTCGTTATATGCTTCGACTACTTGTTGGGCAACCTGTTCAAGTTCCTTATCTGCATCACACATTGGTGCCTTATATTCGGGAACTACCCCATTTTCGTACTTGTTAATCATGGCAACCGTACGATTTAACAAATTACCTAAGTCATTAGCTAAATCATAATTTACACGGTCAACAAAATCTTCTGGCGTAAACATGCCGTCATTACCAAATGGAACTGCTCTTAAAAGATAGTATCTAACTGAGTCTAAGCCATAACGTTCAGCTAAAACATCGGGATAAATAACGTTACCCTTAGATTTAGACATCTTACCGTCTTTCATAGTTAACCAACCATGTCCAACAATATGTTTAGGTAATGGTAAACCTAACGCATGTAAAATAATTGGCCAGTAAATAGTATGGAAACGTACAATTTCTTTCCCTACCATTTGTACGTCAGCTGGCCAGAATTTATTAAATAAATCTTCATTATCACTACCATAGCCTAATGCAGTAATATAGTTAGTCAAGGCATCAATCCAAACATATACAACATGTTTAGGATCAGACTTAACCGGCACACCCCAAGTAAATGAAGTTCTAGATACTGCTAAGTCTTCTAGTCCTGGCTTAATGAAATTATTAATCATTTCATTCATTCTGGATTCTGGTTGAATGAAGTCTGGATGTGCTTTGTAGTAGTCTAGTAGCCAGTCAGCATATTTACTCATCTTAAAGAAGTAAGATTTTTCATTAACTAGTTGCACTTCGTGACCACTAGGAGCTTTACCACCAACAACTTTACCACTATCATCACGATAAACTTCAGCTAGTTGTGATTCAGTAAAGTATTCTTCATCAGAAACCGAGTACCATCCTGAATACTCACCCAGATAAATGTCACCTTGGTCTAATAACTTTTGAAAAATCTTTTGAACTGCTTTTTCATGATATTCATCAGTCGTACGAATGAATTTATCATTTGTAATATCCAAAGTTTTCCATAATTTTTTAATTTGGTCTGCCATGTCATCAACATACTTTTTAGGAGACATGTTTAATTTTTCTGCTTTTTGTTCAATTTTCAAGCCATGTTCATCAGTACCAGTTAAGAAGAACACATCATAACCATTTGAGCGTTTAAAACGAGCTAACGCATCACAAGCAATCGTTGTGTACGAATTACCAATGTGTAAACGTCCAGATGGATAGTAAATTGGAGTTGTAACATAAAATGTTTTATTATTATCTGCCATTTATATCATCCTTAATCTGTTTAAAAATTATTGTAACAATTATATCATATTTGTTTAGCTTGATTTTAATTATCAAAACAAGCTTAGTTGCCTATCTGATAAGCCTTTAAAATGTAGGTTCAAAATATCAATTAACTTTAAAGCATTCGGAGCAGCATCTTTACCAGAATTATTATTAAAAATAATACATACTTCTTTTGATTTTTTATCTAGTTTATCAATAATTTTAGCTAAATTAGATAGTTCTTCATCCGAATATCGATATAAAGTACGTTCTTTACGCCAGTTCTTACTGCGATTATTCCATCCCTGATTATTACGACCATGCAGTCTAATCATCGTTAAATTAGAATTAGTTATTACTGGATAAAATGGTACTCCTGTGTTAAGACTATGCGGTTCATCAACTATCACTTCAGTAAAATTTAGCTGCCGCAAAGTTTTAGTCGTAATTAAACGATTGTTTTTATGGTACCAACTACTGTTTCTAAATTCGACAGTAATTGGTAAATGCGGCATTAGTTTTCTAATATCAAACAAGTAATCCAAATTTTCACGATTAAGATTAAAAAACGGTGGAAATTGAAATAAGATAGTTTTTAATTTATTTGAGCTTATTAATGGTTCAATTGAATGAACAAAATTATCAAAAGTTGAGTGTCTCGCTAAAGTACTAATCTCATGAGAGCCTCTTAAATCGTGTTTAGTCATAAACTGATTCGCTTTAATAATAAATTGAAAACTACTCGGAACTTTTTTGACCCAGTCGATAACTACAGATACTCGTGGAACCCCATAAAATGAATTATCAATTTCTACCGTGGGAAAATAAGCTGCATAGGCATTTAAACTAACCGGCATGTTACCATCGTTTAAAATAGGATGCTCACTCCAAGTGGTTAAACCTATCGTAATCAAAATAGCATCTCCAAATTAATTGATTTTTAACTGCTTAAAGAATTCAGAAGCGTCCGTTTGCAGCATCATAAATGGAAAAGCAAAGTTTAACTTTTCCTTATTAATTGCAATTACTTGGGCTTGTGGATTACGGTAATCTAGTAATCCAGCAAATGGATACACCCGCATTGAAGTTCCAACAATTACTATTAAATCGCTATTTTCCATTAACTTGACACTATGCATAATGTTTTGTTCATTTAAACCTTCATCATACAAAACAATGTCTGGACGCAATATTCCACCGCAATTTTCGTGCAATGGATTCTTTAAATATGCTTGCCAATTAACACTTTGATGGCATCGATCACATGAAACGTTATATAGATTACCGTGAAACTCAATCAAATTTTGGGCACCAGCAACTTTATATAAATTATCTACATTTTGCGTAATAATTGAGGCTTTGCCCTTTTGAGTTAAGGCCGCTTGCTTATCATGAATTATATTTGGTTTAGCATCTGGAAAATACATATTTGTTTTCACAAAGTCGTAAAAAGTATCCGGTTCATTAACTAAACAAGCGTGACTTAAATAATATTCCGCCGGTTTGCCTTTTTCAGATGACGAATATAACCCGTTTTTAGAACGATAATCGGGAATCCCTGAAGGCGTCGAAACGCCGGCACCAGTTAAAAACACAATATGTTGTGCATTATCAAAAATCGATTGAATTTCACTATCCATATAAACATTCCTCCTAAACATTATTTATTTTCTAATAATATAAGGCATTTGTAAGTCTTCAAATAGTTCTTTTACACTTTTATCATATATTTTTTTAAAGTAAGCTGGGCTATCTTCCATACCAGTTGGGGCAGGAATAACAAATGAGTTTTGGTTATCCGTCTTATTAAATCCTACATATGCACGACGCTGAGTTTTCATTTCATGCAAGTCTGAATGGAATATTTCAAATAATTGATTAACTTTCAAACCTAATTGACGTTCAGATAAAACGCTTGAAACAGTAGTAAAGTCATTGTTATGCAGTGCAGGTAGTCCCCATGCTTTTAATTGTTCATCAAAAGCTCTAAATAATTTAACAACGTTTCTACGTAATCCAAATGGTGAATCAGTAGGCTTTTCTGTAATCATTTTATAAATTTCATCAGCAGCCTTAAGTGAAACTGGATAGTCTTTTTCTAAAACTTTACGCACTTTTTCGTCAAATTTATCGCCATAGAATACATGCGCATCAATTAAAGTTAATAGGCGCAACTCCATCTCATTGTCTAATTTTTCTGGCTCTGGTCTAATTGTATTTTGGATACCCTTTAAGTACATATCCTCAATGTTATCGTCAATTAAGCCATGCTTTCGTTGTTCTGATACCACTACAATATGTGAGACAATATCAAATAATTCAGTCCCCATAATTTGGAGCTGTTCATCGAGTTTTTCATCCCCTGAGGTCAAACTAAAGAAAATTTGTGGAAAACCTCTTAATGTCATTAATACGTGTAATAGCTCATGTGAAGCGGTGTAATTAGGTGCTGATAAGTCAGAAACTTGAATGTAGATATTTTCACCATCTTGAACTACTTGAGCTTGATCATGACGAACATAACCAGCTTGTAATTGTCCAACGAATTGAACCGTTACCTTACCTGGAAAGAATCTATTTACGACATTAATTAAACTTTGTGTATCTTGATTTAAATCAATATTCATTTATTATTCACCTTCATTAATTTTTTGTATTATATGTTTTGCATCGTTAATATTTGGATGTTGCATTTTTCTTAATTTATTAACAACCATACTAACTTGATTAGCTTTTGCACCAGCAGTCATTGCTAGTGACTTTAATTGTAAATGCATATGACCTTTTTGAATTCCTTCAGTTACCAAAGCCTTTAAAGCTGCCAAATTCTGTGCTAAACCCACACTAGCAGTAACTGACATTAATTCTTTGGCTGAAGTTATTTGCGATATTTTATGGTTGAGTTTTACTTTTGAAAATACTTTAGTAACTCCTCCAACATAACCTAATGCTAGTGGAAGCGTCATTGTCCCAATTAGTTTTTTTCGTTCGTTGTCTACCATCCAACGACTTAATCCCCGATATTGACCGTCTTTAGCAGCATAAGCATGCACCGAACTTTCCACAGCTCGCCAATCATTTCCCATCGCAATCGTTACTGCATCAATTCCGTTCATGATTCCTTTATTGTGGGTAGTAGCACGATATTGATCAATTTGAGCAATGTGACTCGCTTCGACTATTTTTTCGGCTATTGCAGCACCGTTGGTTTTAGATAAATAGTTGAAACTAACGACACCGTTAACTGTAACTAAACTGTCTGTCGCATAATTAGATAGAATACTCATCAAAATATCATCACCATAGCGGTTTCTTAAAAAACTAGCTACTGCTTCTAACATCGTATTCATAATGTTAGCACCCATTGCTTCACCCACATCAACCGATAGGTCTATTGAACAATAGTTATCATCTAAACGACGAATATTTAATTTTTTAGCCCCACCGCCATATTTAATAATTGAGGGATGCGCGGCATTAGCTATCTTTATAATGTCTACGACATGATTATTAACGTAACCGTATAATAAATTATAATTATCAGTTTTTATAATTATTTGACCAGTTAACATTCGATTAGGCACAATTGATTCAATCCCATCACCCGAACTCAAAAGATTAGCCCCGTTACTAGCTGCCGCAATCACAGATGGTTCTTCAGTAACCATTGGGACTACATATTGTTTACCGTCAATTTTTAAATTAACGCAAATTCCCTCTGGTAATGAATAATCTGTTAGATAATTTTCAATTAAGTTATTATTTAACTCACTAAAATCAACATTATCTTGCGCGTAAGTAATATCAATGTTGGAAAACTTACTTATCAAATCTAATCTATCATTGTAACTTTTCATATAAAAATGTCTAAATTCTTGCATACGCCAAACGCACCCCATCACATACTTAATATAGGCTAATAATAACATTTATATGTTAATAATACTTAAAAAGACTTTTAATTCAAATTGAACTAAAAGCCTAATTTAGTTGTGTTTATAATACTTATTAACATATTCGTTAATTAAACCTTCTCGCACTCCACCATCTGAAAATACAATTCTTCTAGAATCTAATTCATCAATTAAGGTTATTAACGGCAGTAATCCACCAACTATAATATCAGCTTTATCTTTTTCTATTCCTGGTACAGATTGCCTGCTATGATAGTCTCTACTTAAAAGATTTTCATAGGTCGTAAAAATCTGATGTTGGTTAAGATGATAACCATTTAAATTATCATTATAACCAAAATGTTGACGATAACGATTTACTCTAGCTAAAGTTCTAGCCGCTCCACCTAAAACTACTAACTGATAATGACTAGCTTTTTGTAGCCACGGAACTTGATGAAAAACCCTTTTCAAAAAACGTTGTGCACTGAATAAATCTGCTGCTGAAGGCATTTCATTTAAATGAAATCGTTCAGAGATATTAACCGCTCCAATGGGCAAACTAATTAGATTTTTACGTTTTTTACTACGTACTCTGACTAGTTCAATACTAGCTCCACCAATATCAACTAATAAGTAATCATTCATCTTTACACGATTGATAACACCTAAATAGTCATAATAAGCTTCTTCATTACCAGATAAAACTCTAATTTTTAAGCCAAGCTGTTTTTCCACTTTATTTAAAAATATTTTTTGATTACGTGCCTGTCTAACAGCTGCTGTGGCTATCGACAAAACTGTAATATTTTTCATTCTTTTATATACATTTTTAAATGAATGAAGAGCTTGAATGGTTCTATTAATTGCGGCAGGCTTCAAAATTTTACCAGATCCCATATTTTCGGAAAGACGACTATCACTTTTCATCCGCTTTATTTCCTGATAGTATCCATATCTATTAATTTGATAAATAGACATCCTTACGGAATTGGAACCTACATCCACAACTACTAATTTATCCATCCAATCCCCCTCTCTAACCACTAAAAATTAGTTAAAATAGTTAATTCCAATTGCGTCTCTAACTTCTTGAAGTGTTTTATTAGCTACAAGATTAGCTTTGGCACTACCTTGTTTTAAAATTTCATAGACAGCTGCTTCATCTTTAGCATACTCTTCACGAAGTTCTCTAATAGGTTTCAAGTGAGCTTGAAGCACTTCATTTAAGTACTTCTTAATTTTGACATCACCTAAGCCACCATGACGATATTGAGCCTTTAGATCACTAACTTTATCCTTATCTTCCGCAAAAATATCAAGGTAAGTAAAAACTGTATTGCCTTCAACTTTACCAGGATCTTCAATATGAATATGATTGGGGTCAGTATACATGGACATTACTTTTTGTCTAATTTTATCTTCGTCATCAGACAGGTAAATGGCATTATTCAAAGACTTACTCATTTTAGCATTACCATCTAACCCTGGGATACGACCCATCCCCTTAGGTGGGAAATAACCTTCTGGCTCTACTAAGATATCTTTACCATATATTCCATTAACGCTTCTAACAATTTCACGAGTTTGTTCCAACATTGGTTCTTGGTCTTCACCAACCGGAATTGTATCGGCTTTAAAAGCTGTAATATCAGCTGCTTGACTTACTGGATAAATAAAGAAACCAGCAGGCACACTTTGACCAAATTTCTTTTGTTGAATTTCATTTTTAACGGTTGGATTTCTACCCAAACGTGAAACGCTTACTAAATTTAAATAATGCATCGTAAGCTCATTTAGTGCTGGAATTTGTGATTGAACTAAAATAGTAGATTTTTTAGGATCAATACCTACTGCTAAATAATCCAATGCCACTTGAATTAAACTATGTCTAATTTTTTCAGGATCACGAGCATTATCAGTTAGCGCTTGCATATCAGCAATCATAATGTAAGTATCATAATTTCCAGAATTTTGTAATTGCACTCTGTTTCTTAATGAACCTACATAATGTCCGATGTGTAACTTGCCAGTTGGACGATCACCTGTTAAAATAACTTTTCTGTCTGTCATATATATCATCCTTTCATAAAAAGAAAAACGCCCTATGGAAATAAAACCAATAGGACGTTTAAAACGCGGTACCACCTAAATTGCAAAATATATTTTGCCACTTTCGTGATAAGGGAACTACCCTTTTAATAATCTCCAATTCATGTTGCCAGATTATTTTTCAGCTATCAATAATCTCTCTGTTCGATTGGCTTCACTACTACATAATCATTTACATTTTACTGGATTTGATTATTGATGTCAAAGCAATAATTATTGACATATCAAGTTTTAATAACTACAATAATTTGTCGAATTTAATAAATCAATGGAGGTATTAGATGAATTCTAACGAAATTAAACTGGAACAAAATAGAGTTAACGCAGTCGTTAAAAAAGTTAACGCAAAAATTGAAGATACCAGTAAAGAATATGAAAAAGCTAAACAAGAAACTAAAAACGTTCAAACTAATTATAGTAACAATACCTCTGTTAACTATTTTGAAGTTGATGATCGAATTGAAACATCAGCAGAATTACAACAACAACGTGGATTAGTAAATCGAGTTGTTGAAAATGAAAGTATTATCAATAATCAATTAAAAAAATTAAAAGACCTAGCTGATTCTCCCTACTTTGGCAGAATTGATATTAAAGATGATGATGAACCAGAAATTGAAAAACTATACATTGGAACTTCTTCCTTTGTAGATAAAAATCAAGAATTTTTAGTTTACGACTGGCGAGCACCAATTTCTAGCATTTATTACAATGGAACACTTGGTAAAACTAGTTATCAAACACCAGTTGGCAATCAGCAAACTGAACTAAAGAAGAAAAGACAATTTTCAATTAAAGCTGGTCAAATCAAAAATATGTTTGACACCAATGAAACTGTTGGTGATGAAATGCTACAAAATGTTTTAGGACAGCATAATGATGAAAAAATGCAGAATATAGTTTCTACAATTCAAAAAGAACAAAATGACATTATTAGAGATACCAAAAGTGATTTATTAATTGTTCAAGGAGCTGCCGGCTCTGGAAAAACATCTACTCTACTTCAAAGAATTGCCTTTTTGCTTTATCATAGTCGTGATTCATTGGATGCTGATCAGATAGTTTTATTTTCTCCTAATAGATTGTTTGCTAGATATATTTCTGATGTATTACCTAGTTTAGGAGAAAGAAATATGCAACAAGTAACTTTTTCAGAGTTTGTAGCTCATCGATTGGAAGGCTTAAACGTTGAAACAATCTTCGATAAGTACGAAATAAGCAGTTCAGACCATGAATTAAAAAATGATGTATCTGAAATAAAGGGAAGTAATCAATTTATCAAAGCTATTGAAAACTATTGTAATAAAATTGACGGATCTGAAATTGCTTTTAACAACATTAGTCTAGATGGTGAAATTTACTTCAGTAAAGAACATATTGAATCTATATATGATGAATTACCAAAACTAATGCAGTCTAAAGACAAATTTTTACAAACTAAAAATACACTAATAAAAGAACTAAAGAAAATAATTAATGATTCTGTAAGTAAGCCCTGGGTTGATAAGGCTATCGATAATTTAAATTCAGAGCAATATCATGATTTACTGAAAGATTATAAAATTTCAATGTTTCAAGATGAAATTGACGAAAGAAATTATATTGCTAAAACTATTGTAAAAAATAAATTGCAAAAGGTTTACGATGCTATATTCAATGGAAACTTTTTTGACCCATACATTCAATATATGAATTTTTTAAATAGCTTAGATGAAAAAATCATACCAAATAAAGTTATTAAAGAATTCTCTCAAAACCTCGAGTTCCATAAAATATCATTAGACGATGTTGCTCCGCTATTATATTTAAGATCTATTTTAACTGGAGATGGACAAAATCAAAAAATAAAATATTTATTTGTCGATGAAATGCAAGACTACTCAATAGCCCAGTTAACTTATATCAAGCATGCTTTCCCTAACGCAAAATTAAACCTAATGGGCGATAGTGAACAAGCTTTATTTAAAAATGTAGAAACTCCTGAACAGCTTTTACAAAAATTAAATAATGCGTTTCCAACTAATCACTCCAGGCTGATTAAATTAAATCGTTCTTATCGTTCAACTTATGAAATAACTAATTTTGCAAAATCCATTTTACCTAAAAACAATGATATAGAACCATTTAACCGTAAAGGAAAAATGCCTAAAATACTAATAAGAAAAAATGAAAATCAAGCTATCGATAGTATTTTGAAAGAAATCAAAAGTTTAGGCAATAAAAACAAAGCCATTATAACTAAAAATATGCAGGAAGCAAAGTATCTATATAGACATCTATATAACACAATAAATGTTACCTTAATGTCTGATAAAGATAGATCTATACCTGAAGAAAGTCTAATAATTATACCCGTATATTTGGCAAAAGGACTTGAGTTTGATTCTGTAATAGCATGGAATGTATCACAGGAAAATTACAGTTATAGTAATAAGCTATTAGGAACTCTGTACACAATAATAACTAGAGCAATGCATCAATTAACTTTGGTAAGCATAGGAAAAGTTTCTAATATCATTAGTAGTCATGAAAACAAGGTAATTATTGATTATAAAATATAAAAGAGGTTCTCTAAAAATATTAGAGAACCTCTTTTATTTAAGCCGTTTCCGGGATTTGAACCCGGGACCTCTTCCTTACCATGGAAACGCTCTACCTCCTGAGCTAAAACGGCGTGTATTACACAAAAAGCTTTCGAAATAAATCGAAAGCTTTTTTCAATGAGCGTGGCAACGTCCTAC
>NZ_AYYQ01000028.1 GCF_001435995.1 Apilactobacillus ozensis DSM 23829 = JCM 17196
AATATTTGGAATTAATATCCTAGTAAAAGTTGTCTAACTTTTGGGGTTCACATCAAATTGCTTTTCTTTTTCATGATCAAATTCATTTTCAGATTTACCAATAACTAAAGTAGCTAAAGAGTTACCAATAACATTAACTGCTGTTCTTCCCATATCCACAAAACGGTCTATTCCAGCGATGAAAGTCAATCCAGACATAGGAACACCAATTGTTGAAACTGTAGCTAAAAGAACCACAAATGAAGCTCCAGGAACCCCCGCCATTCCTTTAGACGTAATCATTAAAACAACCACTAAAGTTATTTGATGACCCAACGTTAAATGAATTCCATAAGCTTGTGCTAAGAATAACGCCGCTAAAGATTGATAAATGGCTGATCCATCTAAATTAAAAGTATATCCTGTAGGAATAACAAATGACACGATTGAATTGCTAACTCCAAATTTTTGCATACGATCAATATTCTTAGGTAAGGCTGCTTCAGAACTAGCTGTAGAAAATGCTAGTACCGCTTCTTCTTTAATGACTTTAAGTAAAGTGGTAATTCTAAAACCAAAGAGTCTGGCAACTCCACCCATGATTACTAAAACGAATATTATCATAGTAACGTAGGTAAGACCAACAAAGTAACCCAGTGGAATTAAAGCTGATATTCCTAGTTCAGCTAGTGTAACACCGATAAGCGCACAAACCCCAATTGGTGATACTTTCATAATCCAGCCTGTTACTTTGAACATTACTTGAGAAACTGCTTCTAAAAAGTCAGTTATAACTTTACCCTTTTCACCAATTGCTGCTGTTCCTAATCCGAAAAACACAGAGAACAATATAATTGGCATCATATCACCACTACTAATGGAACTAAAAACATTAGTAGGAATTAAGTTAATTAAGGTATCTAATATTCCAGAATGACCACTTGCACTCTTAGCAGTCGTTATGTATTTAGTTATATCGGTACCCTTTAAAGCATGAACATTTATAAAGTCTCCTGGATGAAAAATATTTCCCATAATAAGACCAAGAATAATTGCTAAGGTAGTCATCAATTCAAAGTATAATAAAGTTTTTCCACCTATACGTCCAAGCTTTTTAATATCACCAATGTTTGCAATTCCAACCGTCAAACATGATATAACAATTGGAATAACTATCATTTGAATAAGACGTATAAACATAGTACCCAAACTTTGCATTACCGTTATAGCGGTCTCATTCTTATAAAAAACGGTTCCTAAAATTATTCCTAATATAAGCCCAATAAAAATTTGAGCTCCTAGAGAAAGCTTAATTTTTCGCATTCTACATAATCCTCCAAAATGTTTAATATTATTAAACATTTTATCACACTTAATGAAAATTTATTCAATATAAATAAAAAAGCTTTCGAAATAAATCGAAAGCTTTTTTCAATGAGCGTGGCAACGTCCTAC
>NZ_AYYQ01000029.1:0-389 GCF_001435995.1 Apilactobacillus ozensis DSM 23829 = JCM 17196
TATAGGTCCATTACCGGAGATAAATAAACCTTTTGGTTTATTAAATTATTGCCATACCTAAACTCACTAACATCGGTAGTTAGTTTTTGTCCAAAATAATCAGCCTTAAAATCACCATGTAGAATATTAGGTGCTATATGTCCAACTTGTCCTTTATAAGAATTATATTTACGTTTTCGTTTACTAAATAATTTACATTGTAAACCGTATTTATGCATGATTCTTTGAACACATTTATGATTTACTACCTTGTTGTTATTCCGTAGATGGGCAGTAATTCTACGATATCCATAGTTTTTATGTTCATTCACTGCTTTTTTTACTTCGGATTCTATAAGTTGCTTATCTAAAGATAGCGTAGCTTTCTTGTGATAATAATAACTACTTCT
>NZ_AYYQ01000029.1:518-17132 GCF_001435995.1 Apilactobacillus ozensis DSM 23829 = JCM 17196
TTTCTCTCCCATACAAATATGGATGATGGTGAAGAGATATTAAAATGAAGTGCTGTTTCTGGGTATGAGCTTTTGTGGAGTCTCATCCAGTTCAGCACTTTTAATTTATACATATAAGAATATGCTTGTTTACTAGTTTTCACAATTAAACCATTAATTCCATATTTTTGATACATTCGTACCCAAAATAGTACAGTGGCACTACCATTAATATTATACTTGTGGTTCAACGAAGTTGAACCAGTCCCTGATAAGTATTCTAATACTATTTGTAATTTTAATTTGCTACTAAATTTAACCAAAAAAATAACCCCCAAATTATTGAACATTTTATTGTCCAACTTTTGGGGGTCGCTTCAAAACAGCCTTGATTTGTCTAGCTTTTTTATTTTTTATATTCGCAAATTTCAATTAGATTTCCTTCAGGGTCTGTGATGTGAATTGAATTCATTTCTCCATTTGAACCATGAACTAATTTGGGACCATCTACGATATTAACTCCATAATTTGCTAAATGTGATTGAATATCTTTTAAACTATCTTTAGCAATGACACAAAAACTTGCTGAAGATGCAGTTTCTTTATCAGGTGTTAATTCGTTTTGACTACGTAAAACTAATTTTATTTTTTGTTTACCAATTTGTAGTAAGATGCTTTTGGTATCTTGATTTACAATTGGCAAATCTAAAACTTCGTGATAAAAACGCATACATCTTTCTAAATTTTCTACGGCAATAGTTATATGATCAATATCTTTAATTTTCATGTTAACCATTCCAACTTTCATTTTATATTTTATTTATTAACATATTAACTAGTATATCATTTTTATATAATTGACGTTATCACTGTAAATATGGTAATTTTAGTACTGTATATTTAAAAAAGGAAACGAACTAAGGGGAGAAAATTTTGGCTTTACTTGATGTTGAAAATTTAAGTATGGGTTTTGCAGATAAAATGCTATACGACGAAGCCAGTTTTCAATTGAATAAAGGCGAACACATGGGAATAGTTGGCCAAAATGGAGTAGGTAAAAGTACTCTTATTAAGTTGATTACTGGAGTTGAATTACCACTTTCTGGCTCGGTAAAATGGCAGAAAAATACCAAAATTGGTTACTTAGATCAATATGCCGATATTCCTGAAGGCATGACTTTGATCAAGTTTTTGCATACGGCCTATAAAGATTTATATGACATGTCTGAACATATGGAAAAATTATATGAACAATATGCTGAGACCATGGATGATAAGTTGTTAGAACAAGCCGGTAGAATTCAAGAAAATCTAGAAGCACATAGTTTTTATGATATAGAAACTGAAATTGAAAGAGTTATTACTGGACTAGGTTTAGATGACGTTAAGCGTGATCAAGCAATTGCTAATATGTCAGGTGGACAACGTTCCAAAATCATCTTAGCTAAATTAATTTTGGAAAGTCCAGATGTTATTTTGCTTGATGAACCAACTAACTATCTAGATACTGCACATATTGCTTGGCTAGTGGATTATTTAAATTCATTCCAAGGTGCTGCAATGATTATTTCACACGATTACGATTTCTTGGAACAAGTTACTAACTGTATTATTAATGTTGCTTTTGGAAAAATCATGAAGTATCGTGGTAGCTTTAAACAAGCAATGCGTCAACGCCATGAACGTGAAAAAGCCCAACAACGTGAATATGAGAAGCAACAAGTTCAAATTGAAAAAGCTAAGAGTTTTATTCGTAAAAATAAAGCGGGTTCCAAATCAACCATGGCTAAATCACGTGAAAAAATGTTATCGCATATGGAAATTGTTGAACCACCTTCGACTAACATTCATGCTTCATTTGATTTTCCATACGAAGATACTGGGTCACAAAATGCTTTAAGTGTAGATGAACTTTCGGTTGGTTATGATAAACCACTATTGAAACCAGTTAGTTTTTCAGTCAATACAGACCAAAAAGTTGGTTTCGAAGGTTTTAATGGGGTTGGTAAATCAACATTAATTAAAACTATCTTAGGACTGTTAAAACCAAAAGGTGGTTCTGCTAATTTTTCGCCATCCGCTAAGGTTAGTTACTTCAGTCAAGATTTGGTTTGGAGTAATGACAATCAAACACCATTACAAATAGTTCAAGAAAAATATCCTAAGTTAACCCAAAAAGATATTCGAACTAAGTTAGCAAAATGTGGTTTAGATGCAGCTAATGCGATGAAACCAATTGGGGAACTATCTGGTGGTGAACAAACTAAGGTTAAATTATCGATGATGGAATTTGTGCCTAGTAATTTCTTAATCATGGATGAACCAACTAATCACTTAGATGATGAAACTAAAGAGTCTCTAAAACGTGCAATTAAAGCATTTCCCGGAAATGCAATTATTGTTTCACATGAGGCTAGTTTCTATAACGGACTGGTTGATAAGGTCTTAGATGTTGAAAAGCTAAGTTTAAGGGAACAACCTAAATAAAATAAAAAATCACTATCAAATTAATTGATAGTGATTTTTTATTAGTCATTTCTAAAGTCATTGTGACCAAAGTATTCATATCCCGCTAGTAGTGGGCGATTAATAATTTGAGGAAGGGTTACAAAATGATAACCACGACTTCTTAAACTTTCAATAATTGAAGGAACCGCTTGTACTGAAGTAGGGTGAATATCATGCATTAAAATAACAGATCCAGGATAAACGGTTTTTATAACTTGTTGTTCAGTTTGTAATGCATTTAAGAATTTCCAGTCCATTGAGTCAACTGACCACATAACGATTGGAGTTTGTGCAATGTTGCTAACAGTCGAGTTTGTAGCTCCGTATGGAGGTCTTAAGTAGCTAGGTAATTTACCCGTTGCTTTATAGATTGCAGCATTAGTGCCAGCGATTTGTTTTTGGATTTGTTCTTTCGATAAGGAGTTTAATTGAGGATGACTCCAAGAATGATTACCAATCAAATTACCTGATTCAGCAACTTGTTTACTTACCTTAGGATACTTATCAACATTACTACCTAATTCAAAAAATGTAGCTGGTACTTTGTATCTACGTAATATTTTTAATAATTTAGGTGTTAAAGTTGGGTCAGGACCATCATCAAAAGTTAAAGTTACCGTTTTTTCGTTAGTATTAACATTTCTAAAACGATATGGCTTAGGCAAATAACGATTTAAAATAATTCCGCTCAATTGTTTCAAAGGAATGGCTACTTTTACAACTTTATAGTTGTTGTTTTTTAAATAGATTGTAAAGTAGTTTTTGCTGATTTCGAAACCTTTACTTTTTAAGCTAGCTGGAACATTAAAATTAATTAACCCCTGAGCAGCTTTATTATTTAAATTGTTTTTTTCAGCTATTCGATTTCTTAATAATTGTCTAATTGTTATTAGCTTGTGATTGTCGTTACCGATAATTTGTCCATAAGTTAATTTACTAATTTTGCTAACTGCCTTTTTAGGCTTAACTTTGCTTTTATTACTTGGAGTCTTTTTATTATTACCAGTACGTGTCTTATTATTTTGACTATTTATAACTTTTTCCACGTCATTATTCTTTTTACTACTATTTTTAGCGTTTTCGTTAGCGTTAACTGAAATATTACTTACGAATAGTAATGCTATTACAGTCAATAAGATAAAAACTAATCTATATGACTTTTTATACATTCTCATTCATAGTCTCCTCTTTCAACCTCTCTAATAAATGTTGCTAAATGGTCATAATAAACCGGCGCATTATCAATCATGTGATGGTGTCCACCATTAGGCGTAGAAACAAATTTAGCTTTTGGAATCATTTCAGCCATACGTTTTCCAGTTTCTAGAGGCATGGATTCATGTTCACCAAACGTTACTAGAGTAGGAACTTTATCGTCTTTTAAGTTTTTAGTGTTGTGCCATTCGCCTAATTTTCCAGTAATAACAAATTCATTATCACCTTGGAAGGCGTTGTAAATGTCAGTGTTAGCTACATTAACTAAGTGGTCTAATTTAGAAGGTTGCTTACGGTCAATGTAGTCTTTATTTAGTTTATCAACACATTTTTGATATCTTTCGTTGTCATAATCGTTTTTAGCTTCACATTCTTTCATGAAAGCTAAGTCTTCTGGTGAAAATTCTTTTTCACGAATTTCATCCAAATGTTTAGTGTAATCATCAATTTCATCAACCATTGATGAAATAATGGCTCCTTTTAAATGATTACCATATTTTTGTGAATATAGTTGAACTAATAGGCCACCCCAAGATTGTCCAATTAAGTAAAAATCATCGAGGCCTAACTTTTGACGAACTTCTTCAACTTCATCTACAAAGTAGTCGTATGATAAAATCTTTTTCGCAGTTTCAGGGTCACTTAAATCAGGCGTGTCAGAGTACCAAGAGCCTAATTGGTCGTACATAGTAACTTGAACGTCTAATCCTTGCTTTTTCAATTCTTCAGCCGTGTTTTCCCAGTATTCGTGAGTTCCACCGGGGCCACCATGTAATGCTAATAAGTTAATTTTTCCTTCACCAGAAGTATGTGTCCATAAATGATATCCATTATCTAAAGTGATTATTTTTGTACCTTGTTTCAAATTAATCCCTCATTTCGTAGTTTTGTCATTAATATCGTAACACTTTTTATAATAATATAAATTAATTATCAAAAATTGGTATTTCAATTGATGATTCTTTTAAGTTGATTGAATAATTAATGTCTTGATTGCCGCGATTAGTCATTTCAAAATCAGTTGCATAAACAACTAAACCAATTTGATGCCCCTTAGTTAAATGATAAAAAGTAGGTTGCAATTCCATTTCAACATCGTAAAAAGTGTTCGCTTCCATTTCATCCACTGAATAGTTATTAGTACGGTTTTGTAGGTTAATGTGACCTTCAGTTATCTTTTTATAAGAGGTGGTCTTTTTTTGTAATTTAAATTCTCTTAGACTATCTTCTCGCCATAAAAAGCCTTCGTTAATACGCTTGTATTCAACACTTTGTGGACTTTCGGTTAAACGTTTGGCGTCTCCGTAATCGACTAGCATAAAACTAAGCATTCCATAGTTTTGGTCAGATGCGACGTTTACTTTAACATTTACTTTACCATCGATAAAGGTATCATCATCTAAAGCTTTAGTTTTGAAGATCAGACGGTTATTTTTCATTTCACTATTATCTTCTAGTAAGTCTTTACGCCATTTATCGTAATTTTTAGTGTATTTATCAAACGTTGAGGTTTCTAATTTATCATTAAAGGATAGTTTTGAATCGCTAATTTCACTACTCATTAAACTGTTTTCATTTAAATGATATTCCAAACTAACTTCGGCATCTGACCAATCTTCATAAGTATTCCAAGTTTCTGGTTTTACATTATCTTGGATAGTAACATTAGGAATTAACTCATTAGCCTTATTTTTAATCCCTAATAGTTTGTTAGTTAACCATAAATTCATCATATCGGTGAAATCTAAAGATTGAAAGGCATTGATATAAATATGTTGTCCTTGGTGTAAAAATAATTTAGTTTCAACTGGGACCTTTTTCAAAGCTTGCCATAGATTTTCGACATTTCGTGGTTTTACGTTCCAATCGTTTAATCCATGAACTAACACCATGTCTGCTTTAATATTTTTAACATCTTTTAGATAATTACGAGCATCCCAGAAAGTGTTATAGTTACCAGTTTCACGGTCTTGTTGCTTAGTAATATTTTTTAGTTGAGTTAGCCATTTATTTTTAATCTTCATATAATCCCCAGCTTCTTGCTGGCGACTAAATGTTTCTTCGGCTAAAACATCAGCATCTTCACCCTGAAAGCCACCTGGTGCAACAACTAAACCATTGTCACGATAGTAGTCATACCAACTAGAAATTGCAGCTTCGGAAATACAAGTTTTAAGGCCATCAACTCCGGTAGTAGCAGCCGCTGTTTGTAGAGTTCCTAAATAAGAACGACCAGTCATTGCTACGTTGCCATTTGACCACCATGCTTTGATTTCAGTGTTATCAACTTTGTTAGTGAAGGCTGTGCGATTACCAGCTAACCATTCAATTACGGCGGTAGCAGATTTAGTTTCTTCAGGGGAGCCAGTAGTTCTTAAACCGTCAGATTCCTTAGTTCCAATTCCAGCAGAATAGACTACAGCAAATCCACGGGCTAAGAAGTAATCGTTTAATGTATATGAGGCTTCTCGGTCAAAAGTTTGTTCAGCTTTGCGAGTTTTACCTTCAATATTTCTAGGTTCTGGTAACTCAGCTTTTTTATCTTTAAATTTAATTTGGTCATACTTATAACTTACAGGTTCTTTGTGTTTTAAAGGTACATTAACTTTGTGGGTTAATTTTTCACCACTTTCATCATTAGTACCTTGATTGTAAGGACTAGCTGTAAATAAAACTGGGACACTGCTTTTGTTACTTTCTTTAGGTCTTAAAATTTCAACCTTTAATAAGTCTAATTTTCCATCTTCATCAGTATCTTGTGATGCTTCTACATACACGACTTCACGAATTAATTCGTTAGTGTCGTAAACAGGCATTGATTTTCCATTAAAAATCAATGGCTTTTCAAACTTATTATAGTTTTGTGCAAAGTAGCCAGTTGAAGCTAAATAATCTATGTAAGTTTGACCATATTTATTGTGGGTATTTAATAATAAATACCATGCTGAAATGACTTCATCCGTAGACATTGGGTCTTTTGAATTATCAACTGGCAAATTCCATTCTTTCATTTTTGAAATAGAATCATCAATCTCAAAATCAACACCAACTTGAAAACCTAACAGTTGTAGAGCGATATTGTAGAAAGCAATTTTCGAAAGTGGTTCGTTGTCATCTAGATAACTTAGTGCATCCTCATCTTCTGAAGCTAGAATGCCTGATATCTTTTGGCCTTTAATAGCGTTACTTTGACTATCTAAAAATGCTTTTAGTAAAAATTCTTTTAATAATGCACAAGGTTTATCAATTTTTTCTGCATCTGAGTCTAAAAAATGTAACTTTTCTAATTCAATTTTTTTATTTTTAAAATCATTTGGTACGATTGCAAATTGGTTATTTTTCATATACGCCACCCCTTTAAATTGGTTCAATTATATCCTAATTTTCATCAATGTTATAATGAACAGATATAATTAGTCAATTCGGGAGGGATTAAGATATGGTTACTGAGATTGATGGTGGGGCAATTGTATATCGTTTGATAGAAGATAAACCATACTATTTACTTGAAAAAAGTGCTACTAGTGATTTTTGGGGCTTCCCAAAGGGACATATTGAAAAAGGTGAAGATTTAGTGCAAGCCGCAATTCGTGAAATTAAAGAAGAAACTGGCATTGATGCTTCCATCGATCCTAATTTTAAATATGTGATTGAGTACGACATGAAAAATGGTCATCATAAATCAGTTACTTTTTATAGTAGTAAAGTGAATACCGATAAAGTAATGTTACAAAAAGAAGAAATTAGTGATTTTGCGTGGTTAGGCTATGATGATGCACGTTCTAAGCTAACTTTTGAAAATTTGAAACTAGCATTAGATGCAATGCATAAATATATATCTAACAAACATTCTTAATTTTAAGGAGTATTTATAATGGCAAATAAAGTAATTGTAGTTACTGGGGCGGCTGGCTCTGGAAAGACTACGGTTAGAAATTACTTAGCTAAGCATTTTAAAATGACTAAGGTAATTACCCATACAACGCGTGAACCACGTTTCAATGAAAAAGATGGTGCTGATTATTATTTTGAAAATAGTGATACTTTTAATCAAAAGCACTATTTAGAGACTGTCACTTATTCTGGAGCTAAGTATGGTTCATCATATGAAGGATTAAATTTAGCTTGGCAAAAGTCATCGGATGCCGTTATTGTTTTAGACACTAAGGGTGCTATAACTTATAAGCAAAAGCTAGGCGCACAGGCTGTAGTTATTTTTTTGCAGGTGAATAATGTTGAAATGTTAAAACATCGAATGATTAAACGTGGTGATTCAATGCGTAAGATTATTCAAAGGATTAATAGCTTAGAGTACAAAAGAGATCAACAATTGCCAGCTGAATTAAGTAATTCAATCGTTATAAATAATGATAATTGGGATGCTACAAAGCAAAAGTTAAATCATATATTTGGTAAATAAAAAAATTTCCTTAAAATAAGGAAATTTTTTTATTTTTTTATTACATATTTTTCGAAACGATTTAAATCACTATCAGGTAATTCAACTTTAATTTCAGTTCCTTCAGCATTGTATTTGGTTTCGAGTACATTGGCGTTGGAATTGAGATATTCAACAACATTGCCATCGCTGAATGGAATTAATAAGTTGATAGTTGCGTAGTTTTTTAAAATCTTTTCTTTAATGACATTAACTAACTCATTAACCGATGAATCTTCCAAAGCAGCCATTGTTAAACTGTTACCAGTACGAACAGGGCGACTTTCATTAGCTAAATCAGCTTTATTAAAGATTGTTAGCATCGGAATATTTTCAATACCAATCTCCTTTAGAGTTTCGTTGGTAGTTTCCATCATTAGTTGTTTATTTTCATCAGACTCATCGACTACTTGAACTAATAAATCAGCACTGGCAGCTTCTGATAGCGTTGAACGGAAGGCTTTAATTAATTGGTGTGGCAATTTACTTACAAATCCAACCGTGTCAGATAACAACATTTTCTTTTGGTCTGAAAATACTAATTTCCTAACGCTAGTATCCAAAGTTGCAAACAGCATGTTTTTTACCATAACTTGTTTTTCAACGTTTTCACCATATCGTTGTACTAACTGATTCATGATTGTTGATTTTCCAGCATTAGTATAACCCACTAAAGCTACATTAGGAATATCTGACTTAGCACGTTGCTTTCTTTGTGTTTTGTCAGATTTTTCAATTGTTTTTAATTCTTCTTTAATATGAGTGATGCTTTTTTCAATAACTCGGCGATTTAATTCCAATTGTGATTCACCGGAACCACGGTTAGTGAAACCGCCACCTCCAGAACCGGTTTGTTGGTCTAGACGTTGACTAGCACTAGTGTGTAGTCTTGGTAATTGGTACTGTAGCTTAGCTAATTGCACTTGTAATTTAGCTTCATGAGTACGAGCTCGATTGGCAAATATTTCTAAAATTAATCCAGTTCGGTCAATAATTTTAACTTCAGTCTTTTTTTCTAAATTTCTAAGTTGGCTAGGTGATAATTCATCATTAACTACTACGGTATTTACATTATGAGCAGTAGCAGTTTCTTTTAATAATTCTACTTTTCCCTTACCAAAGTAGGTGGCTGAGTCAGGATGATCTAATTTCTGAACTAATTCTTCAACTACTTGCATATTGTTCGCAAATGCCAATGCTGACAATTCTTTCATTGAGTACTCAAATCGTTCATTATTTAAATTTAATCCGATAGTTATTACCGGTAATAATTCATTATTCAATCAATTATCCCCCTTAATTGTTGCTAATATTATAACATTTATAGTTATAACATCGAACTAATTTTATTTATAAAAAATGAGCATTAAATTTGAATGATGTTAAAAAAATTAAAACAAATCATTGATTTTAATCTGTTTTTAATGTTAATATATTTACAACTTTTATAAAAGCAGATTTTTTTCAAATACGCGATTTGAAAATAAAAAAGGGTGGGGTTTATTTTATGAAGTTAAGTTCAGTTGTAAAACTTAGTACAGTTGGATTATCATCAGCTTTACTTCTAGCTGCTTGTGGTAATTCTTCTCAAGAATCTAAGAGTAAGACAATTCAATGGCAAGAAAGTGCCAATTTGCCAACTTTAGATGTTTCCAAGGCTACAGACCATGTTAGTGCTGAAACATTAAGCAACAGTAATGAGGGATTACTTAATTCTGCTAAAGATAGTAAAGTAGCTCCTGGTGTTGCTGAAAGCTACAAGGTTTCTAAAGATGGTAAGACATATACATTTAACTTGAGACATTCAAAATGGAGTGATGGGAAACCAGTTACTGCTAAAGACTTTGTCTATGGATGGCAAAGATCAGTTGCACCTAAGACTGCATCTCAATACTCATATTTATTTGATCATGTTAAGAATGCAACTGAAATTAGTCAAAATAAAGCACCGGTTTCTTCATTGGGTGTAAAGGCTGATGGTGATTATAAATTAGTAGTTACCTTGTCTAAGCCTCAATCATACTTTAAATACTTAGTTACTATGACACCTTTCTTCCCACAAAGTGAAAGTGCGGTTAAGAAATTTGGTTCAGCCTATGGAACTAACAGTAGTAGCATGATTTACAACGGTCCATTTAAGGTTACTGGTTGGACTGGTACTAATGATAGTTGGACACTTACGCGTAATAAAGAATACTGGAATAACAAAGCTACTAAGATTGACGGTGTTAAGTTCAATGTTCAAAAGACACCAAGTACGGCTTTAAATGAATACCAATCTGGTAAATTAGATGCTATTAAACTTGTTGGTGCTCAACAAGTTGGTCAATACAAGAACAGTAAAGAATTCCATAATGAAAAGACAGCTTCAACATTCTATCTTGAATTGAATCAAAAGAAAGATCCAGCATTCAGAAATGTAAACATTCGTAAAGCTCTTTCATTAGCAATTAATCGTCAACAATTTACTAAGAATACTTTAGGTGACGGTTCACTTCCTGCTGTTGGCTATGTATCTCCAGGTTTAGCATCACTAAAGGGTAAAGACTTCACTAATGATGCTTATGTAAAATCTGGTGTTGACTATAACATGGCTGAAGCTAAGAAATTATGGGCCAAGGGACTTAAAGAAGTTGGTAAGAAGAACTTAAACGTTTCCTTACTTTCTGATGATACTGCTGCTGGTAAGAATACGACTGAATATCTACAAACTCAATTTGAACAATTACCTGGTTTGAAAGTTACTAACCAAAACTTACCATTCAAGAGTCGTTTATCACGTTCACAAAATGGTCAATTTGACATGGTGGTTTCTGCTTGGAATGGTGACTTCCCAGACCCAATCACATTCTTAACACTATTTACTTCTGATAACTCATACAACAATGGTAAATGGAAGAATGCGGAATATGATAAGTTAGTTCAAAATGCTGAAGGTCAAGATGCTAACAACACTGACAAGCGTTGGAACGACATGGTTCAAGCTGAAAAGACTTTGATGAACGATCAAGGAATCATCCCAATCTATCATCAAGCTCAACCATACGCTATCAACTCACGTGTTCAAGGAGTTCAATTCTACCCAACAGGTTCAGGATTAGACTTCCGTAATGCTAGCGTTAAATAATTAAAAGGTACTCATATAACACTTTTTAATTAAATCTTGATATCATAGAAACATTAACAAAAAGTAAGTAATTTTAAATTACTTACTATACATATTGAACAAATAAAGTTTGGTATTAATAAAATACAGAATGCGAGGAATATCATGGTAAAGTATTTAGCAAAAAGAATATTTTATTTGGCATTAACATTATTTATTGTTACTACCATAACCTTCTTTTTAATGAAACTCATGCCAGGGACACCCCTGACTAACCAAGCTAAGTTGTCTCCTACTGAGCAACAATTGATTTTACAACAATATGGTTTAGATAAACCAGTCTGGCAACAGTACTTGAGTTACTTAGCTAACGCTGTACATGGTAACTTTGGAACATCATTCCAATTTAGTGACCAACCAGTATCATATCTTATTAGTAGTAGAATTGGACCTTCATTGTTATTAGGTTTACAAGCTATGTTAATCGGTGTACTTCTAGGAATTGTTTTAGGGGCATTGGGTGCAATTAAGAAAAACACTTGGGTTGACACTTCTACAACTATTATTTCAATTCTAGGAATTTCAATTCCATCATTTGTGCTAGCTATTTTACTTCAATATTTCTTTGGATTGAAATTACGTGCTTTCCCAATCGCTGGATGGAGTGGTTTTGCTTACACAATCATGCCAACAATTGCTTTAGCGGTAATGCCATTGGCTGAATCAGCACGATTCGTTAGAACTGAAATGGTTGATGTTTTAAATTCAGACTATATTGAGCTGGCCCGAGCTAAAGGGTTAGGTAAATTAGGAATTATTTACCACCATGCTTTGAGAAATAGTTTGATACCATTAATTACAATCATTGGTCCATTAGCCGTAAATATTATGACTGGATCACTAGTTGTTGAAAATATTTTTGCTATTCCAGGAATTGGTGAACAATTTGTTAACTCTATCACTACTAATGATTATCCAACCATCATGGGATTAACCATTGTATATTGTTTCATGCTATGTGTAGTGTTATTGATAACTGACATCGTTTATGGATTAGTGGATCCAAGAATTAGAATTACAGGAAAGAGGGATTAAACAATGGCAGATAACGCAAATAAGTTACCTAAAGATGCTTTTGAACCATTATCAGATGGCTCTCATTTAGATAATGAACGAATTGCTGCTCCGTCATTAACCTTCTTGAAAGATTCTTGGCGTCGTCTTAAGAAAAATAAAGCAGCAATGATTTCAATGTATATTGTAATATTTTTCGTCGTGTTAGCTTTTGGTTCACAACTAATTCCATCAGTTAGTAACATTGCGACACATCCTAACTTAAATAATTTACCTCCAAGAATTCCGGGAATTGATATTCCAGGATTTAATGGAACTTTGGTCCAAGGTGGCCAAAGAGTTAATGCATATACTGGAGATGCAGCTAATGTTCATTACTGGTTAGGTAGTGATTATCTAGGTCGTGATTTATTAGCTAGAACTTTATCCGGTACTAGAATTTCATTAATTATTGCAATGGTAGCAACTTTCTTTGACTTAACCATCGGGGTTACTTACGGTATTATCTCCGGCTGGAAGGGCGGCAGAGTAGATACTATTATGCAAAGAATTATTGAAATCATGCTTTCCGTACCTAACTTGGTAGTTATGATTTTGCTATTATTACTTTTCAAACCCGGCATTGGTTCAATCGTATTGGTATTAGCCTTTACAGGTTGGATTAACATGGCGCGTTTAGTTAGAGCACAAACTTTAGAATTAAAGAGTCAAGAATTCGTATTGGCTGCTAGATCATTAGGGCAAAAGCCTTGG
The DNA here is from genome assembly GCF_001435995.1 of Apilactobacillus ozensis DSM 23829 = JCM 17196. GTDB lineage: Bacteria > Bacillota > Bacilli > Lactobacillales > Lactobacillaceae > Apilactobacillus > Apilactobacillus ozensis. Next base: position 13,592 of record NZ_AYYQ01000029.1, read on the forward strand.
AAGATTGCCTTTAAACATTTATTACCAAACCTTTCAAGTGTAATTATTGTTAACACAATGCTTACGATTCCAAATGCTATTTTCTTTGAAGCATTCTTGTCATTCATTGGAATTGGAGTGCCAGCTCCAGCAGCTTCATTAGGTACATTAATTAGTGATGGTCAAAAATCATTCCAATACTTGCCATACCAAATGTGGATACCAGCAATCGTACTTTCATTATTAATGATTGCGTTCAATATTCTTGGTGATGGTCTTCGTGATGCCTTTGACCCTAGAACAAGAGAGTAGGTGAAACTTTGGAAAATAAAGATGACATTTTAGAGGTTAGAGATTTAAAAATTAATTTCAATACCTATGCAGGAAAGATTAAAGCGATTCGAGATGTTAGCTTTGATTTGAAAAAAGGTGAAACCCTCGCTATCGTTGGTGAGTCTGGGTCAGGTAAAACGGTAACCACTAGAAGTATTATGGGATTAAACGCCTCCAATACTGAAATTGCTGGTGGCAGTATTAAATTTAATGATGAAGAAATTTTAGGTAAAAGCGAAAAAGAATTGAGTAAATTTCGTGGAAAACATATCGCTGAAATTTTTCAAGACCCCATGACTTCATTGGATCCAACAATGAAAATTGGTCGTCAAATTGCTGAACCTTTAATGATTCATCAAAATATGAGCAAAGACAAAGCAATGGATAAGGCTTTAGAAATGTTGAAATTAGTAGGGATTACAAATGCCAAAGACCGTTTAAATGACTATCCTTATCAATTTTCAGGTGGAATGCGTCAAAGAATTGTGATTGCGATTGCTTTGATAACTTATCCAGAAATTATTATTGCCGATGAACCAACTACTGCTTTGGATGTTACAATTCAAGCTAAAATCCTTAAATTAATGAAAGAATTGCAAGATAAGATTAATACTTCAATTATCTTTATTACACATGATTTAGGGGTAGTTGCTGGAATGGCTGACCGTGTTGCAGTTATGTATGCCGGTAAGATTGTTGAATATGGAACGGTTGACGAAATCTTTTACAATCCTAAGCATCCATACACATGGGGACTATTGAGCTCCATGCCAACATTAGATACTAAATCAGAAGTGTTGCCTTCAATTCCAGGTACACCACCTGATTTATTAGAACCACCGGTTGGGGATGCTTTTGCAGCTAGAAATAAGTATGCTTTAAAAATTGATACGATTAAACAGCCACCATTCTTTAAAGTTTCTGATACGCATTATGCAGCGACATGGTTATTGGATGACCGTGCACCAAAGGTCACTCCACCAGACGAAATTGTAAAACGTCAAAAACATTTTAAAGATATTAATATGAAATAATAGGTGGTAAAAAATATGGAAGATAAAAATGCTCCTAAGATTTTACAGGTGGAACACTTAAAGCAATTTTTTAATGTGGGTAAACCTGATGAAGTTAAGGCTGTTAACGATATTACTTTTGATATTTACAAAGGTGAAACGTTTGGTTTAGTAGGTGAATCTGGCTCAGGTAAAACTACTACTGGTCGAGCTATTTGTCATTTATACACGCCTACTTCAGGTAAAATTACTTTTGAAGGTACTGACGTTTCTAAATTAAATAGTCGTGAAAAAAAGGCTAAGTTTAGACGAGATATGCAAATGGTATTCCAAGATCCATATGCATCCCTAAACCCACGAATGAAAGTTAAAGATATCGTTGCTGAAGGTATCGACATTAATCATTTAGCCAAAGATGATGATGATCGTAACAAGCAAGTGGAAGACTTACTTGAAACGGTTGGTTTGAATAAAGAACATGCTAATCGCTATCCTCACGAATTCTCTGGTGGTCAACGTCAAAGAATTGGGATTGCACGTGCATTGGCAGTTAAACCAAAGTTCATTATTGCTGATGAACCAATTTCAGCTCTTGATGTTTCTATTCAAGCGCAAGTAGTTAACTTGTTAAAGGAACTCCAAAGAAAACGTGGTTTAACTTATTTATTCATTGCACATGATTTATCAATGGTTAAATACATTAGTGACCGGATTGGGGTTATGCACTACGGTAAAATGCTAGAAATCGCTGATGCTGATGAATTGTATAATCATCCACTACATGATTACACTAGAAGTTTACTATCAGCAGTGCCAGTTCCTGACCCTGAATATGAACGTCAACGTCAAATTGTTGATTATGATGCTTCTAAAGAAGATGATGGACAAGAACGCAGTCTAGTAGAAATTTCACCTAGACATTACGTTAGAGCCACTAAAGAAGAAGTAGCAATGTATAAAGATAGATTAAATAATGGTAAATAAAAAGAAGAGATAAAATCTCTTCTTTTTTTAGTCTACTTTATTAAAAATAATCTAATTAAATTTAAATTGAATATGCTCCTATATAGTGATAATATATTTTTTTGTTAAAAACTTAATAAAAATTTAATTTTTGGAGAATTTTATATGCTTAATAAAATAAAATTTACGCTTATCATTTTTGTTTGTATAGTTTCTGTGCTTTTGTTCAATGATACTTATAGAATTCTTGCTACGCAAGTTTATAACGAAAATTTTAGTATTCTAGATGATCGGTATTTTTCAGAAAATAACGTTGATATTAGAAATATAGATAAAAATAATCCTATAGGTATAGCATCTATATTTCATATTTTTTCTAAAGATACTTATATTTCTGCTGATTGTAATGGAAATATTGCTTCTGAGAATTGTGACATTTTGGAATATGGTACTCGAACTAATAACTTTAATTTAACTAGTGGAGCTGATGTTTTTTATATTAAAAATGTAAAAGAAGTTCGTAATTCCACATCATTTAGGGGGGCAAAAAATCACGTAATTTTTGGAAGTAAAGTTCAAGGTGATTTTTCAGATAAAGGATTACAAATTAATAATCAAAACGTTAATAGTAAAAATATTCAGTCTTTAGTATTTAATAACGATAAATATATCGATTTTGACAATGAATTTATGAAGCTTGCTAATAAATCTGAACAATATTATTCACATCTTGAAGATTCTAATGATTTTAAAAAAAGTTTTTCAGATATGAATAGAAGAACAATAGAATTCGAAAATACTGATTCCACTAAAACTAAGTATTTGAATGTTCCTTATGAATATATATCTTGTCCGCAAGATATATTTTTAAAAAATATATCCCAAAATGCTAATGTTATTATTAATGTTACTGATATTCCAAATTCTTCTGAATTATCTATTAACACAAAAACACAGTTAAATTACCGTGGCTCTTATGGTAACTTGAATAGTTCTGAAAATCATAGTTTACCTAATAAAATTTTATGGAATTTTGGAAACTATTCTGGATCTATTCACTTTAGTAGTGGATTTTTTATGGGAAGTATTTTAGCTCCCAATGCCAAAATTAATTCTAGTGTTAACATTGACGGTAATTTAGTTGCTAAAGAAGTTAAAATTTCTGGAGAAACTCATAGATGGGATATTTCAACACCAGAGCAACCAAGCAAACCAGATACACCGGAACAACCAAGCAAACCAGATACACCGGA
>NZ_AYYQ01000029.1:17267-41353 GCF_001435995.1 Apilactobacillus ozensis DSM 23829 = JCM 17196
GGAACAACCAAACAAACCAGATACACCGGAACAACCAAACAAACCAGATACACCAGAACAACCAAGCAAACCAGATACACCGGAACAACCAAGTAATAATGGAAAATATAACAATAAAGAAGAGAATAAAAAACTAAACTTTGATAACAACCATTCTCAAACAAACGCCAAAGTTGTTATTAGAAAACATTCAAATAATCCTTATGGTAATTTACAAAATCATAATCATAGTAGTAAACTTCCTCAAACAGGAGAAAATATTATTATAAGCTTATTAATATCATTTTTTGGAATTACCATTTTAACCATTTTAATTTTTAGAAAAATTAGTTTAAATAAAAAGAAGAGATAAAATCTCTTCTTTTTTAGTCTACTTTATTAAAAAATTCTACTTTAATCTTGTTACCATCAGCTACTAGCTTAGTAACACCACCGTTTTTAGGTGAATCAGCAACGTTAATACTTTTATCGAATTGACTAACTAGCCATCTGATTAAAGTCCCATGAGCAACAATTAATACATTATCATTGTCATCGGCTTGTTTAATAACATCTTTTAACCCTGGCATAAAGCGATTATAAATATCTTGATTAGTTTCAGCATCGCCATATGGGTCAGCTTCAGCAATCATATCAACCACTTTTTCCATGGAAAATTTATCAATCATTTCATTAAAGGTATTAGCACCCTTAGGTGATCCAATCATATGCCATACAGATTGATCATCACTACCTTCAAAGTAGCCAAAGTTTTCTTCACGAAACGCAGTAGTTACTTTGGGAGTTGTTAATTCGGATTGATTTTCTTGTAAAATGTATTTTGCAGTATCAATGGCACGTTGCATGTCACTGGAATATGCCGCATTGAATTTAATGTTGCTGAGACGTTTACCAGCAGCAATACCGTCATTAATACCTTTTTCAGTTAATGGTGCATTGCTCAAACCTTGAATGCGGTGATACTTATTTAAAAAAGTTTGTCCGTGTCTAACAAAATATAAGTTGATAGCCATATTTTACCTCCTAAATAAAATCAAATCTTTTCTAATTTTAGCATATAATAAGATATGTTAAATTTATTAGGTGCAAATACTTAAATAATGTTTAAATTTTTGTTATAGCATCATATGTATGCTAAAATTATTCATTAAAATTCCAATACTTAGGAGAAATAAATATGACTGATTCAATTAAAAAATATGAACAGGCCCATCTTGATGAAGTCGTTCAAAAAATTAAGGCTGCCGAAACCGCAGCTGCTAAAAAGATTAGTAAAACTGAAAAAGACAAAGCTGATATTAATAAAAACTTTTATAACGACGTTCGTCTAAACACCAGTACTTATAGTGGGATGATGGAAACTTCGGTTTCAATTAGACAACAACAACAAATGTTGGAAGAACGTGAAAATAGTTGGCAACATGCGACGGATGAATATGCTAAATTAAAGAAAATGGAAGATACCCCATATTTTGCCCGCTTAGATTTTGAAGAAAGTGGCGAGAATAAAGCTGAAACTATTTACATTGGACTGGGTTCATTTACTGACAGCCCTGACCATTATTTGGTATACGATTGGCGAGCTCCTATTTCTAGTATTTATTACGATAGTAAAATTGGCAATGTGACTTACGAAACTCCTATGGGAACTCAATCAGTCAACGTAACTTTGAAACGTCAATTTCAAATCAAAAATAGTAAAATAAAGACTATTTTTGACACTGACCAAGTGGTTGGTGACCAAATGTTATTAGATAACTTAAATGGTAAATCTAGTACTAAAATGAAGAGTATCGTTACCACGATTCAAAAAGAACAAAACCAAATTATCCGTGATACTAGTTCTGACTTGCTATTTGTGCAAGGAGCGGCCGGTTCTGGTAAGACCGCAGCGGTATTACAAAGAATTGCGTTCTTGTTATATCGTTATCGTGGTAAGTTAACTTCCAGTCAAGTCATCTTATTTTCACCGAACCAATTGTTTAATGACTATATTAATCAAGTTTTACCAGAGTTGGGTGAACAAAACATGGTACAGATGACTTACTACCAATATAGTAGTATTCGTGTACCGCATCTAAAGGTAGAGAATTTATCACAACGGTTCTTAGAAGATAATTCAGATGACACTAATTTACGTAATATTAATACGTTGAAAAATAGTCTTGATTTCTTTAAGGCTGAAACTGTTTATGCAAACCATTTAAATAAAGAAGATATGCGTTTTAAAAACATTATGTTCAATAAAGAAGTCTTTATTCCAAAAGAAAAGATTGCGGAAATTTACTATAGCTTTAATGAAAACTACAACTTAAGAAATCGCCTATCAGCAACTAAAGAACGTTTAATTAAGATGTTGAATCGTCGAGTTAAAGCCGAAATGAAGAAAAAATGGGTAGAAGATGCGGTGCAATCATTGAGTCGTGAACAAATTCAAGCCGTTCAATCTACGCATCCAGATGAATTCCAAAATGCGGATAAAGAATTTGATTTCTTAGCTAAACATATTGTAATTGGGGCCTTTAGAAGGGTTAGAAAACAAATTGTGCATGCTAGATTCTTGAGCATCAATAATCAATTTGTCCACTTCCTCAAGAGTTTGCCACATATCTTAGACTTAGCAAAATACAATTTGAACGCTGCTGATTGGCAGGCCAATATTGAAAAAACGGTTGCTGGGATTAAAAACGGTGCTATTTCAATGTCAGATGTTTCAGCCTACTTATACTTATTTGATAAGATTAGTGGGAAACGTCCTAAAACAGATATTAGATATTTATTCATTGATGAAGTTCAAGATTACACAGCCTTTCAAATGGCGTTTCTCAAGTTTACGTTCCCACGAGCCCGTTTCACATTGTTAGGTGATTTAAACCAAGCTATTTTCACCCATGAAAATAGTCATCATTTATTAAAAGAATTGGGGACCATGTTTAACCCTGAAAAGACGAATGTGGTGCAATTGACTAAGTCTTATCGTTCAACTGAACAAATCACTGACTTTACTAAGCACATTTTAGGAGACGGTGAAGCCATTGAAGCATTTGCTCGTGAGGGCGAAAAACCATTAGTTGAAGTTTACAATGATGACGCTGCTGCAATTACACATTTGAAAGATAAAATTGCTTTAGACCAGCAAAAACACGATACTACCACCATTATTTGTAAGACTTTGGCTGAATGTAAAACTTTGTATGCAGAACTACAAGCAAATAATATTGAAGCTAACTTGATTCAAACTGAAAACCAACGTTTACTAAAGGGAACGCTAATTATTCCTTCTTATTTAGCCAAGGGACTAGAATTTGATTCAGTTATTATGTGGGATGCTTCAGCTGATGTTTATAGTGATGAAAGTGACCGCCAATTGGTATATACAATTTGTACCCGTGCAATGCATGAGTTGACCATTATTGCTAAGCACGCCGTAACACCAATTTTAGACCGAGTACCAAAAGAACTATATATAATGAAATAAAACTAAAGAGTTTGTTCGAATGAATGAACTCTTTCTTTGTTTAAAATAAGGGGATGTAACATTGACTGAACCAATTAATTACTATTCGTTTTCACAAGATGAGTGGAAAAAATTTTATCATACTGAATCATTGCCAATGACGCAGGCCAGTTTACGGCGCGTGAAGGCCTTTAATGACCAAATTTCCTTAGATGATGTTCATGATATTTATATTCCAATCGTACATCTACTAAAATTAAAAACGGATCATTTTAATGAATGGCAAAAAACCAAAGCGGACTTTCTTTCTAAACCAACGCGTAAGGTACCTTATATTATTGGAATTTCCGGCAGTGTGGCGGTGGGCAAGTCGACTACCGCACGGTTATTGAAAGTTTTATTATCGTACTTTTTTAGTGACCAAAAAATTCAATTAATTACGACGGATGGTTTCTTGTATCCAAGTGCCAAATTGCGTGAAATGAACATAATGGATCGTAAAGGATTTCCAGAGAGTTATGATATGGAGAAACTGATTAATTTCTTAAACGAAGTAAAATCTGGTAAGAGTAATGTCAAGGCCCCTGTATATTCACATGATGTATACGATATTATTCCTAATCGTTATGACATTATCGACCAACCTGATGTGTTGATTATTGAGGGGATTAATACGTTACAATTGCCCTCTAATCAACAAATCTATGTGAGTGATTTTACTGATTTTTCCATTTATATTGATGCAGCTGACGACTTAATTGAGAATTGGTATTTAGATCGTTTTAAGAAATTAATGGATACCGCGTTTCAAAGTCCATCAAACTATTATTATGAATTGGCCCATACCAATCGTGACAAAGCAATCGACATTGCTAAAAATGTTTGGGAAACGATTAATTTGCCTAACTTATTAGAAAATATCAAGCCGACTAAGACACGGGCAGATTTAATTTTGCATAAGACGGATAACCATGACATCGACCAAGTTTTACTTAGAAAGTACTAAAAAAATTTGACCGTAGTATTCTGATAGTTTATGATAGTAACAATTATTAAAGAGGGGTGTATGGCGTGACAAACATTGATCTATCGTCTTTTGATAAAATTTTAGTGCTTGATTTTGGAAGCCAATATAATCAACTAATTACACGTAGAATTAGAGATTTTGGAGTTTATTCAGAACTTAAGCCACATGATATGTCAATTGATGACATAAAACGTTTTAATCCAAAGGGAATCATTTTTTCTGGTGGTCCTAACAGTGTGTATGCTGATGATGCATTAGCCGTTGATCCAGAAATTTTTGAATTAGGAATTCCGATTTTAGGAATTTGTTACGGAATGCAATTAATGGCTTATAAATTAGGTGGTCAAGTTGCGGGAGAAGAACATGGTCAATACGGACATGCTGATATTGAAGTAACCGTTGATGATACTTTATTCAAAGGGCTACCTAAAGAACAACCAGTTTGGATGAGTCATGGTGATTTAGTATCTAAAGTTCCAGAAGGTTTTGAATTAGTTGCTAAAAGTAAAGATTGTCCAATCACAGCTATGCAAAATGTAGCTAAGAACTTCTATGCTATTCAATTCCATGCCGAAGTTAGAAATACTAAGTATGGAAATGACATCTTGAAGAACTTTGCGTTTAACGTTTGTCATGCCGAAGCTAATTGGTCAATGGAAGACTTTATCGACCTACAAATTGAACACATTCGTGAAGTTGTAGGGGATAAAAAAGTTATCTTAGGTCTATCTGGTGGAGTTGATTCTAGTGTTACCGGAGTGCTATTGCACAAGGCAATTGGTAATCAATTAACTAGTATCTTTGTTGACCACGGTTTATTGCGTAAAAATGAAGCTGACGAAGTGATGGACAGTTTAGCTGGTAAGTTTGGTCTTAACATCATTAAAGTTGATGCCAAGGACCGATTCTTAGGTAAACTAAAGGGTGTTACGGAACCAGAACAAAAACGTAAAATCATTGGTAATGAATTTATTGAAGTTTTCAATGATGAAGCTCGTAAGTTAAAAGATATTGATTTCTTAGCACAAGGAACTTTATACACCGATGTTATCGAAAGTGGGACTGATACTGCCCAAACTATCAAGTCTCACCATAATGTTGGGGGATTACCAGAAGATTTACGTTTCCAATTAATTGAACCACTACGTTCATTATTTAAGGATGAAACACGTGAATTAGGTGAAAAACTAGGCATTCCAGCTAACTTGGTATGGCGTCAACCATTCCCAGGTCCTGGTTTAGGAATCCGTGTAATTGGTGAAATTACTGAAGAAAAATTACAAATCGTCCGTGATAGTGATTACATTTTAAGAAAAGAAATTGCTAAAGCTGGTCTAGACCGTGAAATTTGGCAATACTTTACTGTTCTTCCAGGGTTTAGAAGTGTGGGAGTAATGGGTGATGGTCGTACTTATGACTACACTATTGCAATCCGTGCCGTTAAATCAATCGATGGAATGACTGCTGACTTTGCACAAATTCCATGGGATGTATTATCAGACATTTCAACTAAGATTGTAAATGAAGTCGGTGGAATTAACCGAGTAGTGTACGATGTTACAAGTAAGCCACCTTCGACAATTGAATGGGAATAATTATTTATATTCCTAAAAAAACGTTATCCATTTTGGATAGCGTTTTTTTATTTGTGTTTTAAAATTATAGTTATGTGTAATATAATGTTTATATTGCTATAAAAAAATAATGATAAAAAGGTGTAGATATGTTTTGTAAAAGAATAATTGTATTTTGCATTGCTGTGTTAGGAATTTTTTGTTCGACAAACGTTTATGCTGATGATTATACTTCACAACCTTCAAGTAGTAGTGAAAGTTATTCCCCAGCCAATGATAGCTCTAATGTTACTGGTGATAATTCTAATCAAAATAGTCAAGATAATAATTCTGATAATCACCAAGACAATAACTCAAATCATCAAGAAAATAATTCGAATGAAAACAACGGTAACAGTAATAATAATTCGAATGAAAATAATAACAGTAATAATAATTCGAATGAAAATAATAACAATAATAACAGCAATAATAATTCAAATGAAAATAATAACAATAAACCTCGTAGAGAAATTGTATTTTCAGATACCAAACCACTTAAATATAAAACTAGATTTAAGCAAAAATGGCATAAAAAATTAATTAATGCATATAAAAATAATGAATTAATCAAGCATAAAGTAAATAGTGATGTTAATGTTTACATAAAGCAAAAAGGAACTTTGCATTCCAAAACTTATTATCAAATTGATTCGGGAGCTTGGATCAATGCTAATTATTTTGATGCAGGAATTAGATATATACCTAATGTACCTCTAATAGCTCAACGACCACAATTACCTACTGGTTGTGAAATTACAGCTTTAACAATGATGTTTCAGTATGCTGGAGTTCATAAAAATAAAATGCAACTAGCTAAAGAAATGCCACGTTCATCAAATCCTAATAAAGGTTTTGTTGGCAGTCCGTATTCCAAGAGTGGCTGGTACATCTATCCTAAGGGATTAGTGAAAATGGTTAAAAAGTATTTAGGCAGTTCTAAAAACATGACCGGTTGTTCTATTAATAAAATAAAGAAACAGGTTAATATAAATCACCCAGTCGTGGTTTGGCTTGCCCATATTGATGGATTTCCTAATCATGCTCTAACAGTTTATGGATATGACCATAAATATATATATCTGAATGACCCCTGGAGATATAAGCGTATCAAATTAAATTACAATAACTTTAGTCATTTGCATGCAGCTGATGCTAAACGTACCTTGAGTTATTAAGATGTGAAAGGACTAATATTATGAAATTAAAAAAATCAATTTTATTACTATTATCAATATGTTGTTTTTCATTAGTTGGGTTTAAAGCTAATGCTAAAGATTACCAAAACCCCAAAAAATATTATCAAATTCAAAATGAGCAAATTAAACCATATGGTAAAGTTGGCTATAATTTAGATGTTGGCTATGAAGGTATTAAAACATACAAAGTAATGCGTAGACTAGGTACTTATGGTGGATATAACAAGTATAATTACGCTACTAAATATGCTGTTAAAAATTTTCAAAGAAAACATCACTTAAAAGCCAACGGGATTGTTGATGAAAAAACTTGGGTAAAATTAGGTTTTCCTAAGTCAGAATGGACTAGCATTGATAATTACGTAGCCCCATTAGGTGCTAAAAGTAATCAGGGTAGAAAAGCACATATTGAAGCTGCAATTAAACAAGCGTATAAATATTTGGGTAATCCATATATTTATGGAGCATCTTCTAGTCCTAAATATGGAACCGATTGTTCAGGATTAGTTATGCAAGCTTTATATGCCGGAGGAATTGACCCTAAACCAATCAGTTCTATCCATCATGCATATCCAGGCAACGAATGGAATTCTCGTAATTTATTTGCTAGTCACAAATTTAAACATGTTGCTTATAAAAATCGTAAGCGTGGAGATTTAATCTTCTATTACCAACCTGGAACACACACAATTTGGCATGTTGCTTTATATTTAGGTCGAAACCGAGTTATTGAAAGTTGGCCACCTCGTATTATGGTTGCTGCTATTAGAAATGGTCAAAGATCTGATGTTGCTGGTGTAGCCCGTCCTTGGAATTAAAATAATATATAAGTAAGATTACTGATTATAATTTCTAAGGAGTTTTATGAAATATAGATACAAAGTATTGATTCAAATTGTTATCTTATTTTATCCGTTTTGGCTGATTATAAACGGTTTTATTGGTGTTTTAGATAAGGTTCCCTTACACCCGGATGATTTGATATTTTTTGGAGTGTTAATAATTGGCCTAATTAGTATGTTCAATATATTATTATTCATGATTAGGCTGTTTTTATTAGGTTGGCATGAAATTGGTCAATATTACAAAATCTTTTTCTTTATTCACTTAATCTTATTTATACCTAGTTTTACAGCATGGCTAGTATTTTTAGGTGTTATTAATCCATTTAGATTTTTTTGATATACAATATTTAATTTGTAGTTAGGTAATTTGTTTCCTATGTTTATAGGTAATTGATTACCTAATTTTACTTTATACTTATAGTCATATGTAATACAATGTCCATGTAATTTTATAAGTTTTAAGGAGTTATATGAAATATAGATACAAAATACTAATTCAAATTGCTGTTTTATTCTTTCCATTCTGGTTAATTATTGATGGCTTTATTGGCCTATTGGTTGGAAATCCTTTTCACCCAGATGTTGCAATTATACTTGGCCTTTTAATGACCGGTATAATTTGCTTATTCAACATAGTAGCTTTTATTATTAAGTTGAATTCAATTGGGTGGCATAATATACATTTTTATCATAAGTTTTTCTTCTTTTTTTATGTATTGTTAGCAGTCCCTAGCTTTATAGCATGGGCACCATTTCTTTAATACGATTTTTTTAATGATTTTTAAGGAGTTATATGAAATATAGATATAAAATATTAATTCAGATTGCTATTTTATTTTTACCGTTTCTGTTAATTATTGATGGAATTATAGGATTAGCAAATAGAGATCCTTTTCATCCAGATGTACTCGTTACATTTGGACTTTTAATAACTGGGATAATCAGTGTATTTAATATATTAGATTTTATTACTAGGCTAAAAGATTTAGGTTGGCATGATTTGAATATATATTACAAAATCTTTTTTTGCTTTCATCTAATATTATTTATACCTAGCCTGATAGTATGGTTGTACTTATTTGGCGTTGTTAATCCATATAGTTTCTTTTGGTAGAAATTATTTAATTGCTTTTCTCTAAAATTTGATATTAAAAAAGTACTTTATAATTGTTTTTAGCAATTATAAAGTACTTTTTATTTGTACCATTCAATTTTTCTTTCAAATAGTGGCTGTGTTTTGCGATTATTATGTGTAAAATTTTTATGAAACCATGCTAATTGATTATCACTAACTGTAATTTGGGAGTTGGTAATGACCAACCACTCTACACCTTCCGTAAGGGGGGGAGTAGTTAGTGAACCGAGATAATGAAAACCTTTGGCTAGGGATGGAATCCATTGGTTAGTTGAAATGTTAACTGATTGGTCTTCTTTATTGTTAAAATGGTTAATAATAGCTTGAAGGTCAGCGTTGCTATTGCCCTTATTGACCATGATAGCGACCACTACGGTTTGCCCAATTGCATTGGTATGTACCAAATGAATTTCTAAGGGATTAGTTTTACCATCAATCGTGTGTTCGGATGGCAAATGAAAATGTAATTGTTGGAAAGTAAATTTTCGGTTGAAAATCGTAGCGTTACCATGACCGAGCAATCGAATAGTAGTACTATCATTAATTTCTTGAGTTAGTTGATAGTACATGTCACTACTAATGGCTAAGTTATCATCATATTTAGTGCTAACTTCGGTATTTAAATCTATTGGTGATTGATAATTACCAAGCTGATTTGGCCAGCCATTTTGATTATCGTAATTAAGCATTATTACAACTCTTTTCCATTTAAATTAAAATATTCATAAACCCTATATGTTAATATAGCATAAGATTGGTAAATTATTAGAAATGAGGAATCAAGATGCAGTTTACCTTTTTAAATCATAGTAATGAAACTTACGGAATTAAAAAATTTTTAAATGCTAAGGGCATTAGTCATCGGATGTATAATGAATTAAAAACTTCGGGTGAAATCTTAATTAATAATCAAAAATTAGCTTCAGATGGCAGGGTGGCGCCTAATACAAACGTATTGGTTAAATTTCCTAATGAGGGTAATGATGTAAATGTGCCAATTAGTAATGAGCCTATCAACGTTATTTATGAGGACGATAATTGGTTAGTGGTGAATAAACCAGCTGGACTAACGAGTGTGCCGGGGCCTAGCAATCGCTGTGACACACTGGTTAATCGAGTTAAGGGTTATTTAAAACAGCAGGGTAGTTTAGATTTAAAACCACATATTATCACACGGCTAGACCGCTTTACGAGTGGGTTAGTTTTAATTGCTAAACACCGCCTAGCTAATAGTTTAGCTAACCAACAATTAGCTAGTCATAAAATCAAGAAACAATACTTAGCAATTGTTTCAGGTAAAATCAATAAGGCGCATGGTCTGATAAATGAACCAATTGGCCGAGTGGGTGATGAGTTTAGACGTCGAGTAATTTCAGATGGGAAACCGTCAATTACTGAGTTTTGGGTTAAAGAAAGTTTTGCTGATAAAACTTTAGTGCAAGTTGAACTTCACACTGGCCGAACCCATCAAATTAGAGTACATTTTACACATTTAGGGCATCCACTATTGGGCGATCAACTATATAATGGACCACTAGACCAAGGTATATCACGTCAGGCGCTACATGCGTATTCTTTAAAATTTTATGATGATTTTTCTGAACATAACCTGGAGTTTAGCGTAGAATTGCCTAATGATATGCAACAAGTAATTAAATAAAGTATGGGAGTGGTAGAGATGGACAGAAATAATGCAGTCAAATGTTTAGTTGATGATGCAGTTTTTATGGAGGATGAGGGATTGTTTTTATCCGATTTACATCCTTCAATTGTTAATTTGATAAAACATGATTATCCAAAAGCTAAAATCAATAGTTTTATTTGTAGTCATCATCTTTTAAAATATCGAATGGCTAGGGTTGATTCAATGATTAATGCCGATTTAAAGCAAAGCCAAAAAATTAATCGTAAACTAACTAAAGCCTTACAAAATGACGACTACGAAATTACCGATGTGAACGTTGCTTTATCTAAAACTTTGACTTTTGGTCAACGAGTTTCAGATGCAGTAGCACGTTTTGGTGGTAGTTGGAGTTTTATTTTTATTTTTGTGGGCGTATTACTAGGTTGGATGATTATTAACGGCTTATCGTTATTTGGCTTGCATTTTGACCCATATCCATTTATACTACTTAACTTAGCTTTGAGCTGTATTGCGGCTATTCAAGCACCCATTATTATGATGAGTCAGAACCGTTCAGCTGACCGTGATCGCTTAGATGCTGAAAATGACTTTCATGTTAATTTAAAATCAGAACATGAATTACGGATTTTACATGCTAAATTGGACCATTTGACTCAAAACCAATTACCGCATGATTTGGAAATTGAAAAATTACAATTACAAATCTTGGGAGAAGTTAGAACTGAATTGACTAACTTACGAAATGAAAATGCTAAATTGCGTTTAGCTTTGAAAAATAAAAAATAGGGGATGTTTAATTCAATGGACGATAACATTAAACTAGGAAATGCTAGTTTCGATAACATGATGTTTGTTTTAAAAAATGAAATTACGCGTAAGAACCATAAAGACTATAAATTCATGGATAATGAAATGCAAGAAATTGCGGATGATATTTGGGCAATGCCAGCTTACATGAAAGAAGAGGACGACTATAGTTCTTTCTTCATGTTTACTAAAATTGAATCTGGTGATACGGTGGTTGCATTTTCAGAAGGTCAGTTAAATGATGGCAATTTTGCGTTGAGTAATCCTATGACATCAGGCAAAGGATTGAATCGTTTGTTTAAACACGATGAAAAACGTGCTCATTCGGTACTACACTTTTTAAATATGATTTCAAAAGCTGATGAAGGTAATTGGCGAATTGTTGAGTAAAGGACTTCTTTTTATAGAAATCCTTTTTTATTTTAATTTTATTATTTAAATATGAACATATATGTATATAATAGAAGTGTAGATAGGAGTGAGTTAAATGCATAATGATCAACTATCGGGACAACGCTTTTTAATTGTTACCGTTTTGAATGTTTGTATTACAGTTGCTGAACTATTAGGTGGATTACTTGCGGGAAGTCTGTCATTAGTATCAGATGGTTTACATAATTTAGGTGATTCTGCTTCAATTGTGGGAAGCTACTATGCACATCGGGTTAGTCAACGTCCGCAGACACAAAAAAATACGTTTGGCTTTAAACGTGCACAGATTATATCAGCCTTTTTAAATTCATTGTTTTTAATTGTTATATCAGTCTTTTTAATTATTGAGGCGGTGCAAAAATTTTTTGAACCTGAACATGTCGATGGGGGCCTAATGATTATTGTGGCCATCGTGGCTACAGTGGCTAATTGTATTGCTACGTTACTATTAAGTAAGGGTTCTAAACATAACTTAAATATGCGTGCTACATATTTGCATTTGTTAAGTGACGCTTTAGCATCGATTGGAGTAATTATCGCCGGAATATTAATTAAGTTATTTAATTGGAATATTGTTGACCCCATCATCACAATGGTAGTAGCCTTGTATATTATGTGGGAGACGTATCCTATTATTAAAAAAACCGTTAATATTTTGATGCAAGCGGCACCACAAGTTGACTGCTATGCAATTAAAAATGATTTAATGCAAGTTGATGGTGTAACTGGTGTTCATCACGTCCATGTTTGGTCAGTCGATGAAAATAGTATTATATTTTCGGCCCATATTAATATGCATGATATGATGATTAGTGATGCTGAAAAAATATATGACCCCATCAGTAAACTATTAAAGCAAAAATACAATGTTACCCACGTGACGCTACAAGCTGAAGTTGAACGTGGTAAAAAAGAAGATTTATACTTTGATACTGGAAAAGATATTAGATAACAAAAGGGATGGAAATTTTTCCATCCCTTTTTGCTTATTATAATCCAGCACCAACAGCATTGTATTGCTTGTTGTACCATTCATCCCAATTGATTTCAGGATTACCATTGCTGAAGTATTTTTGACCCAAGCTTACTAGAACTTTTTCATATTCTTTATAACTGTACTTGTATGAGTCTGCAATGATTTCGTCGGTTAATTCAAATTTATCACGGTATAATCGGCGGTCAATATCCCACAAAATAGCGTTATCTACTTTATCGGATATAATTTCTAGGTTTTTTGTTCTATATAAATGAACATAAAAAGTAGTGAAATTCTTTACTGCAACCTGCTTTGCTTGTTCATTTAATTGAGAAAAATTATGTGTTTCTCCATTCATATGACGTGCGCCTCTATTCAAACAAATTTTGTTGCCTATCCACATTATATATTTAATAAATGTTTTCGTAAAACGTAAAACTTGTTTATAATGTAATATTGTAGTAAAAATATAGATTATATATAATTTAAAATTTAGGAGACGCTGATAAGAATGACCCCAAAGAAAGAGGATTATCTGAAAATAATATTTGAACTAGGTGGAACTAAAAGTAAGGTTACTAACAAACGTATTGCAATTAGTTTAGACATTGCCGCTGGTTCAGTTACTGAAATGATAAATAAGCTGTTAGAGGAAGGTTTAGTTTCACATGAACCTTATTCTGGCGTTTTCCTTACCGATAAAGGTGTAAAATTAGCAGAAATGCTAGTGCGTAAACATCGTATTTGGGAAAGTTTCTTAGTTAACGCTTTAGGTTATTCTTTACCAGATGTTGATAAGGAAGCAGAAGTTCTAGAACACGTTACTAGTGACAAACTCTTAAATGCTTTAGATAAGAAATTAGGCCATCCTACTCACTGTCCACATGGGGGAGTAATTCCAGATACACATGGGCACTACAAAGAAGATAGTCACACCGTTTTAAATGATGCTGAAGATGGTGAAAAAGTTATTGTAGACCGTTTTATTGATAATCATGATTTACTAACATACTTAGGCGATATTCAACTAGATATTGGTGATGAGTTAGAAGTAATTAAGCATTCACCATTTGAAGGCCCTGTAACAGTTAAAAATATTACTGATAAACAAGAAATTGTGATTAGCTACAAAGCTTCTCACTATGTATTTATAAAAAAAGTCGAAGAATAAACAAAAGGAATTGAGTAAAAACTCAATTCTTTTTGTTTATGTACAATGTTATAATGGCTCTAATATTATTTGGATAGATAGGTGGGAATATTGAATGAATCCTAAAAACCGCGATAGATTAGTAGTTGAAATTTGTTTATTAGCTGGCAAAATTATGATTGAAAACGGTTCGGAAATGGTTAGAGTGACGGACACAATTGACCGAATTGCTAAAAATGCTGGCGCCTTTCAAGCGAGGTCATACGTTACACTAACGGGGATTATAATGTCTGCAAATTACAACAATGGTGCGCAAGTGATTTCAATTGATAAGCGTAGTTTCGATTTAGAAAAAGTTTCGGTGGTTAATGATTATTCACGTAAATTTGCCGAACGTAAAATTAATTTAAGACAATTCTACTATGCTTTAGAACACATTGATGATACAGTTCCACGTTTTAATAAATGGATGCAATTACTAGGTGCCGCAATGGTTAGTGGCTGTTTGGAAATTGTTTTTAGGAATAACATCAAAGACTTTCCCATTGCTTGTTTAATTGGAGTATTTGGTTGGATTATGTATTCTGTAATTGAAAAATACACTTCCATCAAGTTCTTAAGTGAATTTATTGCGGCATTAGGCATTGGATTGTTATCGATAATATCGATTAATTATCTTCATTTGGGTAATAGTGTCGATGACTTAATCATTGGAAGTATTATGCCGTTAGTGCCAGGAGTGCCGATTACTAATGCGGTGAGGGATGTCTTGTCGGGTAACTTGATCAGTGGGCCCTCAAGAGGAGTAGAAGCGATAATAAGTGCTTGTGCATTAGGGTTTGGCGTAGCGATGGCCATTAAGATATTGGGGTGATAAATAACAATGCAATTATTTTTTAATATAATCTTAGTTTACTTAGGTACGATTGGATTTGGTATTTTAGTTAACGTACCCAAACGAGCCCTTAATGTGGGTGGTATCGTAAGCGTTATGGGTTGGTTAATTTATTATTTTTATACGCAATATGTTGGTGGATACATTGAAGCTAATGCTTTAGGAACATTTTCTATTGGAATTTTTGGAATAGTTGCTTCTAGATGTAAAAAGTTACCAGTTATTATATTTAATATTCCGGCATTAGTTCCATTGGTGCCTGGTGGTCAGGCTTATCAAGTTATGAAATACTTAGCTACTGGTAATTACACTTTGGCTAAATCATATTTGATTCAAGTAGTGTTCATTGCTGGAGCGATTGCAGCTGGATTCTTATTTTCAGAATTTGCAAATCAATTATTTTTAAGATTAAAGAAAAAAATATCAATAAAAAAGAAGCCTTTTTAAGGCTTCTTTTTAGATAAATAAACTAAAAATCAAAATTATTAGCACGATTGATGTTATATAGACATACAATTTATCTTTTTCTTTATAAAAGGAATAAATAGATACAACTACTCTTAAGACAGGCGTTAAGATTAAGCAAAAAATACCTAGCATCATAATTGCATATGGTTTCAATTGAACGATTCCTTTAAAAATTACTTTAAAATTGTTTGGAATATAGTTTTGGTCGTAACCAGAATTTCCAGTGACTAAAAATAATAAAAGCCCAATAATCATAATTGTAGCGGAAATAATGACACCAATGCGAAGGATTTTACCAATGATAAGTTCAATTTCATTCATTTCATCAGCTATTTGTTTATTTTTATTATTCATTACAATTTCACCCCAAATCCTTGTAATAACATGTTAATTCCAATATAAAATAATACTGGTACAAAGATGGCCCGAATCCATTTAGCTGGTAAAATTTGCATAATTCTAGAACCAATAACTGAACCTAATAAAATCCCTAGGGCTAGTGGGACCGCAATGTATGGTAGGATAGATCCATTGAAAAAGTATACAGTTGCACTAGCTGCCGCTGTTACTCCCATCATTAAATTACTGGTGGCACTCGAAGGCTTTAGTGGCATCTTCATAAAAGTATCCATAGCGATAACTTTGAAAGCACCAGAACCAATTCCTAGCAATCCACTAGCTAAGCCGGCTCCGAACATAACAATGAAACCACCAGGTACATTTTGTACATTATAATCAAGTTGCTTTTTTGAAGACTTGTCGTAATAGCTCCCATTTAATTTAAGTTTAGTAGCTAATTGATCATTTTTAATTTGGCTTGTTTTACTGTTCTTATTTAAAAGCTTTTTAACCATGTTGTAAGCAGAAAATACTAACAGTAGTCCAAATAATATGTATAAATATTTAGGACTTAAGATGCCAGTTAATAAGGCTCCAGCAATAGCACCGACAGTAGTTGCAATTTCTAGGAACATCGCAACTCTTAAATTCAGCACTTCATCTTTTAAATAAGCAATGGTTGACCCAGAACTAGTGGCGATGACCACAATAATACTGGCTCCAATCGCATATTTGATATCTAAACCAAACATTAGAGTTAAAATAGGTGTTACAATAATGCCGCCACCTAGGCCTAAAATAGCCCCCGCAATTCCAGCTATGATGCCTAATACAATCATGGTAATTGCGATATTAATCATAATACTCACTTCCTGAATTTATTTATGTTGTGCATATTTAATAAGTATAACAGTTACTAAATATATATATTAATATTTGTCAAAATTAAAACAGCTAAATATGTCGATATGGTATACTTAGTTGGTATAATTATATGATTTTGGGAGGAAAAAATCTTTATGATAATCGATAAGGATTTAACTCGATATGTAAAACTGGTTTTAGCTGCTATTTTATCTGGTGCTGTAACTATCTTTGTTGTTATAAATTCAGGATACTTGCAGTTTTTAGATTCTGCAATTATTGGAAGCGTTCAAAAAGACCAGTCGGGTTGGTTAAACGGATTGTATACATTTATTACTAATCTAGCTAGCCCTAAAATAGGAATTATTTGGGTTTTAATAATGGCGTTTTTCTTATGGGGAACTAAATATAAAGTTCCTGCTATTTGGGCCATTTGTACTTTAATTGGTGGAGATGCCGTTGGTTATATTATCAAGCACTTGGTTCAAAGACCACGCCCAATATTCCATTTAGCTCACGATACTGGTTTTAGTTTTCCTAGTGGACATGTTTTAAATACATTCCTACTTATCGGAATAATTTGGGTAATTGTTTTACCAATTATTAAGAGTAGAAAAAAAGTATTAATTATCCAGATTTGTACAATTATTTTTATGATTTTAGTAATGTTGTCACGAATTTATTTAAATGCTCATTATCCAACTGATACGATAGGAGCAGTTTGTTTTGGCTATACATGGCTACAAGTTGGTCAATTATTATACGTATACTTTGCCCCAATCATTAAAAATAATGTTAAGTTAGTTAATCATTCTTATATATAAAAAGCGGCTATTATAGCCGCTTTTGTTTTACAAAATTTCTTTTAACCATTCATTTGATAATTGGAACCATTTAGCTACGTGCGAATCATTAGACGCATCGTTCCATGCTGTTAAGTCGTTAGCTAGTGCTAAGCCATGTGGTCCATGATGAAATAAATGAAGTTCATTATCAACGCTATTTTCATTTAATTTTTCAGCGTATTTAATCGCGTTCATGCTTGGGACAACGGGGTCATCAGTAGTGGCCCAAATAAAGGTTGGTACATTAGTTTGTGTAACGTGTTCATCTGCCGCCATCTCAATATCATTATCAATCCAGTTCGCAATTTTTTCTTCATCATTTGGGAAACCTAGTTTTAAGTTGATAACCGGATAACCTAGAATAGTAGCGGCAGGTTTAATTTGACTAGCATCATCTATTTTGGCAATGTCTCTAAACCATGTTGAGTCATATAAATCATTGAATAGGCTAACAATGTGACCACCAATGGAAAAACCAGCAATTACGATTTTATCTTCGTCAATATTCCATTCAACAGCATTTTCTTTAATCATTTTGATGGTATTAGCTAGTTCAATTAATGGATTAGGTAGTAATGGGGTTGCTTCAGATTCAAAAGTATATCTTAAAAAGAAACTTTGGTAACCTTGAGCTGAATAAGTTAGGGCGAAACTTTCGGCTTGGTTGATGGGAATGTGTGTGTAAGAACCACCTGGTACAATAATCACGGCCGGATATTTAAAATGGCCGCTTTCAGCATCAGCGTTTCTAATGTATCCCTGCATAAAAGCATTCGAATTTTCACGGACACTTTCTTTAATTATTTTCATGTTTTTATAGCCTCCCATAAAGTTTTTAGTTACAATTATTATTTTAACGCAATAAATTTATTGTAGGAGTTAAGCGATGCGAATATCAAAATTAAACTTAGGCAAAATTACGATAGACAGATTATCCTTTGCAGATTTAGATGCCTATTTTGAACTAATGCATAATGATTACATTGCTAAATATTGTGGATTTGTTCCAATTGATTCAAGGGTTAATGCTAAGATGTTACTAGATTCAGATATTGAGAATAACACGGTAGCTATTCGTGATAGTGATTCCAATAAATTGATTGGTTTAATTAACTTATTTGAAAACGTTGGCGACAATAATGAGCCACTATCAACTGAATTAGATTTAGGATATTTAATCCAAGGTGATTACAGCCATAAAGGATATATGACTTTAGCTTTATCAAAAGTAATTGAATTATTGAAATTTGAAAATAAAGTTAAAAAGCTTTTTGGAACTTTCAAGAAAGATAATGTAGGTTCAATGAATGTTTTGAAAAAGAATGGCTTTATAAAATTTTCTTCAGACAGTGAAACTGAAACTTGGGTATTAAATCTAAAATAATGTTGAATATTTTGTATAGTCATTATATAATCTTATAGTAATCTAAGAAGAGGCGCAAAAGACATTAGTAGTAGGTGCTAGCTAATAAAGTAGCGATGAACATCTATGAAAGGGGATTTTGCCGAAATTATAATATGCTTTATCATATTATTTTTGGGTCTTAGTTTAATAGACTAAGAACTGTCGTAGCAAATAGGCTACGGAGTGCTTTCTAAGATCAATAATTAGAATGCTATTTTAAGAATCTCTTCTTTTGAACAAGGGGAGATTCTTTTTTAGTTATTTGTCTTTGTATGCACCTCTTAGAAACATATTTAGGAGGAATCACTTATGAGTGAACAAAATAATAACTCTAATGGAGTTCATAGAGAACTGAAAACACGTCACGTTTCTATGATTGCATTAGGTGGATGTATTGGAACCGGACTATTCGTTGCATCTGGTTCCACGATTAGTCAGGCTGGACCTGGTGGAGCATTGGTTGCATATGTTTTAATGGGCCTAATGGTTTACTTTTTAATGACTAGCTTAGGTGAAATGGCAACTAATATGCCTGTATCTGGATCTTTTGCTGCTTATTCAGCTAAATACGTTGATCCAGCATTAGGATTTGCGATGGGGTGGAATTATTGGTTTAACTGGGCGATAACGGTTGCAGTTGATATTAGTACTGCTGCTTTAGTTATGAAGTTTTGGTTACCATCGATGCCTAGTTGGATTTTTAGTTCGGTGACGCTAACCCTTATTTTCTTGATTAACGTACTTTCAGTTAAAGCGTTCGGTGAGACTGAATTTTGGATGTCTTTAATTAAGGTTATTACTATTTTTGTCTTTCTAGCAGTAGGAGTATTAACAATTTTTGGAATTATGGGTGGTCATGCTACTGGATTATCTAATTTTACTTATAAACAAGCACCATTTGTTGGTGGAATTCCAGCTATCTTGAGTGTATTTATCGTTGCTGGTTTTTCATTCCAAGGAACTGAATTAGTTGGAATAACTGCTGGTGAATCTGATAATCCGCATGAATCAGTTCCAAAAGCGATTAAGGAAGTTTTCTGGCGCATTATTTTATTCTACATTTTTGCTATTATCGTAATTGCTGCCATTATTCCTTATACTAGTCATGACTTATTAGGTTCTAGTGCTTCAGATGTTGCAATTAGTCCATTTACTTTAGTATTTAAACGTGCTGGACTTGCAGCTGCAGCTTCATTAATGAATGCAGTCATTTTAACTTCAGTTATTTCTTCAGCTAACTCAGGTATGTATGCATCAACTAGAATGTTATATTCAATGGCTCATGATGGATATGCACCTAAGGTTTTCTCAAAAACTACTGGTAAAGGAATTCCTTTATATTCATTATTAGCAACTACATTAGTCGCTTTATTAACTTTCTTAAGTAGTTTTGCGGGACCATCAATTTATTTATGGTTAGTAGCCGCTTCTGGTTTAACTGGATTTATTGCTTGGGTTGGAATTGCAATTTCACATTATCGTTTCAGAAGAGCTTTTATTAAACAAGGGCATCAAGTGAGTGAGTTGAAATATCATGCTACATGGTTCCCATTTGGCCCAATCTTAACTTTAATCCTATGTATTTTAGTTATATGTGGCCAAGACATTAACTCATTCGTATCTTTTGATTGGAAACAAATTGGAATTACTTATATTTCAGTACCATTAGTTTTAATTTTGTATGTTGTATATAAAATTAAAAATCACACCCATTTGATTCCATTGGATAAGGTGGATGTTTCACCAACTATGAACGAACACAATAGAAGTGATGATTAAATTGTAAAAGGGATGCTTGATGGCATCCCTTTTTATTTTTAAAACTATTTGTGATTATTTAATTAAATGTATTACAATGTTTAAAGCTATTAAATTACTAAGGAGATATTTATGCTAGTACTAGCTGGAACGATAGGGGCTGGAAAGACCTCTTTAACTAAAATGTTAGCCAATGAGATGGACTTATCAGGTTATTATGAATCCGTAGATGACAATGAAATTTTGCCGTTATTTTATAAAAATCCACAGAAATATGCTTTTTTGCTTCAAATATATTTTCTTAATAGTCGTTTAGACTTAATCAAGCAAGCACGTTTAGATGCTAAAGATAGCATTATGGATCGCTCAATTTATGAAGATTCCCTAATGTTTCGTTTGAACGCTGATTTAGGTCGTGCAACTTCGACTGAAGCAGATATTTACGATTCACTTTTGGAGAATATGATGGAAGAAATTCCTGATGCTAAAATTGTTAAGAATCCAGATTTATTAATTCACATTAGAATTTCATTTGATACGATGCTAAAGCGGATTAAAAAACGGGGACGTTCATTTGAACAAATTGATAAAGACCCAGAACTATACAAATATTATCAATTACTAAATGAACGTTATAATAGTTGGTATGACAATTATAATCAATCACCTAAAATGCAAATTGACGGTGATAAATATGATTTTGTTGAGAATGAAGCAGATTTTAAAATAGTTTTAGCACAAATTAAAAACAAGTATGAAACATTAATTAGTTGCTAAACTTAAATTTATGTAATAAGATTGTATTCAGATAAATAAAACGTTATATGTGCTATATAAGTAGACATTGCAGAGAGCTAATGGTTGGTGTAAATTAGTCGTCGAAATTTCCGAGTACATGCATAGTGGGTAGGTAATGCTACACGGAATTAGTCCGTTATCTTTTTCGAGTGTTTGATGTTATTTATATGCATCAAGAACTTGGGTGGTACCGCGATAAAGAAGGCCTTCGTCCCAATAGACGAGCGCCTTCTTTTTATTTTAGGAGGAAATTATATGTTAGATATCAAAAAAATTCGTCAAAACCCAGAATACATTAAAGAAAAATTAGCTACTAGAAATATTCCGGCAGAAACAATTGATAAGTTATTATCATTTGACCAACAACGTCGTGATTTAATTTTGAAAAGTGAATCATTAAAAGCTAAAAAGAACAAAGTTTCAGAAATGATTTCACAATTAAAACGCAACAAAGAAGATGCAACTGAACCCATTAATGAAATGAAACAAGTTGCCAAAGAAACCAAAGATTTGGATGAACAACTTGAAAAAGTTCAAAAAGATCAACAAGATTTAGCTGCACATTTGCCTAACATTCCAGCAGATGGCGTTCCAGTTAGTTTGACTGAAGAAGGTGCAGTTGAATTAAGAAAAATTGGTGAACCTCGTAAATTCAATTTTGAACCAAAACATCATTGGGACCTTGGTGAAAAATTAGGCATTCTAGATTTCGAACGTAGTGCTAAAGTTGCCGGTAGTCGTTTCGTATACTACATGGGAGCCGGTGCACAATTAGAAAGAGCAATTTATAACTTCTATTTAGACCAAAACGATAAAGTAGGTTATAAAGAAGTTTTACCTCCATACATGGTTAACTCAGCTTCAATGTACGGAACAGGACAATTTCCTAAGTTCTTAGAAAATAAGGCTGGATTTGAAATTCAAGATAGTGATTTAACGATGATTCCAACTGCCGAAGTTCCATTGGTAAATTACTATCGTGATGAGGTTATTCCTACCGAAAAGTTACCAGTTAAATTTACGGCACTAACTCCTGCATTTAGATCAGAAGCGGGTAGTGCAGGTCGTGATACTAGAGGATTAATTCGACTACATCAATTTAATAAAGTTGAAATGGTTCAATTTACTAAGCCTGAGGAATCTTGGCAAGCACTTGAAAGCATTACTGAACATGCTGAGTCATTATTAAAAATGTTAGGTATTCCATACCACGTAATAACTTTAACTTCTAGTGACATGAGTTTTACAGCTGCTATGACACATGATATTGAAGTATGGATGCCTGCCCAAGGTAGATATCGTGAAATTTCTAGTTGTTCAAACACTACAGATTTCCAAGCTCGCAGAGCTCATATTCAATACCGTGACGAAAATGGTAAGCTTCAATATGTTCACACACTAAATGGTTCAGGTCTAGCGGTTGGAAGAACGGTTGCTGCTATTCTAGAAAACTTCCAAAATGAAGATGGTAGTATCGATATTCCAGAAGTATTACAACCATACATGCATGGTATGAAGAAAATTACAAAAGAATAATTTTAAATAACGTTGCTTATGTTAAGTAACGTTATTTTTTTAGAAATTTTCAAAAAATACTAGCTTTTTTTTAATTAATCATATATAATACTATTTGTTGTTTGATAAGTATTTGTTACGAAATAAAAAATATTTGACAATAAACAATTAACTTGATATTATATACAAGTTGTTTAATTTAACCGGAATGATCTCATGGAGGATTAGCTCAGTTGGGAGAGCATCTGCCTTACAAGCAGGAGGTCACAGGTTCGAGCCCTGTATCCTCCATTTATGAGCCGTTAGCTCAGCCGGTAGAGCATCTGACTTTTAATCAGAGGGTCGGCAGTTCGAACCTGCCACGGCTCATTACAATTTAATATTGTTGTATATACGTTGCGGGCGTGGCGGAACTGGCAGACGCGCTAGATTTAGGTTCTAGTGTCTTATGACGTGGGGGTTCGAATCCCTTCGCCCGCATTGTAAGTATATGCCGACTTAGCTCAGTTGGTTAGAGCGCTTCACTAGTAATGAAGAGGTCGGGCGTTCGAATCGTCTAGTCGGCATTATGCGGAAGTAGTTCAGTGGTAGAACATCACCTTGCCATGGTGGGGGTCGCGGGTTCGAATCCCGTCTTCCGCTTTGCCAATTTTATTATGCCGGGGTGGCGGAATTGGCAGACGCACAGGACTTAAAATCCTGCGGTCAGTGATGACCGTACCGGTTCGATCCCGGTCCTCGGCATTTAACTTAATATATATTTTTACATGCACCCATAGCGCAACTGGATAGAGTGTCTGACTACGAATCAGAAGGTTGTAGGTTCGAGTCCTACTGGGTGCATTTTTTTATTTTTTCGGGAAGTAGCTCAGCTTGGTAGAGCACCTGGTTTGGGACCAGGGGGTCGCAGGTT
>NZ_AYYQ01000029.1:41363-124889 GCF_001435995.1 Apilactobacillus ozensis DSM 23829 = JCM 17196
CTATTTGAATATTTAATAAATCGGGAAATAGCTCAGCTTGGTAGAGCGTTGCGTTCGGGACGCAAAGGTCGCAAGTTCGAATCTTGTTTTCCCGATTTTTTTGTACAATCATTTATTTCACAAACAAATTTCTTTGCAATTAATACATAAATTCGTATAATGAAAGTCAATATTAGTCAAAGGTAGGAATAGCTATGCAAGGAAAAAATATTTCTGATATCATAGAAAAATATCTCAAAAAAATATTAGCTGAAGATTCAGAAGTCGAAATTAGTCGATCCGAAATAGCTAATCTTTTTAATGTTGTGCCATCACAAATTAATTATGTAATTAAAACGCGTTTTGGGATTCCGAATGGCTATATTGTAGAAAGTAAGCGTGGCGGCGGCGGTTATATTAGAATTGAAAAAGTTAAATTGTTGGATAACTTGGACATCCTTAATTTAATCATTGATTCAATAGATAACACTTTATCTTATAAAGAGGGTAAGTCTATTGCGTTAACTTTATTGGAAAATGATATTATTGATAATAAGGAAGTAAATATCATTTTATCCGCTATAAGCTGTAAAACGCTTAATACTGGAAATAAAAAAATCGAAGATAATTTAAGAGCACGTATAATGATTTCCATTTTGAATCATTTAAAGTATGAAAGTTAGAAAGTGAGGCTTATTTATGAACAATAATAATATTTTTACACCTAGTGCAAAGAATGTACTAATTTTAGCTCAAGAACAAGCTAAGGGCTTCAAACATCAAGCGATTGGGACTGAACACATTTTACTAGCTTTAACAATGGAAAAGAATGGTATTGCTTACAGTGCTTTACAACACTTTTCAGTTAATGAGGAAGATATTCGTGGCGAAATCGAACGAATTGCTGGTTATGGAAACTTTGTGGATGCTGACAATGACACTTACTTACCTTATTCACCTAAAGCACAAAACGTAATTGCCATGTCTGGTCAAATTGCTAAACAGTATGGAGCTTTAAAAGTAGGTACAGAGCATTTATTATTAGCTTTACTAAGTGACAATGCCTTAATTGCTTCTAGAATTCTATTCTCATTAGATGTTAAACCTAGTGAAGTTCAAAAAGTAACTTTCCGTAAAATGGGAGTTTCTTCAGCTTCAGCTAAACGCATGCAATATCGTAATAAAAACAAACGTAATGAAGGTCCTACTCCAACTCTAGACTCTTTAGCTCGTGATATGACTGAGATTGCTAAACAAGGTGGCATGGATCCTACCATTGGTCGTGACAAAGAAGTTCGTCGAGTAATTCAAATTTTAAGTCGTCGTACCAAGAACAATCCGGTGTTGATAGGTGAACCGGGAGTAGGTAAAACAGCGATTGCTGAAGGATTAGCTCAGAAAATGGTGGCTGGTGAAGTTCCTGGTGACATGGCTAACAAACGCTTAATGATGTTAGACATGGGTTCTTTAGTTGCTGGAACCAAATACCGTGGTGAATTTGAAGATCGTTTAAAGAAAGTCATTAACGAAATTCGCGAAGATGGTCATGTTATTTTGTTTATTGATGAGTTGCATACGCTAATTGGAGCTGGTGGGGCTGAAGGTGCAATTGATGCATCTAATATTTTAAAACCAGCCCTAGCACGTGGTGAACTGCAAACCATCGGTGCAACTACTTTGGATGAATATCAAAAGCACATTGAATCTGACCAAGCATTAGCTAGACGCTTTGCTACAGTTATGGTAAATGAACCTACTCCAGAACAAACTAAACAAATTTTAAGTGGGTTACGTCCTAAATATGAAAAACATCATCATGTAAAAATTACTGATGAGGCAATTGATGAGGCGGTCAAGCTATCCACTCGTTACATTAGTAATCGTTTCTTACCAGATAAGGCAATCGATTTAATGGACGAAGCTGCCGCTAAAATTAGAATTGATAGCATGGGTAAATCTAATCGTTTAGCTGCTAAGCAAAAGGAATTGAATCAACTTTCTAGACAAATGGAACTTGCAATTGAAAATCAAGAATTTGAAAAAGCAGTTCAAATTAGACAAGCAGAGAAAAAACTTCAAGATGAATTAGAAAATCTTAAAGAACGTGCTGAAAAGAAAAATCAAACTGAAAATGATAACTATTCATTAACTGAAACTGGTGAGGATATTGCTAACATAGTCCATGAATGGACTGGCATTCCAGTTAACCAAATGACTAAATCAGATTCCGCTAAGTTAGTTAACTTAGAAAAAATATTACACAAAAAGATTGTTGGACAAGACGAAGCAGTATCAGCTATTGCACGTGCTATTAGAAGAGCTCGTAGCGGTTTGAAAAATCCTAATCGTCCAATCGGTTCCTTCATATTCTTAGGTCCTACTGGAGTTGGTAAAACTGAGTTAGCTAAGGATTTAGCTGAAACTATGTTTGGTTCTAAAGATGATATGATTAGAGTAGACATGTCTGAATACATGGAAAAATACTCTACCAGTCGTCTAGTGGGTTCCGCACCTGGATATGTCGGCTATGATGAAGGTGGTCAATTAACTGAAAAAGTACGTCAACATCCATATTCAGTAGTATTGTTTGACGAAGTGGAAAAGGCTCATCCGGATGTATTTAACTTATTACTTCAAGTTTTAGATGATGGTTACATGACTGATTCTAAAGGTAGAAAAGTTGATTTCAGAAATACTTTATTGATTATGACTTCTAACTTGGGTGCTACTGCCTTACGTGATAAAAAGACGGTAGGTTTTGGTGCTGAAAGTGCTGATGAAAATTCATTTGAAGCCATGTCTAGTGTTATTAAAGCTCAACTTAAAAAGCATTTTAAACCTGAATTTTTAAATAGAATTGACGAAACGGTTATCTTCCATTCATTGAAGAAACCACAAATTCGTCAAATCGTTAAACTTAACTTAAAAGATTTAATTGCTAGAGTTGAAGAACAAGGCATTGAAATTAAATTTACACCAGCTGCTATTGATGTCATTGCTAAAGCTGGATTTGATCCAGAATACGGTGCAAGACCAATTCGTCGAGCTATTCAAACTCAAGTTGAAGATAAAGTCAGTGAAATGATTTTATCAGGTGACTTATCAGCTGGAAGTACACTTTCAATTGGTTCACATAAGGGTAAATTAACATTTAATAATAAAGAAACAGTTAAGCAATAAAATGAAAAAAGAGAAGATAATCCTTCTCTTTTTTTATTGACTTTTTAATACTTAGATAGTATAGTGGCATGTATATGACTATGAATTAAATGCACGTTTGCGATCTATTGTCCGTAAAACGTACCTATAATAACCAAAAGTAAGAAAAATTCTCTTATTTTTGGATTTTTTTTGCTCATTTTTAGATATAAATACCATTTTTTGGTATTTGTAATGAAAATGTAACATTTAATTCAATAGAATAATTTGGAGAGGTGAAGAACTTGGCAGGACATTTAGTTAAATATGGTAAACACCGTATTCGAAGAAGTTATTCGCAAATCAAGGAAGTTCTTGATTTACCTAATTTAATTGAAATCCAGACTGATTCATACAAATGGTTCTTAAAAGAAGGTTTACGTGAGATGTTTAACGGCATCATGCCAATTGATGATTTTCAAGGAAAATTATCATTGGAATTCGTTGACTATCAATTATTAGAACCTAAGTACACTGTGGATGAAGCAAGAGATCATGAAGCAAATTACTCAGCTCCACTTCATATCACATTAAAATTAACTAACCACGAAACTGGAGAAATCAAAAACCAAGATGTTTTCTTTGGTGATTTCCCATTGATGACAGAACAAGGTACTTTCATTATTAATGGTGCAGAACGTGTTATCGTTTCACAATTAGTAAGATCACCTGGTGTATTCTTCCATCAAGATAAGGCTAAAAACGGTAGAACTGTTTTTGGAACTACTGTAATTCCTAACCGTGGTGCTTGGATGGAATTTGAAACTGATGCTAAAAATCTTTCATATGTTCGTATTGATAGAACTAGAAAATTACCAATTACTGAATTGGTACGTGCATTAGGCTTCGGTTCGGATGACGAAATTTCTCAAATATTAGGTAGTAATGACAGTCTTTCTCTTACTTTGGAAAAAGATGTTCACAAGAACACAGATGATTCTCGTGTTGAAGAAGCATTAAAAGATATCTACGAACGTCTACGTCCTGGTGAACCTAAGACTGCGGATTCTTCTCGTAGCTTATTAACTGCTAGATTCTTTGATCCAAAACGTTATGACATGGCTCCAGTTGGACGTTACAAAACTAACAACAAGTTAAGTCTTAAAACTCGTTTATTAGGTCTAACCCTAGCTGAAACTTTAGCTGACCCTGAAACTGGTGAAATCATCGTTAAGAAGGGTACAGTTATTGACAAACAAGTCATGCAAACTCTTGCACCATACTTGGATAACAAAGACTTTAAAGCTTACACATTTAATCCTTCTGAAGAATCAGTTGTTCCAGAACCAATGACTGTACAAATCATTAAAGTTCAATCTGAAAAAGACCCTGAACATGTCGTACCAGTAATTGGTAATGACAACATTCCTTTGGACTACAAGCACATTACTCCTGCTGATATTATTTCATCAATTAACTACTTCTTTAATTTACAAGAAGGTATTGGTGAACCAGATGATATTGACCATTTAGGTAATCGTCGTATCCGTTCAGTTGGTGAATTACTACAAAATCAATTTAGAATTGGTTTAGCTAGAATGGAACGTGTTGTTCGTGAAAGAATGTCTATTCAAGACACTTCAACCGTTACTCCTCAACAATTAATCAACATTAGACCAGTAGTTGCTTCTATTAAAGAATTCTTTGGTTCATCTCAATTATCACAATTCATGGACCAAACTAACCCATTAGGTGAATTGACTCATAAACGTCGTCTTTCAGCTTTAGGACCTGGTGGTTTGACCAGAGACCGTGCTGGTTACGAAGTTCGTGACGTTCACTACACTCACTATGGTCGTATTTGTCCAATTGAAACTCCCGAAGGTCCTAACATTGGTTTGATTAGTTCACTTTCTAGTTATGCTAAAGTTAACAAATATGGATTTATTGAAACTCCATACCGTCGTGTTTCATGGGACACTCATAAAGTAACTGATAAGATCGATTACTTATCAGCTGATGAAGAAGATAATTATGTTGTAGCGCAAGCCAACTCACCATTGAATGAAGATGGATCTTTTGCTAATGATGTTGTAATGGCTCGTTACAAGTCTAACAATATTGAAACTAAGATTGAAAACGTTGACTATATGGACGTTTCACCTAAACAAGTTGTTTCAGTTGCTTCTGCATGTATTCCTTTCTTGGAAAACGATGATTCCAATCGTGCCTTGATGGGAGCCAACATGCAACGTCAAGCGGTTCCTTTAATCAAGCCACATGCACCATTAGTTGGTACAGGTATTGAATATAAGGCAGCCCATGATTCTGGAGTTGCATTAATTTGTAAACACCCAGGAACTGTTGAATACGTTGATGCTCGTGAAGTTCGTGTTCGTCGCGATGATGGTGCTTTAGATACTTATAAATTAATGAAATTTAGACGTTCTAATGGTGGTAAGAACTACAACCAAAGCCCAATCGTTCGTGCAGGTGATAAAGTTGATGCTGATGAGATTCTTGCCGATGGACCATCAATGGAAAATGGTGAACTAGCATTAGGTCAAAACCCTGTTGTTGCATTTATGACTTGGCAAGGTTATAACTTCGAAGATGCCATTGGTATTTCTGAAAGATTAGTTCGTGATGATGTATATACTTCAATTCATATTGAAGAATACGAATCAGAAACTAGAGATACTAAACTTGGACCAGAAGAAATGACTAGAGAAATACCTAACGTTGGGGAAGACGCATTGAAGAACCTTGACGATGAAGGTGTTATCCGTATCGGTGCTGAAGTTCATGATGGTGATATTTTAGTTGGTAAAGTTACGCCTAAGGGTGTTACAGAATTATCTGCTGAAGAAAGATTACTACATGCTATTTTCGGTGAAAAATCACGTGAAGTTCGTGATACATCATTACGTGTACCACATGGTGGTGGCGGAATTATCCAAGATGTAAAAGTCTTTACTAGAGAAAATGGTGATGAATTATCACCTGGTGTAAACAAGATGGTTCGAGTTTACATTGCTCAAAAACGTAAAATTCAAGTTGGAGATAAGATGTCAGGTCGTCATGGTAACAAGGGTACTGTTTCCATTGTTATCCCTGAAGAAGATATGCCATACTTACCAGATGGTACTCCAATCGATATCCTATTGAGTCCAATGGGTGTGCCTTCACGTATGAACATTGGTCAAGTTCTTGAATTACACTTAGGAATGGCTGCTAGAAAATTAGGAATTCATGTTGCAACTCCTGTTTTCGATGGTGCTCGTGATAGTGATATATGGGATGTAGTTAAAGAAGCTGGAATGGCATCTGATGCTAAGTCAATCGTTTATGATGGTCGCACTGGTGAACCATTTGATAAACGTGTTGCTGTTGGTGTTATGCACTACTTGAAACTTGCTCACATGGTTGATGACAAGATTCATGCTCGTGCAATTGGGCCATACTCATTAGTTACTCAACAACCACTTGGTGGTAAAGCACAATTTGGTGGACAGCGTTTTGGTGAAATGGAAGTTTGGGCACTGGAAGCTTATGGTGCTGCTTACACACTTCAAGAAATCTTAACTTACAAGTCTGATGATGTTGTTGGACGTGTTAAGACATATGAAGCAATTGTTAAGGGTGAACCAATTCCAAAACCAGGTGTTCCTGAATCATTCCGTGTTTTAGTTAAAGAATTACAAGCTTTAGGTTTGGATATGAAAGTTCTAGATAATGACAACAAAGAAATTGAACTACGTGATATGGATAGTAGTGATAATGACGAAGTTGTTAATGTAGATGCTTTAAGTAAACTTGCTGAAAAGCAAAAAGAACAAAAAGCAGCTGAAAAATCTAAGACTGAAGATGCTAAAGCTGACGAAGCAAATACAAATACTAAGGAATAGAGAAGGAGGACTATCAGTTGGTCGATGTCAATAAATTTTCAAGCATGCAAATTGGATTAGCATCTTCTGATAAGATCCGTAGTTGGTCATATGGTGAAGTTAAAAAGCCAGAAACTATCAATTATCGTACTTTAAAACCTGAAAAAGATGGTTTGTTCGATGAAAGAATTTTTGGACCAACTAAAGATTGGGAATGTGCTTGTGGTAAATACAAACGTATCAGATATAAGGGTATTGTTTGTGACCGTTGTGGAGTAGAAGTTACACGCTCTAAAGTACGTCGTGAAAGAATGGGTCATATTGAATTAGCTGCCCCAGTTACTCACATTTGGTACTTTAAAGGAATTCCAAGTAGAATGGGTCTTGTCTTAGATATGAGTCCACGTGCATTGGAAGAAATTATCTACTTTGCATCATATGTTGTTACTAATCCAGGCAATACACCATTGGAAAAGAAACAACTACTATCTGAACAAGAATATCGTCAAAAGAAACAAGAATATGGTAATCGTTTTGAAGGGGAAATTGGTGCTGAAGCCATTAGAACCTTACTAAAAACAGTTGACGTAGAAAAAGAAATTACCGAACTAAAAGAAGAACTTAAAAAAGCTACTGGCCAAAAACGTGTTAGAGCAGTTCGTCGTTTGGACATCTTAGAAGCCTTTTACACTTCTGGTAACGACTTATCTTGGATGGTAATGGAAACTATTCCAGTTATTCCACCTGATTTAAGACCAATGGTTCAACTAGAAGGTGGCCGTTTTGCTACTTCTGATTTAAATGATTTATACCGTCGTGTTATTAACCGTAACAATCGTCTAAAACGTTTGTTAGATTTACATGCACCAGGAATCATTGTGCAAAACGAAAAACGTATGTTACAAGAAGCTGTCGATGCCTTAATTGATAATGGTCGTCGTGGTCGTCCAGTTGCCGGTCCAGGTAACCGTCCATTGAAGTCACTATCACACATGCTTAAGGGTAAACAAGGTCGTTTCAGACAAAACCTTTTAGGTAAACGTGTTGACTACTCTGGTCGTTCAGTTATTGATGTTGGACCAAGTCTTAAGTTCAACCAAATGGGACTTCCAGTGCCAATGGCTATGGAACTATTCAAACCATTTATCATGAAAGAATTAGTTAAACGTGGGATTTCTTCAAATATTAAGAACGCTAAACGTCAAATTGAACGTGAAGAATCTGAAGTGTTTGATGTACTAGAAGATGTTATTAAAGAACATCCAGTACTATTGAACCGTGCACCTACTTTGCATAGACTAGGAATTCAAGCATTCGAACCAGTATTAGTTTCTGGTAAATCAATGCGTGTGCATCCACTTGCCTGTGAAGCTTACAATGCCGATTTTGATGGTGACCAAATGGCCATCCACGTTCCTTTATCTGATGAAGCACAAGCTGAATCTAGACTATTGATGTTAGCTGCCAGTCATATTTTGGCACCTCGTGATGGTAACCCAATCGTTGCTCCTTCTCAAGATATGGTTATTGGTAACTACTACCTAACTATGGAAGAAGAAGACCGTGAAGGTGAAGGCATGATCTTTAGTAGTACTGATGAAGCTCAATTGTCTTACCAAAATGGGCTAACACACTGGCACACTAGAGTTGGAATTGCCGCATCATCAATGCCTAAGAAACCATTTACTGATGAACAAAAAGGTAAAATTTTAGTAACTACTATTGGTAAAATTATTTTTAACAAGATTTTACCTGAAGCCTTTCCATTCTTGAACGAACCTACTGATACTAACCTACGTGGTCATTTATCAGATAGTTACTTCTTGGAACCAGGTGAAAACATTCATGATCACTTGAAAAATGCCAAGCTAGTAAAACCTTTCAAGAAAGGTTTCTTATCTGATGTAATTGCTGAAGTTTACAAGCAATATAAAGTTACTGAAACATCTCATCTTCTAGATCGCATTAAAGATTTAGGTTACAATGAGTCAACTAAATCAGGTTTAACTGTTGGTATTGCCGACATTACTGATTTAAAACAAAAACCTGAAATTATTAGCGAATCTCATAAAAAGGTTGCTACAATCACTAAACAATTCCGTCGTGGTTTAATTACTGACCAAGAACGTTATGAAAGAGTTATTAGTGTTTGGAACGATGCTAAAGATGAAATCCAAAATCAATTAATGAAAAACTTCGACCCTCAAAATCCTATCTTTATGATGAGTGATTCAGGTGCTCGTGGTAACATTTCAAACTTTACTCAGTTAGCTGGTATGCGTGGTTTGATGGCTGCTCCTAATGGTGAAATCATGGAATTACCTATTACTGCGAACTTCCGTGAAGGTTTATCAGTTATGGAAATGTTTATTTCTACCCACGGTGCTCGTAAAGGTATGACCGATACAGCCTTGAAGACTGCCAACTCAGGTTACTTAACTCGTCGTTTAGTTGATGTTGCTCAAGATGTTATTATTCGTGAAGACGATTGTGGAACTGATCGTGGTGTTATTGTAAAAGCCCTTAAAGAAGGCAAAGAAATGATTGAACCACTTTATGATCGTATCCTAGGTCGTTATGCGATGAAGACAGTTAAAGTCCCTGAAACTGGTGAAGTAATTGTAAAACGTAATCAAATCATTAACGAACCAGAAGCTCAAAGAATTGAAGACGCTGACATTGAAGAAGTTGAAATTAGATCAGCATTTACTTGTAACACTATCCATGGGGTATGTAAGAAATGTTATGGTAGAAACTTAGCTACTGGAGATGCCGTTGAAGTTGGTGAAGCAGTTGGTACAGTTGCTGCTCAATCAATTGGTGAACCTGGTACTCAGTTGACCATGCGTAACTTCCATACCGGTGGGGTTGCTGGTAATGCCGATATTACTCAAGGTCTACCTCGTGTTCAAGAAATTTTTGAAGCTCGTAATCCAAAAGGTAAAGCTGAAATTACCGAAGTTACTGGTGAAGTTTCATTGATCGAAGAAAACCCTGCAGAACGTGTTAAAGAAATTACTATTAAAGGTGATTCTGATACTCGTACTTACAAGGTCCCAATCAATGCCCGTATGAAAGTAACTGAAGGTGACTTTATTCATAGAGGTCAAGCACTTAATGAAGGTTCTATTGATCCTAAAGAACTTATCAAAGTTAAGGATTCTCTATCAACTGAAGTTTACTTACTAAGTGAAGTTCAAAAAGTTTACCGTATGCAAGGGGTTGCCGTAAGTGATAAGCATGCTGAAATTATGGTAAGACAAATGCTTCGTAAGGTTAGAATTATGGATCCAGGTGACACTGATGTTCTTCCTGGAACTCTAATGGACATTAACCAATTCGAAGACGCTAACCGTGATGCAATTATTACTGGTAAAATTCCTGCAACTGCTCGTCCAGTTATTCTTGGTATTACTAAAGCCGCTCTTGAAACTAACAGTTTCTTATCTGCTGCTTCATTCCAAGAAACTACTCGAGTATTAACAGATGCTGCTATTCGTGGTAAGAACGATCCATTAGTAGGTCTAAAAGAAAATGTTATTATTGGTAAGCTTATTCCTGCAGGTACTGGAATGAAGACTTATGGTGATATTGAGCCAGAAGAAATCGGAAAATCAAGTACTGATGGCGTTTACTCAATTAGTGAATTGGAAAAACGTATGCAAGAAGAAGACGCTAAAAAATAATCAAATATAAAAAGGGGCTGTGACATAAGTCTCTAAAAAAATAGGATTTACGTTTGGAACTGAACGTAAATCCTATTTTTGTATATAAATTTATAAAACTAATGACTTTCGTCATTAGTTTTCTTATATTTAATGCCATTACAGTAAAACCAATTTCTTTTTTTACCTTTTCGATTCCCCTAACAGAGAATCGATTGAAACGTAAAGAAGCCTTTAGTTTACCAAAAACTGATTCTACATCTATTTTTCTTCGTGCATAGATATCACTTGTTTTTGGTGTCAAAAGCAATTCTTTTTGTTTATTTAAGAACGGAATTAAGGTTCGAGTATCGTTAGGATTTTGATAAATATCAAAATTATTTATGAATTGTCCACTAGTAGCAATTTGTAAATTATAGGCAGGTTTCAATTGTCCGTTCAACATGTGATTTTCTTTAATACGCATGAAGGTAGCATCATGATCAGTTTTAGAATAACTATTACGATTAGCAAAAATTTTCTTGGTTTCTTGGTATTCTATTTGTTTATTTTTGCGAAAACGAAGTTTTCTTTTAATAGATTTTAACTTACGACGTTTTTGCTTATTGGGATTAGGTGATAACTTCTTATCTTTTTGAATTTGATTATTTAAATCCTCTAAACAATTTTCTAAATGAATAATAATTTCATCTAAATCATCTAATGAGATACTAGATTCAGCTGGAAGTTGTCCCATATATTTAACATCATTCATGTCATGAAGTAATTTTATAATCGCTACGCGATTTAATTTATCAAAACGAATTATATTTTTACGCCAAACAAATGAATATTTATTAGCGTCCGCTAGTATCTTAGTTCCATCAATAAAGCTTACATCATCAATACAATTGTTTTTTCTTAGATATTTAGTTAATTGATTCATGCATTTACTAATTAAATTTTCTGCTTCATCTGAAATCCTAAATCGACAAACTGTTCGATATGAAGGAAATAAATTTTTAGTTAACCAACGTGCAGGTAAATTTTCTTCTGCCAATTCGCTAATTTGGCGACTACTAAAAATTCCTTTGGAACAGGCAAACAAGGTTAACTTTAATAGTGACCGTAGGTCATATTTTCGTGGCCTACCAAATATGCATTTTTCTTATAAACCAATCATTTCAACAATTTTATTGATAATGTTTACTGGATGATTATTTTTAGGTTGCCAATCTTTAATATTTAAAGTATAATAACTACTCATTATTTTTAAGTTTCCTTTCAAGGAAATTTATTTAAACGATATCGGTTGGTGCGATATCGTTTTTTATTATGCATAAATAACGCTCGTTGGAAAAATCAAATTCCAACGAGCGTTATTTTTTTAGAGACTTATGTCACAGCCCCTTTATATTAAATAATTTACCAAAAAACCAGTTGTGAGAAATGGAATAAAAGCTATTTTATCTTTTTCACTGAATTTTATATATATTAAAGCTAAGAATGAAGCTATGAAAATAATTTTTATAACATTTTGTATTTCATATATTATAAAAAAGATGAATAATACATCGATATCACCATTTCCAATAAAATTGAATTTATGCCAATTGTTCACTAAGTATGTTCCTATATAACATAGAAGAATGATTATAATCGTAGCAAAACTTTTACTAGTTATTATTAGGCTAACTAAAAATGTTATGTATAAAGTTATACTAGGGACACATAAACTTTTTAAATCACTTAATGACATATATAACATTAAAGCTGCAATAATCAAAACTAAATAATCTTCATAATTTTCAATTTGCAAACCGGCTGATATAAGTCCTAAGTAGACTTCACTTAATAAATATACCATTGGGATTTTAAAATTACATTCTGCACATTTTCCTTTAGAAAATAAATAACCTAAGATAGGTATTTTTTCGATAATGGTTAAAGTTCTTTGACATTGATTACAATGAGAAGGTGGTAAAACAATTGACTCATGGTTACTACTCCTTTCAAATAACAAATTTATGAAAGAGCCTAATGATGCTCCAAAAAATATTTTTAAAAATAAAAAGTAAATTAAAATGCTGTAACCTCCTATGACATAAATATTTACGCTAATTAAGTTTGAAAATTTTTAAAAACTAACGTTGACACTAAAAAATATGAGTGTTACTATAATTTAGTGCTTTAAGCAGCAGGTGGTTATTTATCAAAAAATGAACCACCTGGATGTGTGGACTTAAATAAAAAATAATTTCGGAAGGAGGAATTTTTAGATGCCTACTATTAACCAATTAGTACGTAAAGGTCGTCATTCTAGAAGTTCTAAATCAAAAGCCCCAGCTTTAAACCATGGTTACAACAGTTACAAGAAGAAGCAAACTAATAACCCAGCTCCACAAAAACGTGGAGTTGCTACTCGTGTTGGTACCATGACTCCTAAAAAGCCTAACTCAGCTTTACGTAAATATGCTCGTGTTAGACTTTCAAACTTAATTGAAGTTACTGCTTATATCCCTGGTATTGGCCATAACCTTCAAGAACATAGTGTTGTTTTAATTCGTGGAGGCCGTGTTAAGGATTTACCTGGTGTGCGTTATCACATCGTTCGTGGTGCTCTAGATACTGCCGGTGTTACTGATCGTCGTCAAGGTCGTTCAAAATACGGTACTAAGAAACCTAAAGATTAAAACTAATTAATACGCTATTGCAATAAGGAGGACATTTTAATGCCAAGAAAAGGAAACGTACAAAAACGTGAAGTTCTTCCTGATCCAATTTACAATTCAAAATTGGTTACTCGTTTAATCAATCATTTGATGTTGGACGGTAAAAGAGGAACTGCAACACAAATCTTATACAATGCATTTGAAACTATCAAGAAAGAAACTGGTAACGAACCAGTTGAAGTATTCGAAGAAGCAATGAAGAACGTAATGCCTGTACTAGAAGTAAAGGCTCGTCGTGTTGGTGGTTCTAACTACCAAGTTCCTATTGAAGTTCGTCCTGATCGTCGTACTACTTTAGGTCTTCGTTGGATCGTGAACTATGCTCGTTTACGTGGTGAACACACTATGACTGAACGTTTAGCTCGTGAAATCATGGATGCAGCTAACAATACTGGTGCTTCTGTTAAGAAACGTGAAGACACTCATAAAATGGCTGAAGCCAACCGTGCATTTGCTCACTACCGTTGGTAATCTAAACATAGTTAAAACAACTATGTTATCTGAGTGGCTAATCCAAATTAGCCACTTTTTTCAAAAAGTGAACTATTTGAGAGGAGAAACAATTTATAATGGCTAACACTCGAGAATTTCCATTAGAAAAAACTCGTAACATTGGGATTACTGCTCATATTGATGCTGGTAAGACTACTGCTACTGAACGTATTTTGTACTACACTGGTAGAATTCACAAAATTGGTGAAACTCATGATGGTGCTTCACAAATGGACTGGATGGTACAAGAACAAGAACGTGGTATTACTATTACATCTGCTGCTACTACAGCTCAATGGAAAGACCACCGTATCAACATTATTGATACACCAGGACACGTGGATTTCACTGCCGAAGTTGAACGTTCACTACGTGTGCTAGATGGTTCTATTACTATTTTAGATGCCGCTGCTGGTGTTGAACCTCAAACTGAAACAGTTTGGCGTCAAGCATCTGAATACGAAGTTCCACGTATTGTTTTCGCTAACAAGATGGATAAATTAGGTGCTGACTTTGATGCATCTGTTAAATCACTTCACGAACGTCTAGATGCTAATGCACATGCCGTTCAAATGCCAATTGGTGCTGAAGATTCATTTAGAGGTATTATTGACTTAATCGAAATGAAAGCCGATTTATACGACGAAGATGAATTAGGTACTAAATGGGACATTGTTGATATTCCTGATGAATTCAAAGAAGAAGCACAAAAACGTCACGATGCTTTAGTTGAAGCAGTTGCTGATGTTGATGATGACATTATGGAAAAATACCTTGAAGGTGAAGAAATCAGTAAGGATGAATTAAAAGCTGGTATCCGTAAGGCTACTTTAAATCTTGAATTCTATCCTGTATTAGCTGGTTCAGCATTTAAGAACAAGGGTATCCAAATGTTAATGGATGCTGTTCTAGAATACTTACCATCACCTCTTGATGTTCGTCCTTACAAGGCTAACGATCCAAAAACTGGTGAAGATATCGAATTAAAAGCTGATGACAACAAACCATTTGCTGCCTTGGCATTTAAAGTTGCAACTGATCCATTCGTTGGACGTTTAACTTACATTCGTGTTTACCAAGGTACTCTTGAATCAGGTTCATATGTATTGAATGCTACTAAGAACAAACGTGAACGTGTTGGTCGTTTACTTCAAATGCACTCAAACAACCGAGTTGAAATTCCTGAAGTGTTCTCTGGTGATATTGGTGCTGCTATTGGTCTAAAGAACACTACTACTGGTGATTCATTAACTGACCAAGACCATCCATTACATCTTGAATCAATGGAATTCCCTGACCCAGTTATTAGTGTTTCTGTAGAACCTAAGACTAAAGCTGATCAAGATAAGATGAATACAGCTTTACAAAAACTTTCAGAAGAAGATCCAACATTCAAGGCTGAAACAAATCCTGAAACTGGTGAAACTATTATCGCCGGAATGGGTGAACTTCACTTGAACATTATCGTTGACCGTATGAAACGTGAATTCAAGGTTGAAGCAACTATTGGTCAACCACAAGTTGCTTATCGTGAAGCATTTACTAAGGCTACTAAAGCACAAGGTAAATTCGTTCGTCAATCTGGTGGTAAAGGTCAATATGGTGATGTTTGGATTGAATTTACACCTAACGAAACTGGTAAAGGATTCGAATTCGAAAATGCTATCGTTGGTGGGGTTGTTCCTCGTGAATTTATCCCTTCAGTAGAACAAGGCTTGAAAGAATCAATGGAAAATGGTGTTCTTGCAGGATACCCATTAATTGATGTTAAAGCTAAGTT
The DNA here is from genome assembly GCF_001435995.1 of Apilactobacillus ozensis DSM 23829 = JCM 17196. Classification (GTDB taxonomy): domain Bacteria; phylum Bacillota; class Bacilli; order Lactobacillales; family Lactobacillaceae; genus Apilactobacillus; species Apilactobacillus ozensis. The sequence continues at coordinate 57,016 of NZ_AYYQ01000029.1, forward strand.
ATACGATGGTAGTTACCATGATGTCGATTCTAGTGAAGCTGCCTTTAAGGTTGCTGCTTCTATCGCCTTGAGAAATGCTGCTAAATCAGCTGGCCCTGTTATTTTGGAACCAATCATGAAAGTTGATATTGTTGTTCCAGAAGAATACATGGGTGATGTTATGGGACAAGTTACTTCACGTCGTGGTAACGTTGATGGTATGGAGTTGAGAAATAAAGCTCAATTAATTCATGCATTTGTTCCATTATCAGAAATGTTTGGTTACGCTACAACTCTACGTTCAGCTTCACAAGGTAGAGGTACATTCTCAATGGTATTTGATCACTACTCTCCAGTTCCAAAGAGTATCCAAGATGAAATCATTGAAAAAAATGGTGGAGAAAAATAATTTAGTCATTTAATTATTTTAAAAGAGCAATGCTATAAAGCATTGCTCTTTTTTTATTTTTTCTATTCATAACCCCTTGCATTTATATAATAAATCTAGTATTATGAATAGGTAATTGCCGCAGGGGATTAGTATGCTCTTGGGGTATATGCTTACATTCGGCTTTGATGTGAAAGGTTGCGACACACCCGGCCGCTTTGCCATGATAGGGCGTGGCGGTAATTTTCACGGAGCTAGTCTTATTTTCAAATAAAGGCGAGGAGGGAAAACAATGGCAAAACAAAAAATTCGTATTCGTTTAAAGGCATATGAACACCGTATATTAGATCAATCTGCTGAAAAGATTGTTGCTACTGCGCAAAGAACTGGAGCAAACATTTCTGGTCCAATTCCATTGCCAACAGATAGAACTGTTTATACTGTCTTGGCTTCACCACATAAATTCAAGAAGTCACGTGAACAATTTGAAATGTTAACTCACAAACGTTTAATCGATATTTTGAATCCAACACCAAAAACTGTTGATTCATTAATGAAACTTGATTTACCAAGTGGCGTTGATATCGAAATCAAACTATAATTAATACTTATAAATACATTAATATCGGAGGTGTACTCATGACCAAAAAAGGAATCTTAGGTAAAAAAGTTGGAATGACTCAAGTTTTCGATGAAAACGGAGAATTAATTCCAGTAACTGTTGTTGACGTAACTCCTAACGTTGTATTACAAACTAAGTCTGCAGAGGCTGATGGTTACAACGCTATTCAATTAGGTTACGATGACAAGAGAGCTGTTTTAAGTAACAAGCCAGAACAAGGTCATGTAGCAAAAGCAAAAACAGATCCTAAGCGCTTCATTAAAGAAATCAGAGATGTTGAGCTTGGTGATTATAAAGTATCAGATGAAATCAAAGCAGATATTTTCCAAGCGGGAGATGTCGTTGATGTAACTGGAATTACAAAGGGTCATGGATACCAAGGTAACGTTCATAAAGATGGTCAAGCTCGTGGACCTGAAACTCATGGTTCAAGATATCACCGTCGTCCTGGTTCACTTGGTGTAATTATTAACCGAGTAACTAAGGGTATGAAACTTCCTGGTAGAATGGGTAACAAACAAGTTACTATTCAAAACCTTGAAATTGTTAAAGCTGACGCTGAAAACAACGTTCTTTTAATTAAAGGTAATGTACCAGGTGCAAATAAATCATTCTTAACTATTAAATCTGCTTCACGCGGATCACAAAAATAAGAAAGGAGGAACCATAAATGACAAGCGTAGCATTATATAAACAAGATGGTAGCAAGAGCGGTAACGTTGATTTAAACGATGCAATCTTTGCTATTGAACAAAATGATAACGTAGTATTTGATGCAGTAACTATGCAAAGAGCATGTTTACGTCAAGGTACTCACGCTGTTAAAAATAGAAGTGCTGTTAGCGGTGGTGGTAAAAAGCCATGGCGTCAAAAGGGTACTGGACGTGCTCGTCAAGGTTCAATTCGTTCACCACAATGGCGTGGAGGCGGTATTGTATTTGGACCAACTCCTCGTTCATACAGTTACCACTTACCTAAAAAAGTTAGCCGTTTAGCTTTAAAATCTGTTTTAACAGAAAAAGTTGCTAACGATAATTTAGTAGTTGTTGATTCAATCAACTTTGATGCTCCTAAAACTAAGAGCTTTAAAGACATGTTAAGTAACTTGAACTCAGCAGCTAAAACATTAGTAGTTTTGGAAGAAGACAACAAGAACGCTGCTCTTTCAGCTCGTAACATTAACAATGTTAGAGTAGTAAACGCTGAAGGCATCAACACTTTAGATGTTTTGCGTAGTGAAAAAGTTGTCATCACAAAGGCTGCTCTTTCTCAAGTAGAGGAGGTGCTCGCATAATGGAATCACGCGATATTATTTTACGTCCAGTTATAACTGAAGCATCTACTTCAGTTATGGATGACAAGAGATATACATTTGATGTTGATTTACGAGCAACTAAAACACAAGTAAAGAAAGCAATTGAAGATATCTTTGATGTTAAAGTTGTTAAAGTTAACATAATGAATCTTAAAGGTAAATTAAAACGCCAAGGTCGTTATGTTGGATATACTAAGAAACGTCGTAAAGCAATTGTTACTTTATCTGACGATTCAAAAGAAATTAAATTATTTAGCGATAAATAAAATAAATAATATAGGAGGGAAATACAGTGGCGATTAAAAAATACAAGGCAACCACTAATGGTCGTCGTAATATGACTGGTTTTGATTACAGTGTTATCACTACTTCAACACCTGAAAAGTCATTATTAGCTGCTAAAAAGCACACTGCTGGTCGTAATAACTACGGTCATATGACTGTTCGTCATCGTGGTGGCGGTAACAAAAACCAATACCGTATTATTGATTTCAAGAGAAATCATGACGATGTAGATGGTATTGTTAAAACTATCGAATACGATCCAAACCGTACTGCTAACATTGCTTTAGTTGTATATACTGATGGTATTAAATCATACATTATTGCACCTAAAGGCTTAAAAGTTGGCGATAGAGTTCAATCAGGTTCAAACGCTGATATCAAGGTAGGTAATGCGTTACCATTAAAGGACATTCCTGTTGGTACTGTTATCCACAATATTGAATTAAAACCTGGTAAGGGTGGACAATTAGTTCGTTCTGCTGGTGGTTCAGCTCAATTACTTGGTAAGGAAGGTAAATACGTATTAGTAAGATTATCTTCTGGTGAAGTTCGTATGATTCTTTCAGTTAACCGTGCAACTATTGGTAGCATTGGTAACGAAGAACACGAATTAATCAACGTTGGTAAAGCTGGTCGTAACCGTTACAAGGGTCAACGTCCTCATGTTCGTGGTTCTGTAATGAACCCTAATGATCACCCTCATGGTGGTGGTGAAGGTAAAGCTCCTGTTGGTTACCCATCACCATTATCACCATGGCATAAGAAGACTAACGGTAAGAAAACTCGTTCTAAGAAAGCTCGTTCTAACAAGTTTATCGTTCGTCGTCGTAAAGCAAGAAAGTAATATAATTTATCTGCAAAACTTTGTAGATCGTTTTTATAAAGTTATCGAAGAGGAGGTTTCATAATGGGTCGTAGTTTAAAAAAGGGACCTTTTGCCGACAAACATCTTTTGAAAAAGATTGATGCTCAACAAGATCAAGAAAAGAAATCAGTAATTAAAACTTGGTCACGTCGTTCAACTATTTTCCCTAGTTTTATTGGTTACACTATCGCAGTTTATGATGGGAGAAAACATGTCCCAGTTTACGTTCAAGAAGATATGGTAGGCCATAAATTAGGTGAATTCGTACCAACTCGTACATTCCATGGACATGGTAATGGCGACGATAAGAAAACTGTTTAACAAGGGAGGATAACTAATGGCTGAACAAATTACATCAGCAAAAGCTACTGCTAGAACTGTTCGTATTGCAGCTCGTAAGGTCCGCCTTGTAGTTGATCTTATTAGAGGTAAAAGCGTTTCAGAAGCAAATGCAATCTTGAAGTTCACTCCAAGGAGTGCATCTCCAGTTGTATCAAAAGTTCTTATGTCTGCTGTAGCTAACGCAGAAAACAATTTTGATTTAGATAGAGAAGACTTGGTAGTAAGCGAAGTTTTTGTTAACGAAGGACCAACTTTAAAACGTTTCCGTCCTCGTGCTAAGGGTTCCGCTTCTCCAATTAACAAACGTACTAGTCACATTACAGTAGTAGTCTCAGAAAAATAGGAGGGATAAAGCCGTGGGTCAAAAAATTAATCCAACCGGATTGCGTGTAGGAATCATTCGTGATTGGGAAGCCAAATGGTATGCAGAAAAAGAATTTGCTGCTAATTTGAATGAAGACTTAAAAATCCGTGCTTATATTGAAAAAAGACTCGCTGACGCATCCGTCTCAACAGTAGAAATTGAACGTGCAGCTAAACGTGTTAACGTTTCAATTCATACTGCAAAACCAGGAATGGTTATTGGTAAAGGCGGTTCAGAAGTCGAAAATCTTCGTAAAGAATTAAATACTTTAACAAGCAAACGTGTACACATCAACATCATTGAAATCAAAAAACCTGATTTAGATGCTAAATTAGTTGGTGAAAACATTGCTCGTCAACTAGAAGGCCGTGTAGCTTTCCGTCGTGCAATGCGTCAAGGTATGCAACGTGCAATGCGTTCAGGAGCAAAGGGTATTAAAACTCAAGTTGCTGGTCGTTTAAACGGTGCAGATATGGCTCGTATTGAAACATACTCTGATGGAACTGTTCCTTTGCATACTTTAAGAGCAGATATTGATTATTCATGGGTAGAAGCACATACTACTTATGGTTCAATTGGTGTTAAGACTTGGATTTACCGTGGTGAAGTATTACCAACTAAACCAAGTGATAAGAAAGAAAATAAAGGAGGGAAATAAACATGCTAGTACCTAAACGTGTTAAGTTCCGTCGTGAACACCGTGGTAAGTTACGTGGACACTCAAAGGGTGGAAACAAGGTAGCTTTCGGTAGTTATGGTTTACAAGCTTTAGATTCACACTGGATCTCAAACCGTCAAATTGAAGCTTGTCGTATTGCTATTACTCGTTATATGAAACGTGGTGGGAAAGTTTGGATTAAAATTTTCCCTCACAAGTCATACACTGAAAAAGGTGTAGGAGTTCGTATGGGTAACGGAAAAGGTTCTCCAGCAGGATGGGTAGCACCCGTTAAACGTGGAAAAGTATTATTTGAAGTTGGAGAAGTTTCTGATGAAGTTGCTAAAGAAGCTTTGCGTTTAGCTTCAACAAAACTTCCTGTTCGAACTAAGATTATTAAACGTGAGGAAGTAGGTGGCGAATCAAATGAAGGCTAAAGAAATTAATGAACTAACCACTGCTCAAAAGATTGAGAAGGAACAAAGTTATAAAGAAGAATTGTTCAACCTTCGTTTTCAATTAGCTACTGGTCAATTGGAAAACACTGCAAGATTGAAACAAGTTCGTAAAAACATTGCTAGAATTAAGACATCTTTACGTCAAGAAGAATTAAACAAGTAGAATACGATAAAAGGAGGTTATAATGTATGGAACGTAATATGCGTAAGGTCTACAAAGGCCGTGTGGTTTCAGACAAGATGGATAAAACTATTTCTGTTGTTGTTGAAACATATAAAATCCATCCTACTTACGGAAAACGTGTTAAGTACTCTAAAAAGTACAAGGCTCATGACGAAAACAACGAAGCTAAATTTGGCGATATTGTTGAAATTATGGAAACACGTAAACTTTCAGCTACTAAGCATTTCCGTTTAGTAAATATCGTTGAAAAAGCGGTAACTATCTAGGATTTATATTTTATCGTATTCTGAGTAAATACCGGAAGGAGGGTATTAACTGTGATTCAACAAGAAAGTCGTTTAAAAGTTGCTGATAACTCAGGTGCCCGTGAACTTTTAACTATTAAAGTTTTAGGCGGATCAAGTAGAAGATACGCTGGTATCGGTGATATAATTGTTGCTACTGTTAAGCAAGCAACACCAGGTGGCGTTGTCAAAAAAGGTGACGTTGTAAAAGCTGTTATTGTTAGAACAAAGGCGGTTTCTCGTCGTGCAGATGGTTCATACATTCGTTTTGATGAAAATGCTGCTGTTTTAGTACAAGACGATAAAAGTCCAAAGGGAACACGTATTTTTGGACCAGTTGCTCGTGAACTACGTGACAACCAATTTATGAAGATTGTTTCCTTAGCGCCTGAAGTACTTTAATACTATTGTTGACCAAGGAGGTGCCGTTAAATGTTTATTAAGACCGGTGACAAAGTTCGCGTTATTAGTGGTAAAGATAAAGGTAAAGAAGGAACTGTTACCAAAACTATTGCCTCAAAAGACCGCGTAGTCGTTGAAGGTATTAACAAAGTTAAGAAACATCAAAAAGCTTCACAAGCTAATCCACAAGGTGGAATTCAAGAAGTTGAAGCTCCAATTCATGTTTCAAACGTTATGTTAATTGATCCATCAAACAATGAACCAACACGTGTTGGATTCAAAGTTGAAGATGGAAAGAAAGTTCGTATTTCCAAAAAGACAAACAAATCAATTGATTAATACTTATTGAAAGGAGGATACCTTTTCATGTCAAACCGTTTGCAAGACAAATACAAGAATGAAATAAGCAAATCTTTAGTTGAAAAATTCAACTATTCATCAATTATGCAAGCTCCTAAGCTTGACAAAATTGTTTTAAACATGGGTGTTGGTGACGCTGTTACCAATGCTAAAAACTTAGACGAAGCAGTTGCTGAATTAGCATTAATTTCTGGTCAAAAGCCTTTAATTACTAAAGCTAAAAAATCAATTGCTGGTTTTAGATTACGTGAAGGTAACGCTATTGGAGCTAAAGTTACTCTTCGTGGAGAACGTATGTATGATTTCTTAGATAAATTAATTAATGTTTCATTACCTCGTGTTCGTGATTTCCATGGTGTAAACAATAGATCATTTGATGGTCGCGGTAACTACACTTTAGGTATTCGTGAACAATTAATTTTCCCAGAAATTAATTACGATAACGTTAACCGTGTTCGTGGTTTAGACATCGTTATTGTTACAACTGCTAACACTGATGAAGAATCAAAAGAATTGTTAGGTCAATTCGGCATGCCATTCGCTAAATAAGAGGAGGTTATACAATGGCTAGAAAAGCATTAGTTGTAAAGAGTGAACGTCCAGCAAAGTTTTCTACTCAAAACTACACACGTTGTGAACGCTGTGGACGCCCTCATTCAGTTTACAAGAAGTTTCATTTGTGCCGACTCTGCTTAAGACAACTTGCTCATAAGGGACAAATTCCTGGTATGAAAAAGGCTAGTTGGTAAAATATATTTAAAAACAAGGGAGGTTTACGTTAATGTCCATGACAGACCCAATTGCAGACTTTTTAACACGTATTCGTAACGCTAACATGGTTCGTCACGAATCTGTTGAAGTTCCTGCTTCAAAAATTAAGCGTAACATTGCTGAAATCTTGAAACGTGAAGGTTTCGTTCGCGATGTTGAATACATTGATGATGACAAACAAGGCGTTATTCGTGTATTTCTTAAATATGGTAAAAACAATGAACAAGTTATTTCTGGATTAAAGAGAATCTCTAAACCAGGTTTACGTTCATATGTTAAATCTGATTCAGTTCCTAAGGTTTTAAATGGTTTAGGAATTGCTATCATTTCAACTTCTGAAGGTGTTATCACTGATAAAGAAGCTCGTGCTAAAAAAATTGGTGGAGAAGTATTAGCATACATTTGGTAATACTTTTTTAAAGAAATGGAGGTGTAATAATGAGTCGTATCGGTTATAGAAAAGTTGTATTACCTGAAGGCGTTGAAGTAAAAAGAGATGGTGATATGGTTACTGTTAAAGGTGCAAAGGGTACTTTAACCCGTGAATTTTCACCAATGATTAAAATGAACATTAACGATAACATCGTAACTTTTGAACCTACTGGTAAGTACGACAACAAAGAACGTGCAATGCACGGTACTATGCGTGCTAACTTTAACAACATGGTTGAAGGTGTTACTAATGGTTTTAGTAAAACACTTAAATTAGTCGGTGTTGGTTATCGTGCACAAGCTAAGGGTAGTAACTTAACTCTAAATGTTGGTTACTCAAATCCAGTTGAAATCGCTATTAACGATGATTTAACGGTTGAAACTCCTAACAACACTACAATTAACATTAGCGGTATCAACAAACAATTTGTTGGTGATTTTGCTGCTAAAGTTCGTGCCGTTCGTTCACCAGAACCTTACAAAGGTAAAGGTATTCGTTACGAAAACGAAATTGTACGTCGTAAAGAAGGTAAAACTGGTAAATAATCTTTTTGATTATATTACTTTATTAATATTTGAATTTAGAGGTGACTATTTTGATTTCAAAACCAGACAAAAACAAAACACGTCAACGTCGTCATTTACGTGTTCGTAACAAAATTTCTGGTACTGCTGAGTGCCCACGCTTAAATGTTTATCGTTCTAACAAAAACATCTACGCTCAAGTTATTGATGATGTAGAGGGTGTAACGCTTGCTAGTGCCTCTACTCTTGATAAAGAAGTTAGTGGTAGCAGCAAAACTGAACAAGCAAATGCTGTTGGTTCATTAGTTGCAAAGCGTGCTGCTGACAAGAAAATTAAAAATGTTGTTTTCGATCGTGGTGGATACTTATACCATGGACGTGTAAAAGCCCTAGCTGAAGGCGCACGTGAAAACGGATTAGAATTTTAAGAAAAGGAGGAATTAACCACAAATGGCAGAATTTATTGATCCAAGTAAATTAGAACTTGAAGACACTGTTGTTTCAATCAACCGTATCACTAAGGTTGTTAAAGGTGGTCGTCGTCTTAGATTTGCCGCTTTAGTAGTTGTTGGTGATAAAAATGGACATGTTGGATTCGGTACTGGAAAAGCTCAAGAAGTTCCTGAAGCTATTCGTAAAGCCGTTGAAGATGGTCATAAGAACTTAATCACTGTTCCAATTGTTGGTACAACTATTCCTCATGAAATTATCGGTACTTACGGTGGTGGTAAGATCATGTTAAAACCAGCTGAAGAAGGTTCTGGAGTTGCAGCCGGTGGTGCTGTACGTTCAGTTATGGAATTAGCTGGTGTTGCTGATGTTACAAGTAAGCGTTTGGGTTCAGATACCCCAATTAATGCTATTCGTGCAACATTTGCAGGATTAAAATCATTAAAGAGTGCAGAAGAAGTTTCCGCTTTACGTGGTGTTTCTACTCAACACTTAGCAGAATAAGGAGGGGTTAGAAGATGGCTAAATTACACGTTACTTTAACTCATAGTGCTGCTCACCGACTCCCCAAACAACGTAAGATTGTTAAAGCTCTTGGCTTAGGCCGTGTTAACAGTCAAGTTGAGTTACCAGACAATGAAGCTACTCGTGGAGCTTTGTTTAAAATTGCACACTTAGTTAAAGTTGAACAAGTTAAGTAAAATAACAAGGAGGTGCGCTTCTCATGAAATTACATGAATTAAAATACGCTGAAGGTTCACGTAGTTCAAGACAACGATTAGGTCGAGGTCTTGGAAGTAAAGGTAAGACTTCTGGTCGTGGACAAAAAGGTCAAAAAGCTCGTAGCAAAACTCGTTTAGGTTTTGAAGGGGGCCAAATGCCTTTATACCGTAGAATTCCAAAACGTGGTTTTACTAACATTAGTCGTAAAGAATACGCTGTTGTTAATTTAACTACTTTAGAACAATTCGATAACGGTACTGAAGTTACACCAGAATTATTAAAAGAATCTGGTATTGTTAAAAACACTAAGAGCGGTATCAAAGTTCTTGCAAATGGTAGTTTAAGCAAAAAGCTTACAGTTAAAGCAAGTAAATTTTCTGCTACTGCTAAGGCAGCAATTGAAGACGCTGGCGGTAAGATTGAGGTGATCTAATGCTATCAACCATGAAAAACGCTTTTAAGGTCAAGGATATTAGAAATAAAATCCTTTTTACCTTAGGAGTATTGATCGTATTTAGGCTTGGAGCTTTTATAACTGTTCCTGGAATAAACGCAAATGCACTCCAAAGCGTTGCCTCATCTGGATTGGTTAGCATTTTGAACACCTTTAGTGGTGGTGGATTAACAAATTATTCACTTTTCGCTATGGGTGTTTCGCCCTATATTACAGCACAAATAGTTGTTCAACTTCTTCAAATGGATATTGTCCCTCGCTTCGTCGAATGGAGCAAACAAGGAGAAGTTGGTCGGAAAAAATTAAATCAAGTCACACGGGTATTAACCGTTTTTCTTGCTTTTATACAATCTATTGGAATTACAGCAGGATTTAATGCTTTAAGTAGCTTAAACCTTGTTGAGAACCCTGGTCCTTCCACTTATATTAGTATTGGTTTAATTCTTACAGGTGGTTCTATGTTAACTACTTGGATGGGTGATATGATTACTGATCGAGGTATTGGTCAAGGTGTTTCAATGATTATTTTTGCCGGTATTATTGCTAGAATTCCTGTTGGGATTCAACAACTTTACAAAGAATATTTTGTTGGGGATTCTAATTCACAATTATGGCAATCAATAGCTTTTGTTGTAGCATTGTTTATAGTTATTCTTATAATAGTTACTTTTGTTACATGGGTTCAGCAAGCTGAACGAAGAATTCCTATTCAATACACCAAGAGAGTTTCAGGTTCATCTAGCAACAGTTACTTACCTTTAAAAGTTAACGTAGCTGGTGTTATCCCTGTAATTTTTGCTAGTTCTTTCATATCTACGCCACAAACTATTTTGATGGCTTTTGCTAAGAATCACTCCGGTGATACTTGGTATCAAGTTATGAGTAATGTCTTTAACATGCAAACTGTTTATGGAGCAACATTATATACATTATTAATTATCTTATTTACTTTCTTTTATGCTTTTGTTCAAGTTAACCCTGAAAAGTTATCTGAAAACCTTCAAAAGCAAGGAAGTTATATACCGGCTGTTTGGCCTGGTCATGAGACACAAAGCTATGTTTCATCATTATTAATGAGATTAAGTGCCGTTGGTGCTATTTTCTTAGGTGTAGTTGCTTTGATTCCTTTGATAGCTCAAAATGTTTGGAACTTAGATGAATCTATTGGTTTAGGTGGTACCAGCTTACTAATTGTTGTTGGTGTTGCTATCGAAACCATTAGACAAATAAAGGGTCTAATGATGAAACGAGAATATGTTGGTTTTATCAAAGACACTCGTCCCGATAAATTATAATTTTGAGCTGGAGGATATTATTATGTCAATGAATTTAATTTTAATGGGTCTTCCTGGTGCTGGTAAAGGTACTCAAGCAGAAGACATTGTTGCAAAGTACAAGATACCTCATATATCTACTGGGGATATTTTTAGAGCAGCAATTAGCAATAAAACTGATTTAGGATTAAAAGCAAAACAATATATAGATAAAGGTAACCTAGTACCTGATGACGTTACTTGTGGAATTGTTAAAGAAAGACTATCTAAAGACGATACCAAGATTGGTTACATGCTAGATGGTTTTCCTAGAACAATTGATCAAGCTAACAGTTTAGAAGATATAACTTCTGAATTAGACAATAAACTAGATGCTGTTATTAATATTGATGTTGATCCTGATGTTTTAGTTGAAAGACTCTCAGGCAGATTTATTTGCAAAAACTGTGGCGCTACTTACCATAAAATCTACAAAATGCCTAAAGTTAATGATACTTGTGATATCTGTGGTGGACATGAATTTTATCAACGTAGTGATGACAAACCCGAAACTGTTAAGAATCGTTTAGATGTTAACATAAAAATGAATACACCTTTAATTGATTTTTATAAACAAAAAGGTTTGTTATATACAGTTGATGGTAATCAAAATATTGATGATGTTAAAAAAGACATTGATAAAATATTACAAAGATTTTAGTAAGATACTTTGATTATAATGTTTATTGTAGCTATATTATTTGTATGATAGACTTTTGTGTATAATGATTGTGTTCTAATAGAATCTTTTAATGTTTTGTTTACTGATATAATTTATTTATTAAGTAAATTTACTATTTTCGAGGAGGAAATTCTTTGTCTAAAGATAATGTTATTGAAATTGAAGGTAAAGTTACTGAAACTTTACCTAATGCTATGTTTCGTGTTGAACTTGAAAACGGACATGAAATTTTAGCACATGTTTCCGGTAAAATACGTATGCACTATATTAGAATTTTACCTGGAGATCGCGTTACTGTTGAAATGTCACCATATGATTTAAGCAAGGGACGTATTACTTACAGATTTAAGTAGTCGTCTTGCATAGTATAGGAGGTTTATAGTATGAAAGTTCGTCCATCAGTAAAACCGATGTGTGAAAATTGTAAAGTTATTAAGAGAAAAGGCCGCGTTATGGTTATTTGCTCAAACCCTAAACATAAACAAAGACAAGGTAAATAATTTACCTATAAAAACAGGAGGTGTATTCTAATGGCTCGTATCGCCGGAATTGATTTACCACGTGAAAAACGTATCGTTATTGGTCTAACATACATTTATGGTATTGGTCAAAGTACTTCTGCTGAAATCCTTGCTAAAGCTGGTGTTTCAGAAGATGTTCGTGTTCGTGACTTAACTCCAGATCAAGAAGATAAAATCCGTGAAGTTGTAGATAACTACAAAATCGAAGGTGACTTACGTCGTGAAGTAAGTATGAATATCAAGAAGCTTCAAGAAATTGGTTCATACAGAGGTATTCGTCATCGTCGTGGATTACCAGTTAGAGGTCAACATACTAAAAACAATGCCCGTACTCGTAAGGGTAAAAAAACCACAATGGCTGGTAAAAAATAGTATATAAAGGAGGTTTGTAAACCATGGTTCAAAAAAGAAACAGTCGTAAACGTAGAGTAAAGAAAAACATCGAAAATGGTGTTGCTCACATTCATTCTACTTTTAATAATACTTTAGTTATGATTACTGATGTTCAAGGTAATGCAATTGCCTGGTCATCAGCTGGTGCTTTAGGTTTCCGTGGAAGTCGTAAATCAACTCCTTTTGCTGCCCAAATGGCTGCAGAAGCTGCTGCTAAGACTTCAATGGAACACGGTATGAAATCCGTAGAAGTTTCAGTTAAAGGACCTGGTTCTGGTCGTGAATCTGCAATTCGTGCACTTCAAGCTACTGGTTTAGAAGTTGCTGCAATTCGTGATGTTACCCCAGTTCCTCATAACGGTTCTCGTCCTCCAAAGCGTCGTCGAGTTTAATTTCTTATTCATCTAGTTCAAGATGAAAATAATTTTTGACTCATAGCGTTTTGAAAGGGGTAAAGGATAAGAATGATTGAATTTGAAAAACCTAATATTCATAAGATTGATGAAACTGATAATTATGGAGAAGTTGTCGTAGAACCATTAGAACGTGGTTATGGTACAACTCTTGGAAACTCGTTGCGAAGAATTTTACTTTCATCTTTACCTGGTGCCGCTGTTACTAGTATTCAAATTGATGATGTGCTACATGAATTCTCAACTGTTAAAGGTGTAGTAGAAGATGTTGCTCAAATTATTTTGAATGTAAAGAAAATTTCTTTGAAACTTGATATCGCTGACGATGAAGAGAAATCAATGGAAATCAATGTAACTGGTCCTGCTCAGGTAACTGCTGGAGATATCCAAGCTGATGGTGACGTTACTGTTTTAAACCCTGATCTTAAGATTTGTACAGTTGCTGAAGGTGCAACATTCCATATGAGAATGACTGCTAACAAAGGCCGCGGATACGTTTCTGCTGATGAAAATAAGGCTCGTAATGATGGAATGCCAATCGGTGTCTTACCAGTTGATTCCATTTATACCCCAATCGAACGTGTTAATTATCAAGTTGAAAATGCACGTGTTGGTCAAAGAGCTGATTTTGACAAATTAACATTGGATGTATGGACTGATGGTTCTATTACTCCTAGCGAAGCTGTTAGTTTAGCAGCTAAAATTTTGAGTGAACATTTATCTATGTTTGTTGATTTAACCGATGAAGCTAAAAATGCTGAAGTTATGGTTGAAAAAGAAGAAACACATAAAGAAAAAATGCTTGAAATGACTATTGAAGAACTAGATTTATCTGTTCGTTCATACAATTGTTTGAAACGTGCTGGAATCAACACTGTTCAAGAATTGACTGACAAAAGTGAAATGGATATGATGAAGGTTCGTAACTTAGGACGTAAGTCTTTAGTTGAAGTAAGAGAAAAACTTGCTAACCTTGGATTATCATTTCGTAAAGAAGATTAGTATAAAGGAGGATATCCAATTATGAGTTACCGTAAATTGCAACGTACTAGTGCACATCGTCGTTCACTATTAAGAAATTTGACTACTGACTTACTAGTTAATGGTCAAATTAAAACTACTGAAGCTCGTGCTAAAGAAGTACGCTCAACTGCAGATAAAATGATTACCCTTGGTAAACGTGGTGATCTTCATGCTCGTCGTCAAGCAGCTGCATTTTTACAAAATGTTGTTGCTGATGCCAAAGAAGATGGTAATGGTGTTAAGGTTACAACTGCATTACAAAAGCTTTTTGATGAAATTGCACCAAAATATGCTGACCGTAATGGTGGTTACACTAGAATCTTAAAGACTATGCCTCGTCGTGGTGATGGAGCATCAATGGTTATATTACAATTAGTTGATTAATATTTACTTTTTTAATATCTTATCATAGGAATCACTAGGGTTTTATAGTATAAAGCGTTATGATGATGGATTTATTCCAAGTCTAGCTTGAATGGAGATTTTATCTTCGTACTATAAGGCCTTATAGTGATTTTTTTATACATAAAATTATTAAATTATTTTATAGGAGGTGTCTGCTTGAGTTCAAATAACATAATAGAAGTGAAAAATCTTAATTTTAAATACGAAAATTCTAAAGAAAATACAATTAATGATGTAAGTTTTAATATTAAGCGTGGCGAGTGGGTATCAGTTATAGGGCATAATGGTAGTGGGAAAAGTACTTTAATAAAACTTTTAGATGGATTACTTCCCATTGATAGTGGTAGCATTACTATTAATGATAATTTAGTAAAAGAAAATAATTTAGATCAAATTAGGAAAAGCATAGGATTAGTGTTTCAAAATCCAGATAATCAATTTGTTGGTGCTACTGTCGAAGATGATATTGCTTTTGGCTTAGAAAATAATCAATTTTCACGAAATGATATGAACGTTATTATTGATAAGGTTTTAAAAGTCGTTGATATGAGCAATTATCGCACCCATGAACCTAGTAAATTGTCTGGTGGACAAAAGCAAAGAATAGCATTAGCTGGAGTTTTAGCTTTAAGTCCCAAAATATTAATACTAGATGAAGCTACCAGTATGATAGACCCGCAGGGGAGAAATGAAATTCTTGATATAATCAATAATTTTAGAACTGATAACAATATGACTGTTATATCCATAACGCATGATGTGGAAGAAATAAAGCTTTCTAGCCGAGTATTACTTTTAAAATCTGGAATGTTGATAGAAGATACTAATCCTTATGAATTATTTAACAGTGTAGAAAATTTGGAAAAATATTCTTTAGAAATGCCGTTTTCTGCTCAACTATCTAGACATTTAATAAACAGTGGTTTGGATATTCCCAATAGTTATATGGATGAAGAGGAATTAATTAAATGCATAAAGAAATTATATTTAAAAATGTAGATTATTATTATCAGCAAAATACACCATATGAACATAAAGCTTTGAAAAATATTAATTTACACATTCCAATGGGCTCTTTTACTTCTATAGTTGGCAAGACTGGTAGCGGTAAATCAACTTTAGTGCAAATGCTTAATGCTTTAATAAAGCCAACTCATGGATCATTAATAATTGATGAATTTAAAATAACTTCAGAAACTACTAATAAAAATTTAAATCCACTTAGAAAAAAAGTAGGTTTAATTTTTCAATTTCCAGAAAAACAGTTATTTGCTGATTCTATAAAAGAAGATGTTGCTTTTGGACCGCGTAATTTTGGAGTTGAAGAATCTAAAATAAAGCAGATTGTTGAAAATAGTCTAAAATTAGTTCAGTTACCTTTAGACATAATGGAAAAGTCACCTTTTGAAATATCTGGTGGTCAAATGAGGAGAGTAGCCATTGCCGGAGTTTTAGCTACAAACCCTGAAATATTAGTTTTAGATGAACCTACAGTGGGACTAGATCCCAAAGGTCAAAAATTTATTATGAATTTGATAAATAAACTTCATGTAGAGAAAAATATGACGATAATATTGGTTAGTCATCAAATGGACATCGTTGCTGAATATTCAGATAATGTTATCGTTATGCATGATGGTAAAATGATTAAAAGTGATAAATCTAATGTGATATTTAATGATGAAAAACTTTTGAGCAGATATAATTTAGAATTACCATCATCAGTAAAGTTCTATAATAAACTTGTTGAAAATAATATTCCTTTAGGCGAAGGGGTACCGCTAAATGTTGAAAGCCTAAGTAATCAAATTTTAAAATCGTTTTCTAAAGGGAGCAAGCGTAATGGATAATTTCATTTTTGGTCGATACATGCCTGGAAAATCTAAAATCCATAGTTTAAATCCAACTATAAAAATAATAATGAGCTTTTATTTTATAGTTATTGTGTTCTTTGCAAACAATCTTATAACTTACGTATCTTTGTTTTTATTATGCTTAGTTGCATTAAGATTTTCTAAAATACCTTTAAAATTTTTTGTAAATGGAATTAAGCCGTTAATCATACTAATAATTATAACGGTATTGTTACAGCTAGTTTTTAGTACAGGTGGTCAAACTTATGCTTCATTTTGGATATTTAAGATAACGTCTTTAGGATTATTGAGTGCGTTTTATATATTTATGCGTTTTATACTTATAATTACTATATCAACTTTATTGACTTTAACGACGAGCCCTCTAGCAATAGCTTATGGGATTGAAAAAATACTCTCACCATTAAAAAAAATTCATTTACCGGTAGAAACAATTTCTTTAATGATATCAATAGCACTAAGATTTGTTCCTACATTAACTGATGAGGCTATGAATATAATGAATGCACAACGTTCCAGAGGCGTTGATTTTGGTAGTGGTAACATTATTAAAAGAATTAAATCGTTGATTCCGTTGTTAGTACCACTATTTGTGAGTGCGTTCAAACATGCTGATGAATTGAGTATTGCTATGGAAGCAAGGGGATATTCACCGGAGATGAAAAGAAGTAAATTCAAGTCGTATCCTATAGAACATAATGACTATATTGGTATGATTGTAATTTTATTTATTAGTTTAATGGTAATATTTTTAAGAAATTAGGGAGACATTATTTTGAGATATAAGGTAACAATTGCTTATGATGGAACTAATTTTGCGGGATTTCAAAGGCAACCAAATCAAAGGACCGTTGAGGGAACTGTAACTAAAGCGGTTAATAAAATGGCTCATTCAGAAAGAATTGAAGTATTTGGTTCTGGTCGAACTGATTCAGGAGTGCATGCGCTAGGTCAAGTAGTTCATTTTGATTTTCCCTTTGATTTAAAAGAAATAAATATGTTCAAAGCTTTAAATAGTTTGATGCCGTTAGATATTGAAATTATTAAAGTAGAAAAAGTTGCTGATGATTTCCACGCTAGGTATGATGTTTCTGGAAAAAAATATGTATATAAAGTTTACTTAGGCGAATTTATTAACCCATTTAAACGCTTTTATACGGCGCATTGGCGTTTTCCGGTTAATTTGGATAGCATAAATGTAGCTTTACAGGATTTAATTGGCGAACATGATTTTACTAGTTTCGTAGCTTCTGGCTCTACTGCTAAAAGTAACATTAGAACTATTTATAATGCTACTTGTAAGTATGACAAAGTAGAAAATGAATTAGAATTTGAGTTTTACGGAAATGGATTTTTGTATAATATGGTTCGAATAATGGTTGGCGTTTTATTAGAAATTGGCTCAAAGTATCGTGATGAACATGATATTTTAAGACTATATAAGGTAAAAAATCGCGACCAGGCTCGTCGAACGGCAGCAGCCTGTGGACTATATTTAAAAAAGGTTTATTATAAAGGGGAGGATCCGGAGCATCCAACTAAATTACCATATCGTTAAAGTCATATTATGGTTGACTTTGTTGACATTTATTTGTATTATGGTAACTGGTATTGTTTGCCCCACAATAAGCCCCGGAAACTTATATTGGTGTCGAACAAACACAGAAACATGGAGGAATTTAAAGTGCGTACAACATATATGGCAAAACCAGGTGAAGTTGAAAGCAAATGGTTCATTATTGATGCGACTGACGTAAGTTTAGGTCGTCTTACTTCTACAGTTGCTAAGATTTTACGTGGAAAAAATAAACCAACATTTACACCTAACGTAGATACTGGTGATAATGTAATTGTGATTAATGCTGAAAAAGTTGCATTAACAGGTCGTAAAGCAAGTCGTAAAGTATACTCCCATCATACTGGTTATTTAGGTGGTCTTAAACAAAAGACTGCTGGAGAAATGCGTAAAAACACTCCAGACAAATTAATCGAAACATCAGTTAAAGGTATGCTTCCTCATAACACACTAGGTCGTAAACAAATGTTACATTTACACGTTTATGCTGGTGCTGCTCATGGTCATGAAGCTCAAAAACCTGAAGTATTAGACATTAATAACCTAATTTAAGGAGGAAACTTAATTGGCTCAAGTACAATATCGCGGCACAGGCCGTCGTAAAGATTCAGTTGCTCGTGTACTTTTAGTACCAGGAACTGGTAAAGTTGTTATGAACAAAAAATCTATTGAAGACTACATTCCATTCCCAAGTTTGAGAGAAGTAGTTGCTCAACCATTCAACGTTACTGAAACTCTAGGTAACTACGATGCTTTAGTTAATGTTCATGGTGGTGGATACTCTGGACAAGCTGGTGCTACTCGTCACGGAATTGCCCGTGCATTGCTAGAAGTAGATCCAGACTTCCGTGGTCCTTTAAAGAGCGCCGGTTTATTAACTCGTGATGCTCGTATGAAAGAACGTAAGAAACCTGGTCTTAAGAAAGCTCGTAAATCAGGACAATTCTCAAAACGTTAATATTATTAATGTTGAAAGACACTTTATTTTATTTAAAGTGTCTTTTTCTTTTAAATAATTGTTTTTGGAAGGAAACTTAAATGAAAAAAAGAAGTAGTTATAATGTCATGCTAGCCATGTTCATTGCTTTAATTTTAGTTCAAACGACCGTTCCAATTATAGGAAATATACCATTTGGTCCACTAAGTATAACTATTATACCTATAACTGTTATAGTATCTGCTATTTTAATGGGACCAAAATTTGGTGGAATAGTTGGATTTTCTTGGGGATTTATAACATTTATTAGAGCTTATTGGTGGCCTACAAGTCCGTTAGCTGCAATCGTTTTAGTAAATCCGATTATTTCGATAGTTCCGCGTATGTTGATTGGTATTATTATTGGATTTCTATATTTAAAGCTAAAAGATAAATATAAATCTAAAATTTTATTACCTGTGATGGGAATTTTAGGTTCACTAGTTAACACAATTATATTTCTAAGCTTAATTTATGTCTTTTATAGAAATCAATCATTCCAGCTTTACCACATAGATAATTCTTCAATGCTACCTTTTCTGCTAGGGGTAGCGGGAACTAATGGTTTAATTGAAATGTTGGTGTCAGGATTAGTAGTTCCATTAATAGTTAGACCACTACAAAAAATTATTAAATAAAAAGGCGTTGCATTAGCAACGTCTTTTTTAGTTCTTTTTGACCATTTTTAAGTTCTTATTATTAATAACAACTTTATCATGATATTTATCTTCTAATTCAATATCATTTGATTTAAATCCGATTAAAAAAGCATTTGTATAACTTTTTTCGATGGTTCCAGTGAATTCTTTTTTCTCTAGTTTGAATTTTACAGTGTCGCCTACGTCAAAGGGTGATTTTTCGTTACTGGTAGTTTTATCTTTTGGCATTTTTAGCATCTCCTAATTTATGTCTATATTTCAAACTAACTAAAAAAGCTGCTTTTGTCAATTAATTATGTTTATAAACGTTGTAAAATAGTGTATTTCCGGTTAAAATATTCATTAACAAAAGGAGCTTTTATTAAATGCCTAGAAAAAAAAGTAAAAAAAATTATCAAATAACGGTTAGTTTCAATAAACTATTAATTGCTGTCATATTTTTTGTAGGTTTATTTTTTTCAGGGATTTATTACGTTAATCATCGTACATATGATGTATATAATCAGACTAATGTTAATGTAAAACATAAAAATTTTATTAACAAAATTATTCCGTCAGCTTATCGTGCACAAAGAAAGTATAATATACTTGCTAGCGTTAGTATTGCTCAGGCTATCTTGGAGTCAGACTGGGGGACTAGTGGCTTGTCGGTTAAGTATAATAATTTATATGGAATGAAAACTAGTATCCACGATAGTGATGCGGTTAATCTTTCAACTCAAGAATATGTTAATGGGCAGTTCATTACTACCACAGGCAGATTTAAAGTATATCAAAGTTGGGACGAATCCGTTTTAGCGCACGCAGCACTTTTGAAAAATGGAACTTCTTGGAATCCTCAACAGTATCAGGATGTGGTAAATTCTGATAATTACGTAGAAGCTGCTGCTGGATTACAAAGTGATGGGTATGCAACTGATCCATCCTATACCAAAAAAATTATTCAAATCATAGAGAAATACCGT
Organism: Apilactobacillus ozensis DSM 23829 = JCM 17196; assembly: GCF_001435995.1. Classification (GTDB taxonomy): domain Bacteria; phylum Bacillota; class Bacilli; order Lactobacillales; family Lactobacillaceae; genus Apilactobacillus; species Apilactobacillus ozensis. The sequence continues at coordinate 77,677 of NZ_AYYQ01000029.1, forward strand.
TTAAATCAATATGATAAATTAAAATGATTAGGGGGGATATTATTAAATATGAAATTATTAGAAGAACGTATACTAAAAGACGGAAATGTTTTGTCTGGCGACATTTTAAAAGTTGATACCTTTTTAAATCATCAAGTAGATCCACAATTAATGAATTCTATTGGAAAAGAGTTTAAAAAGCTATTTGATAATGAAAATATAACAAGAATTTTGACTGTAGAATCTTCTGGAATAGCTCCTGCAGTGTTAACAGGCTTACAAATGAATGTGCCAGTTGTTTTTGCTAGAAAACATAAAAGCGTCACAATGAATGATAATGCGTATACAAGTGATGTATATTCTTATACCAAAAAAGTAAATAATCATATCAGTATTGATAAACGTTTTATTAATGCCGATGATAATGTCCTCATCATTGATGATTTTCTAGCCAACGGTCAAGCTGTAAATGGTTTAGTAGATATTATCCATCAAGCTAATGCAAATGTTTCTGGAGTTGGTATAGTGATTGAAAAAAGTTTTCAAGATGGTAGAAAAAAATTAGACAATGAGGGCTTGCATGTGGAATCTTTAGCAAGAATATCTTCATTAGACAACAATAAGGTGACTTTTGTTGACTAGTTTAAAGGGTAGGCGTTTTTATGAATGATATTAAATTAGGTGATAGTATTGGCATAATTGGGTCTGATGTATTAAATATTGATTTAATAATTTTTTTACGTAGTCATGGTCTACGAGTGAACTTATACGATGAAACAAATTCTGATAATGTTGCCAAATATGTTGATTACTATCAGCACGGTAGTATTGATAGCTTTGAAACTTTAAATGATTTTATTGACAAATCTGATTGTGTTATTTACAACTCTGAGCTTATAAATGCTAATTTTATTAGAAAAAATGATAAATTTATACAGGAAAGTAAAATATTAGACTTTATTCAAGACCGCGTTATTGCTAAAACTTTATTTAAACAACTAAACATAAATACAGCTCCATACGTAACCGTTTTAAATGATGATGATTTAAAACAAGGAATTAAAGAAATTGGTTTTCCCGCCGTTTTAAGACCAATTCAAAAAAATGCTACTTTTGCAAAAGAATTTGTCTTGCGTAATGTTGATGACTTATTACACGCTAATAAATTATTGAAACTGGGAACTTTTATTTTAGAAGCTTACTTAGACAATAAAAAAGAATATGCTACCATTGTTTCTAAAGGTAAGCGTTGCTTTCAAATATCACCAATAATTGATGAAGGTACTAATGAAAATGATAATCCGTTATTTTCATTAAATACTAATTTAACTAGTGAAATATTTGAGGAATTACAAAGTATTGCTAGAAAATTAGCACTTAGTATTAATTACGTAGGACCATTTATTATTTATACTTATATTGGACCTAATGATTTAATTTATTTGGATCATTTGAGTATTAAATTAAATAGCTCAATCAATTTATTTGATGACTTAGTTTTTGAAAATTACTTAAGAGGAATTCTAGATGCAAAATTAGTACCTTATCGTTTTGATAATCATGATAAAAAGTTATGTGAAATTGATTCATCTAATCGTAAGAATGTTTTTAAACAGTACTTGCAAGATGAAAATACTAAGTTGCATTTTTATCAAGACAATAGGTTTAGTCTTAACGGATATTTTTTGAAGAATAATTAATTTCATAACTAGATTAGGTCGGTTGATACCGGCTTTTTTACGTTGATAGATGTAAAATTAATTGTGGTCCGTATGATATAATTAATGTAATAAAAATATAGAGAGGATTGTGTTTTACTTGCCAGATAAAGATTTAGTTTCAGGAATGAATGATAAACAAAGAGAAGCAGTTTTATGTACCGAGGGTCCTCTATTAATTATGGCAGGTGCTGGTAGTGGTAAGACTAGAGTTTTAACTCATCGAATTTCATATTTGATTCAAGCTAAAAATGTTTTACCATGGAATATTTTAGCTATTACTTTTACCAATAAAGCTGCTAAAGAAATGCGCGAAAGAGTGGGAAAACTTCTAGAGTCAGGTGGAAAAGAAGTTTGGGTTTCTACTTTTCATGCGCTTTGTGTCAGAATTTTAAGAAGAGATATTGATAAATTAGGATATAATCGTGCCTTTACAATTGCTGGTAGTTCAGAGCAAAGAACATTGGTTAAAAGAATTATGAAAGAATTAAACATAGACCCTAAAAAAAATGATCCTAGGGCTATTTTATCTTCGATTTCTAATGCTAAAAATGATTTACAAACTCCTGAAGAGTATATTAGTAGTCATGGTGGGAATAATCCTTTTGAAAAAAATGTGGGCTTAGTTTATCAAGAATATCAAAAGCAATTACATAGTAATCAAGCTCTAGATTTTGATGATTTAATTATGCTTACAATTGATTTGTTTAAACAAAATCCAGAAATTTTAAACTATTATCAAGATAAGTTTAAGTACATTCATGTTGATGAATACCAAGATACCAATGAAGCTCAATATAAATTAGTTCGTATGTTAGCTGATAAATATAGAAATATTTGTGTGGTTGGGGATGCTGACCAAAGTATCTACGGTTGGCGTGGTGCTAACATGAATAACATTTTAAACTTTCAAAATGATTATAAAGACGCTCATGTGACATTATTAGAGCAAAACTATCGTTCAACTAAAAATATTTTACGTGCTGCTAATTCCGTAATTCAAAATAATGCAGAACGTAAAGATAAAAATCTTTGGACTGAAAATGCTGAAGGTGAAAAAATATCTTATTATCGCGGTCATGGTGAAGTTGATGAAGCTTTATTTGTAGTTTCTAAAATTAAAGAGGGCATAGAAAGCAAATATTCTTATGGTGATTTTGCCATTTTGTACCGTACCAATGCTCAATCTCGTATTATTGAAGAAACTTTTCTAAAGTCTAACATTCCTTATACAATCGTGGGTGGACACAAATTTTACGACCGTAAAGAAATTCAAGATGTTTTAGCATATTTAACTTTAATTGCTAATCCTAGCGATTCAATTAGCTTTGAAAGGGTTATTAATGAACCTAAGCGAGGAATAGGTAATACTAGTGTAGATAAACTTAGGTCATTTGCTCAAATGAATAATTGGACGTTATTAGAAGCAGCTAAAAATATTGAATTAAGTGGTGATTTATCTTCAAGAGCTAGAAGTGCAATTTCAGATTTTGGAATGCTAATTGGGAAATTACAAGCTCAGCAAAGTCAATTATCATTAACAGATTTAACTAATGCTATTTTAGAACAAACTGGTTATTTAGATATTTTAAAAGCCTCCAAGTCATTAGAATCTAAAGCTAGAATTGAAAATATTGAAGAATTTCTATCAGTAACAAAACAGTTTGATGATAATTATCAAGAAAGCGAAGATAGTGATTCAATGTTAGCTAATTTCTTATCGGATTTAGCTTTGGTGTCAGCACAAGATGATGTTGAAGATGACGCTCCACAAGTTACTTTAATGACTTTACACGCTGCAAAAGGTTTGGAATTTCCAGTAGTATTTTTAATGGGAATGGAAGAAGGCATTTTTCCATTAGGACGAGCTGCAGCTAATGATGATGAATTAGAGGAAGAACGTAGATTAGCATATGTTGGAATTACCCGTGCTCAAGAAAAGCTATACATTACAAACGCTTTTTCTCGTATGTTATACGGTAGACGCCAAAATAATCCTGAATCTAGGTTTATTGATGAAATAGATACCGATTTAATTAAAAACGAAAATCAGACTGACAACAATAGTCAATCAGCTTCGTTTGATTCAAGCATAAAAAGATATCGTGAACGTAAAACTCGCTATAGTTCATATCGTCAACCAAATACTAAGGTAGAAAAGCCTAAAGAAACTGGTGCAAACAAAAAATCATGGACGATTGGTGATAAGGTAATTCACAAGGCTTGGGGAACTGGAACGGTAGTTAAAATAACCGGTTCTGGTGAAGATATGGAATTAGATATTGCCTTTCCTGACAAAGGGTTAAAACGCTTATTGGCTGCTTTTGCTCCAATCAGCAAGGGTTAAAAAGGAGGAATTAATTTGGATAGCGTTTCGATTGATGGTTTAAACCCAGACGAAGCAAAAAAAGAAATGCTTCGATTAATCGATAAATTAAATCAGTGGAGTCATGAGTATTATGAATTAGACAGTCCAACTGTAGAGGATTCAGTCTATGATAATTTATATGAGAAGCTAACACGAATTGAACATAAATATCCAGATTTAGTTTCTAAAGATTCTCCTACACAAAAAGTTGGTGGAGCAGTTTTAGACGGCTTGAACAAAGTTAACCATGATGTACCAATGCTTTCATTGGGTGACGTATTTTCTAAACGAGAATTATTTGAGTTCCTAAATAGATTAAAAAATAATAATCCAGGAATTAATGCTTATAATTGTGAGTTAAAAATCGATGGACTATCAATTTCTTTAAGATATGAAAATGGTATATTTGTTCAAGGCTCCACCAGAGGAAATGGATTGATTGGCGAAGATATTACTGAAAACTTAAAAACGATTCCATCAATTCCAAAAAAATTAACTAAGCCAATCAATATTGAAGTACGTGGCGAATGTTACATGCCTAAAAAATCATTTGTGAAACTCAATGAACAACGTGAAAAAGATGGACAAAAGCCGTTTGCCAATCCACGTAATGCCGCTGCTGGCAGCTTGCGACAGTTGGATTCAATGGTAACAAAATCTAGAAATCTAAGTACTTTTATGTATAATGTGTCTGATTATAATGATTTAAAATCAGATACACAAAGTGGGATGTTGGAAGAACTAAGCAGTTTAGGTTTTTCAGTTAATGATACTTATCAAGTTACACATAATAGTGATGAAATTGGAAAATATATTGATAACTATACTAATCAACGTAGTCAGCTTGATTACGGTATCGACGGGATTGTAGTTAAAACTAATAGTTTAGCACTGCAAAGCAAAATAGGTCATACTGTTAAAGTTCCTAGATGGGCAATTGCCTACAAATTTCCGCCTGAAGAAGCTGAAACTAAGTTATTAAATGTTGAGTGGACAGTAGGACGTACTGGAGTGGTAACACCTACTGCTATTATGGATGAAGTCACTTTAGCTGGTACTAAAGTGTCACGAGCATCATTGCATAATCCAGATTATCTGAGAGAAAAAGGCTTAAGAATCGGTGATGTAGTTAGACTTCACAAAGCTGGTGATATTATTCCTGAAATATCTGAATATATAGCATCTAAGCGTCCTGACGACAGTGAAAAGATTGATATTCCTGACGAATGTCCGTCATGTGAGGCTAAGTTAGTTCATTTAGATGAAGAAGTAGTGTTGAGATGTATAAACCCCAAATGTCCAGCTCAATTGACTGAACAGATCAATCATTTTGCTTCTAGAAACGCAATGAATATTGACGGTTTAGGGCCTAAAATAGTTAACCAGTTGTTTGAAAATAATTTAGTAAGTGATGTAGCTAGCTTGTATAGTTTAAACTATGATGATTTATTTAAATTAGATAAGTTTGGCGAGAAAGCAACCAATAATTTAATTAATTCTATCAACAACAGTAAAAAAAATTCTTTAGAAAGATTATTATTTGGTTTGGGAATACGTCATATTGGAGCTAAGGCTTCTAAGTTAATTGCAAAACACTTTGGTAGTATGGACAAGCTTATTCATGCTGATAGTGACGATATTTTGCAAATTGATACAATTGGTCAAACCATCGCTGATAGCATAAAAACTTATTTTGCCAATGATGATTCGATTAAACTAATTGATGAACTAAGAAGAGCAGATGTGAACATGAAATATTTAGGTTCTAATGCCCAAAATATTCCAGAAAACATCTTTAATGATAAACATATTGTTTTAACTGGAAAGCTACAAGAAATGAGCAGACCACAAGCGATGGAAATTTTAGAAACGTTAGGTGCCAAAATAATTGGTAGTGTTTCTAGCAAAACAGATATTTTAATTGCTGGAGAAAAAGCTGGAAGTAAGTTGACCAAAGCACAGTCTTTAAATGTTAAAATAATGTCTGAAAGTGATTTTTTGAAAGAAATTAATCGGATTAATGACTAATCCAGGAGGAAAAAATAACATGAAGAAATTTAGAATTATTATGTTATTAATGGCTTGTACACTATTTTTAGCTGCATGTGGTAAGTCGGAAAGTAGTAAAAAGGGTAAAGATAATAGTTCCAATACTCAATTAATTGGCCAGACTAGTAATAAATATTACCAAGGAGTAATTAAAAATGGTCATTATCAAACTAGTAAATCCCGTGGGGTTACCGTTCAACAAAATGATAACCAACTTAATTTGAAGAGCTTTGAGAATGGTTTGCTAAATATTTCTAAGTCTCATTTTTCAACTGATAAATATATATTCCAAGAAGGTCAATATATAAATACTAATACAGCTGAAAAATGGTTAGATAGAAAAACTAAAAAGAATCCAGAAGGACTAAATCCTTCTGGAAAAGATACAAAAGTTCCAATGTATTTACAACAAATTGACGAACAAGATTTTATGACTCAGCAAAATAACTCTTTAAAAATCAGTGGTATGACTATTGGTGTGGGGATCAATTCAGTTTATTACTACCGAAAAGAAGCCTATGGTGCTATTTATCAAAAGAAACTAACTAATTCAGAAATTAAAGAGCAGGGAAAACAAATTGGAAATACTATTTTACAAAGATTGCGTAAAAATAAAGATTTGAAAAATATTCCAATTGTCATTGCACTTTATAAGCAAGCACCTAATGATAGTTTAGTTGGTGGTAACTTCTTTGCTTATTCTGTGAATAATGATGGAGCTACAAAAGTATCTAGTTGGCAAAAAATGAACATTAAAAACGAGGTATTGCCATCACAAAGCAGCAAGACAAATAATAACGATGAAGATGCTTTTGATAACTTCAAGAGTCAAGTACAAAACTTTTTCCCTAATTTGAGTGGGATAACTGCTCAAGCTCATTATGTTAATGGTAAGTTGAGTGGGATGCATGTAAATATCACAACCCAGTTTTATGGCGAAAGTGAAATCATTAGTTTTACACAATATGTACAAACTCAAGCTGAAAAATACTTACCTAGCGGGATTCCAATTGATATTAGTATAAGTTCTACTGAAGGAATGCAAAGTTTCTTATCTAGGAGCTCTAGTAGCAAAGAATTCTATTCACATGTATTTTCAAGCTATTAATTAACATACGATTTTGTATGTTAAAATTATTATTAAAACAATAAACTTAAAGGGGAATGAGTTCACTATGAGTAATAGGATTACTAAAGAACAGGTTGAACATGTTGCATCTTTAGCTAAGCTAGAATTAAGCGAGAAGCAACTTCCTTATTTTACTGAACAACTAAGTAATATTATGGGATTATTTGAAAGCTTTGAAGAAGTTGATACTTCTAACATAGAGCCTACTTTTAATGTTACAGATCAAATAAATACTATGCGTGAAGACGTTGCCGATAATTGGAATGAAAAAGAAGCACTATTACAAAATGCGCCTGACGTTGCTGATGATTTAATCAGAACACCAACAATTATTGACGAAAGTGAGGACTAGTAATGAACTTTTTAGATAAAAGCATTGCTGATATTCATACAGCTTTAGTTAATGGTGATATTACTGCCGAACAACTAACTGTTGAAGCAATACAAAATGCTAAAGAAAACGAAGATAAAATTTCAGCTTTTATTACTATCAATGAAGAACAAGCGATTGCTGAAGCTAAAAAAATAGATGAGGCAGGAATTGATTCAAATAATTTATTATCTGGAATTCCAGTCGCATTAAAAGATAACTTATTAACTAAAGACATTTTAACCACTGCTGGTTCTAAAATGTTATATAACTTTAAGCCAATTATTGATGCTACAGTTGTGCAAAAACTAAATAAATTAGGTGCAATTAGCATTGGTAAAACCAACATGGATGAATTTGCCATGGGTGGTTCCACTGAAACATCAGCTATGAAAATCACTAAAAATCCATGGAATTTGTCTAAAGTTCCTGGTGGTTCTTCTGGTGGTTCAGCTGCTGCCGTTGCTGCTGGAGATGTGCTATCTGCCTTAGGTTCTGATACTGGTGGTTCGATTCGTCAACCAGCAGCTTTTAATGGTATTGTTGGAATGAAACCTACTTACGGACGAGTATCTCGTTGGGGCTTGATTGCTTTTGCTTCAAGTTTTGATCAAGTGGGTCCGCTAACTCGCAATGTTTACGATAATGCTTTGGTATTAAATGCTATTTCGGGTCGTGATGAACATGATATGACTAGTTCTGACCAAGAAGTACCTGATTTTACTAAAGACATCAAAGCTGGTGTTAAAGGAATGAAAATTGGTTTGCCTAAAGAATATTTAGGTGAAGGAATTGATGAAGAAGTTAAGCAAGCTATCTTAAAGGCTGCCGATATTTATCGTAAATTAGGTGCTGAGGTTGAAGAAGTTTCTTTACCACATAATAAATATGGAGTTGCTGCATATTATATTATTGCACCTTCAGAAGCTTCATCTAATTTACAAAGATTTGATGGTATTAGATACGGTTACCGTGCTAAAGACGCTAAAAATCTTGAAAAATTATACGTTAAGAGTCGTTCCGAAGGATTTGGTGATGAAGTTAAGCGTCGTATTATGTTAGGGACTTATTCTTTATCTGCTGGTTCTTACGATGCTTACTTTAAAAAAGCAGCTGAAATCAGGACTTTGATTATTAATGACTTTAAAAAAGTCTTTAAAGACTACGATTTAATTATGACTCCAACTACTCCAACTCCAGCCTTTGGAATTGGTGAAGAAAATGATGATCCTTTGACTATGTACATGAATGATGCTTTAACAATCCCAGCAAACATGGCAGGTCTACCTGGTATGTCAGTTCCAGCTGGATTTTCTAAAGATGGAATGCCAATTGGAATGCAATTACTAGCTCGTCATTTTGACGAAACATCAATTTATAAAGCTGGTTATGCTTTCGAACAAAATACTGATTTTCATAAACAAACACCTAAGATGGGGGGAGCAAAATAATGAACTTTGAAACAACAATTGGACTTGAAGTTCACGTTGAGTTAAAAACAAATTCTAAAATTTTTAGTCCTTCTCCTGTAGAATACGGGGATGAACCTAATAAGAACACGAATGTGATTGATTGGGGATATCCCGGAGTTTTACCTACTACCAATAAAGGTGTAGTTAAATCTGGAATCATGGCCGCTTTAGCACTCCATGCTGAAATAGAAAGGCATCCTCATTTTGACCGAAAAAACTATTTCTATCCTGATAATCCTAAAGCATATCAAATCACTCAACATGATACTCCCGATGCTCATGATGGATGGATTGAAATTGAAGTTGATGGCCAAAAGAAAAAAATTGGAATTGAAGAAATGCACATTGAAGAAGATGCTGGTAAAAATACCCATGGAAATAAATTTTCTTATGTGGATTTAAACCGTCAAGGAACTCCATTAATTGAAATTGTTTCTAAACCAGACATTGCTTCGCCTGATGAAGCCTATGCTTACCTAGAAGCTTTAAGACAACGCCTATTATTTACTGGAATCTCTGATGTTAAGATGGAAGAAGGTTCCATGCGTGTGGACGTTAACATTTCAATTCGACCATACGGACAAAAAGAATTTGGAACTAAAGTAGAACTTAAAAACTTGAACTCATTTAACTATGTGCGTAAAGGTTTAGCATATGAAGAAAAACGTCAACAACAAGTATTAATGTCTGGTGGTAAGATTCAACAAGAAACTAGACGTTTTGATGAAACTAACGGTACTACTATATTAATGCGTGTTAAAGAGGGGGCTGACGATTACCGTTATTTCCCAGAACCAGATTTACCCGCTTTGAATATATCAGACGATTGGATAAATGAAATTCACGAAGAATTTCCAGAAATGCCTGGTAGTCGTAGAGATAGATATATTAATAAGTTAGGGTTAACTGACTACGATGCGATGGTTATTACACAAACTAAACAAATGTCAGATTTCTATGATAAGATGATTGAATTGGGTGCTGATGCTAAAATGGCATCTAACTATTTACAAGTGAACGTAAATGAATATTTGAATTCTAAACAAGTAGATTTAGATGATACTGAAATTACCCCTGAAAACTTAACTACTATGATTAAGTTAATTAGCGATGGTACAATTTCATCTAAAATGGCTAAAAAAGTTTTCAAAGCAATTACTGAAGGTAAGGAACCTAAACAATTTGTGCATGAAAATGGGATGGTTCAATTGTCTGATCCTAAAGAATTGCAACCAATTATTGACCAAATATTATCTGATAATCCTCAATCTATTGAAGATTTCCACAATGGTAAAGATAGAGCTATTGGTTTCTTAGTTGGTCAAATAATGAAACAAACTCGTGGTAAAGCTAATCCTCAAGTTGTTAATAAATTATTAATGCAATCAATCAACAAATAGATAGGAAGTATTTATTAACATGCAAAAACGTGCTCGAGTAATCTATAACCCAACTTCTGGTCGTGAGGCATTAAAACAAAATATGATTGATATTTTAAATGTTTTTGAAGAAGCTGGTTACGAAACAAGTGCATATGCCACTACTCCAGAAGAAAATTCTGCTAAAAATGAGGCTACTAGAGCTGCCAAAGCTGGCTTTGATTTAATTGTAGCTGCCGGTGGCGATGGTACAATTAACGAAGTAGTTAACGGAATTGCATTTTTGGATTATCGACCTAAAATGGCTATTATTCCTGCTGGAACTACCAATGATTTTGCGAGAGCTCTACACATTCCACGTGAAAATCCAGTGGATGCTGCTAAGATAGTTCTTAAGAATCAAACTTTTAATATGGATATTGGTAAAGCTGGCAATAAATACTTTATGAACATTGCTGGTGGAGGTTTATTAACTGAGCTGACTTATGATGTTCCTTCTAATTTGAAAACTATTTTTGGATATTTAGCATATCTAGTTAAAGGTGCTGAGTTATTACCAAGAATTAAACCAATCGATATGAACTTAGAGTATGATGACGGAAAATTTGAAGGCAAAGCTTCAATGTTTCTACTTGCTATGACTAATTCAATTGGTGGATTGGAAAGAATCGTACCAGATGCTTCACTGGATGACGGTAATTTTACAATGATTATTGTAAAAACTAGCAATATTATTGAAATTTTACAATTATTAGCTAAAGTGCTTAGTGGTGGTCGTCATATAAATGATTCTAGAATTATTTATAAAAAAACTTCTAAATTAATCGCACGTCCGGTTAATGACAAAATGCAAATTAATTTAGACGGTGAATATGGTGGAGATGCACCTATGGAGTTTGTTAACTTAAAACAACACATTGAGATGTATGCTAATCTTGATAGTATGCCTAAAAAAGCAATTAGTTATGACTCAGTTGAAGCAGAAAAACAATTTATTGATGAAGTAGACAATTTAAAATAATTTTTTATTTGAGAAGTTTTACTGTATTATAATAAATGAGATAATACAGTAAGACTTTTTGTTTATTAAGGAGAAAATATGAAAATAGAAACACCAGTTATTAAAAATAACGAATATGAAGTAAATATCGTAGACTTAACTTATCAGGGCTTAGGAGTGGCTAAAATTGAAGATTTTCCAATTTTCATCGAAGACACATTGCCTGGTGAAATAGCTAAGGTAAAGATTACTAAGGTTAACAAAAATTTTAGCTTTGGGAAGTTAGTTGATTTAATTAAAAAGAGTGAAGACCGAGTTGAAGATGTGAACCTAGACTACATCAAAACAGGAATAGCACCTTTACAACATTTAAAATACGATGCTCAATTAAAATTTAAGCAACATCAAGTTAAAGAATTATTTGATAAAGCTAAAATGGATGTTGATGTATTACCTACAATTGGAATGGACAAGCCTAACAAGTATCGTAATAAGGCTCAAGTACCAGTCAGAAAAATTCACGGTAAATTGGAAACTGGTTTTTATCGTAGACATTCACATGATTTGATACCAATCGAAGATTTCTATATTCAAGACCCTAAAATTGATGAAGCTATTTTAGTAGTTAGAGATGTATTGAGGAAGTTCCATGTGGCACCTTATAACGAAGGCGGCCACAACGGTGTTATTAGAAATATCATTGTAAGAAGAGGGTATTACACCGGAGAAATCATGATTGGACTTGTTACTAGAACTAAAAAGTTACCAATGGTTGATTTAGTGGTTAAAACAATTACAGAACGATTACCAGAAGTAACTAGTATTATTCAAAATATTAATTTAAGTGATGGTAATGCTATTTTTGGTAAAAAGAATGTTAAACTATTTGGTAAAAACTATATTGAGGATAAATTATTAGGTTTAACCTTTGCAATTTCACTAAATTCTTTCTATCAAGTTAATCCAACTCAAACTGAAAAATTATACTCATTGGCAATTGAAAATGCTGATTTAACATCAGATCAAACTGTTATCGATGCTTATTGTGGAATCGGAACAATTTCACTTGCTATGGCTAAACATGTTAAAAAAGTTTATGGTGTTGAAATAGTTGCTAATGCAATTGAAGATGCTAAAATCAATGCTCAAAAGAATCATATTAATAACGCAAGATTTGTGGTTGGAAAAGCTGAAGAGCAAATGGCTAGATGGCAAGAAAACGGTCTTAAGCCAGATGTTATAATGGTTGATCCACCACGTAAAGGTTTAGATGAAAGCTTTATTGAAAGTGCTGCTAAAATGGCTCCACAAAAAATCGTTTATATTTCTTGCAATCCAGCCACTTTAGTTCGAGATGCACAAATTCTTTCTGATTTAGGTTATGAGATAAATCAACCAGTGCAACCAGTTGATCAATTTCCTCAAACTGTGCATGTTGAAACTGTAACTGTATTTAATAAAAATAATTAATTTTATTTAAGATTAAAATTAAATTAAAGAAAAAATAAAAATATTAAAATATATTGTTGATTTTTAATTTAATTTGAGTTATTATTTTCTATAACAAATTAACTAGAAAGACGAGTAAGCAAATTTAATCGTTAAGTGAGCTAGTGTTAGTGTGAAACTAGTCGACCCTGATTTGCTGAAAAACCCTTTCCCAAGTTGCTAACCCAAATGATTATTATCAGAGTAGGCTTAGACGTATCCGGTACGTTACAATCGGTGGAGTATTATTTGTACTCTTATATGAGTTGGTCTATATATAATAGGCAACTTGGGTGGTACCGCGGAAATAAGCCTTTCGTCCCTTGTAATTAGGGGATGGAAGGCTTATTTTTTATCTCTAAATTAGATTTTATTAGATAAGGAGCGATATTATGTGTGGATTTTTAGCTGTAGATTCAATTAAATTTGATTTAAAAACTTTCGATGAGGCTTTAGAAAAAAATTTCCATCGTGGACCTGATATGACTAGTAAACTACAAGCTGATGAAATGATGTTTGGATTTAACCGCCTAGCGATTATGGATTTAAGTGATGACGGAATGCAACCATTTAAATCAGATAAATGCACCTTAGTTTGCAATGGAGAAATATATAACTATTTAACTTTAAAAGATAACTTACAATCTGAATATGATTTTAAGAGTGGTAGTGATTGTGAAGTTCTAATTCCTTTATATCGTAAGTATGGTTTAGATACGATGTGCAAAATGTTAGATGCTGAATTTGCATTTGTACTTTATGATCAAACCACTAAAAAAGTTATGGCTGCTAGAGACTCAGTGGGAATTAGACCCATGTTTTATGGTTACACTAAGGAAGACCATCAAATTGCATTTGGATCAACCGCTAAAACATTGATGCCTTTATGTGATAAAATTTTACCATTTCCTCCAGGACACTATTATGATGGCGATAAATTTGTCTGCTATCATGATCCTGCTATGGTTGAAAAAATGATAACACCTAGTTTACAAGAAGCTACTAAGGGAATTCATGATCGATTGGTAGCGGCAGTTAAAAAACGTTTACAATCTGATGCACCAGTTGGATATTTATTATCTGGTGGTTTAGACTCATCATTAGTTTGTTCAATTGCCTCAAAATTAAAAGGTGGAGCACCTATTAAAACTTTTGCGATTGGAATGGATCGTAACCCAATTGATTTAAAGTATGCTAAAGAAGTTGCTGATTACTTAGGTACGGACCATACTGAATTTATTATGACTAGAGAAGATGTTCTTGGCGCCTTGAGAGAAGTAATTTATACTTTAGAAACTTGGGACATAACAACAATTAGAGCTTCGATTGGAATGTATTTATTATGCAAGAGAATTCATAAGAATACAGACTTAAAAGTAATTTTAACTGGTGAATGTTCAGATGAAATGTTTGGATATAAATATACTGACTACGCTCCAAACGCTGAAGAATTCCAAAAAGAAGCAATGAAACGGGTTAGAGAACTTTACATGTACGATGTATTAAGAGCTGACCGTTGTATATCATCAAACTCGCTAGAAGGGCGAGTACCATTTGCGGATAGAGATTTTATGGAATATGTAATGTCTATTGATCCAGCTATGAAGATGAATAAATATGATAAAGGTAAATATCTTTTAAGAGAAGCATTTGCCGGACAAGATTATTTATCTGATGATATTTTAATGCGTGAAAAAGCAGCATTTAGTGATGCAGTAGGACATTCATTAGTAGATGATTTAAAAGACTATGCTGATGAAATGTATACTGATGAAGACGTGGCTAACGCAAAGGATAAATATGATTATCGTACTCCTTTTACTAAGGAATCATTACTATATCGTGACATTTTTGAAGAATATTTCCCCGGCAAAGCTAGTTGGATTAAAGATTTTTGGATGCCTAACAAAAATTGGGAAAACTGTGATGTAGATGATCCTAGTGCACGTGTATTAAAAAATTATGGTGATAGCGGTAAATAATATAAAAAATAAAGGCCTCTAAATATAGAGGCCTTTATTTTTTATTGTTTATTTATCTGGTGTTTGTGGAAATAGTAAATTGGGTATGAAAGTAGGGTTAATAGCATACCAATTAGGGCTAAATTAAATTGAGTTAATAAAGTTTCAACCAATATAAATCCGCCACCAACTAATGCGATTGCAGGAATAATTGGATACCAAGGAACTTTGTATGGTCTAATCATTTCAGGGTGCTTAATTCTAAGCTTAAATACTGCTATAAATAATAAACAGTTAAATATCCACATAACAAATACTAACATATCAGTTAATAAGTCAAATGTTCCTAGAAAAATCATAATTACTGCAATGGCAACTTGAAATAATCCAGCTACATATGGAACTGCTGTCTTTTTAGTAAGCTTAGTGAAGTATTTACTAAATGGTAACGTATCACTAACTCCCATAGCGTATGGAATCCTCATTCCACTAAGGGTATATCCGTTAATTGATCCATATACAGAAACTAAAATCCCAATTGTAACTAATTTACCACCTAATTCACCAAAAATTTTCATAGCCGCTTCAGCAGCCGCGTTTTGGTTTCCAGCAATTTGGTCTAATGGCAATGTTTTTAGAAATACAAAATTAATTAGTGTATAAATGATAGTTATAAAACTTAATCCTAAAATAATAGCTCTAGGTAAATTTTTCTTAGGATTTTTGATTTCTCCAGCAACATCACAAATTCCAATCCATCCATCATATGCAAACATAGTAGCTAATAGCCCAGCACTAAAAGCAAAAAATGGGTTAGCACCATTAGTAGGCGTAGCTGGAAATAGCGAAATGTTTACGTTTCCTGGAATAATTAAACCTACGATTGATATTAAGGCAATAGGGACTAATTTTAGTATCAAAGTAGTGGTCTGAAAATATCCAGTAACCTTTGCACCTAATAAATTAACAAATAATATACTAAAAGCAGAAATAATAGCTATAGGAATATTTAAAGATGCATTTAAGTGGAATAAATTAATTAATTGAGTGGCAAATATAATTGATTCCGCTGCAATGTTTGCAGGATAATAAACCAAGATTTGTGCCCATCCCATCGCAAAACCAGTGGTAGGACCATATGTGTAATCTAAATATTTAATGGCTCCACCGGTTTTAGGAATAGCAGCTGCTAATTCAGAAACAGTTAATCCAGCACAAATTGTTAGTAGCCCTCCAACAATCCAAGCTAAAATAGTTAAAGCAAATGAATGGGTACTATTTACAACACTGGCAGTTTTAAAGAATACCCCAGCTCCAATTACAGTTCCCATTACTGTTGATAGGGCTGCGGTCATACCGATTCCTCGTTTTAAGTTGTTATTTTCCAACTTCAGTTCCTCCTGACTTTTAAATTAACGTATTGTAACACATTAACATTTTACAGGCACTTATAAAAAATAACCATAATCTTTTTTGATTATGGTTGCTTTTTTTATTTTTCATTATTGTGTGTTCTTTGAAATTTTGCAATATTACTATATTCTGGCTTTAATAATCGATTAAGTCGAATATATATAGGAACTAATTCTCTGTAAACATGGTAGTTTTCTGGATTAGGTTCATATGATTTTACTTTTCCGACCAATGACGCTACTTGTTTTAAGCTGTCAATCATTCCTAAACTGTACATACCAATTGTAGCAGCACCTAATGCAGTTCCTTGAACGTTTTCTGGAATATTTACTTCTTGTTCAAAAACATCTGATAAAATTTGTCTCCACAATGCTGATTTAGCAAATCCACCCGTAGCTTGAATTGATTTTGGTTTACCAACAACTTCTTCTAATGCAAGGCTAACGGTGTATAAATTATAAATAATTCCTTCTAACACAGCTCTGATCATGTCAGCTCTTGTATGGTTTCTTGTTAATCCAAAGAAGGAACCACGTGCATCTGAATCCCAAATAGGAGCACGTTCACCACCAAGATAGGGGTGGAAAATTAAACCCTTAGCGCCAACTGGAACTCGAGAAGCGATTCCGGACAAGACACTGTAAGCATTTATTTTCATTTGTTCAGCGATTGTTTTTTCAGGCGCACATAATTGATCTCGAACCCATTTAAAAACAATGCCACCATTATTAACGGGACCACCGACTACCCACTTATCTTTAGCTAAATAGTAACAAAAGACTCTGCCCTTAGGGTCAATAGTGGGATGATTAGTTACAACTCTCACAGCTCCTGAAGTACCAATTGTAACGGCTAGCACGCCTTCATCAATGGCGTTAACACCTAGATTAGCTAGTGGTCCATCAGATGAACCGATAATAAATGGGGTGTCTGCATTAATTCCGATTACCTTGGCGTATGATTTATCGATTCCATGAAATTGATAAGTGGTATCGACTAATTCTGGTAATTGATTTTTGTTTAATCCGGTTAATTCTAGTGCCTGTTTATCCCATTGCATTTCAAAAATATTAAACATTCCAGTTGCATTAGCAATTGAGTAGTCTTCTTTTAATTCTCCAAATAATTTATGGAAAATATACTCTTTAATTCCAACGAACCAATGTGCTTTTTTATATAATTCATGTTGCTCGTTTTTTAGCCAAATTATTTTTGAAAGGGGAGTCATTGGATGAATTGGAGTTCCAGTATGCTCGTATAAAGTTTGTCCTAAGTCGCTTTCTTTTAACTCTTTAGCATATCTAGATGCTCGGTTATCGGCCCAAGTAATTGCTCTAGTTAAAGGATTAAAGTTTTCGTCTAATAATATTAAGCTATGCATAGCGCATGAAAATGATACCCCGGATAAATCATCGCGATTTATCTTAGACTTTCGAATTACTTTACTCATGCCAGATATCACTGCGGAAAATATTTCATCAGGGTCCTCTTCAGCCATACCATATGAGTCTTGATAAAGTGGGTAGTCATCATTTGAAGACTCGATAACGGTTCCTTTATCATCAAATAAAATGGTCTTAGTGCTAGTAGTTCCAATATCTACACCAATAATGTATTTCATATTTATACCTCCGTAGCTGTTTATTTTTTTACTCCAGTTATATTGTAAGTATAGTCATCGGCTTCATCGTATAAAGATGTCGGAGTGTTATTTTTATTAGTTCTGACAACTAAAGTATATCCAAAATTATCAATCAATCTTAGTTCATTTTTATCAATGTTTTTTGTTTTAGTTTTAACACTATTATTATCCAGTAAGATTGATAAATCTGGATTTATCGTGAGAGAATGAGTAAAATTATGTCGATCAAGGAAGTTCCATTCACCAATATAGTATAATTGGATAGGGGAATCTTGCTTATTTTTACTTTTTTTGCCAGCCTTAACGAGTTCATTGGCTAATCCAACAAAAAATGTAGCACCGATTAAAACTAAGTTTCTTTTTCGCAAAAGATATCTCCCTTCACTATAAAATTTAATATAAATTATCGCTGTTAAACCAAATAATATAAGTATATTATAGTGCTAATTTTTTTGTTATTATAGTTATAACTATTGTTTTTATAAAAAAATTAGGAGTAATTTAATGAACGAACATTTTAAAAATTATTTTGAAAAATTAGGCTTTGATAAACAAACGATTATTCAATCATCTGTTTATGAACCGTTAAAAAAAGGTGATAATGTTTTAGGATTATCGCCGACTGGTTCTGGTAAAACATTGGCTTTTCTTATGCCAACTATTGAAACTTTGATAGCTGGCGAAGGAACTCAATTAATGATTATTGAACCATCACAAGAATTGGCAATGCAAGTTACCAGAATTGCACGAAGCTGGGCTAAACTAGTTGATTGTAAAGTATTGTCATTGACTGGTGGTGCCAATGTAAAACGTCAAACAGATAGTTTAAAGAAACGTCCGGAAGTGGTTATTGGAACTGCAGGTAGAATTAAAAGTTTGATTAGTGATAAAAAGTTAAAAACTAACCACATTAAAACAGTTATAGTCGATGAAGCCGATGACTTGCTACAAGGTGAAACGTTAACCACAGTTCGTCAAATTATAAATGCCTGCTATTCTGATGTTCAACTGGGCTTCTTTTCAGCTACTAAAACTGAAATTTTAGAGGAATTGACTAATTGGTTTGGCAATAAAAAGATAGAGAAATTTGATGTTAGAAATATTGACGATACACGTGGAGAAGTTAAACATGGTCTACTGGAAGTCTTAAGATCTAATCGTAATAAAATGTTAGTAAGATTGACACACATTAAAGAATTTAAAGCATTGGTATTTTTTAACCAAATGAACGATTTAAATAAAGCTTATAGTTATTTTGTGCATGAGCATTATAATAATATTGCTAAGCTAACTTCTGATCAAAATAAAATAAAGCGTCAAAAGGCAATGGAAGATTTTAGATTAGGGCGAGTTAAATTGCTATTAACGACTGACGTTGCTGCTAGAGGAATTGATATTCCTAAACTACCAGCTGTTATAAATTATGATTTACCAGATGATGCAATTGATTATATTCATCGCGTGGGTCGAACTGGCCGAATGGGTGAAAAGGGGGTTGTACTTAATTTTGGTGATGACCACGATTTAAGAGATTTGAAGAACCTACTAAAAAATGAAGAATATAATTTACAACCAATTTATTTCTTCAAGAACAAATTAGTAGATGAAGTTCCAAAACAACCTAAGGTAGATAAGGCAATTAAAAAAGCTGATAAGGTTACCAAATCGAATGCTTCTGATGATAAAAAGATTAGAAAAAATACTAACAAGAAAATAAATAAGCGTTCAAATGTTAGTCAACCAAACTTTTCCAAAAAGAAGAAAAAGAATAAACATACCAAAAACAAGGGAATGCGCAAAAAATGGCGCAATATGAATCATAAATAATATAAGTCGTCTTTACTTTATGCAATTTACGTGAGAAAATATAAAATGTCTTGTTTAAATTGCATATGGCTCCATAGCACAACGGGATAGGGCGACCGCCTCCTAAGCGGCTGATCTCGGTTCGAGTCCGAGTGGAGTCATAAAAGGGACCTAGATATAGCTAGGCCCCTTTTTTGTTTGGAAAATTTTTTACATAAAAAATACATAAAAATTATAATTAATTTACATTCATTTGATACTTTATAAGTGTACTAATTAACTTGTGGGGTGTTGTCTATGAAGAAATTAATTTATTTTGTTTCTATAGTTGGAGTTTCAATTTTATTTTTAACGGGGTGTTCGTCTGGTAGTCAATCTAAATCTAAAGAAGTTACAGCAGTTGGTTCAACTGCTTTACAGCCTTTAGTAGAACAAGCAGCTGATGATTATGGAACTAACCAAGGGGCTAAAATTAATGTTCAAGGTGGAGGATCAGGAACTGGATTAAGTCAGGTTGCCCAGGGATCAGTTTCTATTGGTAATTCAGATATATTTGCTGACAAGCAATCTGGAATTGATGCTAAAAAATTACTAGATCATCAAGTGGCAGTAGTTGGGATTGCTCCGGTGGTTAATAAAGATACTGGCGTTAAAAATGTTTCTAGCAAGCAGTTACAAGATATATTTACCGGCAAAATCACGAATTGGAAACAACTCGGCGGTAAAAATCAAAAAATTGTTGTTATTAATCGTGTCAAAGGTAGCGGAACTAGAGCAACTTTTGAGTCTGCAGTTCTTAATGGAAAATCAGCTGTAAATGCTCAAGAACAAGATTCTAACGGAACAGTTAAGAAAATTTTAGCTAAGACGCCAGGTGCTATAAGTTACTTGTCATTTTCATTTTTAGACAACACTTTACAACCTTTATCTATAGATAAAATAGCCCCAGAAAACAAAAATGTATTAGATAATAAATGGAAGATATGGTCTTATGAACATATGTATACACAAAAAAATCCTAGTAAAGATGTTCAAAAATTTATTGAATATTTACAATCTAAAAATGTTCAAAATAATTTAGTTAAAAAATTAGGTTACATTAGTATTCATGATATGAAGGTTATTAAAAGCTCAGACAATGTTGTTACAAAAAAATAAAAAATTAAAAGGTTTCTAGTGAAGTGACCCCCAAAAGTTGTCCAACTTTTGGGGTTCACATCACTAGTATTCATGCTAGAAACCTTTTTACAATAATTTACAAAAAATTTACAAAAAAATCATAATGATTTTACATTAATCTGTTAAATTAATAGGCATATTGATACGAAAATTTTATGGAGGCTTATTATGAATAACAGATTAATTCATTTTATATCTGCATTAGGAATTATAATATTATTTTTAACAGGATGCTCTGCTAATAATAAATCTAAATCAAAAGAAATTACAGCAGTGGGATCGACTGCTCTACAACCTTTAGTAGAACAAGCTGCTCATCAATATGGTACTGAAAAAGGAATTAACATTAACGTTCAAGGTGGGGGTTCAGGAACTGGTTTAAGTCAAGTTTCTCAAGGTGCTGTAAATATTGGTAACTCAGATGTTTTTGCTGACAAGCAAGATGGTATCGATGCCAAACAATTAACTGATCATCAAGTAGCGGTTGTTGGAATTGTTCCAGTAGTGAATAAACAAGTTGGAGTTAAAAATATTTCTACTAAACAATTAAGAGGCATATTTACTGGCAAATTTACAAATTGGAAACAATTAGGTGGTAAAAACCAAGAAATTATAGTGATTAATCGTGTTAAGGGTAGTGGAACTAGAAATACTTTTGAATCTTCAGTTTTAAATGGTGAGAAAGCTTTAAATGCTCAAGAACAAGACTCTAATGGAACTGTTAAAAGGATAGTTTCAAGTACTCCTGGAGCGATTAGTTATCTATCATTTTCATTCTTAGACAATACACTGCAACCATTATCAATTGATGGGGTAAAACCGGAAGATAGAAATGTAGAAAATAATTCATGGAAAATATGGTCTTATGAGCACATGTATACATCTAAGGATGCTAAAGGCAATGTTAAAAAATTTATTGAATATTTACAGTCGAAGGATACACAAAATAGTTTAGTTAAAAAGCTAGGTTACATTAGTATTCATGATATGAAAGTTACAAAAAATTCAGACAATGTTGTTACTAAAAAATAATAGTAATGAGAGGTAGGCTTACAATGAAAAATACTTTAAAAGAAAAGTTTTTATCTCCTTCCAAACAAACATATCAAGAGTCTATTGGAAAGATAATATCTTCTTTATGTATATTAATAATTATTACTTTAGTTGTATCTATTTTAGGATTTGTTACCACTAAGGGAATCGATACATTTACACAAAGTAAAATTAATGTTTTTGATTTTCTATTTGGGAATGTTTGGAGTCCATCATCTACAGGTGCTAATGGAAAGCCTGAAGTAGGGGCTGCTCCTATGATTGTTACTTCATTTACAGTCACTTTAATTTCAGCAGCTATTGCAACACCTTTTGCTATTGCTTGTGCAATCTTCATGACTTTTATTGCTAATAGTAAAGGTAGTCGTTTGTTGAGATCTACAATTGAATTGTTAGTAGGAATTCCTTCAGTTATATATGGTTACATTGGTTTAACACTAGTTGTGCCATTAGTGAGAAGCTTTTATGGAGGTACTGGATTCGGAATTTTAGCCGGAGCAATTGTATTATTCGTTATGATTTTGCCAACGGTAACTTCATTAACAGTAGATAGTATAAAAGCAGTTCCGGATTATTATATCAAAGCTTCTTATGGGTTAGGAGCTACTAGATGGCAAACTATTTATAAAGTGGTATTAAAAATATCATTGCCGGGCATATTAACTGCGATTATTTTTGGAATGACTAGAGCTTTTGGTGAAGCATTAGCAGTTCAAATGGTAATTGGTAACTCTATTACAATGCCAACTAATTTAACAACTCCAGCTTCCACTTTGACTAGTCAATTGACTACTGGAATTGGAAACACAATTATGGGGACATTACAAAACAATGCCTTATGGTCATTAGCATTAGTATTACTATTTATGTCATTATTTTTCAATGTATTAATTAAGATTATTGGTAAAAGAGGTGCAGCTAAATATGAATCCTAAATCCGTTAACCGAATAGCAACTACTATAATTAATTCTTTAGTGGGGGTAGTTGTTGCACTATTGTTACTTTTGATTTCATATATTTTAGTAACAGGACTACCGCATTTGTCATTTAACTTTTTGCTTTCGCCGTCGCAATCTTATCAAGCTGGTGGTGGAATTAGAGATCAGCTTTTTAATTCAATTTATCTAGTTATATTAACATTAATTATATCGTTTCCAATTGCTTTAGGAGCAGGAATTTATTTAGCTGAATATGCCCCTAAAAACTGGATTGTAGATGTTATCAGAACATTGATTGAGGTTCTAAGTTCTTTACCATCAGTGGTAGTTGGATTATTTGCATATTTAGTTTTTGTTATTAAATTTCAAATTGGATTTTCAATTATATCTGGTGCAGTTGCATTGACCATCTTTAATTTACCTCTTCTAACTAGAAATATTGAAGATTCAATTAAGTCAGTTCCGGATTTTCAAATGCAAGGCTCATTAGCGCTAGGATTATCAAAATGGACAACAATCGTAAAAATTATCTTTCCTTCGGCAATTCCGGGAATAATAACAGGAATTATTTTAAGTTCTGGAAGAATTTTTGGGGAAGCTGCAGCTTTAATTTACACTTCTGGTCAAAGTGCACCAGTTTTAAATTATGCTAACTGGAATCCTTTCAGCCCAGATAGTTTTTTAAATCCAATGCGTCCAGCGGAAACTTTAGCTGTGCATATTTGGAAAGTCAATTCTGAAGGAATTACACCAGATGCAAATGCAATTTCTAGCGGAGCATCCGCCGTCTTAATTTTAGTAATTATTTTATTTAACTTTTTTGCACATTGGATAGGTAAAAAGTTGTATAAGAAATTTACAGTTGGGGAAGTGAAATAATGCAAAAGTACGATTTAAGCAAGTCTTATGTAAAAGAGGTTACTTCAAATATTGCTTTAGAGACTGATAAATTGAGTGTTTTTTACGGTAAAAAACAAGCAACTTACGACATTAGTTTAAAAATACCAAAAAATAGTATAACTGCGTTAATTGGAGCTTCTGGATCTGGTAAGTCAACTTATCTTCGATCATTAAATCGCATGAACGAAAGTGGTAATACTAATGTTGAAGGTAAAATAATCTATGAAGATATTAATATTAACAGTCCTAAAATCAACGTTTACGAAGTAAGAAAACATATTGGGATGGTATTCCAAGAACCCAATCCTTTCGCTAAATCAATTCGTGGAAATATTACGTTTGCACTAAAAAATCATGGAATTAAGGATAAAAAAGTTTTAGATGAACGTGTTGTTAGCAGTTTGAAGCAAGCAGCCATTTGGGATGAAGTAAAAGATCATTTAGATGATAGTGCAATGTCATTATCAGGTGGACAAAAGCAAAGATTATGTATTGCCAGATCGATTGCAATGCAACCTGATATATTACTACTAGATGAACCAACCAGCGCTTTAGATCCAGTTTCAACTGGTAAGATAGAAGCTACTTTACGCGAATTAAAAGAAAAATATACAATAATTATTGTGACGCACAATATTCAACAGGCTTCAAGAGTTAGTGATTACACTGCATTTATGCATTCAGGACACCTTTTAGAATATAACGATACTAATACAATATTCAATAATCCAGCAATGCAAATAACTAACGACTATATTTCAGGACACTTTGGATAGTAAGGAGATTGTAAATGGGTAAAATATTAAGTACTAAAAATTTACGTTTATATTATGGAAAATCTGAAGCTTTGCATGGTATTAGTTTAAAATTTTTAGATGGCGAAATTACCGCTTTAATTGGTCCATCAGGCTGTGGAAAATCCACTTATCTTAGATGTTTGAATCGTATGAATGATTTATTAGATAATGTTACGATTACAGGAACTATTAAACTACAGGGGAAGGACCTTTATTCACCTAAAATTTCAAAGTCAGAAATTCGTAAAAAAATTGGTATGGTATTTCAACAACCAAATCCTTTTCCTTTTTCCATTTATGATAATGTAGCTTATGGTCCTCGAATATCTGGGATAAAAAATAAAAGTCAACTAGATGAAATCGTTGAAACAAGTCTAAAAAAAGCAGCAATTTGGGATGAAGTAAAAGATGACTTGAAAAAGAATGCAATGGCATTGTCAGGTGGGCAGCAACAAAGGGTTTGTATTGCACGTACACTTGCAGTAAATCCCGATGTTATTTTGCTGGATGAACCAACTAGTGCCTTAGATCCGATTTCTAGTGTTAAAGTAGAGTCTACTCTAATGGATATTAAAAAGGATTACAATATTATTTTAGTTACTCATAACATGCAACAAGCTTCTCGAATTTCTGATAAGACTGCTTTTATGCTGAATGGTCGATTAATTGAATTTGATAAGACTGAAAAAATGTTTTTAAACCCTGAAAATAAAATAACCAGTGATTATCTAAACGGTCGTTTTGGTTAGAAAGGTGATAACTTATGGCAAAAACATTTACTGAAGAACTAAAAAAACTACAAAATAATTTTATATCAATGGGAGTTGACGTGAACGAAGAAATATATCAGGCAACTAAATTGTTTCTTAGTTCTAACCATCCTGATAAAAATATAGTTTCTAAGCAAGACAAAAATGTTAACCAAAAAGAAGTTAACTTAGAAGAACAAGCATTAAATTTAATTGCTCTGCAACAACCAGTAGCAAATGACTTCAGAGAAATCATTTGTATTTTAAAAGCAAGTTCTGACTTAGAAAGAATTGGTGATCACGCAGCTTCTATTGCTAACGAAGCTGTTCACTTAAAAGCAGTTATCCAAGATCCAGACGTTGAACGTATTATTACTCAAATGTCTCTAAAAGTTAGAACTATGTTGGAATCTTTTTTAAATTCTTATTACCATAATGATAGTTACGAATCTAAGGTAATTGCTCAAGAAGATATTTTAGTTGACAAGTATTTTGTACAAGCTCGTAAATTGATAATGCAAGAGGCTGAAGAGCACGATTTAGCAATCGATGCATTGTATAACTATCTAAGAGTAATTAGATTATTGGAAAGAATTGGTGACCATATTGTCAATTTGACTGAGTGGGTTTTATATCGTAATTCTGGAGAATTAGTTGAATTAAATCCCGGAAAAATTGAACCAGATTTAGTTAGAAGAGATTTGGAAAAAAATGGAAATAATGGTTTAATAGAAAATAAAGATAGTAAATAACTTTCTAAATCAAAGAGGTGTTCATTTTGAAGACGGTTCTTCTTTTGACCAATCAACTGCATTTAGCATTAAAAATAAGTTCTGCTGGCAATAAAAATAACGTATTTATTAATAATGTTAGTCAGTTTGATAAGATAACTTCTTTGTTAGATAGTTATGATTTTAGCGCTTTTATCATCGATCTTAGTATTTGGAATAGTGTAGATTTAGCTATAAAAGATATTTATTTGCTCAAAAAAGATTACAATGTACCATTTATTGTTTTTAAAAATGAATTAACTAATGAGGATAAATCATCAATATATGAAAACAATATCGAGGATTATGTTTACAAGCCTATTGATGCCGAAGAAATAATCATTAAAACTATTCATTGGATTGATAATTATTCTAGGTTTAGCATTAATTCACCTAGCAAAAAGAAAAAAGATGTTAAAACTTTTAATAATTTTACAGTTAATTTGAAAAATTTTAAAATTATATATAATGATGTCGATATGGAATTAACCCCTAAAGAATTTCATTTAATGTATTTTCTTATTCAACAAAGCAATCAAGTCTTGAGCAGAGAACAAATTTTTAATGGAGTTTGGAAAAGTGATAACGATGGTAATTCATACATACCATCAAGAATCGTTGACATTCATATTAGTCATTTGAGAGATAAGATTAATGAAGTGAGAACAAATAATGATGTAAGTATCGAAACAGTTAGAGGTTTTGGATATTTACTTAAGAATAAATAAAAAAGGTTAGCCATATGGCTAACCTTTTTTGCTGAATTATTTTAAGAAAACAGTTACACAAGCTGATATCAATATCAATACTAAACCAATAATTGTAACAACTGTTTCTTTAGGAGTTTTCTTTTCATGTAAAACATAAATTCCAGTTAATGTTGCTAAAACAACTGATGTTTGTGATAGAACGAAACCGGTTGCTAAACCATTCATATTGGGTTGAGCAGAAACTAAATATGTTAAAGCTGCGAAGGCAAAGAAAAATCCTGAAATAATTTGTTTGTATGAAACCGGGTTGGTAAATACGTTATGATTTTTAATATCAAACGCACAGTATATGACTGCTACTAAAACCATCCCCATAGCTTGAGGTAGAAATGCATGCATTCCATCTATATGAGCAGCTTGTGGTGCAGCTGAGTATCCCCAATAACCTACAACACCAATTACTAATAGTATAACTGCTTTTTTAAGGTTTGCGGAACTATCAGCACTACCGTTTTCTTCCCAAGCGGTCATAGTAGCACCAATTATAATTACAATTAATGCAATAAATCCAATGATTTTAAAGGTAGCACCTGGCCAATTGCCTAAAACAAATACTCCCCATAAAGCAGTGACGATTAACTGTAAAGCAGTGGTGATTGGCATTACTCTAGATGACCCAACCAGTCTAAATGCTTTAAAAGACATTATTTGTCCAAAAGCCCAACCAGCTCCAGATAATAAAGATAAGAAAAATTGCATGCCAGTTGGAATTGAAAGTCCTGAAATCATCATATAAACGATTGCAAAAATTAAAGTACCAACAGTGGAACCAAAAATTTGGTTTGTTGGACGACCACCAAACTTAGATGCTACAGTGGGATAAATACCCCAACCAATAAGCGGGCCTAAACCAATTAATAAAGCTACAGAATTCACGATAAACTCCTCCTTATTATTAACTAAATGCTCTTTTGTAAGCGCTAACAATATTATAACAGCAAACCATTTTAAATGTATATATATTGTTTAAACTTAATAATTACTTTGAATAATATAACATATATCAATAATATTTTAATTATTAAATAAAAAAGGTTGCTATAATTTTAGCAATCCTTTTTATTTTTGAAAACTGCTAATTTAGACCAAAAGTAATTAAATACAATTACTGCAATTTGACCAATAATTTTAGCAATATTTGAATTTATTCCCAGGGCATTTATAAATAGCCATAGAATGAAGTCTTCAATTAGTAATGATGCAAATCTTCCAACTGAAAATGATATAAATTCTTTTAGATATTCTTTTAGGGAGTTACTTTTAGAATTAAATACCCATTTACGATTAGTCACATACGCAAACAGCACACTAACAATCCAGGCAATTCCATTATTAATAAAGTAATCCCAGCTAGTGCATTTCTGCAAAAAAACAAAAACAATAATGTTAATGACGGTAGTTAAAACTCCCCAAAATAGGTAAGAAATAATTTGTTTATTACTTTGTATTAATTTCATATTATTTTTTCTCTTTAATGATGTATTGTGGTCGGTGTTTACTTTCTAAATGAATTTTGCCAACATAGTTTCCTAATATTCCTAGACAGAATAATTGAACTCCACCAATAAATAGAATTATTGATACAAGTGATGGCCAACCAGCAACAGCTCCGCCGAATAATAAAGCTCTAATAACAACAAACAGCATACCTAATATTGAGATGATACATGATAAAACACCTATCCAAGTCGCCATTTTTAGTGGTACATCAGAAAAGTCAATAATTCCTTCAAGTGAATACTCTAATAGCTGATATAAAGACCAATGTGTTTCACCCGCAGCTCTTGAAACACCTTTGTATTCTAAATATTTAGTTTTAAAGCCGACCCAACTAAACATACCTTTAGAAAAACGATTGTATTCTTTTAATGAAATTACGGCATCTACATACTGTCTAGTCATTAAACGATAATCTCTAACGTTTTGCTTTATTTCTACATCTGACATCCAGTTAATAACTTTATAAAAGCTGGAAGATAGAAAAGCACGGATAGGATTTTGCTTTCTAGAAGTTTGGATGCATCCAACGCAGTCATAATTTTCATCACGAATATATTTTATCATCTTAGGTAATAGCGATGGGGGATCTTGTAAATCAACATCCATGACAGCTATGTAATCACCTTGAGCATTATTTAATCCAGCAGACATCGCTGCTTCTTTACCAAAATTTCTGGAAAAGGATATGAAATGAACATTGTCATCCGCTTTTTTTAATTCTTTGATTTTATCCAAAGTGTTGTCACTAGAACCATCATTTATAAACCAATATTCATGGTTGTAATTTTCTTTTATGTCATTAAACACTTTTTCAACTGCATCATAAAAAATGCCAATTGATTGTTCCTCGTTGTAACATGGGACAATTAAGCCAATGTTTTTCAATTGAATGTCCTCCTTAATATGGTAATAACAATATAATTTATGAATGTATAATAACGAATTTAATTTTAACACACTAATTATCGTGCGAACTACAAATGTTGATAAATTTATATCTATCGGAAATTAAGTTTACATTTGTTATAATTAAAGTTATTACATTATAAATATGGGGGTTTTAGAGTGAAAGCTCCAATTAGAGTTATGACTGTTTTTGGGACTAGACCGGAAGCCATTAAAATGGCACCAATTATTTTAAGAATGAATCAAAATTTAGATAAGTTTAAGCCAATTACAGTACTAACGGGTCAGCATCGTGAAATGTTAGATCAAGTTATGGATATATTTAAGATTAAAGCTGATTACAATATGAACATTATGAAGTCACAACAGACTTTAAGTTCAATTACCACTTCAGTAATTAGTAAACTAGATAAGATTATAGATGAAACCAAGCCAGATGTTATTTTAGTACATGGTGATACGACAACTACTTTTGCTGCTTCGATTACAGCATTTTATCATAAAGTTCCCTTGGGACACGTTGAAGCTGGTCTAAGAACTTGGGATAAGTATTCTCCTTATCCAGAAGAAATTAATCGTCAACTAACGGATGTTTTATCTGACATGTATTTCGCACCTACCAAGTTAAGCAAAAGTAATTTATTAAAAGAAAATCATGATATTAAAAATATTTACGTAACTGGAAATACAGCAATCGATGCTCTTAATCAAACGGTTAGTGATAACTACAAACATTCAGTTTTAAAAAACATTGGTGATAACCATAAAATTATCCTATTAACTATGCATCGTCGTGAAAATCAAGGTGAACCAATGCATAGAACTTTTAAAGCAATTAAAGAAGAATTAAACAAGCATAATGATATAGAGATTGTTTACCCAGTACATTTAAGTCCAGCAGTTCAAAAAGTAGCTCATGAAGAATTTGACGATGTTTCGCGTGTTCATTTAATTGAGCCACTTGATGTTTTAGATTTTCATAATATTGCAGCCCGCAGCTACTTTATTATGACTGATTCGGGTGGAGTTCAAGAAGAAGCACCTTCCTTAGGGAAGCCAGTTTTAGTTTTACGTGAAGATACCGAACGTCCAGAAGGAGTTACGGCTGGAACTTTGAAACTGGTTGGTACGAATCCAGATAAGATTAAAAATAATATGGACTTGTTGTTAGATGATAAAGACTTTTATAACAAAATGGCAACAGCTAACAATCCATATGGGGATGGAAAGGCTTCTGAATATATATTGAGAGCCATACTTAACAGGTTTAGTTAGGATAATTTTATGCAAAATGTTAAACGTAGTATAAAAAAAATAAAAGTAATTTCATTATTGTTAAAAAGTAGATTTAAGATGGCCAATGTTTCAGATTCAGCTGCGGTAATATCTTTTTATGCGATTTTGTCACTATTTCCAGTGGGCATAGTACTAGGCAATGTTTTAAGAATGCTTAATATTAGCGTGTATAAAATACTATACTATTTAAAGCCGGTTTTGCCGGAAACAATATTTTCTATCATAAAGCCAATTATTACGTCCTCTTTACAGGGAGGAAATAGTGAAAAACTTTCAATAGGGTTGGTCATAACTATTTGGTCAGCTAGTCGAGCAATTGCTGCTTTTCAAAGAAATGTTGATCGAGCATATGGAATTGAAAAAAATGGGGCTTTTATAAATCGAATAATTTCGTTCGTTTGGACTTTATTATTGATTCTGTTGATTATGGTACTAATTTTATTTTTAGGATTTAGTAAATTTATTATTAATTATGTAGTGGATTTTATCGGTATATCAGCTAATATGGCAGATGTTTTCTCTATGTTGAGAATTCCGGTAATCCTTATCGGGTTATTTATATTAATTTTGCTATTATTTTATTTTGTACCTAGTGCTAATGTAAAAATGAAATATGTATGGGTTGGTTCTTTAATCTCTTTAATCGGTTCAATAATACTTTCAAAAGGTTTTTCCATTTATATATACTATTTTTTAAAAAATGTTGATGCGTATAAAACGTTAGGAGCGTTTTTAGTTTTGATGATGTGGTTTTACTTGTTGGGAATTATTTTTCTGTCTGGAACTGTTATCAATGCAACTTTACAAGATATTAACCATGAAAGAATTTATCGTAAAATACCAACTTTTAATTCTTGGAAATTGTCGAAAAGAAAAAACCGTTGATTTTAATTCAACGGTTTAATTATAGATTTTTGAATTTATTGATCAATTCGGCTGAAAATTTATCTAGGTTTTCAATATCTTCTTCTTCAGGTGCTAAATTTATTTTCAAGCTCTTAGCTCCTTGTTTGGCACCAGTTTTACTTAGTTGATCAGTAAATTTATCTACGGCTAAATTGTAATATTCTTGATAGTAAACATCCCCAGAGCCAGCAACTCCAAACACTTTGTTGCTTAAGTCAAGGTTTTCTAAATCATCAAAAAAGTCTAAACCTTCTTCTGGTAGGGAACCTTCATCGTATGTGTATGCACAAATAACACATATATCAGCTGCTTTTAATTCATTAGCATCTGTTTGCGACATTTCAGTTTGCTTAACTTCAACGCCTAAATCTTCTAAACCTTCGGTGATAATGTCAGCTACATCTTCATTATTACCGGTAATTGTAGCGAAAACAACGTGTGCTTTTATCATATTAATTTTTTCCTTTCAGTATTTATTCAATTAAGTTAGTATATCAGAACTTTTATTACTTGTTAATTTATATAATTAGGAGGTTTATTGCATTTGTCAAATAAAGTTACTAAGATAGCTGCGCAAAAACGTAAAGGGCGATTTAATGTATTTATCAATGATCAATACGCCTTTCCAATTAGTGAAGAGATAATGCTAAAATATCGTATTTTCCAAGGCACTGAAATTGATGATGAATTAAAATCTAAACTGCTTTTGGAAGATGATATATCAAAATTGTATGATAAAGCGATTAATTACTTGTCATACAAACTAAGAACTGAATATGAAATAAAATCATTTTTGAAAAAGTATACTGAAAATGATTCTCAAATCCAATCAGTAATAAATAAGTTATTAGATCAACAATTGATAGGTGACCAAAACTATGCTAATAGCTTTGTCCGCACAGAACTTAAAAAGCATGATAAGGGCCCAAATGATATTTTCAACAAATTACGTTTGAGTCATATTGATGAAGATAAAATTCAATTGGCGATTGAAAATAATTATCAAACAGCTGATATTATTGATAATGGAATTACACAAGCTCAAAAAGCTTTTAAACATTATAAAAATGACGGATATACCTTGCGCTTACAAAAAGTTAAACAACATTTGATTAAAAAAGGTTATCCAATTAGTGAACTAGGTGAAATAATTGAAAAATCAAACTTAGAAAATGATGTTAGTCAGCAAAATGAAGCTTTAAAAATGCAGGGTGATAAAGCCTATCGTCGTTACTCACGATTGGATGCTAAAAAAAGAGATTTAAAATTAAAGCAGTTTTTATATCGAAAAGGATTCGATTTAGATTCTATTAACCAGTATATAGAGGATAAAAAGATAAATGAGTCGGAAGGAGTATAAAATGGACAAATTAAAAAAATCGCCAATAATATTTTGGTCATTGGAAATATTGATTGTAGTTTCTATAATTTTTGTTTGTACAAAAATTAGTTTTGTATTTTCACCAATTGGGATTTTTGTATCAACAGTATTTGCACCAATTTTAATTGCGGGTGTTTTATTTTACATGTTAAATCCAATTGTTAATTTGTTAGTAAAAATTAAAATTAAGCGTTTTAAAATAACAAGAACTTTAGCGACAGTTATCGTTTTTCTATTTTTGCTAGGCATTCTAGTTTATTTAATTTCGTCGTTCTTACCGAGATTAATTAATCAAGTTTCAAATCTGGTATATAATATTCCATCATTAGCTAAAACAACCACTAAATCAGTTAACAGCTACTCGCATAGTGGAATATTAAAAAATGCTTACATTAGCGATTATATTGATAAGCTTCAAAGTAGTGCGTACACTTATGCACAAAATTCATTAGGCAGTATCACTTCTAGTGTTGGTCAAATTATTTCTATGGCTACTAGTTTTGTTATTCTACTTATTACAGTGCCCGTTATTTTATTTTATATGTTAAAAGATGGTTATAAGTTATTGCCTAGTATTAAGAAAGTGTTACCACCAAAACATCGTGATCAAACTATTGACCTAATTACTAAAATGAGCCAAACTATTTCAAAATATATTGGTGGACAGATGATTGAGTGTTTATTTGTGGGAACTTTTACTTCATTAGGTTACTTTTTAATTGGCCAAAATTATGCCTTACTGTTAGGAGTTTTTGCTGGAATTTGTAATATTATTCCATATGTTGGTCCATACATTGGAATTGTACCAGCGGTATTTGTGTCCTTATCAGATAGTTGGATTAAATTATTATACGTAATCATCGTTGTTTTAATTGTTCAACAGTTAGATGGAAATCTAGTTTATCCTAATGTTATTGGGAAATCCTTGCAGATACATCCGTTAACGATTATCATTATTTTGCTAGCGGCGGGAAATATAGCTGGACTATTAGGGATGATTTTAGCAATTCCTTTGTACGCAGTTGTAAAAGTTGTTGTACAATATATATATAATATTTGGCTATTACAAAAAAGAGAAAACGAATCAAATATAAAATTATAAGATTGACGTAGCCAATGTTTATGATAATATTGAAATAAATTTCAATTAATTCAATTGTAAAATGGGAGAAATTATGAAAAAAGTTATTACTTACGGGACTTTTGATTTATTACACAAAGGTCATGTTAGATTATTAAAACGTGCTAAAGAACTAGGCGATGATTTAACTGTTTGCTTATCAACAGATGAATTTAATGCTGAAAAAGGTAAGAAGGCTTATACTTCTTTTGAAGACCGTAAATATGTATTGGAAGCTATTCGTTATGTAGACCGAGTGATTCCAGAAAATGGTTGGGACCAAAAAATCAAAGACGTTGTTGATAACAAAATTGATGTTTTTGTTATGGGTGACGATTGGAACGGTAAATTTGATTTCTTAAAAGATTACTGTGAAGTAGTCTACTTACCAAGAACTGAGGGGATCTCAACTACTAAAATTAAAAAAGATTTAGGTATAAAAGACAGTAAAGATTGGAAAGCCTAACTTGAAAGCATCCTTTAATAAGGGTGCTTTTGTTTTGAAATATGATTCATTGAACATATGTTACAATATTTTTAAATAATTAAATTATAAAATGGAAGGATTCATTAAATGAGTGACGTTAGCTTAGATAAAAGCGTAGATAAAAGAAGAACTTTTGCCATTATTTCACATCCGGATGCTGGTAAAACGACAATTACCGAACAGTTACTTTTGTTTGGTGGAATCATAAGACAAGCTGGAACGGTAAAGGCTAAAAAGTCAGGTAATTTTGCAAAATCTGACTGGATGGAAATTGAAAAAAAACGTGGTATTTCTGTAACTAGTTCAGTTATGCAATTTGATTATGCCGGTAAGAGAATTAATATTTTGGATACTCCTGGACATGAGGACTTTTCTGAAGATACTTACCGAACTTTGATGGCTGTTGATTCAGCTGTGATGGTTATTGATGCTGCTAAGGGAATTGAACCACAAACTAAAAAACTATTTAAAATATGTAAGATGCGAGGAATTCCAATTTTTACATTTATGAATAAATTGGATCGAGATAGTCGAGACCCAATGGAATTAATTAGCCAATTGGAAGACGTATTAGGTATTGAAGGTTATCCAATGAATTGGCCAATTGGTTCTGGAAAAGTTTTACGTGGACTATATGATCGTTATAACAAACGAGTAGAATTATATCGTCCAGAAGATAAAGACAATCCATATTTACCTTTAGACGATGATGGTAATTTAACCACTGACAATGAAATTACTGAAGATAGTGTTTATCAAGATGCTAAGGAAAGTATGGACTTAATTACTGAAGCGGGAAATCCTTTTGATATTGATAAGATTAAACGTGGGGACCAGACTCCAGTATTCTTCGGTTCAGCTTTAGTTAATTTTGGAGTTCAAACATTTTTAGATGCTTATTTAAAATTTGCACCTGCACCTAATGTTCATGAAACTCAAGATGACGAAATTGTAAAACCAGATGACGAAGAATTTTCAGGATTTGTTTTTAAAATTCAGGCTAACATGAACCCACGTCATCGTGACCGTATTGCGTTTGTTAGAGTTTGTTCTGGTAAATTTAGTAGGGGCATGGATGTTACTTTAGAGCGTAATCAGAAATCATTGAGATTATCTAATGTGACTGAATTTATGGCTAATACACGTGAAAATGTTCAAAATGCGGTTGCTGGTGATATTATTGGATTGTATGATACAGGAAACTTCCAAATAGGTGACACTATTTATACTGGAAAGAAAAATATTAACTTTAAGAAACTTCCACAGTTTACTCCAGAACTATTCGTTAAGGTTTCTGCTAAAAATGTTATGAAACAAAAATCTTTCCATAAAGGAATCAATCAATTGGTCCAAGAAGGGGCTGTACAATTATATACAGCCTACACTACTGGCGATTACATTTTGGGTGCTGTGGGACAACTTCAATTTGAAGTATTTCAATTTAGAATGCAAAATGAATATAATTCAGAAGTTGTTATGGAAACTATGGGACATAAAACAGCTAGATGGATTAACCCTGATCAATTAGATGAAAAAATGTCATCTTCCAGAAACATTTTAGTTAAGGACGTCCACGATGAACCATTATTCTTATTCGAAAATGCTTTTGCTGAAAGATGGTTTAAAGATAAATATCCAGATGTAGAGTTAACTTCTAAGCTATAAAAGAAATGCAACAACATTTCTTTTTTTATTAAAGGAGATAATAAAATGAATAAGCATTT
Organism: Apilactobacillus ozensis DSM 23829 = JCM 17196; assembly: GCF_001435995.1. Lineage (GTDB taxonomy): Bacteria > Bacillota > Bacilli > Lactobacillales > Lactobacillaceae > Apilactobacillus > Apilactobacillus ozensis. The sequence goes on from NZ_AYYQ01000029.1 coordinate 113,928, forward strand.
ATCAGCATGTACAAGTATATTAGTAGGTAAAAATGCAACCATTGACGGTTCAACTATGATTGCTAGAAATGACGATACTTTTTTGCCATTGACTCCGCAACGATTTTGCGTAGAACCAGCAGTTAAAAATCGTAAAGCTACTTGGATTTCAAATCAAAATGGCTTTACAGCTCCAATGCCAGCGAATGGCTATCGTTATTCTATGACCCCCAATGTAGAAGTTGAAAAGGAAGGGGTCTATGCTGAAAGTGGATTTAATGAGAAAAATGTTGCCATGTCTGCTACTGAAAGTGTTTATGGGAATGAACGTGCGCTAGCCTTTGATCCATTAGTTGAAAATGGTTTGGCAGAAGATTCATTGCAATCAATGGTATTACCATTTATTGATTCGGCAAGGGATGGAGTTAGATATTTAGGTGATTTGATTAAGAAATATGGTTCTCCAGAAGGTAACGGAGTGCTATTTTCGGATAAAGATGAAGTTTGGTATATGGAAATTGTAACTGGACATCATTGGGTTGCTCAAAGAATTCCAGATGATGCCTATGCAGTATGTGCTAATCAAGTTGCTATTCAAGAAGTTGACTTTGATAATCCTGATAATTTTATGTATTCAGATGGAATTCAACAATTTGTGGAAGATAATCATTTGAATACTGACAAGACTGGGTTTAACTTTCGTCACATTTTTGGAACGGATAATGAAAAAGATAGGCACTATAACACACCTAGAGTTTGGTTTGGACAAAAGTACTTTAATCCAGAAATTGAGCAGTCACCCACATCATCAGATTTACCATTTATTTGTAGAACTAATAAAAAAATTAGTGTAGAAGATATTGAGTATGTTTTAGGTTCACATTACAATGAAACTGAATATGATCCATTGAATTCAAAAAATGATGATAGAAAGTTGAAATTTAGACCAATTTCCATGAATAGAACTCAAAATTCACATGTTTTGCAAATAAGAAATGATGTAGACGATAATTGTTCAGCTATCATGTGGCTATGCTTTGGAGTTCCAGCATTTTCACCATTTGTACCATTTTTTGGTAATGCTAACGACACAGATTCATCTTATGCAAACACGCCTGTACATTTAGACGACAATAGTGCTTATTGGATGTATAGAAAATTATCCATGCTAGTTGAGTCACATTATGCTGATTTTATTCAAGATGATATTGATTTCTTAACGGATGCTAAAGAACAATTGAGAAGGCATGTTGATGAAAGTATTAAATATGCCCAGACTTTAACTAATAGTAGTGAGGTTACTGAGTATCTAACTAAACAAAATCATGTAGTAACTGCTAAAATGAAAGCAATAACAACTAAGTTTTCCAATGATTTAATTGAAAAAGGTTTGACGCTTTCTAAGTTAACATTTAATATGGATAAAAATTTATAATTACTACAAACTAAAAAAGACTAAAGAGAATATCTTTAGTCTTTTTTATTTGCAATTTTATTTTGGAAAAATTTTTTACTTTTTGTTAAGTTTTCGTCTTTTATCCACTGATTACCACCTAAATTTAGCCATACTCCATTATTCGTTTTAATTTCTAAAAATACTTTCCAAGTGCTATTTTCTGGTAATTTAGTTCTTAATAAGTATCCATTGGGATTATTATAGGAATTTGTATATCTTTTTAGGTTAATAAAATATTGTACAAAGCTAACCGTTTGCCAGTTAGCATTTCGATAGTAGAAAATAATAGTATTGGAAATATCATTAAAAGTACCATTTAACCAGCCGGTGTAAGAATATATTTTATAACCGTTTATTTGCGGACTTACAACATGATATTCATTTCCCCAAGTGCCAATTAAGAAATCTGGTGGTTTTATAACTTCATAAGTATCAAAGTTAACATAATAAATAGAAACAGGTGAACCATTTTTTAAGCGATAGCAAATTGTAATCTGTTGGTTTTCTTCAGTAAAAACTGAGTTAAATCCATGAATATATTCCATTATGTAGTTTTTGAAAGTAGGAATGTTAAGATTTATGGGCTTTCCAATATATCCTAGCATTTTTCGAGGCTCATCTAAAAATAAGTGGTTATGATTATCCATAAAATAAACAGTTACTTTAGATTGAGGAAGTGGTTTAACATATTTATGTTTATGATTTTTTTTATGCATATTGTTTTCTGCTTTTTGTTTATGTTGACTTTTTATAGTATGACTACGCTGTAAGTTATATGCATTTTTATGTCCAACTAACTTTGATATTAGCCAATTTAATATTTGCATCACCTCATTCCTCCTTTTATATAACAATATTAACATAGCTTTACCTTTAAATATGTACAAAAAAAGACCTGTGAGGGTCTTTTTTAATTATTTTTTACAATAATTTCTTGATTATTATCTACATCCAATAGTATATTTCCAACTTGTTCAGCTTTCTCTAGGCAATAATCAGCAATTTTATCTTCAATTTGTTCTTGGATTACTCTTCTTAAAGGCCTTGCGCCCATTTTAGGATTATAACCTAATTCAACAATTCTATTTTTAGCACCATCAGAGAGCTTAATGCTTATATTTTGTGATGACAACATATTATTTAGGTTATTAATCATGATTTCAACAATTTCTTTTAAATTATTTTTGCTTAGTGGGTTGAATTCAACTATATCGTCAAAACGGTTGATGAATTCAGGTTTAAAGTAATTTGTTAATTTATTTACAATCGAATTAACACTATTAGTTCTTTCAGCACCAAATCCAACGCTAGTTTCATGGATTTCCGATCCAGCATTACTGGTCATTATAATAACAGTATCTTTAAATGATACCACTCTACCTTGTGAATCAGTTAATCTACCGTCGTCTAAAATTTGTAGAAATGCATGTAATACATCTGGATGGGCTTTTTCAACTTCGTCAAATAAAATTAAACTGTATGGATTGCGACGAACTTTTTCAGTTAATTGGCCGGCTTCATCATACCCAACATATCCAGGAGGTGAACCAATCAGTTTAGAAATAGAATGTTGCTCACGATATTCAGACATGTCAAATCTAATCATGGCTTCTTTAGATCCAAACAACTGTTTAGCCAATTGTTTGGCCAACTCGGTTTTACCAACACCGGTGGTTCCTACAAATAAGAAAGAACCAATAGGCCTACCAGTACCATTAAACCCAATTCGGTTACGTTTAATTGCTTTAGTTAACTTTTCTACGGAGTTATTTTGTCCAATGACATTAGATTTAAGATTCTCTGATAAATTCTTTAGTTTATCTTTTTCTTGTTCCTGCAGCTTTCCGACTGGAATTCCAGTGTCATTTTCGATTATTTGTTCAATATCTTTTACATTAATGTTAGGGAATTTAGTGTTTTCTTGATTATCATCTAAGCTATCGTCTTTAAGAGCTTTAATTTTATCTCGGTAAAAAGCTGCTTGTTCATAGTCTTCTTTCTTTAAAGCTGCTTGCTTATCAGCTTCATAACTAATTATTTTTTGCTTAACGGTTTCTGGATCCATTATGTTTAACGATAGATTAGCTTTTGAACCAGCTGTATCTAATAAGTCGATTGCTTTGTCTGGTAAAAAGCGGTCTTGAATATATCTTTTGGAAAGTTTTACAGTAGCTTCAATGGCATCTTCTGTATAGTTAACGTGATGATATTCTTCGTACTTTTTTTGAATTCCCTTTAAAATAGCGATTGCTTTGCTGACAGAAGGTTCTTTAACCATTACCTTTTGAAGCCTTCTAGCTAAGGCAGCATCTTTTTCAATATTTCGATATTCATTGAGTGTAGTTGCTCCAATAAGTTGGAACTCACCTCTAGCTAAAGCTGGTTTTAAAATATTTCCAGCATCCATGCCACCTTCAGCGTTGCCAGCTCCCATAATTTCGTGAATTTCATCAATAAATAAAATAATATTAGGGTCGCTTTTGACTTCACTAATTAATTTATTAATTCTTTGTTCGAATTGTCCACGAAATCCAGTTCCTTGAACTAATGCAACCATGTCTAATCTGAAGATTTTTTTATTAATTAATTTGCTAGGAACTTCTTGTTTGGCGATTTTCAAAGCGAGACCTTCAACAACAGCAGTTTTTCCAACTCCTGCTTCACCGATTAGAACGGGATTATTTTTAGTTCTTCGATTTAGAATTTCGATTGCTTTGTTTATTTCATTATCTCTGCCAATGACAGGGTCGATTTCATTTCTTTCGGCTAGCTCCGTCATATTGACACCAAATTGTTTTAATAAGCTTTTCTTATTTTTGGCTGATGACCTAGGATTCTTTTTATGGTCACCAGATTGATTTCCACTTCTCATAGAATTTAAGATGTCATTGAGGCTACCTAAATTTCCATCACTTAAGTTGGCTCCTTCTAAATTATTTTGGAAGCCTTGATTTTTGGAAAGTTCAAGGTAACATTCTTGGCAAAGATCTAGTTGTTGTTGTTTACCATTATTGTTTACAAATAAATGAATACTTGCTTCGTTTTTATTACAATTTTGACATAACATGTGTAGGCCTCCTTTACATACAACATTGACCATTGTTGACCTTTTGAGAATCATTATACATCAATCTCTTGTTATCACAAGTAATTTAACCAGAACGATACATATTTAGTTTGTATCGTATTATAATGATTAAAGGAGGGATTATCATCGAAGAAAAAGATTATACCGAGATGTTAAATCGCCTGAAAAACGGTGAGGTAAAAAGTATTGATATAAAACCGGATGAATTTATTCTTTTTCAAAGAGCTTTTATGAATTTTGATACTAGAAAAAGTATCTTTGGTAAGGCACATCAAAACGGTGAGATAACATATTTTTATGAACATGGAAACGACAATAAATAATAAATCTTGTTTTTTACTATATTCACTGATATTCTAAAATTAATTATATCTTCACAATGATAAGGGGTAATAAAATGGAAAAGCGTACTTTTAAAGTTGTTGCTGAGACTGGTATTCATGCTCGTCCTGCTACTCTTTTAGTGCAGGAAGCAAGTAAGTATATATCAAAATTGACTTTGGAATATCAAGATAAGACGGTTGATTTAAAGTCAATTATGGGTGTTATGTCATTGGGAGTCGGCCAAAATGCAGACATTTTAGTTACTGCTGATGGTGATGATGAAAAAGCTGCTATTGAGGGTATTAGTAATGCCTTTAAACGTGAAGGCTTAACGGACTAATTAAGATAACTATTTAGATTGTTGTTAAGAGGATTAAAATATTATTTTTAATCCTCTTTTGTTTTTAGGTAATTTGCAAACGATTTAACAAACAAATATAATTACAATGATTAAACATTTCGATAAATAAAATAGGAGGGGTGCTAGATTGAATATCGGTATTTTTACTGATACATATTTTCCACAAGTTAGTGGAGTTGCTACCTCAATTGAAACTTTAAAAAATCAGTTAGAAACCCAAGGTCATCAGGTATATATATTTACTACTACAGATCCACATGTAAAAAAGGATGCTTTTGAAAAAAATATATTTAGATTTTCAAGCATTCCGTTTATATCTTTTACTGATAGGAGAATAGCTTTTAGAGGTATGTTTCAAGCGTATCAAATTGCTAAAAAATTAAATCTGGATATTGTCCATACACAAACAGAATTTTCTATGGGTGTCATAGGTAAAGTGGTTGCTAGATTTTTAAGTATTCCATGCGTTCATACTTACCATACAATGTATGAAGATTATCTACATTATGTTGCTAATGGACGTCTCTTAAAACCGGTACATGTTAAAGAAGCGACACTAGCTTTTTGTCATAATATGTCAGGAGTTGTTGCACCTAGTAACCGTGTTTTAGAAACTTTAAAACGCTATGGTGTTAAAAGTCCCATTAGCATTATTCCTACAGGAATTAACATTAATAAATTTAATGGTAAAGTTTTAAACGATGTTAGAAATGAATTAAATTTATTAGATAAACCAATTCTTTTATCAGTTAGCCGATTGGCATACGAGAAGAACATTCATGAGCTTATCAATGCGATGCCTAAGATTATTGCTAAAATGTCCGACACCACTTTAATCATAGTGGGAGATGGACCAGCTAAAGAATCCCTACAAACGCAGGTTAGAGAAATGCATTTGACTAAAAACGTTATTTTTGTTGGTGAAATTAGTAACGATGAAGTTAGTGACTATTACCATGCAGCAGATATTTTTGTTTCTACTTCTAACTCTGAATCACAAGGATTGACTTACATTGAGGCGATGGCTTCAGGAACTAAGGTAGTTGTTTCCAAAAGTGAGTATACAGATAGTTTATTAGATGATAAATCACTAGGTATAACGTTTGAAACAGAAGATGAATATGTAGATGACGTTATGTACTACCTTAGTGATGTTAATCAAATCAATGAATATCATGATAATCATTTGTTAAAACAAAAATTAAATGAAATATCAGCAGAAACTTTTGGTGAAAAAATAGTTCAATTTTATCGTAATGCTCAAATAAAATATGAGAGTAAATCAAGCAAATCTTCAGAGCTTAGTAATTAGGAGGTAATATGTTAAAAATAAACATGTTTTCAACTGCTGACAAAGTTAAAGGACAAGGAGTGGGGAGTGCTTATCTTGAACTAATTAAAATGTTAAATAAACATTTTCCTAAAGAATTTGATATTTCTATAAATAAACATGGTGCAGCTGATGTAACCCATTATCATACTATTAATCTTGGATATTATTTTTCAACGTTCTCTAAAAAAAGAGGTCGTAAAGTCGGTTATGTACATTTTCTTCCAGAAACTCTAGATGGTAGTTTGAAGTTACCAGCTTTTTTTAAATTCTTTTTCTATAAGTATGTGATTGCTTTTTACAAAAGAATGGATCACATCGTAGTGGTTAATCCCACATTTATTCCTAAGCTGGAACAATACGGAATTCCTAAAAATAAAATTACCTACATTCCTAATTTTGTAAGTAAAAAAGAGTTTTATCCAGTTAGTATTCAAAATAAGAGTAACTTAAGAAATGATTATGGCTATTCAAACAGTAAATTCACAATTTTTGGGGTTGGCCAAATTCAAACTAGAAAAGGGATTTTAGATTTTGTTAAACTAGCAAAACTAAACCCTGATATGCAGTTTATTTGGGCTGGTGGATTTTCATTTGGAAAGATAACTGATGGTTATAAAGAACTTAAACAAATTGTAGATGACCCGCCACAAAATTTGTCTTTTCCAGGAATAGTTAGTCGAGATAAATTAGTTGATTACTATAACATGTCGGATGTATTTTTGTTGCCATCATATAATGAATTATTTCCAATGTCAGTACTCGAAGCTTTTTCGTGTGGGAAACCGGTTATATTAAGAAATCTTTTATTATATAAGAAAATTATTGACGGTTACTATGTTTCGTTTAATAATCTAGAAGAGTTAAATAATGAAATTAAATCGCTTAATTTGGACAACAAAAAAATTCATGACTTACATGAACTATCATTAAAAGCTTCAGATTATTATTCTGAAGAACATCTTGCATCAATATGGCATGATTTCTATATAAATCAATCAAAAGAAGGTTAGATATGTCAAAACGAAATGTTATTACCTTAGTAGTTATGTTTTTAATTGGGGCTCTAATATTTTGGTATGCTTCAAGAGATATTAAACTAGACATTCTTATTAACGATTTTTTTGCTATTAATTGGTGGTGGATACTAGTAGCTCTTGTATGTATATTATTATATTTTCTTTTAGAGTCATGGATAACGCATTCTATTGTTGCATCGCAAACTAACCAGTTTACTTTTAAAGATGCAATTAGGGTTCCACTAGTAGAGCAGTTATTTAATGGAATCACACCTTTTTCGTCAGGTGGTCAGCCGGGACAATTGTTTGTAATGGTGCAAACTGGAGTAGATGCAGGAAAAGCTAGCTCTGCTTTGCTGATGAAGTTTATTGTTTTTCAAGGAATGATAGTTATCAACTTTATAATAAGCTTATTGATAGGCTTTCACTATGTTGTTGATAAATTACATGCTTTATCTTGGTTAGTAGTTTTTGGCTTTGTTATTCATTTTTTTGTTATATTAATTTTATTGTTGATAATGTATTGGTACTCTTTAACTAAAAAGTTAATAAACATAATTATTAAGCCTGCTAAGTATTTTTTGAATGATGATCGTTATTTAAAATTTAATAAGATGATAAATGAAAAAATTGACACTTTTCATTCTGAAAGTCTTCGAATAGCTAAGGAATGGAAACTATTATTGAAAATTTCAATAATAACCTTTTTTCAACTGCTATTTTATTATTTGATTCCATACTTCATTATTCTAGGCTTAGGCTATAGTGGAGTAGATGTAGTTATGATTATTAGCTTACACGTTCTAATAGTTATGATTATTTCATTGTTTCCCATTCCAGGCGGATCTGGTGGTGCGGAATACAGTTTTGAACTTTTATTTCAAAGTTATATAACTAATAATAGTAAATTAGTGTTGGCAATTTTACTTTGGCGGCTATTAACTTATTATCTAGGGATGATTTTAGGATTTATTGCGATTGGCATTAAACCAGATAAGGTTTATAAGTAATCTATAACTATTAAATTAAATACTTTCGGAGGCATTATTATGTCTAGTCATATTAAGAAAACTAGAAATTTATTAAACACTCGGCTTGGATTCTTTATTTTAGCAACTGTATTATTTTGGATAAAAACATATATTGCTTATCGAACCGAATTTACCTTAGGTGCTAAGGGAACAGTTCAACAGATTTTACTTTTTGTAAATCCAATTCCAGCGTTAATTTTAATATTTGGTTTAGCACTATATTTTAGAGGGAGACTGTTTTATTGGGTATTAATGTTGTTACATTTAATTGAATCAATTTGGTTATTTGCTAACATACTATATTATCGTGAATTTTCAGACTTCTTATCATTTGGAATTATTAAAGGTTCCGGAGATGTGCAAAATAATTTAGGAAAGAGTTTAGCTGAAATACTACATCCGTCAGATTTCTTCGTTTTTGTTGATTTTGTGATATTAGTAGTTTTACTAATTTTCAAAGTTATTCAGGTTGACCGTAGAAAATTCAAGTTTAGAAATGCATTTGCATTAACTATCCTTTCATTTGTTTTGATTTTTTCTGAATATGGTGTAGCTAATGCTAATCGTTCTGGATTGCTTACCAGAACTTTTGACAACAACTACATTGTTAAATATCTTGGATTAAATGAATATGCAGCCTTTAATGCTTATCAAACGGCTAAGGAGAGTGCAACCAGATCTAACGCTAAATCCTCAGATATTGACAGTGTTTTAAACTTTGTTAAAAAGAACCGTAGTGCAATCAATCCAGAATACTTTGGTAAAGCTAAGGGCAAGAATGTTTTTGTGATTCATTTAGAGAGTTTCCAGCAATTTCTTATTAACTATAAAGTAGACGGTAAAGAAGTAACTCCTAATCTAAATAAATTTTATAAGAACAAGAATACAATTTCTTTTGATAATTTCTATCACCAAGTATCACAAGGAAAAACTTCTGATGCTGAAATGATGATGGAAAACTCTTTGTATGGACTTCCTCAAGGTTCAGCTATGGTAACCTATGGTACGCAAAATACTTACCAAGCAGCACCAGCTATCTTAGATCAAAAAGGCTATACGACGGCATCATTCCATGGGGATGTTCCAAGCTTTTGGAATAGAGATAATACTTATAAATCATGGGGATACCAATATTTCTTTGATTCTGATTATTATCAAGAAAAACCATCATACAGTGTTGGATATGGATTAAAGGATAAAATTTTCTTTAAGGATTCCGTAAAATATATTCAACAATTACCACAACCATTTTATGCTAAGCTAATTACATTAACTAATCATTATCCATATGAATTAGATAAACCTAACGTTAGTTTCCCAGCTACTAAGACTGGTGATAATACGGTAGATCCATATGTACAGACAGCACATTATTTAGATCAAGCATTTGGTGAATTTATCAAATACCTAAATAAAACTGGTTTAATGAAAAATAGTATGATTGTTTTATATGGTGATCATTACGGAATTTCAAATAATCACCGAGCTGCAATTGCCCAACTATTGCATAAAAAAGAAATAACTGATTATGATTTAGCCCAATTCCAAAAAGTTCCATTTATGATACATGCTGATGATCTTAAGGGTGGCATTAATCATACTTACGGTGGGGAAATAGATGCACTTCCTACTATATTACATTTATTGGGCATAAAAGATAATAATACTGTGCAATTTGGAAATGATTTATTGTCTAAAAAACGTGATCAAACGGTTGCATTTAGAAATGGTGATTTGGTTTCACCTAAGTATACTGTTATTGGTAGTAATGTATATTTAACCAAGACTGGTAAGGAAATTACTCCAAATGATGAACAAAGCAAAGAAATTAAAAAACTGCAAAATCACGTAAACAAAGAATTATCAATGTCTGATCGTGTTATATTAGGTGACTTGTTGAGATTTTACAATCCTAAAGGCTTTAAGAAAGTTAATAAAAAGGATTTTAACTATAAATATTCATATGCTATGAAAGCTTTAAAAGACTCTGATAATAAGTCTAAAAAAACGCTTTTAGATAAAATTCATAAAAAAGATACTGAAAAACTATATAAAACTGACGCTCCAGAATTGAAAAAATAATTTAAGAAGACTTGCTAAATTAACGTTTAGCAAGTCTTTTTAGTTTTTTTGAATTTTTTTAATAAAAAAGGTTGACGGTGATATGTAATCTTGATACAATAGTTTCTGTTGTTAAGGACGACAAACAAAAAAACAAGCAATTAAATTTTTAAATAAAAAAATAATTTAAAAAGTGCTTGACTTAATAAAAACAAGATGTTATTATTAAATAGTTGTCGTTAAGGAGATGACAAAACAGATTAGATCTTTGAAAACTGAACAAGATTTTGATAATCGATGATGTGTAAGGAAC
>NZ_AYYQ01000030.1:0-61016 GCF_001435995.1 Apilactobacillus ozensis DSM 23829 = JCM 17196
ATGAATCAGAACAAGCAGGATTTAATGCATATAAAGCAGGTAACGAAGGATTAACTACAGCGCAAACAGGAACTACTGCAGATCAGTTAAGTCCAGAACAAAAAAATAATCCAAGCTTTATGGATGGATATCAAGCTGGTCAACAAGGATTAAATGATGGTAAAGCAGGTAAGAATACACCTGTAGCTGATAAATCACAAGCATATCAAGATGCATATCAATCAGCCCAAGCAGCTGCAGCACAAGCTGCTAAAGCAGGAGCTGATAAATTCAACGATGCTAAGAGTAATGATGCTGCGGGTAAAACAGATGCACAATCAGTAGCTCAAAGTCAAGGATATGATGATGCGAAAGCTGGCTATGATTTAGCTAAGGGTAATCAAGAACTACCAAAAGATGCTAATGAATCAGAACAAGCAGGATTTAATGCATATAAAGCAGGTAACGAAGGATTATCGGCAGCCAATGCAGGAACTACTGCAGATCAGTTAAGTCCAGAACAAAAGGATAATTCAAGCTTTATGGATGGATATCAAGCTGGTCAACAAGGATTAAATGATGGTAAAGCAGGTAAGAATACACCTGTAGCTGATAAATCACAAGCATATCAAGATGCATATCAATCAGCCCAAGCAGCTGCAGCACAAGCTGCTAAAGCAGGAGCTGATAAATTCAACGATGCTAAGAGTAATGATGCTGCGGGTAAAACAGATGCACAATCAGTAGCTCAAAGTCAAGGATATGATGATGCGAAAGCTGGCTACAACAAAGCATTACAAAATCCAAATCAAGCATTATCGAATGTAAGTCCAGCTGAAAGTTCCGGATTTAATTATGGTAAGACTTTGGTATCAGGAGTTAATGATTTTGCTGCCGGTAAGAAGCCTACTAGTTCTGATTCAGCATATATGAAGGGTTATAATGCAGCTCAAGATGCTTCTAAACTAGGTTATCAAGATGCAACTAATAATCGTAAAGATACCTTTGCAGATGGTGATACATCTAAGGTTCCAAATGGTGATGATGTTAAAACTTATATTGGTAGCTATGAAGGCTCTTATAACGGTTATAAAGACGGATATTCAGGTAAAAAAGTAGATAATACTACTCAAAACATGCCTTATATTCAAGCTTATAAGAATGGCTTTAAACAAGGCCAATCTGCCGCTGCTGCTGATGCTGCAGCTATGGCTAATAGTCAAAAACCGGTGGACAGTAAAGCTCAAGCTATGAAAGACTTTTCAAGCGGTAAGTTTAACAAGTCTGGTAATCCTGAATACGATAGTATGTATAAAGAACTTAAGACTGGATTTGAAGTGGCTATTAAGAATAATACTAAGACCTTAAATTCTTCAGATTTATATAACTCTGGTTACCAAATGGCTAAGGATGCTTTAGCTGCAATTAAAGTTGCTAAGAGTGGACAAAATGCTGATTTTAATGGTAAATCTAAAGACTTTATTTCTGGAGTTAACGGATATAAAGCCGGTTTACAATCAGCTATCAAGAGTTCTAATAAATCCAAAGAAAATACTGGTATGGTTTATAAATTTGCCTACGATGAAGGATATAAGAATGGTGTAAAACGAGCAATTAAGATAGCTAACAATGATGGTCACAAGGCTGCTAAAAAATCTAAAAAATTACCTAACTTAAAGGGATATTCTAAGGAATATGTTAAAGCCTATACTAAGGCTTTTAAAGCCCAACAATTAGATAATCATTATTACACTAAGATTAGTGGCAGTGGTCATTTTAAAGTTATTTCAGATAGCGGAATATATGCACATAGTTCTAGTAAATTTACAAATGCTAATAAGACAAGAAAACTTCCTAGCAATGAAACTTTCGTTGTGAAAAAAGTTGTTAAAGTTAATGGAGTTACAAGATTTTATATTAACAGTAATGAATACGTAACTAGTAACAGAAATTTAGTTGAGTTTAATAAATAAATAAAAAAAAGCCTAGCAATATTATTTGTTAGGCTTTTTTGTGTATTTATTTTACTAATAGAATTATAATAAATGCGAAAGTCTATATATAATTAAGGATGTGTATACATATTGAAATATAATAAAAATATTTTTGATAAAGTCAATGAAAAAAAGATACTGAAAAAAGTTAAAAAGCAATGGGTAGTGGCATCGGTTACTACACTAGCTTTAATGGGTATGACTGCATTTAGTCTTAATGTAAGTAATGTTACGGTCAAGGCTGATGATGTTAGCGCTACACAAAGCAAACAAAATTCTGATAATACTAGTGAAGATCAAGGCGCTAGTGCAGCTACTAATTCTATGGCTGCTCAGAGTGGCGCAGACAGTACATACATAGATGCATATAATGGAGCTACCGCTGCTAAAAGTGCGTATGACAATTATGCAAAAAGTAATGGGACATCTTCTTATTATCCTGAATATAACTCTCAGGGAGATAGTACTACTTCTTCTAAGGACACCAATGTTGAAAATGGTGGACAAAACGAAGAATCCGGTCAACCTGAAAATAATAAACCAGTTGACAATACTACTGAAACCTCACAAACTAAAAATGCTGATTATGCAACTCAAACTAGTGCCGCCCAAGCCAGTGCTACTAGCTATGAAAGGAGCTTAACTAGCTCTGCTAATAGTAATAATGCTAGTGTTTCATTAGCCGAGGGTAAAGTATCGGTTCCAACTTCTGATAGTACCAAAGATGGCAGTACTAATGCATATAAATATGGAGCTAATTATTTCTTAGCTAGTCAAGGTGCTACTGATGCTCGTACTGGTAAATGGAATGGCTACTATTATGATAAAGATGGAAACAAACAATTGAGTTCCTATGCGCCTGATTCAACCAGTAGTAATGCCTATGACCAAGGTTACTTAGGAGCCCAATATGCTATTAGACAACAGTTCAATCAAGATGATAGCATCAATAGTTCTTTAAGCGCTGCTGATGTTTCAAAAAATAGTCAATATTATCAAGTAGCATATGATGAAACTTTTAAACAAATCCAAAGTGGTACGGCCTTTGTAGGTAATGAAACAGAATTCAATAGCGCTATATCTAACGGTAGAAAATCAGTAAAATTAATCAACGATGTTAATATTAAATCTGATAATACATTCAATATTAGTAATTTAGATATTGACGGTCAAAATCATATTATTGATATGAACAATATTAATGATAAGTTTTCTGGCAATAATCCTAACCTAACTGTGCAAAATTTCAGAACTATTTATGCACAAAACTATTATGGAGCTTTTTCAATTAATGGTAGTGGAACAATTAATTATAAAAACGTTAACTATATAGGTTCGCAAATGCTTAGCGCTGGATTAAATGATGTATATTTTGATGGCAATATTAATGCTATAAATGTTAAAAGCTACACATCTCCTTTTAATAATAATGTGGCTACTAATGGCGATAATCAACAAATTTTAGATGTTAAAGATTTTACCCTAATGCCTAATGCACATTTCTTTGGAGCTACTGCTAAAACTAACGGTGGTGACAATATTGAACTTAGTGGAAACATGATTTTAAGTCAAAATTCATCGATGAATTTAGTGGCTAGAGGTAATTCTGGTGAAAATGCACCTGCTGGTGATTATGCAGTATATTTAAAGAATGGGTCTTCCAATTTAACCTTACAAAAAGGTGCACAGTTAAATATTATTCCAACTACTTCGGATAATGATACTAATAACAATGCTAATGCTATTTACAACTTGGGTAGTATTTATAATAACGGTGGTCAAATTAACATTGAAGCTAATGGAAATTCACAAAATAATAATCGGTTAATTTATAATCAAAAGGATATCAAAGTTACTAATAATGGTTCGATTAATGTTCATTTAGCTAATTTAGGTAATAATACTTCTGATGGTATTATTTATAACGATGGAGGAACCATCTACATTGTTGATCAAGGTAATATGAGCATCAGTGCTGATGGTAGTGGAAAAGTGAATTTGATTAAAGGTAATTTAAATATTAACAATCCAGGTAGCCAAGGCGTTCATTTAGACTTAAGTCAAAATGGTAGAACTGACAGTACTTTCCACGACAATAACTCTATCGTAGCTTATTCAACTAAGGTTGATTTCAATGGTAATACTGAAAATGGTCCATTATATAAGTTTAAGTATGATGGTTCGAATGTGAACTATGTTAAAGTTGATGGAATTAATAATACCGCAACACCAAGTACTTCTATAAAATCGATTAGCTTTAATGGGGTTCCTTCAGTTTCCATGAACAATGTTTCTATTGATAATGATTCTAATGGAAAACCAATTTTAAATGGTTATGTAGTTATAAATAATTACGATGGAAAAGATAAAACCATTTATGTACAGTTTGCTAGTGGTAGTGGTAATGATTATAATCAATTAACACCACTTAATAGTAATACTATTGGCGATAAACCAACTAATGATGCACAGGTCTACAACTTAGTTATTCAAATTCCTAATAATTATAAATCTGGTGATTTGATTCCAATTAAAGATTCTAGTATTCCTTCTCTAAATAATGCTAATGATAAATCCACTGGAGTATTGATGCGCTACGGATTTACTGGTAGTACTTATGTATACAATAATTCTGATAGTACAAATCCTATTTACACTCGTCAAGTTGAAAATATTGGATTAAACAATCAACTTTCAGCTGATAGTACTAATGATTCAAATGCTAAACCATATATAGATACTCAAACTGGAAGTTATAATGACTTTAGGAATGGTTTTAATGACGGGGTTGCAGATGCTAATAACCAAAATGATGATGCTTTAACAAATAGAAATGCTCCGGTAACTGATGTGGACTATCATAATGCATATGATAGTGCTAAAGCTGGTTATCTAGCTTATATTGATAATCCAATTGCTAAAACAGATAATATACCTGATTCAGTGAAAGAAGCTGGGTCTTCAGCCTCTCATCCTAAGTCTTATGTTAACGGATATATTAAAGCGATGAATGATATTGATGCTGCTAAGCAAGATGGTAAAAAAGATGCTACTGATTACATTGTGGCTAATACATCAGCTACTAAACCAACTGATAATTCTTACACCAGTCAAGCTAAGGTTAATGCTTATAATGATGTACAAAATGGATTTAACAATGCAGCCGTAAACAAAGATAACGATAATCCGAATGGAAGTCCAATTTATAATGCGGCTTATAAAGAAACTAAATCTGGCATGCAATCTGCTCATAACGATTGGAATACAGATTCTAACGTACAAGGTAAAGTAAAGCTAGCTACTCTATCTGATAAGGCATACAATGATTTCTTGGACGGATTGCGTAAGGGGACCACTGATGCTAATAACGATTCAGAAGCTGATAAACAATCTAATCAAAGTCCAGTTTATAAATCAGCGTATGCTGATGCTAAAGCTGGTTATCAAGCTTACTTAGGTAATCCAATTTACAGTCAAGAAGTTCCAGCATCAGTAACTACTGATAGTAAACAAACAAATAATCCAGATGCATATGTTGATGGATATACGCAAGCTATGCGTGATATTGATGCTGCACGTGCTAAGGGTCAAGCCTCTGCTATCAAAGATATTGACAGCAATAATTATGGATTAAAAAATGATAATCTAACTACTGCAACTGCTAAAGCTCAACAACAAGCCTTTAATGACGTTAAGAATGGTTGGTTATTAGGTAAACAAAATGCACGTAATAACGTTGGTAATGATAATTATGGTGATAACCCGATTTATCGTGATGCTTATAAGAATGGTTATAATGGTACAATGGACAGCTATCAAGATGTTTTAAATGAGCATACTCGTAACATTAGTAATCAACCGGATTTATACCAAGATGCTTATAAGTTAGCCAATCCAGATGCTTTAAATGATAAAAATGCTGCGCTAAATGATTTTAAACAGAATGTTAATAAATCTAAAGATTATAGCGGAATGGATAAAGTTGTTTATGATCATTTTTATCCAGTAGTAAATGATTACTACATGCCAATGCAAAATAAACGTAATGGATTTAAAGATGCTATTGATAAATTAACCAATATGGATCCAGACTCAATTAAATATAATGACGATTACAAATTAGGAATTAATATGTTAGCAGGGATGAAAGCTGCTCAATCTGAAAATAATTTAACTGAATTTGAAAGACATTCAAAGCCATTAGGTTATGTCGACGGTTTTGATGGTTATAAAGCTGGTTATAAGTTAGGTGCTAGTGGCATTAATTATAGTAAAGCTAACAAGAATAAAGCTTATGACTATGCCTATGCCAAAGGATTTATTGCCGGTCAAAAAGATATATCTAAAGTGGCTGTAAATGAAGCACGTAAACAGGCTAAAAGATTAAAGCCAATGTTAAACCTAGATAATCGTTCAGCTACCTTCATTAACGCTTATGAAAAGGCTTATAAACAAGCTATTAGTAAACTTCTACCAGGATATATTTATAATCGTAGGGCGATTTATACTCATTCCAAGGCTGATTCTAATAAAAATAGTCAAGTTAGCAAATATGATAAAAAATCACGTGTCCATGCTAAAGTTTTTAAGGTTATTGGATATAAATTCAATAAGGCTGGCAATTTATATTATAAGTTAAGCAATGGTAACTACGTAGCTGCTGATAATAGCATTGCTAATTTGTATTACACTAAGTTAGGTGTTAGTAAGAAATATAAAGTAATCTCAAAAAATGGAATTAAATCTTATCATGATGATGCTCTATCTAATCAAAATGGTAAACTAGGCTACAATCATATTTTTAAAGCAGATAGAATAGTTAAAATAGGTAATGTAACTAGAATTCATTTAGTTGATGGTTCTTATGTAACAGGTAATAAAAAATTTGTTAATATAATTACTAAATAAATTAAAGCTTCTTTCTATGTTAATGTAGAAGGAAGCTTTAATAGTTTTTATAAAAATTTTTAATTAGGAGATGTTAAGTTTGTCAATTGTATTAAATATAGCTAATGTTTTAGGATTATTATTATTAATATTAGGCTTCTTGTATCTACTAACACTTTTGTTTAAAAAAGTGTTTTCTAAGCATAAAGAAAAATCTTTCTTCCATAAGTTAGTATACCGTTTATTAGTTATACTTTCAGGGACTTTAATATGCTATGTAGTTTCGCTTAATAGCATAGAATTAAATAACAAAAACACAATTAATAGTAGTGTTGATAATCCTAGTGCAATTACAATGAATCTTCACCAAAATGCTGAGGTAAAGTATTTATATGACAATAAATATGTAAGTTTAAGTTTTGACAATTCAGTGCCTTCTTTTAGGATAAAGGCTATCCCTTCCAAAAATATTAAAATAGTAACCATTCAAAAGTATAAAAATGCTTTTATGGTGAATACGGTTGAAACTACCGAAACAATTATTAAATATTCAGATTAAAAATTAAAATATTCTAAAATACGACATATAATTATTGATTATTGATTATTTTAAAAGTAATATAGTGGTCATGACATAATTGTTAAAAAGGAGTGTTTTATTTGATTAATAAAAAAAATGTAATTGCGCTATTTGCAGGATTAATGTTTGCATCTGTTCCAATGATTAATGTATTTGCTGATAAGACTGATGATTATGAAAATGCACCTCAACCAGTTCATCCAATGGATGGTGTTTATGCAATTAATCAGGATGGTAAAAACGTAAGTAATTCTTCCCAAAGTACATCTGCTAATTCTGATGCTAATGTTATTATCACAAAAGGATATTTAACTTTAGATGCGGTTCCTGATTTGAGTTTTGGGATAGTTGGACAAGGTGGTTCAGGTAATAATACCACTTTAAAACTAGCTGGTAATAATAGTATGATTGATGATAATGGTAATCAAGATGGACTACTAAGAGTGACAGATTCACGTGATGCTAAAAACTCCTCCGATTTGGACGGATATAAAGTAACTGCTAAATTAGGTAATTTCAATAAAATTGGAAGTAATGATTCTAGTTCACAAAGTAATTGGACATTAAATTTAAATCAGCCTAGCGATATTTCTAACGCCAATAACAGGAACGTTGTTTCATTTATAAATGCTTCTTTAGTTTCTGGCGGGAATTCATCACAAACTGTTATGAAGACTACTACAGCAAGTACAGGAACTACCTCTGCTTATTATAAAAATGCTAACAATGCCAGCTTGAATTTAAGTAATAACGTTGACCCTGGTAAATATGCTGCACCTATTACATGGACATTAACACCAGGCACTGCTACTGCTAACGATTCAGATTCTAAGCAACAATAAAAATAATGTTTTATAAAATTCAGCAGAAAAGCACTACCTCTCGGAGGCAGAGTTTTTCTGCTATTTATTTAGTGGGGAATAGTATGAATAATATAAAGGCAAAAATGTTACTTATAGCTTCTTTTATCTTGTTTATTTTTTCATTACAACACAATGTATATGCTGCTAAAGTTGGCGGTATTGCCATGGAACCAGTCTACTCTAAAAACCAAATATCTAAAAATGGTTATTTAAATCCTAGGGTTAAACCCGGTTCCTATCAAAACTTTGATATTAACATCTTGAGTATGTCTGACAAAAATCAAAAAATTACTGTTGAACCTCATACGGCTTATACATCTGATGGAATATCTGTAGCTTATGATAAAGATAAAATTATTAGCAAAAGTAATATGAAAAATGATTTTAGATTTTTATTTAAAAATAAATCTATAACTTTTAACTTGCCAGCTGGCAAGACTTATAGGGTTCGTTTTACTGCAAAAATTCCCAATGAAGAATTTAATGGGATTATTATGGGCGGATTTTATATAACCAACAATGATGCTTTGGAACAAGGTCAAGACACAGGAACCATGATTAATAACAAGTATAGTTATGTTATGCCGGCTGTATTGAATGAAGATGGTAAGAAAGCCGTTCCTAAGCTTACTCTAGATAAAATTGATGCCAACGGTAATATTGTTAGTAGCAAAATAGAAAATAAAAAATCAGCTTATATTGATAGTATGTCTATTTATAGTAAGATTACCAATTCTAGTGGAAAAGTTGTTAGTGAATACGAGGGCAAAGATAAGAGCGTTGCTCCAAATACTAATTTTTACCTAGATAATCTTATGTATTCTGGAAATATAAGGCCTGGGAAATATCATATAAAAATAGTAGCTAAAAGCACAGACCCTTATAAGTGGGTTATGGAAAAGGATTTTTCGGTTTCGTCAGCTCAGTATATAGGTTATATTATTGAATCTAATCAGTGGATATTATACTTGATATTAATTTTACTATTGTTGATTTTAATCCTAATTATATTTATTATTAAGAAAAGGAAAGAAAAAAATAATGATTAACAACAAAAAGGAGGGTAATTAATGAAAAAAATTTTTATTGCAATACTCTTCTTTTTTTTAGTCTTACTTTCATCATCTTTGATATTAATAAAAGCTGCAGATGTAAAAATTAATAAAGCACCACCAGTTTCTGGACCAGCCATAGATAAGCAGTTTAACATTAATAAATATGTTAATGATAAATCTAGCAGTGAATTTAATCAAAGTACTTCATATGGAAATGTTCAAATTATTGCTGATGGAACAGCTGCATCCAAGCAAAGTCTTTGGTTTAATAATAAAGTTAACTTAAAGTATAAGTTTTCTAATGATTTTTATATATATATTGATAGTGATAGTCCTACTGTTGGTGATGGCCTGACGTTTACTATGCAAAACGACTCTTTTTCTGCAATTGGAGTCAACGGTGAATCTTTAGGTTCCTATGGAACTTTTAGGGAATCCAATTATTCTAAGTATATAAAAAGAGCTGTATCTTTAGAGTTTGATAATTATATCAACAGCGATTATAGTGATGCCCAATTGGGTATATCAAGTATAAAAGGATCTCATATTGCTATTGTATATCCTAATGAATTTTTGAAAAATAATGATTATAAAAGTAGTCTTCCTAGAGAAAGTAGAAATCATTTTTATATACCACATTATGATGCTATTCCATTTTCTGTGAATAGGGGTAATTGGGTTCCAGTTAGTATACAATGGACTCCTAAATTTAAAGATAATAACCCAAATTATCTGACTGGGGGGGATTTTAAAGCTATTTATAATGGTGAAAGCGTGGGCAGTGGCAAATATATTCCGATAGGACAATTTACAGGTAAAAATAGTGATAGTAATAATGGTACTGTTAAAGATGTTGACGTCTATTGGGGATTTACTGGAGCTACTGGAGAACAAACTATGATTGCGGCAATTGCTTATGGAAAACTTCCACAGGTTCCATATATTACGCTTCAATACAGAAAAAATGAAAGTGGAGATTATTATATTGATGGAACTACTGTTAATAATAAAAAAATGCCACCATTATCGTTAAGCTATGGCGATACGGTTGAGTTTAAATTGGCCATTAGTAATAATCCTAATAATGGATTAGGAAAAAATTTAGAAAATCCGCAAGTTAGGAACTTTATTGAGCAACTTAAGGCTGATGGAATACAGATTACAACGCTATCTCCCATTCCCAATATTCCTGTAGATGCTTCTTCTGAGCCTAGTGTAGTTTATTTAAAAGGATTTGTGAATAAAAATTATACTGCTGAAAAAAAGTATCATGCTGATATATATTATTCAATCGATGGAAAAAATTATGTATCGCCATCTAATTCTTTAAATGTAAACTACATTCAGCGAAAATTACTGTTAACCAATTCTATACAAAATGTAACAAATCCGAATCCAGATGACACAAGTAACAGTCTAAAAAAAGTTTTTCCCGGTAATTCTAAAAACTCAAATGGTGATGTTATAAAATTTAATTTTTCAATTAGTAATGATGGTAAAATTCCTGGACTTAATAATGTAAACGTTACACAGCCAGTTCCAGCGTTTTTCAATACAGACAATATTTACATTAGTTATGAAAATGGAAACATGCAGAAATTAATGCCTAATCAATACACTGTAACAACTAAGGGTAAATTTAAGTTTATAAATATCAAAAATATAAGTATGAATAATAAAAATAAAATCAACTTTTCAATTCAGGGTCGTTTTTCTAATAATGGTCCAGTAGTTAATGATGGTAGTAGTTATACTCCTTATATAAATAAAAATGGGACTTCTATATCTGATGATATAAATGGATTGGGAGATACCATGGAATTTTCCGATGATTATAGGAATAGAATAAATATATTAAGTAAAAGTAGTTTGAAAAACTTGGGATATAAAGATTCCAAAGATACTGACACTGAATTATATAACGTATTTCCTGGTAATAGTGATTCAACAGGGGATTCTATTGAATATAAAACTTTAATTACCAACACTAAAGACTCAGTATCATCGATAAGTAATTTAAATTATTTTATGGCAATTCCTGATAATTTCAATGTTTCCGAAGTTAAAATAGATAGTTCAGATGTTAAGTATTCCATTGTAAAAGAAAACGAAACTAAAAACATTTTAGTAAAAGGTTTATCTTTTGATAATTCTAATCAGTCTAAGGTTTTGACTATAAAGGGTAATTTTGATTCGGTAGAAAATTTTAGCTATAATAGTAACTTTTCAACATCTTCTAAAATTTTATTAGATGGAGATTATGAAAATATTTTAAGCCAAAGTAATATTATAAAAATGGGCTTTACCGATAATTCTCTTAATTTTAGTGTTGATGATTTGAACTTTGGCCTTCATTCACATTTATATGCAAACCAAATTATTAATTCAACCAACGATGATAGCAATCCGTATGTTGAATTTGAAGATAGAAGACGCCAAAAGAATGCCTTTAGTTTATCCTTAAAGCAAGAATCACCTTACTTTGATGATGAGAATAGCAATGCCGATTTTGAAGGCCATTTACTATATAATAATCAAGATTTAACTTTAGGTTATACAAACTATGCTAATTATGCTAAAAATAAATCCGCTGAAAATATTTATATCGATAAAAAGCCAATTAAACTGAAAGTCTATTCTAACTATAATGTTCAAGGAAACTATAAGACAGTTGTTAACTGGAAAATAAAAAATGGTTTTTAAAGAAAGTACGCTTTTATGATTACAAAAATAATATTAAAATATAAATTAATTTTACTATTATCACTTATTTATTTTATGTTTTTTGGTATTAATATTGGTGCTGATAATATATATCAAGTTAATCCAATACTTCAATCAAACAATTCAAAAAATAATTATTTTTATTATAAATATAAATCTAATCAGGTTTTAGATGTGCCATTTAATGCTCAAAATAACACTAGCAAAAAAATTGTTGTAAATACTTGTTTAAATGACGGCTATAGCGATAATAACGGTTATATAAATTATAATTTATATAACGCAACTTCTAAGCTAACTCGTACAGTCCCTAAAATAAGTGATATGGTTATTGGCAATAGGAAAATTACAATGACTTTAAATCCTTATACTTCACAAAAAGGTAATTTTAAAATAAAGATGCCGGATACTATGAAAGATTTTCATGGAATTTTGTTAGGTGGAATTAATAGTACTAGCGACTATTATATTGATAGTAATAAAAGTAATGTTCGTAACACGATTCAATACTCAACTAGTATTTTAATTAATAATCACGCTCCCAAAACCGACGTAAAACATCTTAGCCTTAAAAATTTTGTTTCTGATGGTAACTTAAATGTCTTAACTATTTTTAATAATCAATCTAATATTATAAATGGCTACAAAATATCAATTTCTTTGTATCATTTTAATCGAAAAGTTTTTAATTTGAATAGTGAAAACTATAGTTTAGCACCTAATTCTTTTGGAAAATATAATTTTAACACTGATAATTTAAAAACTGGCCAGTATAGATTAGTTGTTAAATTAGTAGATTGGGATGGCAATTACAAAGTTATCAAAAAAAATGTCAAAATAAAAGATGATTTATATGTTCAAGCTAATATTAATATGTTTAAAATAAATCGAATTTTTTTACCATTAATTTTGGTGATTTTGATTGTGTTTATATTTTGGATTTTAAAAAAGTTTAATCTAAATATTTAACATTCACTTTAATTAGAACTATCATTAACAATGAGAGTTATTTAATTATAAAGAGGTAATTATAATGGAAATGAATGAAAGACAGTTAATTCAAGAAATTTTAAATACGGTTGATGTTTTATATGACTTTGAAAATGCCGACGAGGATAGTAAGGAATATACATTATTAATTACACGTCAAAATAATGATAAACGTGACCTTGAAATAGTTAACGATGAAATGAAACGTTATTTTAAGGAAGCTAACTTTACTTACGATGAAAAGTTAAATCCTGAAGATACAAAAGCAGAAGTACGTGTAGATATTGCTAGAGGATAAAAAAATCAGGGAGTATTTAATCTCCCTGATTTTTTTATTTTATTTAATTGGCTTTACAAAATGTCTGTTAGCAGTTATAAATTGACCATTTGATAATTGGTAACGCGTCATATCATGGTTTAAATGTTTAATGCCAACAACTCTAAAGTTTTTATTTTTATTTACATGCTTAACAATAAATTTATCGTTAAACTTAATTTTGCTGTAAACATTGATGCCACCATTATTTATAACTTTAACTTTTTTGATATTTCCTGATTGTTGATAGGTACGAATATATTTATTGCCACTTAATATCGTCCCGTTTTTTAGTATAAAGTGTTTCTTACCGTTCTGTTTGAAATTAGTAGCGTTATAATCTTTTTTACCATTAATTCTCATCACTTTAAAAGCTTTAGTATACTTATGGAATATAGATTTGTTTTTACTAATCTTTTTATCTTCTTGTTTATTATTGTTACTGTTATTGTTGTTACTGTTACTGTTACTGTTACTGTTGCTGTTATTGTTGCTGTTATTGTTGCTGTTATTGTTGCTGTTATTGTTGCTGTTACTGTTATTGTTGCTGTTACTGTTATTGTTGCTGTTACTGTTATTGTTGCTGTTATTGTTGCTGTTACTGTTATTATTACTGTTTTCTTTAACTACAACAATATTAAATTTTTCATATGGCTTAAATTTATTTCCTTGTTGATCGGTTCTTTCTATATTTATTAATTGTTGTTTCAAATTATCATTGTAAACATTAATTTCCAAACCTTCATCCATTGTTAAGTTTCTACCAATGATTGCATAGCCAACTTCTGTTGTGTTTTTAGGAATTGTCATTTTATTGATAGCTGTGTCATAGAAAGCGAAATCATCAATACTTTGTAAACTTTCAGGTAAAATCACTTCACTTATTCTTTTGTTATCAGCAAAAGCGGAGTCACCTATAGATACTATGTTATTAGGAATCTCCAGCTTTTCAATTAAGTTGTTCATGAATGCTTCACTTGCTATATTTTTTAAGTTCTTTGATATCTTAAGTGAACTAATTTGATTATTAGCAAAAGAAGTACTTCCCAACTCAGTTAAAGAATCTGGGAGTATCAATTCAGTAAGCTTATTACCATTAAAAGCATCATCTTCAATGGTTTGAATTGACTCTGGTAGCGTAGTTTTTTCAATGTCATTTCCTATGAAAAGTCCATAATTGATAACTGTTAGTGAATCTGGCAACTTAACATTCCTTAAATCGTTATCAGCAAAAGCTTCATCTCCAATTGAATTAACAGAATTAGGAAGTATTAAATTAATTAGCTTATTTTGAGCAAAAGCATCTTTACCAATTGTTTTTAAAGAATTAGGAAAATCTACATTTGATATTTGATTATTGTAAAAAGCACTATTACCGATTTCAGTAAGACTATCTGGTAAAGTTAAACTTTCAATTTTTAGACCTGAGAAAGAATCTTCATCTATGTTTAAAACCTTTTTACCATTAATCTCTGATGGAATTTTTAAAACTATAGGTCTGTTATCTATTTTTTCAATAGTTTCATCTGTTAAACCGGTAATAGTTTGATCTTCTTCATCAAAGAAAAAATCTTTTTCTTCATTAACGACATAGGCATTGTTTTCATTATTACTTTGTTTAGTACTCTCAATGCTATCATCATTAGCTTTCATAGTTGGAATGTTAGTAGCTGAAAGTGCAAAAGCTGTCATTGCACTTATTGCTAGACTTAATATCAGTTTTTTATGCATTAAATATCTCCTTTGAATTTTTCATATTTTAAGTCTCCTTAATAAGCTTAATAAAAAATTAAGATTTGTAATTAACGAATGAAATTATATATTAATTATATATATAAAGTCAAAGTATATATTCAATTTAATGTACAATTTTTGTATATTTTTGTATTGTATTTTACTGTTTCTAATTGTTTTAACTATAGATCTCATTAAAAAAACCTTTTGTAATAATGAGATATGGCTTTTTTATGTACTCATACATATATATAATATTAATAAAATTATTTTTTAATTAGAAAATAAAAAAGGATAGGCATTTAAGCCTATCCTTTTAAAATTTACATTATTTACGTTTCAAATATTTATGTTTATATAATACTTGAGCTGAATGTTTATCACCAGGTACATATCCTAATTTATGCAGGTGACGAACGTACATAAGATTGTAAATACATCCCCACAAAATACTAGTTAGAATGTACGTTACCGTTAATGGATCAAAAATAACCATATTTGCAACGGGTTGTTGAAGCATTGAAACTGCCATATATACAATGGCGTCAACTCCCAGCATACATAAAACATTATAACTATCTGAACGTAAGATAGCTGGTAGATAATGAAAAATAAACGCTGAAATAGAAAATCCAACTTTACCCAATCTAACTTTACCGGTCTTAGGATTCTTCATGGTTATGAAATTAGGGGGTAGGGGAATCATTCCTTTTCCAAAAGGATTTTGCATTATATCCCTGCTTTCTTAAAAAATTATTTTCGAGTAAATTTAACGACTGCTTCACAACGAGCCGTTTGTGGCATCATATCAATGGGTTGAATAAAATCAACATTATATTTACGAGTTAGCTCCACTAAGTCAGCTGCAAGCGTTGAAGGGTTACATGATACATATACAAATTTTTCAGGTGCACTCTTTAAGATAGCTTTGATTAAAGGTGCTGCTAGACCAGTACGTGGTGGATCTACGATAATTGCATCTGGTTTAAAGCCTTCAGATAACCATTCTGGTAATAAATCTTCCGCTTTACCAACTTCGTAAAAGGCATTTGTAATTTTATTAAGGCGGGCGTTGTTATTAGCATCGGCAACGGCTTCTTCAATTGTATCCATTCCACGAATTTCACTAGCGTGTTTAGCTAATGGTAAACCGATAGTTCCAACTCCGGAATATGCATCTACAATTTTTTCGTTGCCAGTTAATTCTAAAGCTGAAATGGCAACTTCATATAGTTGGGGAGTCATAATAGAATTTAATTGTAAGAATGCACGTGCTGACAATTCAAAACTAAGGCCTTTAATTTTTTCAGTAATAGTAGTTTTACCAGCTAGATGGACCGTCTTATCGCCCCAAACTAATGAAGTTTCTCCAGGATTAATGTTTTGCATTACTGAAGTTACTTGTGGTAATTCTTCACTAATCTTTTTAAGCATCAACCCTTTTTTAACGAATTTAGGGGTATTAGTAATAAAGACAACTTGCACGTCATCAGTATTTAATGCGGCTCGTACTGCAACGGTTTTAATGATTCCAGAGGCGTTACTTTCATCGAAAACGGGAATTTCTAATTCTTGGATGAATTCAACGATTTTACGCATTACCGTCATGGTCATCGGGTATTGCACGGAACAGGTTGGTAAGTCCACTAAATCATGTGAACCTTCCTTATATAGTCCGGCCATGACCTTACCGTCTTTTTCTCGAATTTGAAATTGGGCTTTATTTCGATATTCATACGGGTTATCCATTCCCATGGTGGAACGAACTTTATAGTTTTGCCAACCGGCAGGTTTAAACTTTTTTAAGGCTTGACGCATCAAATCTTGTTTAAACTTTAATTGAGCTGGATAGGCTAAACATTCTAGTCCAAAGCCACCAACTTCATTAGCATAACTATCGCGTGGTTCGACCCGGTCAGGTGATTTAGAGCGAAGGTTAATTAACTCCGCTTTTAAAAAGTTAAAATTAACTTTAGTAACTTTAATAGTAACTTTTTCGCCAGGGAAGGCCCCTGGAACAAAAACTAATTTCTTTTCGTAAAAACCAATTCCTTCACCATTAATCCCCATGCGAGTAATCGTTAGCTTTAACTTTTGGCCAACTTCAACTTGCACTGGTACATATGGTTTATTGGTTTTGTAATTTTTCTTATATGTCAATTGCGACTCCTTTACATCCGATAATCAATATTCAATACCTTCATATTATATAATAATGATGGACTTAATAAAAACTAAAATCATTTAATTGCATCTTTAAAGTTTTTTAAGTTCACTTTAAGCCGCCTTCGATAATATATAACATGTACTCAACCAAGAGTAACAAAAAATTAAAGGAGTTGGTAGTAATGAATTATGAAATCAGTCCGTTGCACATTAACCAGTTAACGAAAGCATGGTGGGAAACAGTATAATCGCAGTATGAACTAACTAACTAACAACAAAACTCCCCCTAAAAAAATAAAATTGCTGAAATTAATAAATAAACCTAATTAGAATTCAACTGATAAATAATATAAATATAAAACCTCCAAAAAATCGTTAAAAATGTGTAAAAGTGTTTTGACTTAAATGAAGCACTTGCTAAAGCGTACTCTAATTTATAGAGTGCGTTTTTTATTTTATAAATTTGTATAAAGGTGATGCTTATGGATTGCTTTTTATTACAAAACGTTGTAAATTATTACATGAAGATTACAAAAACATTACTTGTGAATTACAAAAGGAGAGATAACTATGAAGTTTAATAAATTAACTAAAGTATTTTTAACCGCATCAATGGTATTACCATTAGCGGTAGCTCCAGTAGCTGCCAATGCTTCTCAAAATGGTAGTAACGCTAAAACTGAAAAGGTAACTAAAAATAACAAAACTCAAAGTTTTGCATTAGGTGAAGCTGGTAATAAGTTCAAAAAAGCGAAAGCATACCACACTAAAGACAACAAACCAGTTGTTTACAAAGCAATGTTCATGGCTGATCAACCAGTCGTTGAATTAACCGCTACTAAACAATTGCCTTCATTACGCAAAACATTATATGTTGACCAACAAATTAATGTTAAAACTGGTAATAAGTTGTCAACTATTTTGAAAAGTAAAAAAGCATATAAAGCTGCTAAAAATGTTTCTTACTCCCACGTAAAAGGGTACGGTTGGGTTAAAACATCTGAATTAACTAAAGGCATCTTCATGTCAGCTGACTAATTTAAAATTATAAATGAAGAAGCTATCCCGTAGAAAACAGGATAGCTTCTTTTTTAATTATATTTGGGCGGAAATCCCCTCACTTTATTGGGGATGAATAGCCCTATTTACTTATTTTTCTTATTATATCTTTGATTGTTGATGTATTTTTCTACAACAGATTTACTCATATTACCTAAAGAACCAATGTAATAGCTAGACGACCAAAGATGTCCGCCCCAACACTTATCTTTAGTTATTTGTGGGTGTGATTTGAGAAATATGAAAGCACTTCTGCCTTTTAGGGCTTTTACTACATCAACGACTGATTTTTTAGGTGGAAAGGACACCATTGTATGCACATGGTCTGGCATTACTTCTAACTTTTCGATGATAATATCATTATCATCTGCTACTTTTTGTAGTGTTTCTTTCATATCATTAATCAGACCCAAAGTAGTAAAAATTTCATTTCTATATTTAGTACACCATATCAAATGGTAATGTAAATTATATACACATCTTTTTGCATATACTGCATCATTAATTTTAGTCATCGTACATCTCTTCTTTCTTTATATAGCAACGATTGTAATTGACATTGTATTATCATAGTCATACAATATATTATATAAGAGGAGGTGTTAATATGCAAACGATGGCTAAGTTGCCATATCATTATGGTACTAAGTTTAGGATATTTCCAAGTAGACAACAAAAAGAATTGATTAAACTTAACTCAGATATTAGTAGAACTATTTATAACAAACTGATTGCGATTGATAAAGAAATATTTCAACTTTCTAAAGTCAAAATTCCTATTATACAAGTTAAACAAAGAATTGATGACCTAAATAGTCGTAAAAATATGAAAAATCTTGCTAATCATTACATCTATATGAACAATAAGAATATTGATAGTTTAGCAAAGGCTAACGCCTCTCAAAACTACAAAAAAGCATGGAAAATGTACCGTAAGGTACATAGTGCAGGCACACCTAATTTTCATAAAAAAGGTTATAGTGAAAGTTACCAAACTAATTGTCAATATTCTAAGAATAGCGAAATGAATATTTTTAGTGGAACAATTAAGTTTCTTGACCGTAAACATATTGTTTTACCTAAAATTGGTAAAATTCGAGTTAAGGTTTCTAATCCTATTATTTTTGATAAAAGTAATATCAGAATTGGTACGGTTACCGTCAAAAAAGACAGTTATAATAAATACACTATTTCTTTACAACTCGCCTCAGATACTCCTTTTGTGGAAAAATTAGCTAAAACTGATTCACAAGTTGGAATAGACTTAAATACCGATAATTTTCTTACTGTTAGTGATAAAGCACATACCGTTATTGATAACCCTAGATATTACAGAACTATCAAAACTAAATTAGCTAAAGCACAAAGAAAATTATCTCGTAAACAAAGAAGAGCAATTAAAGAACACCGTAATCTTAAATTATCTAAAAATTACCAAAAGCAAAGGCTATTAATCGCAAGATTGCATGAGAAAATCAGACATCAAAGAAATAACTTTTTGAACATTATCTCAACTAGACTTATCAATAACCACGATTTGATAGTTGCGGAGAACTTAAAAAGTAGTAATATGTTGAAAAATCATGCTCTTGCCATGTCGATTGCCGATGTTGGTTGGCGAACTTTCCTAGAAAAAATGACTTATAAGGCTAAGTTATATGGTCGTAAGTTTATTTTAGTCAACCCTCGAAATACCACACAACAATGTGCCGATTGTGGTTTCGTCATGGGAAAAGAGGGTACTAATAAATTATCTCTAAAAGATAGAGAATGGATTTGCCCTAAATGTC
Source organism: Apilactobacillus ozensis DSM 23829 = JCM 17196 (assembly GCF_001435995.1). Taxonomy (GTDB): domain Bacteria; phylum Bacillota; class Bacilli; order Lactobacillales; family Lactobacillaceae; genus Apilactobacillus; species Apilactobacillus ozensis. The sequence continues at coordinate 20,138 of NZ_AYYQ01000030.1, forward strand.
ATACCCATCATGTTAGAGATTATAATTCTAGTCGCAATATTCTTGCCAAAGGTCTATCAACATTAGAAAAATAAAAATATTGTCCGTTTGGCAACTTGCGGACACTAAAGGCATTGGTAATTACCATGTAAGACATAACGTAAGTTATGCAAAGGTGTATCTATGCAAATTATGGTCGAGCATATGTTGTTTGTATGCTTTCTCATAAGCCCCTTACTTTAGTAAGGGGTAGTTGACTTTGCAACACCAACTAACCAATCATTACTAATTAATTGATGAGATTTTTTTGTAACTGGAATCCATAGTTTTTCCTTTGCAATAGAATACAGGGATGACCAGAATAATTTGTCGGTACGATATTTTTTATCGATGTTAAGTTTATAAGTTTGATTGTTTTCGTCGATTACAAGAAATTGATGGTTACCACAGTTCTTTAGTTGCGCTGAAATAATTGGTTCAGCATTTTTGACATCGTCTAATAACATAGCGAAACTTCCTTTCTAATTACACTATGGTCATATTAACTAACATCACTTAATTATAGCTTAAAAATATTCTTAAATTTGCTAAGGCAATATTTTAATTTGTTTACAAAGGTTGATATATGTCTAAAAAACAGTTTAAATAGTAATTGTAAGTAATTTTACTTGTGGGGGATATTTTATGAAAAAAAGCATTAAAGTGGGGATTGCAGCAGCTTTAACCACTGTATTATTCGGCGTAGCTGGTACGCGTCCAGCACATGCCGATAGTATATTTATTCATGATTCATTACAAAATCCAAAGGTAGAACAGGTATATCGAGGCAATGTTTTAAGCGGATACGATGACCCTGACCGTTTGGATAAGATGACTAACCCAATGCCTAATGTGCAACATCAAAAGAAATTTGCACGTGTAAAGGTTAATATGTTGGGTAATACGCCATTACATAACTATCCAACCGCGGATGATAGTGGTGAAAAGAACGCTTTTAACACAACTTTATATTTACCAACTGGTTTTAACGTTTCGCCTAAAGAACACGGTAACTATCAAAGTGTGGTAGTTGCTAATGACAGTATCTATTTAGTTGAATCAATGGGAACCGGAACTAACGAAGGTGACATTGTTCGTTTCAAATTAAGTGATTTAGAAGACTTAGGCTTATTTAAAGAAGGCGGCGCAAGTCTATTACTTCAAGCCTATGACTTTACTAATCCTTACAATAATTCCAGCAATAATATGCAAATGTTGATGGCTTTAGGGGATGTTAAGAAGTCCATGGACGCCCAAAATGGTCTTCAAACCACTATCAACAATATGCAAACGCAAATTGATGCCCAAAATACCAGTGTAAGAAATTTGAATACACTGATTACCAAGGCTCAAAAGAATAAGAAACTTAAAGGTAAAGATAAGAAAAATACAATTAATGGTTACAAGAAACAAATTGCTAATACTAAAAAGCTGATTAGTAACTTAAACCAACAATTAGCAACCCCTAAGCAACAATATCAAGCTAATGAAGATACAATTAATGATGCTAAGCAAAAATACCCATTCTTGAATAATTTATCTAAAATTCAAAAGGCGGTTCAAATTAGTCCATTAATCAATGTGGGGCATGGTCAAACCCTAAGTTGGAATCCTAAGACACAACACTTATACTTGGCACAAGATGAATCACTAAAAGATTTAACACCTGGTCAAAATAATAATGTAACTGAACTAGATCCAGATACTTTGGAACCAATTCGTCAATACCATTTCCGCTTACAACAGGGTGGAACTTCAATGCAAATGCATACGCTAACCTTTGATAATGATGGGAATGCCTACATTGGCCGTAAACGTGGCGGTAACTATGTTATCTTTAAAGGTCGCTTAGATACCAACAACGTTAGCTTTAAACCAGTTGGACAAATGCTTAACTGGTGGAAGGGTGCTGCGAACCAATGTCTAAGTTACAATGCCGCTAATAACCGTTTATATGTTGTTTCTAACGATGCGATTGTTTCAGTTCCAGTCGATAAATTAGGTAATGGCATTTTAACGGATAACGATGTTCACTACACCACCTTTAATACTGGTCGTGAATTCGAAGGCTTAGGCTTTGATAGTAGTGGTCGTGGTTATATGTTAATGCTATGGAAACCAGAATTATTACAAACTCAAGACCCAATGAACTAGCTTCAATATATAATAAAAATCCTCAATCTATTTAATAATGGATTGAGGATTTTTATATTGAATATTAATCTCGAAAAGAACATATCAATATAATATATACTTAAAAAATTCTATATTTTTATATTAAAGTTAAATCAAATTGCTAATTGGATGGTGAGCTAGTTAAGTTCCAAGTAATATTAGAAGTGTACGATGTGTTAGCTTTAGCGGTGTTACCAATTACTCGCAATTGAACATTATATGGATCAAATCTTTCTAACCAAGTACCAGCTCCGGTACCACTAGTAGCGTTCATCAAGACCTGAGCATTATTACTTAAAATAACAGTACCTGGGTTAATTGTAGGTGCATGAACACTATCAGCATCATAACCTTCTGAAGATGGGTTATTATCATATCCACCAATAGCGGTTCCGTCTAAACTTTTTAGACTGAGTTGAGCACCTCTAAGTTGATCACCATTAGCACTAACAAAATTATCAGCACTAGCACTTAAACTCCATCCTTCATGAGTACCTCTTTTATCAGTTACTTGAACAAATGGATGATGCTCTTTATTAACACCTTTATCATCAATAGCATCGTTTAAAACGTAATTTTTAGTGTAACTACTAATTTCGTTATTACCAAAATTAAAATTGGGTGCATAATCTATAGTAAGTGGTCCTTTAGAACCAGTACCTTTATTACCAGGATCGCCAGGGTCGATATTCCTATCGCTAGGAGCTGGATGCCCAGGATTTGTTGGATCTACAGGTTCAGTAGTTCCGGTTCCACCTTTAAAATTAATCAAAGCCTTTGAAACATAGTTGTCACCAAGATTACCATTGCCATCGGTCGTAGTATCTGCGTTTAAAGTAACAATGTTAATTAGAGTAAAACAACAAACGGCAGTTATTAAAGAGTAAAAAATATTATTTATAAATTTTTTAATCATAATAAAAATCTCCTTTAGAGAAGCGCAATAACATATAAATATAGAATTATTAAAAATATCATGAAGGTCCTTTTCGTATGTTCCAAGTTGCAGTGCCTTCGTAGTTACCAGCTTTTATTCTAGAAATAGGGACAATCAATCTTAAGTCATTTTTATTTTTTTTAATTGTATTACTACCGTTAGGACTGTTTATAGTTTTATAATACATGAAATTATCACCGTAATTATATAAATTACCATCAAAATAATAAACGGGGTTTAATTCATATCCGTCAGCATTTTTTAAGTTAGAGATGCTTAGATATAAGCTATATTCCCGACTATTTAAACTGGTTACCTTAGAAATTAATTCGTTATTTAAACTAATACTTGTAAAGTTATTGATAAAATGTGTTCCAAAATTTAAATTTGGAACAACTTCCATTCTTAAGTATTTAAAATTTATTAGGACATTTTTCATTTTTGTAATTGTATTTTCAACAATATTGTTAATTTTTTCGCTGGTTTTATCATTATAGTTTGCTTCTTCGTCTTTAATATCATTTATATTATAAGTACCAAAGCTACTATCTAAGGAACTACCTAGTCTATATTTTTGTATTTCTGCAAGTATGTGCTCTTTTATATAATCGTTATAAGGCGGATTATCCAATTTACTTATTTGATTGTATAGCTCGGTATATTCCTGGTCTATCTTATTTTGAGCTTTATCTTTAAGTTGTCCTAGAACAAATGAATTATGCTTGTTACCTTGTAAGTCATCATAATCGATTATTCTTAAGGCTTCAAAAGTAGGATATACAGCATCACTACCATTTTTTTTGCCATCAGCTCTATAAATGTGTAAGGTATTCGAAATCATATGTGTGTATATTTTTGAACTTTTTTTAATGAAAATATCTTTTAATTTCACAATTATATTTGCATTACCACCATTAGAGTCGCCTAAATAGCTACTTGATACGTAGGTATTAATTCCGTCACTATCCTTAGTTTTAAAATCTTTACCGTTTAATGAGTAATGGTAGGGACTCGGATTTAATCCGTTGTTATTATATCTTCTCTCGTTGTCATTACCCGGCTTAGATTCTTTAATACCAATAGGTTCAATGTCAAATGAATTTATAGCATCTGCTAAGTCGGCTGAAGGTTTAACTCGATACTCAATATATCTTCTGGCTCCACTTTTGTTCATAGGAACTCCCATTCGATAATTTATGATGTTATAGTTCTTATCTTGAAAAGATGGTTTTATTAAAGAAAATGGTGAATATTTAGACTCAAAATCATATCCATTTCTAGTAGAATAGTAGTTTACATAGTATTCTTCGTTCTCATTTTTTGGAAATCTTAATCGTGTTAAGTCATTTATTTCTGCATAAGGTTTAATAAGTTTGTTTTTAGAATAGTTATAATATTTTACATATGCCGTAACGTTAGTTACATTAATGCCGTAAAAAAACATTATGATTAAGCTATAGGATAACAATAAAAGCATTATTTTTTTCATTTAAATCATCCTTACTTATCATTTAAATGTGATCCTTTTTTTCTTCTTACGATTAAATATATGATTATTAATATAAAAATGATTATCAAAATAATTAATAAAATAATAGTTATGTTGTAGTGAAACGGTTCTTTAACAACATTTTTGTTAACATAATCAAAATTTTCACTAGTAATGTTAAATGATTTTTGCCATTTCCACGAATGACCATCACCATCTTTGGCCGTACCATATAAAGTATAACTTCCGGTTGGTAGGGTGTTTTTGAATGGAATAATTATATTGAATCGACTGTTGGGTGCTACTTGACCTAAAGTTGTGTTGTGTTTTTTAACGATTTTATTATTGTCATCCCTAATTACTGAACTAGTAGATAGTCGTCTTATGTAGTTAGGTTTATTATTCTCAAAAGATGTTTTTACTACCGGGCTGTAATTTTCCACGCTTTGTACAACTTTATTGAATTGTAAATTGGGAATAATCTTTTTATGATTATTTCTGATAATAGCAGCAATAGAATATACAAATTTATTTTTAATGCTAAACGTTTGGCCATCAGAATTATTGTCTTTACTCATTATTTGAGCGTCTTTTTTAGCATCTTCATACATGGAAACTCCACCCATTACAATCCCATTAAATTCTTCCTTAGGAGTTTTAATGTCAAAGTGTATTTTTTGCTGGCTTTTTGGTAATAATGATATATACATTTTTCTATTTTTACCCTTTAACATATCCAAGAACTGTGGATGACCAATTATGGAATTTTTGGAACTTAGGTAATCTATAGAAGGGCCATCACTAGTAGTTGCATTGTTGGCTTCAATAATGAAATGTCTTTTTACGTTCGAATAATTATGTATTTCAAAATTTATTTGATGATTTGTATTAGGTTTCATCAATATATCAACGTAATTAATATTTTTGTCAATTTCATTATCGTGTATAACGTTTATGTTGAATGGAACTTCTGAACTAGCATTGGCTTTAAAATTAATAAAAAATAAACTTAAACACGAAAATAATATAATAAATAAATATTTTATATTTCTCAAAAAAAACCCTTCTTTTAATCTTAAATTACTTTGTAACTCAATAGTATAATAAAAAAATTAATAGACAATAAATTTGAATTATAATTGTTAGCAAACTTAAATTCTTAACATTTAGTTAACTTTTACATAAAAAAGGTTCTACATATTTTGTAGAACCTTCTTTTATTTTAATGCTGTTTCACAAACTTGTTAGCCTTAATAAATCCGCCTTTAACTGCGTAAACCTTGCTACTATGCTTATCGTGTTTATATCGATTAGAATAGTCGATATATTTAATTCTTTTAGTAATATGTTTATTTAAAACGCCTTTCTTTATTTTTAAATTAACATCTTTATATAGGGTAACTTTCTTTTTAGTGGTAATAGTTTTTACATTATATGCATGTGCTTTTCCAGTAACAACATATTTTCGATTCCCAGTTATATATTGACCATTGGATAATTTATAACGACTGGTTAAGTTGTGTTTTACTAGCTTATTCACACGTAAAATTGTACCTTGTTTGTAGTGCTTTACAGCTTTCATTTGTTTAGGATTTTTATATCCATAAATTCCATAAGGATTAATGACAGTTACGTATTTAGTTGGATTTTGATAGTAAGTAGAATTAGTTAACCCTTTTTGCACTGGGATGAATCCAATTTCGTTATGGGTTTTAAATTTTTTGTTGATGTCTTTAACTAAATAAAATTGTTCATTATGCTTATTTTTAACGAGTTTAATCACTTTAAACATAGGACTCTTATTGATAGGCTTTTTAAAGTAAATATTTTTAATATTGTTCTGAATAGCATTTGGAGTTTTATACATATTTATTCTATCAATAGCATGGATTACCATGTTTGGTTGTGCAGGTTGAGATTGATTATTATTTTTATCAAAATTATCAGAAGAACCATTATCCTTTTGATTGTTCGAGTTATTATCAGAACTATCAGGGCGATTAGGAACTACTTGATATGAATTGTTATCATTATTTTGATTTTTACTTGGTACATTATTTTCATCAACTGGATTTTTTTCGTCTGGGCCTTCCTCGTTATCACTATCAGTATTCTCAGAAGGGGTTAAGGTTTTCTTGAACTCTACAATTGCTTGATTATATTGACCTTGATAAGTCTTGCCATCTTTAATGGTTTTAGGATTTACCGTAATGATTTCTTTTTCATTTAATGGCCTATTTGTATTGATATTAAAATTACCATTTTCATCAACATTACCGTGGCCCAATTTATCGCCATCATTATCATTAATAGTGATTTCATCATTTGGAATTCCTTTACCAATTACCTTATTATCATTCTTAACAATTTTATCGATACTAGGTCTGTGTTTTTCAGAATTGAATTCAACTGTTCTATCGTTAATGTAGCTATATTTATTTTCACCATTGTAATTAGTTTCAGCTTGAGCAGTTATGTTTTCTAATTCGCTTAATGGTCGTTGAACTACAATACTAAACTTATCTTTGTTGTTTACAACGCCACGTCCAAGTTCATTGCCGTTACTATCCTTAACAATAATGGTATCATTTTCGACACCATTACCCTTAACGATGTCGCTTTCATCGAACATCTTTTCTAAAGTAGGTGTATGATTTTCAGGACTGTAATCGACATGCTTAGTATCAGCATCACCATTATAGTCAATTCCATTATAAATGGTCTTAGGCGTAGCTTTGATAACCTCACGTTCTACTAATGGACGATTTGTAGTAATTGTAAATACGCCATCAGTTACTTTGCCATGACCGATTGTTTCGTTTTTATCATCCGTAATGATGATTTCGTCATTTTCAACTCCACGGCCAGTTACTTCGGTAGCGTTTGCAGAAGGGATGTTTAGCTTTGGTTTATGATTTTCGGGACTATAGTCAACGCGTTTATTAGTTTCATGCCCACGAAATTCATGTTCTTTGTATTTAGTGACTGCTCTAGCTTTAATTAGTTCTCTTTCTGTTAAGTCATGATTGGTTTCAATTTTAAAGTTTCCATTGTCATCAACCATACCACGCCCAATTTCTGTATTATTTTCCGTAGTAATGATTATTTCATCACCAGGTTTACCATGGCCGGATATGTATTTTTGACCTGACTTAGGAATGTCTAGTTCCACGTCATGTTCATCAATTTCATATACTTTTTTGTAAATTAGATTTACATTGACATCCTTGTTACCTAAATAACCGGAAGTGTTTTTTGCAGAACTATATTCATATTCACCAATCATATGGGGAAATCTAGTTATTTTATAAGTTTGACCATTATATTCATTGTAGGCCTCGGAGTTAGCAATGTTTTTATTTTTGCTATCTACATAGTTAACAATTAAATTTACTTTATCTAGATCATTATATGGGACTGATTTTCCACTAGAATATCCAAACCATCCAGTAAAAGCAGATTGCTTAGGATTTGAAAAATAGAAACTACGTTGTCTAGATATAAGATTACCCTTACCGTTGGATGTTAACGCATAGGAGTCATCATCTTTTTCCATTTTTATCGATATATTAGGGAAACCAACATTTTGCCAATTGTTAGTTATAGGTATGCGATGTGAAATCTTGCCATTTTCATATACCATTGAATAATTTTTGCCGTCAGATTTATCCAGCGAAGTTACTAAGTACGAATTATCATAATCTCTGATTTTATATACCGCCGATGTAATCGTATTTTCAGTTGGATCATTGGCTAAATTATTCTTCTGCGGTTCAAAAGTAGCACTACTAAGAAATTCATTGCGATTAGTGACCGTTTTGCTTTGTGCCATGGCACTAATTCCAATAGCAATACTAATTACCATTGTCAATATGGCAGTGCTAATATTTTTTAATTGAAACATTAAATCACCCACCTTATATTTTGTCTTACTTCATAAGAATATTATTCATGGTAACTATAATCAAATAAAAAGCATTACTATAAGTAAAAAACTGATTTCAAAATGAAATCAGTTTTTTTGTACGTTCATTGTCATAGTAATATGGGGCGTGTGATGATAAGTAAAGACTTCACTAATCGCTTTAAACCCAAACTTTTCATAGAATAGTTCTTTGTCGGCCTGCGCATGAATGGTAATAGTGGGATTATCGTAATGTTTTTGAATACTACTTAAAATATGTTCAACTAGTTGCTTACCTAATCCCTGACCACGAGCTTTGGATGCAGTGAGTACGCGGCCAAATGATATGTAGTCGTTTTCTTCGTACATCCGAGCGTACGCTAAGACTTCACCATCTTCTTCAGCCCAGAGGTGTAATGCAACGTGGTCTAAATGGTCGGCTTCTTGATAGGGACGTTCTTGTTCGACTACAAATGTGCTAATGCGCGCCGATAGAATTGCCCACAAGTCCGCCTTAGTTAGTTCATCATAAGTTTTTAAATGCCATTTAATCAATATAATCACTCCCATAGAGGTTTGATTAAAGCATATTCCACTTGATGTATGATTTCAATGCAAAATGCGGTAAAACGAGCGATATTTACGCTATCGTAATATTTATTAGTCCTTGTTACATTATTACTCGACCAAGGGCCCTTGGATTATAACCGCTAAGGATGATTCAAGATGAATAAAAATGAAAATAACGACTATCAAGCTAGTTTCAAATATCTAATGGCGAACGACCATCAAGTATTGATTTATGGAGTGTTAAAAAAACTAAATATCCGTCCATTTAATCAACTGTATGATGATTTGTATCAAGAAGGGGTCTTAGCCTTCATTAAGAAATATAATCAGTGTCCAGCCGATAAAACCGATAAACAACGCTTAGGGTTTATCTATCAAGGGGTGTATTGGCAACTATTAGACTATTTACGTAAGGATAGTTTAGTTGGTACTCGTCAAGAAAATGATGATACTGAACTTGCATATTTGTCAGCTAGTGATGATTCCAATGCGTTGATAGAAAAAAAGCTATTGCTGCAAAAATTACAAACTATTTGCACAAAAAAAGAATTATCCTACCTATATAATAAGCACGAATTAGGGATGTCGGTAACCGAGTTGGCTGAACAAGAAAATATATCACGTCAATCAATGCATAAGCGACTTAAAAAACTCCATCAAAAAATAAAATTGAATTTAGGGGTTACACATGGGTAGTTCATTTCGTTACTAGTAGATGTAAGGGTTGGCCGACACTTATCAAATCTAATTAAAAACGGGAGCTTACACAAATGAATAAAACTTGGTTGAAAACAAATATCGTCTATACAATGGTAAACAAAGAAAACGGCAAGGTCACTAAACGTTCTTTTGCGAACCTAGTTGAAGACGTAACGGACCAACAAGTCGCTGAATTTGGCTCAATTTTAGAAACCTTAGCAAGTAGTAACTATACCGGCGCTATTGTCGACGATAAGACACAATATTTAGTTTAAAATTACTAATCCAACTTAATTAAATCAATGGGGGCAATATAATATGAAGCATTTAGAACTTACATTCCAATCTGAAGACCGTAAAATCAAGACTTTCAAACTTAACTACGCCAATGAAGCACTAGGGGTAAACGAATTACAAGGGGCGATGAATCGCATCGCAGCTTTGAACATGTTCGAACGTGATGGCATTCAATTATATAAAGTACCAGTCGCCGCACGTTATGTGGACACTAATACTAAAACCATCTTCGATACCCGTAACAAGTAACATGTAACAAGTAATAGGAAACATCAAATAACTAACTAGTCTAATTAATTTAAAAAAGGTCGCCATGTTTGGCGGCCTTTTTACTTACATAAATGTTCAGGATAATGTTTTTCAATAAATTGTTTAATTGTTGAGACCATCTTCGCATTCGCTGGCGCTTTGGTTTCAATCGAATTAATGATGAGATAAATATCACGGTAAAATTCCTTATCAAAAGGGTAGGCGTTAACTTCGCCGGAAGTCTTGATCAACGCTAACTTCGGCAATATGCCAATGCCTAGACCAGCTTCAACCATGGCGATGATTGACTGGTCATCAATACTGAACTGCAGGGATTGTACGGTAACGTTGTAGTGGTCTAATACGGCCTTAGTGTCACCGATGTAATCGGAATGTTGTAGGATAAAGCTTTTATCGATGATGTCAGCTTGGGTGATGCTGTGACCATTAATGGGGATGAAGTCAGTCGGCGTAATACAATAGAACATATCTTTAATTAGCGGGACCTTAATCACCGCATCGTTTTTAGGATCACAGGTAAAGCCTAAGTCTATTTTTCCGCTACGAACGTCACTGGTAATGTTATTAAAGGCATCTTGTGTAACTTTGATTTTAATCTGGGGATAGTGCTTTTTAAAGTGACGTAAAATAGGTGGTAACCAATTAATGCACACACTACTAAATGCGCCAATGCGGACAATGCCTTGGCTAACTCCAGAAATATTAGCAGCTTTTTGTTCTAATAGTTGTTCATCAGCCAGAATCGTTTGAATCATTGGCAGAATCTCTTGGCCATTTTCAGTTAAGCGGACACCGGCACGGTTACGTACCAGCACTGAAAAGCCTAATTTTTTTTCTAGTTGATTAATTGAATGTGAGATCGCCGAAGGGGTAACGTTTAATAATTGAGCAGCTTGATAGAAACTACCCGCTTCGACCACGGTGATAAAGGCTTGATAGGCAAACGGTAGCATATAATTACTCCAATCCAGTATTTTTAATGCATATTTTACCCTAAAAATTAGGAATTTTATAAAATGTGAGCCAATTTTTGACTTTTTTACGCCATTGACTTATATTATTAACTAATGTATGGGCAGCCTACATATTACATTTTAGTTATTTAAGTAACACTTCTTTGCAAAAGTATTACAATCTAATTATTATGGTTGCGAAACACCTATGAGATGTCTATACTATAGAATGTCATTGTAATTGTTAAGCGATGCATGCAAGTTAAGTTATTTATGTTTAACTTTCAGTTTATTCATGATATAATACTTGTGCTTGATAAATTACATACTAATGTATTGGAGGAAATATATAATGCAAAAAAGTTTAAAGAAATCTTTATACTTAGGTTTAGCTGCATTGAGTTTTGCTTCAGTAGCTGGCGCAACTAACGCTAACGCTGCTAAGAAACACCACTCAAAGAAGACAGTTAAGACTGTTAAAAAAGCTAAGCCTGTAACTTATACTTCAAGTTACAATCTTGATCAATCAGTTGTTTACTCATTAAACGGTAGCAACGCTATCTACACTAAGCCAGGTACTGTTAAAGGTGCTCGTGTAGTTGCATCAAAATCTGATGTAAAATCTGTTGCTAACTCATCAAAGGGTTACTTCATGGCTTACGGTGAAGCTAAGACTTCAAAGGGTGCTCACTACTACAAGGTAGTTTCATTCGATCACAAATACCGTGGTTGGGTATACGCTGGTTCAGCTAAGAAGGTAGAATCAACAACTACTGCTACTGACACACCTAAGAACAATGTTGTTTACTTGAAGAGCCAAGTTTCAAACACTCTTTGGGACGCTCCTAAGTACTCAGCATTCAAGACTACTAAGGCTGCTAACAATAACTCAGCTATTGCTAACGACCAATACGTAGTTGACAAGGCTGTTAAGTTAAACCGTGAAGGTTGGACTTACTACCATGTAACTAACAAGACTAATGCTAACTACAGTGGTTGGGTATGGGCAGGCGCTACTAGCGATGCTAAACCAACTGATAACTTTAACGCTGCTAAAGATGTTAAAATCAACTTCACTTACAACGGTTCAACTGTTAAGTCATCAGTATTCCATGCATATGATGCAAATATGAGAACTAACAACTCAAATGTATTTAACCAAGATGATTTAAACAGTAAATTGTTTACACCAACTACATTGAGTAACTACAACAACCGTAAAGTTGCTTGGTTAAACGCTCAATTAGCTGGTACTGGTTACCAAGTTACTGATAACCAAGATGCTAAAGGTTTTGACACTAACACTCATAACTATTCCGCATTGAAAGATGTTAAGTTTGGTGACACTGTTTACTTGTCAGTTGTTAAAGCTGATACTAACTATGGTAAGTTAAGTGCATTTGCATTGAACAACAACCAATTCGTAAACGGTTCTACTAGATTAACTGCTGATAATGTTTTATTCCCAGCTATCTACAACAATGATTACTTCTATAATCAAAATGAAGTTCAAAACGAAAAAGCTATTGCTGCATACTTTGGTTTACAAAATGGTAGTTCAACACCACAATACAATGATAAATTAGCAGGTGCTCAAAATGCACTTAGAGTTCTTGTTTCTAAGAACAACGTTACTTTACCAGATGTTGGATACAACAAGTCTGTATACAAAGACATCAATGCTGCTATGGATGCATACAAAGCTGCTATTGCAGGACAAAAAGTTTCTTCAGTAACAACTAATGTTAAAGGAACTATTAAAGGTGCAACTAACGATTACCAACAATACAATGGTTACACTCTTGTAGAAGTTAAAGATGCTAACAATTCTAACCAATCAACTGATTTAATTGTTGACGGTAACAACGCTGTTATTGCAACTGCTAAATATGGTTCAGAATTAAGCTTAAACAATGGTGCTAAATTATTTGCTACTAAGGCTGATGCTGATAAGTTAGGAACAGCTGAAGCTATTAAGGGTGCAACTAATGCTACTGCTAAATACAATGGCTACAAGCTAATTAAAAATGCAGATGGTAGTAATGGTCAAGTTGTTGATGACAAAGGTTTTGTCGTTGCTAACATTAATGGTCACAATGATTCACAACCATCATTAAACTGGGGTGCTACACCTATTAAAGATGTTGATGGTTATGTTAAGGAATTGAATCCTTCAACTGTATCTACTAATCAATACAACTTCTCTGATTTCGCTGGAATCAATGGTGGTTCTAAACCTTACGGTTCATTTGATACTTCATCAAACAACACTGATAGTAAGTACATGAAGACAGCTACTGGTGCTAATGGTGAACAATACCACATGGTATACTTCTTAGCTCCTTCTGCTACTAACTCAGAAATGGGTAACAAGAAGATGGCTGATGGCGTAAGCTTCTATTACTACGCTGTTCCAGTTGCTGGACCTGTTACAACACAATCAAACAACACTCTTGATTACTTAGCTAAATAATCTTATTATTTAACTAAATAAAAAAAGAACTCCGAAGAGTTCTTTTTTTATACATATTTTTACAAGAAATTACTGATTATATTTATTAAGGTGACTTGGATGGCTTCATTATACAATAATTGAATAGTGGTGTGATTAGAACGAATAGTAATTAAACTTACAATGGAGTAAGTCATCCAATTTATATTTACTACAATTCAAGTGCTTCGATTACTATTAATGCAATTAACAATACACCAAGCACGCCTGCGAATAACTCAACTTCAACTAATACAAATACGAACATAAATAATTCAAAAACTGCCGATCAATCTCAAAATGGCAATAATTCTGAAAATAAAAATAATCAACAATCAGGATAAAGTGGTCAACAACCAGGTCAAGGTCAACAAAATGCCACAGGTATTCAGAAAAATAAATAATAGTTATATAAATAAGGGACTTGTTCCCTTATTTTTTAGTTTATTCATGTTATAATTTAACCAATAAAATTACAGGGGGCATATTTATATGCAAACTAGATTGAAAAGATCATTGTATGTTGGATTAGCTGCGTTAACTTTTGCATCCGTTGCAGGTACTGCAAATGCTAATGCTGCTGAAAAGACAAACACTAAGAATGATACTTCTAAGGTATCTAAGGCTAAAAAGGCTACTCCTAAAAAGAAAGTAGCTAAGAATAATAAGAAGAAGGCAGCTCAACCTAAAAAGACTGCTGCTAAAAAAGAAACTCCTAAAAAGGTAGCGCCTAAGAAGGAAAAGACATATCCTACTTTTGAATATAACGATTTAGAATATGATGCTGCTAAATCAAACGTTGTAGCTACAGGAACTGCTGGCTTATACAATAAGCCTAGTTCACGTAAAGACGCACGTTTAGTGGCTAGCAAGGCTAAAATGAGCCAATTAGCTAACTCTAAGAGTGTAGGGAACGTCTTTTACGTTGATGCAATGGCTAAGAACAGTAATGGTACTTTATATGCTCGTGTAACTTCAATGAGTAAACAATACCACGGTTGGATTTATGCTGGTCGTACCGATTTCTCAGACGATTTAAGCCAAATCACTGGGGGAGTTAGTTACTATGAAACTATGACCCCAGCTGCTTTGCCAGCTCAAACTGATGGCTACTACTTGAAAGGTGCTTTATGGACTACTCCATGGAGAACTCAAAAAGATAGTGCTAAGGTTGGCCTAGAATCAGCTTCTGGTTACCGTAATACTGATACTTTCCGTATCGACAACGCCGCAACAGTTCGTTCTGGCGGTCTATACTACCACGTGGTTGATAACAATATGCCATCATTAACTGGTTGGGTCTACAGTGGTAATTTAAATGGTTCCATGACTTCTGACTTAGGTTATACCATTCGTTATGTTGACCAAGCAACTGGGAACACGGTTGATACTAAGACGGTTCCATTAACTGCACTGGGTCAAATGAATAATGGTGATAACGTTCAATTTACTAATGATTCAGCTAACAAGTACATGCCTGCTGGCTACAAACTTGCCAACTTAGGTAACGTTGATAATGTTAAAGCCGGTGGTAATGGTTTAGTTTACATTTCTAAACTTGCTAGCAACACTTCACAAATTAAATTAAACGTTTTAGGTGATGGAATTACTGGCTCAACTCAACTAACTGGAAACGATGTTCAATCAATTCCAAACTTGAACACTAACCAAACTAGTAGCTTAAGTGGTAACCAAGGTTTAAATGTTGATATGAACAGCGTTGAAAATCAACTATTTAACACAGGCGCACCACTAAGCCAATTTAACGGTAAGACGGTTACTGATGATAATGGAAAAACTTATTACTACTACTCATACACTTATAACTCATCCATGACACGTCAAGCCAATGCTAACAGTAAGTACGGTAATGTCTTAAATGTTTACTACAACCGAACTAAAGTTGCTACAACAAATCCTAACTCACAACAAAACACTAATGCAGGTAATCAAAATTACCTAGCGCAATAATTATTTAAAATTGCTAAAAAGCTCTGTCATAATCTTGGCAGGGCTTTTTTGTATTTTCTTATATACTTTTAAGTAATATAATTATTTCTATAAAGAATATAAATATATTTATATTTTATTAATTACTTAGGAGTGATTTTTTGAAAAAAACATGTTACATATTTACTGTATTAATATCTTTATTGACGGGTGCAGCACTTGTTCCTGTAAATATTCATGCTGAACCCTACGTCTATACGACTCAAACTGGCAAGCATTATTTTTACAATCGTCATGATCGCGGATTGAGCCATGCTAAAAAGATATATCATGAACCCTTGTCGAAAGCCAAGGCTCGTGGTTTAACTTTATCAGGAACGGAAAGTAATTACGCTAGTAAAAAACGGAAAGTTATCCGTAAAGCTACAGTAAAACATATAAAAAAAGCAGCTAAAAAAGCTCGTAAAACTTCAGGAACGAAGCAATTAATTGATAACCATCAAATCACAATTGTAAATAATAACAATCCAAAATTTAGCAGAAGCGAGCTATCAACCAAACATAGGGCCTGGGCTAAATATGGTCATTTAGATCACTTAAATCGTGCGACAGCCGCTAATGCTTTGTTAAATAAATCGTTAATGCCTAAACAGGCTCGTGAACCATTACATGTCAATCCAACTGCCTGGCGTAATAAACGTGCTAATGGGAGCTGGTTATATAATCGTAGTCATCTGATTGGCTATCAATTTACAGGTCAGAATAATAATTTACGTAATTTAATTACTGGGACGAGGGCTTTAAATGACCCGGGAATGAGTAGCTATGAAAACCAAGTAGCTTCGTACTTACGTATGAACAAGCATCACTATGTTCGCTATGAAGTTATTCCACACTTTAAAGGTAATAATTTATTAGCTTCAGGGGTGCAGATGAAAGCTCAATCAATTGGTAACGATGATGTTCACTTTAATATCTATATTAAAAATGAAGAACCGGGATTTGTTTTAAACTATGCTAATGGAACTAGCAAAGTTAGGTAGTAAAAAAGCGTTACGAAAATATTCGTAACGCTTTTTGATTATTCATATTCATTTAATTTCTTTTTGATAACCGTGTTAGTAGAATAGTTAATAAAATCAACGATTGATAACTGTTCAACGAGATTATTTTTGAACCTTAAATATTCTAAATCGGCATGGTATTCGTTGCCCCAATAAAAGCTAATTTCTTGCATGAAACGATCGATTGTACACTTCATTTCAAAAGCTCGGGATTTCTGTCGTAATATGTAATCGACTTTACTTTTCATCTTAATACTAATTGAACTATTGATTTGTACGTTAATGTATTCGTCATTAATATCGGGCATAATTTTGCAATTTGGATTATAAACAATCCAAGAACGATTGTTACCGTTGCGATTAATCTTTTGTAGCGGTAATAATAAAAATCGATTGTATAAAAAAGGCGGATTATTATGAAAGCCTAAAAAACTAGCAAACGTCTTATTCAGTCCACGATTAGTTAGTTGATTACTATTCCAAAATGGTCTCAATAATGTATTGGTAGTCACTTCAGTCATAATGAATCCGTATGGATATTCAACAATGACACTATTGTATTTTTGATACTTACCTTTTATATCAATTATCAAGATAGTTTTACTTAAATTTAATTGATAGTTTTTTACTTTTCGATGCACGTTGCTGGGGGATATCTTTTCAATGTTAATGATTGAACCAAGTTGATTTTTTTCGATGATTTGTTTATCGACAGAATCAAGAATGACTGAAACCTCCTAGTAATTTAAAAACACACAAGATTTAAATATAGCAGATTTCAGTCATTAAAACAATCTTATATTAACAATATTTATTATTTTATTGTATTGCGAAGATAGTTTGCGATATTGATTGCGATTTCTTGGTAAGTTTGACCGTTGGGATGCAAGTGGCAATCATTTAATTTGTTTTGATAATTATGGTTATTGATAAGATTTGGATTCCATACTCGCCAGTCTAAGACGTCGATATTTAAGACTTGATAGGTTAATTTTAAAGCATCTAATAAGTCGTTAAAAGTATAACCACCTTTACAAAAAACATCACTAGCGTTTTTGTAATCATCATATCTGGTAGTAGGTAATATGCCAATGATTTTTACATCAGGGTTAGCTTGGCAAATTATATTGATATTGTTAGCTAAGGTCAGGCTAACATCTTCAATTGAGGCTTTACTATGGCCATAATCGTTAGTTCCGTAAAAGCAGATAGCTAATTGGTAATTACGCCAGTTAATGCTTCTAATCTTTTGTGGCATATCGATTTCACGAGTTCCGGTGATGGTAGCACCATTTTCACCAGCGTTATCAACATTAGCGTGCAAATAGTAAGCTAACCATTTGGGGTAGTTACTACTTAAAACTTCATGCCCATTTGAACCCTTAGTGATGGAGTCACCGATGGCTATAATTGGACAATTATTAAAATTAAAAGTCTTTTTCAATATGATAACCTCCTTAGAAATAAATTATATTGTTGTTGAATAGGTTGAAAAAACGATATTAAATTGTTACGATTAACATACTTATTGATATGGGGAGAAGTAATTTACCAAGCGATAAATATCAATATAATTATCCATGTTTTTACCGCCAAACACAAATTACTTTTCATATTGTTAATCTAGTTAATAGAATTAACTACCATTAATTATGACTAAATAAATGGGGCGAAAACAAATCGAAAGTTCTTCCAAATGGATACTTAGTACAATCTTCCTTATTGATAATTAGGCTTATGAATTTTTATTTTATAAAGATTCGTAAGCCTATTTTATTTGCAAATGTTATAATATAGTTCCTTGGCAGGGGCAACAACTAGCTGCACTTTTTAAAAGTGTAGCTTTTTTAATATTTACTTAATTAATATCTTCTGGTAAAATACTTAGTTAAAAATAAAAATAGATATGGAGGGCATAAATGATGGATTTAAATAGAGTGATTGTATTAGATTTAGCTTCACTTGGTATGGGCGAAGGTCCAGATGCTAACCGTTTTAATTCTGTTAATGCTGATACTATTGGTCATTTAGATGCTTCATATGCTGACAGGGTGGTAGTGCCTACTTTAATTGATTTAGGGTTAGGTAATATTCGTTGGGATAATCCGCTGGCACATATTCCTGAAGTTTCCACTAGTCGTGGTTTCTATGGCAAAATGTGCAGCAAGGTAAATTCTGCCAGTGTTAATTCAGGTCTACGCGAAATGTTTGATTTTAATGCTAGCACCCGTACTCTTTCTATTTTTGATTTATTGGCTCGTCAATTTAATAATGTTTCAATTATCGCAAGCTTTGCTAATTATTTGGAAAATCAGAATATTAATAATTCTGTTCAAGTTCCAGATGATAGCAAAGCTTTTATTGAATTGTCCAATAAATTAAATTCACAACACGATGGGTTTATTTACTGTCAGCCACCAGAACTGAAGAGCTATGCTAAGGCTAAAGATGCTGATGGATATGTTCGTCAATTAAATTGGTTAGATGGCAAGATTCAATCACTTTGTGAAACTTTAGAAAGAGAAGATTTGTTAATCATTACCGCTAATTTTGCCAATGATCCGACTTATCAAGGTCAGCAAATTACTCGAGAATACTTACCATTGTTAATTTATACATCTAGTATTGAACATGGTCGTTCGTTAGGTATTAAGCGTTCATCTGGAGTAATTGCATCAACTATCTTGGATGTTTTTGGATTATATGATGCTGATACAATGGAAAATCCTAGTTTGTTGCATAATTTAGAAAACTAGTATTTATTGAATTTAAGGGGGGTGATGAGCTAGTTTTTATTTATTAAGCAGCATGATTTGTGGTCTATTAATTTATAGAGAGAGGAATTTATTATAATGTATCTTTTAGTTAATATCTTAGGTATTTTTGTATTTTTAGGTATTGCGTTACTTTTTTCAAAGAACCGTAAGGCAATTAATTGGCGTTCTGTAATTACTGTTTTAATTTTGAACTTATTCATTGCTTATATTCTTACAGAATTTGCTTGGGGACGTGCGGCTGTTAATGCTACTGCTAATGGTTTTACTGAACTAGTTAAAGTTGCTAATGCAGGGATTTCTTTTGCTTTACCTAGTTGGTTGAATATGAAATCACCTGATTTTGTAACTAGTTCACTATTACCAATTCTATTAATTGTACCTGTTTTTGATATTTTAACTTATATTGGTGTACTTCCATGGATTATTAAATGGGTTGGCCGTGGCTTAGCATTCATTACTGGTCAACCAAAATTTGAATCATTCTTTGCAGTTGAAATGATGTTTTTAGGTAATACAGAAGCACTTGCGGTTTCTGGTCTTCAATTGAAGAAAATGTCTGCCGAACGTAACGTTGTGATTGCAATGATGTCAATGTCTTGTGTAACTGCTTCTATTTTAGGTGCTTATACTCAAATGGTTCCGGGTCAATACGTATTAACTGCTGTGCCTTTAAATATTTTAAATGCTGTTATTATTAGTTCTATTTTAAGTCCAGTTAAAGTTACTCCAGAAGAAGATACAATTGCTAAGATGGGTGGTTCAGCAGCTAATGACTCAGCCGAAGTAGCTGAAAAGGTTGTTGATAAAGACAAACCAGCTGAAAAAGAACCTTTCTTCTCTTTCTTAGGTGATTCAATTTTAGGCGCTGGTAAGTTAATCTTAATTATTACCGCTAATGTGATTGCATTCGTTGCTTTAGCGGCTTTAGTAGATAAGATTCTTAGTTTTATTAACCCTAATTTATCATTAGAACACATTTTAGGTATTATTATGTTCCCATTTGCATGGTTAATGGGTTCAGATGTAAACACTGCCTTTAATTTTGCTCAACAAATGGGAACTAAGCTAATCACTAACGAATTTGTGGTTATGGGTAAAGTTAGCCCTCATATTAATGATTTTGCACCTCACTACCGTGCACAATTAACTGTTTTCTTAACTTCATTTGCTAACTTATCAACAGTTGGTATGATTGTTGGTGCTTTCAAAGGATTAGTTGATCGTGCTAAGAACGATGTTATTTCACATAACGTTGGTTACATGTTACTATCAGGGATTTTAGTTTCACTAATGTCTGCTGGAGTAATTGGTTTATTCGTATGGTAATCAAATAAAAAAGAAGCGGTAAAAAATTTATCGCTTCTTTTTTTGTGTAATTTAGTATTTATTGAATTGCACTGTCTTGGTTATCACAGTTAGTTAGTACTTCAGGACTAAATAGATTTTCAACGGTTGCTGAATCCAATAGTTGTTTATCTAGCACTAATTTTTTAACTGATATATTTTTGTTGAGAGCCTCTTTTACGATGCTAGTTGCTTTTTCATAACCAATCTTGGGGGTTAGTACCGTCGCGGTGATTGCAGATTTTTCCACATTCTTTCTATTATATTGTGCATTAACTTGAATGCCTTTTAGACAATTATTAATTAGGGTTTCTATGGCTTTAGTTAAATGCTCTTCAGAAGTTAAGATATCACGGAACATAATTGGTTCAAAGGCGTTTAGTTCTAATTGACCACCTTCAGCGGCTAAGGATACGGTTAAGTTTTTGCCAATCACTTCAAAGGCCACTTGATTAACAACTTCTGGAATCACTGGGTTAATTTTACCAGGCATAATAGATGATCCAGCAGCTTTCTTAGGTAAACTAATTTCGTTTAAACCAGTTTGTGGACCACTTGATAGTAATCGTAAGTCGTTAGCAACTTTAGATAAATTCATAGCTAGAGTTTTTAACGCTCCTGAAAATTCAGCGAAACTGTCACAATTTTGGGTTGCGTCAATTAAATCATCAGCTTGTTGTAGATTGAGTCCGCTAACTTCGCTTAAGATAGGTACAATATTATTTTGATAATATTCACTAGCGTTTAATCCGTTACCGATAGCGGTACCACCTAAATTAATGATGGTTAGATTTTTGGCAGCGTTGCGAATCCGTTTATAGTCGCGTTTGAACAGGGATGCATATGCTTTGAACGACCTGCCATATGTAGTTGGAATTGCATCTTGTAACTGAGTTCTTGCGATTTTAATTGTTTTTTGATGTTGAATGCTAAGCTCAGTGAACTGATTGATTAGATTGTCGATTGACTGGAGCAACTTAGGAGCTAATTTTAACATGCCCATTTTACCAGCCGTTGGGAATGTATCATTAGTGGATTGCGATTGGTTGACATCATCATTGGGGTGAATTTTAATATCAGTCATCTGATAAGCTAGCTGTGCTACGACTTCATTAGCACTCATATTAGTCGATGTTCCGGCACCACCTTGAATAGCTGGAACTATGAATGCTCGATAATCATGGTTATCAATTAACTTTTTACAAGCATTAATAATTGCGTCGGCTTTACTTTTTGATAAAGTATCAGCCTTGAGGTTAGCTTTAGCAGCAGCTAATTTGATTTCTAACATACTCTCTAATATAGCTGGATGAACTTTCTCACTAGTAATAGGGAAATTATGAACTGCTCTTAATGAATGAATCCCATATAGTGCATCGTCTTTAACTTCCATTTTTCCTAAACAATCTTGATCAATTCGCATTTTAGCATCTCCTATGTAATATTTTGTTACACATTTCAATGAATTATAGGCGATTTTTTTAGGAACGTCAATACATAAACAACCTTTCATGAAACTTTTTGTTGATCTCACAGTATTTACGGAAGGTTTATTTGATGTTACAAAAAATAACACTAAATACATTTTTCTTTAATCCTTAAGAATATTTAAACATTATAAAAGTATAAGTCGAAATATTTAACTTATAAGAAGAACAAGCGTAACGTTAAAAGTGTATATTAAATAATTTATTATTTCTAATAATTTTATTAATTTTAGTATACATATAGAAACATTTGGAGGCGATTTAATGAATTTTTTCATAAATACTACTTATAATGAGAAGAATTCAGGAATTGAACATGCTCAAATTAAAAGAGCAAAACTATTTAGAAATAATAAAGCACCATTTAAATTAATTTTTAGGGATTGGAATCCAAAAGAACATTTTTATTTAAATGCTGCTGATATCAAAGATGATGAAATCCTTAATATGTTTGATTTTTTCCAGAAAGCAGAAAATGTTGAAACTAAAAAAAACAACGTTATGGATATCGATTTTGGATTAACGGGTTTAACTTATAATGATGAGCCTAACAACAACAGATACATAGTGTTAAAAGATAATGCAATTGTTGCCAGAGTTAGATATTTTGATGAAAGCATTAGTAAAGATAAACAAGTTAGTGCCGTTGAATACTTTGATGGTTTCGGGAATCTATACCGAGTAGATTTTTATGATACTCGTGGATTTCAATCAATGGTTGAATGGTATACACCTGATAATAAAGTGGCTACTGACGTTTGGTACGACTTAAATGGAAAACCTGTTTTAGAAACGTATTATCGTAAAAATGCTAAGGGCAAGATGGAACAATCAGCTTGGAAAATCATTGAAGATGATGGTTCTATCAAGATTGTGGATAACATTGACGACGTGGTCTTTGAATTTTTAAACAAAGTTAATGATAAATATTTCTCTATCAAAGAGCCTAATGTATTTGTTTTAGATCGTACCAATGTAGCTGATTGGATGGTTCCTAAGTTACATCGTCCTGCTTACTATGTAATGCATCTTCATAACTCTCAAGTGGGTGATCCACAAAAGCCAGATACTTCGATTTTGAATAATAATTACGAGTTCCCATTATTTACTGGTAATGATTATGACGCGATTATTACAGCAACTGAAAAGCAACGTAAAGATGTTATGCGTCGATTCAAGCCATTAGCTAAAGTCTTTACGATTGCGGTAGGAATAGTGCCTAATGAACAATTTGATAAGCCTCGTATTCCAATGAGTGAGCGTAAGCCTAATAGTATTTTAGCGACTGCTCGTATTGCTCCAGAAAAGCAATTTGGTGATTTAGTTTCGGCAATGGGGATTGCTAAAAAAGAAATCCCAGACATTAGTTTAGATTTATATGGATATTTGGACCATTCTCAAAATGACCGTGCTAAAAAAGAAATTGATAAAGCCATTAAGAAGTACGATTTAAAAAATCAAGTTCATATTCACGGATATACAACGGATGTTGGCAAAATTCAAGACCAATATCAGGTTTATGGTTTAACTTCAGTCATGGAAGGATTTAATTTAGCCATGATGGAAGCAACTTCACACGGTGAAGTAGGAGCTACTTATGATGTTAACTATGGTCCTAATGAATTAATTCAAGACGGTGAGAATGGGTATGTTGTTGATTATGGTGATTATAAAGCTTTAGGTGAAAAGTTAATTTACCTATTTAAACATAAAGATGTTCTTCAAAAAATGTCCGATGCCTCATACGATTTAGCCAAGCGATATTCTGAAGAAAGCGTTTGGAATGAATGGAAGTCCCTATTGAATGACGCTCGTGAAAATTGGGATAAAAAGCTTAAAGATTACAGAGAACCAATTAATCAAGGCTTAAATCAAATGGAGGAGTAGGTGAGTTATATGTATTATTTTGTAAACGAAAATATATTTACTTTTAATTCAGGGACTGAATTTTCGGCGATTAATCGTCAACAAGAGTTTAAGAAAAACGGTATGAAATCAAAAATTGTAACCAGAAATTATAATGGACGTATTCATGCCGATGCTAAAGATCACGGTTTGGACGATGATGATTTTATATCTATGTATGATTTTTTTCAGGGAACAACTGGAGTCAAACGTGAGCATAATAAACTAAGATATTCAGATATTGTTGATAAGAGAAATTATCACATTGTTGGAATAAACAATAATAGTTCTTTGATTAAGTATCATGGTAATACAGTTGCTAAGGTTGAAATTGCACCTGGAACCATTGGTGAAATTGGAACAATTATTTACTATGATCGTTTTGGAAATGAAACTAGTAAAGATATATATGATTCGCGTGGGTTTAAGTCCAAAACAGTTTATCTACATCCTAATGGCGAAACTGGTCATGAATTACTTTACGATATTGATGGCAAACCAGTTATGGAAATTACGCATATGTTTATAAATGGTAAAGTATTTCCAACCATGTATAAACTACTAGATTACAACGGTAAGAATTTGAGGTTCAATACTGAAGATGAGTTGTTTACCTTCTTTATTCAAGAACTACTTAATCAGAAAGAAGGTGTAATAATAAATGATCGTCCAAGTTTAATTGAAGCAATTGCAAATGTACAAACTAATTGTCATAAATATCAATTCTTGCATGGACCACACACGACAGACGTCAATCTTGGTGGCAGTAAATATGGTAAGGTGTTTGAAAATCTACGTCCATTATTTGGTAAGTTTAAATCAGCTTATAGTGGAGTTATAGTTCCTACTGCTGAACAACAAAGCGAATTACAAAAGTTCTTTAGTAACTTTAATATATATAACATTGCTGATTTTACTGTTGATGGTGAAAACTTTGTAGATGAAAATAATCAGCAAACTGATAGTAAAGACATATTATACATTGGACGTTTGTTTGAAGACCGTCATATTGACCATTTACTAAAGATTACACAGTTGGTTAAAGCTGAGTTTCATGATGTTAAATTGCACTTAGTCGGATATTTTGGTTCTAAGGAATATTCTGACCAGATTAAAAAGCAAATTGATGATATGAAACTAAAAGATAACGTCATTATTGAAGGCTATCAATTGGGTGACAAAAAATCTAAATTGTATAAGAATGCCGATGTAGTGGTTTCAGCAGGAAATGCTGATGCACTTAACATCTCAATGATTGAAGCTTTCACTTATAAGACACCTTTTGTTAGCTATGATGTTAAATATGGTCCAAAAAACTTTGTTAAAAATGGTAAAAATGGTTATTTAGTACCACAGGGTAAATTTAATGATTTTGCCGCTTGCATTATTAAAATAATGCAATTGCAAGATGATTGTAATGATGAGAAAGGTTATTTAGAGGCTATTCACAATTTTGACTTTCATAATTTCGCTCAACAATGGGCTCAAGTTATCTAAACCATTTTGTCTATAAGCTTTGATTATTCCTTCAAGGAGGGGATTTAGTTTGAAAGATAAGAATGGAAAAGATTTAAGTAGATATACAAACGATAGTGGTGATTTTGATTTAAAGAAAACCCATTATCGGATGTATAAATCAGGTAAAAAATGGCTATTTGCGGGTATTACGATGGCTTTTTCACTTACGATGGCAGGTACTATGAATAATTTAGGTGTGCATGCCGATGAAAATAGTAATAACAATAGTGAAGAAGTTGGCGAACAAAATACAAACGTCAAAAGTGGCTCTCCAGATACTCAGGTAACAACTAATAATAATACTGGTAAGCAAAATAACAATACTACCACTGTTAATCAAGATGAAAATGCTACTTTGGGTCATTTAGGTGACAATAATGAAAACACACAAGCTACTCCTAGCAAACCTAATGACAGCCCACAACCATCGCAAGATGATGCTAACCAAAATTCAGGTAAGCAAAATCCAACTACTACTGGTGGTAGCGTTACAAAAACAGATGGTAACAGTAATCCCACCAATGCTGTTGATACTTCAAAACAAGACGTTCAAGAACCATCTAAGCCTTCTTTAGATAATAATGGTCAAAAAGTAGATGATGTAGAAGGTAGTTCTAAACCTGATTCTAATAAAAACGTACTAGATCTTAGTAAGTATAAAGACGGAGGAAAGATTGATCCGTCTATGCTAGCGACCAACTTAGTTGAATCTCAAGCTAACAATCAAGGTAATCAGTTAGCAACAAACGGCAGCATGACTCCAGATCAAATAGCGATGTCACAAGCTTCTGCTACTTCTAATTCTGTAAATAATAGTGTTGCTTCACAAGTTACTAATTTAGATAAAGAAAAAACACAAGCTCAATCAAGTAATGCTTATCGTGATGTCAATAGTTGGCAGCAATTTAGGGATGCCTTTGTTAATGATGGTGTTCACTACATCAATATGACTGGTGACATTAGCTTTAATGCATCTTCTGGTTCTACTGACCGTGCTTTAACTGCGTCAGATGCGCATAGTGATGGC
Organism: Apilactobacillus ozensis DSM 23829 = JCM 17196; assembly: GCF_001435995.1. GTDB lineage: Bacteria > Bacillota > Bacilli > Lactobacillales > Lactobacillaceae > Apilactobacillus > Apilactobacillus ozensis. Next base: position 47,013 of record NZ_AYYQ01000030.1, read on the forward strand.
TCATTAATTATTAATGGTAATAATCACATCTTAGACTTAGGTAAAAATGGCATTTTACCATTTGGGACCCCAAGTGCTGACCAAGCTTATGGTGACGATCGTCCTAATGTAACTTTAACTGACATTAAGTTGCATCAAAATACCGATATGACTTCGACTGATACTTCTACTACTGGGATTGGTCAGACTAATGGTACTAACATTGTTGCATTAACAAGCCAGGGTGCATTTGGAAACTATGTGTTCAACTTCAATAATATTCATATGACTGATAACAAAGGTAATGATATTGATCCAGGAGCATACAATGGTGACCAATATGCTAACCGTTTAATTGATGCAGACCATTCATTAGTTAGATTTTCCGGTGATAACTATTTTGTAGTTAAAGCTGAATTAGCTAACTTTGGTAGTGTACAAATAGCAAATAATACTAATTTAAATGTTCAAGAGACTTACAATGGTAGTGCTTCTAGACCTGTATTTTTAAGTTACGGTGAAGCTGGTCGTTCTATTTCTAACGATACTGATACCGGTAAGGACCATTCATTTACAGTTGGTGATAACGCTAAATTAAACTTTAACAGTAATTATCGCCAGATTGGTTATGCGCCTGTTTCTAATAATTGGAAGACTATTAAAGTTGGTAATAATGTTACTTGGACTCAAAATAATTTTTACTACTTAATTGATAATAATACTGGTGATAGTGGGTATGTTTCTACAACCACTCCAAGCCGAAACGTTAATTTTGGATCTAACGATAATATTAATGTTAGTGGTGCATACCTACCAATCTATTCTGGATATGGTTTAAATGCTTATTTTGGACCACAGTCTAATATTAATATGGATTGTAATGGAAACACTGTTTACACTTATGGTTCTAACACGATCAAAGTTAACTTTGATCGTCCAAAGGAATTAAATCTAACTACTACCGGTGGTAAAGTATTTAACGTTAATACAAGCCAACAAACACCTGACACTAACGTAAGTATTACTGAAGATGGTTATCCAGATGGAAATGTAACTTTTACTGGTAGTACTAGAGCTTCTAGTGAGAAAAATAATTTCAAATTAAAGACATTAGACATTAACTATAAAAACAATAGCAACGGTGGTGGTCAAGATTCATTGGCTAACTATTATGTTTACAACTCCAACAGTATTAATGCTGTGAATGTAAAACAAAATATTCCATCTGAGCATATAGTAAATTCTCCAGATGCTGAGGTTTCACCTGAATCGGCTGCATCAATGGCTGCTAATGCACAAAATAGACCTGCTGTGCGTCAAGTTGCTAATAAAGAACAAGAAAAGCAACAAGCTAAAGACCAAAATGCATATCAAGAAGTTCATAATTGGCAAGAATTTAGAGATGCTTTTACTAATAATAATATTCACTATATTAATCTAGATAACGACATTATTTTCCATGCTTCAGTTAATGGTCAATCTGGTGGTGATCAAGCGCTTACAGCTGCTGATGCACATAATAGTGGTTCGTTGATTATAGATGGTAATAGTCATTTATTAGATTTGGGTAAAAATAATACTTTACCATTTACTTCACCTTCGAATGATAAATTGTATGGAGATAAGAATCCAAATGTTACTTTAACTGATCTTCGAATTCATCAATGTAGTGATACCACAGCTACTGATACTACTACTAATGGGAATCCATATCCTGCACAATATGGTAGCAATGTTATTAGTATAGTTGCTCCAGATAGTAACTCGCCAATTCCTTATGGTGCATATGTATTTAACTTTAATAATATTCATATGACTGATACTGATGGCAAAGATATTGATCCAGGTTTACAAAATCCAGCTGGCGGAAGCTCATATTATGCTAACCGATTCATCAACGGTGATCATACATTGCTTAATTTCTCCGGTGATAACTACTTTGTAACTAAAGCTGAAGTTGCTAACTATGGGAGTATCGTTATTGCTAACGGAGCTAAGATTGTAACCCAAGCTACTAACGTCGGAAGTTTATCAAGACCGGTATTTGAAAACTACGGTGGCGGTGGTAATATGGTTTCACCTAAGGGTGCTACTGGATACGATCATTCATTTATTGTCGGAGATGGTGCATCGCTAGATTTTATCAATAACTATCGTCAAACAGCTTATGCTCCTATATATTACAATTGGCAGAGTATTAAGGTTGGTAATAATGTAAGCTGGCATCAATATAACTATTGGTTCTTCATTGAAAATTATATGGGTGATTCGGCTTATCTATATAATGGTAATTATGCAGATAATAATTATCATCGCACGGTACATTTTGGTTCCTTAGATAATATTAATGTTGAAAATGCATATTTACCTTTTGACTCTGGATACGGTTTGGATGCTTACTTTGGACCAGATTCCCAAATTTCAATGAAGTCAAATGGAACTACATTTTATTTATGGGGTTCCCATACCAACAATATTGTTTTTGATCATCCAAAAACGTTACAAACATCTTCTGGATATTCTAGGACTGTAAGTATCGGAATCTGGCCTTCACAAAATCCAGCTTCACACATTTTAGTAGATGAAGGTAATAAATTATCTGATATCACATATAAAGGTAGTAACCGTAACAATAATGAAAAAAATGTTTTTGATTTTGACAACCTAAACTTTGTATATGATTTAATGCGATATAATAGTGCTTCTTCAAAGGGTGGAGCTAACCCTAACGCTGCAGGTAATTTCTTTACTAATAATAACGGTTCCATTAATGGAATTATGATTAGACAACTAGCTAATTCTAAAGGTGATCCATACAATAGTTCTAAAAATAATGAATCAGTTAACAATGCTCAACAAAATAGTTGGGATGCTGAAGATAATTATAATAAAGCATCTATAGCTGCTTCAGTCGCTAATGTTAACTACAGTGATGCTAGTCATAACTTATCTCTAGCAAGTATGAACTATAATCAAGCTTCTCTAATGAAATCGGAATATGACGATAGCTATAATAAGATGACGCCTGATCAACAAAAATCTAACGCAAACTCGTATAGTGCCGTTAAAAATTATTATCAAAGTGCTACTGATGCTTATAATGATGCTACTGGCCAATTATCATCTGCTAGTTCTTACTATAATAATATAAATTCTAGTTTAGCATCTGCCTCTCAAGCAGCTGCTGATGCTGCAAATGCATATAGTGTAGCAGCATCCAAATCGGATGAAGCTGCTCAAGATGATTTAATAGGGAATTCATATGCTAAGGATGGTAATACAGCTGAAGCTGAAAGATATTGGAAACAAAAGTCTGATGCTACTAGTGCTGCAATTAATGCCGCCAGTGTTGCTTCATCAGCTGTTGCTTTCAATAGTTCAGTTGTAGCTAACATTAGTAGTAATGCCGACTTAATTACTGCTAATTCCAATGCTATTATTAAAGATTCTGATGCCATTAAATCAAATGTACAAAGTTTGGCTGATGCAACTCACTTTGATCCTAACAAATATGGAATCATGAATGATGCTAATAACGCTGCCGTGTATTCACAAATGGCATCGCAAGCTGCTCAAGCTGCTAGTTCACATAATGCTTATGGCGCAAATACAATTGCATCAAGTGCTAATAGTGTTGCATCAAGTGCAGCTACTTTGGCTAATTCGCTATCAAATAACGTTTCTGATTCTAAAAATGTTTATACAGGTAGTCAAATGACTAGTATGTCAATGCAAGCTAGTCAAGCTGCAAGTAATGCTAAATCTGCATATCAAGTTGCCTCTAATGCAGCTAATTTAGACAACAATATGAACGAAGCTAGCTATGCTGCTGCGATTGCCAATGCATCTAATTCGAACATTCAAGCTTTGTCCAATGCTTACCCAGATGATACAAATATTAACAGTATAGCTAATAAAGCATCATTAGCAGCGACATCTATTAATAATACTTACTCAAGTGCTTCTTCTGCTGCGATTGCTGGAAATGTTAATGATGCTACTAATTTAGCTAATCAGGCTAAATCTCAACAACAATCAATGCAAGCTTATTTTGATGCCGCTAACAGCTATGCAAAAGATGATGCTAAACGCAACCAAGTAAAATCCAATGTAAGTACAGCTGAAAATGATTCTGTAGCTGCTTCATTGTCATCTAGTCAAGCCTCGTCAGCATACTCAGCTGCTCAAAGTAGTGCTAATGATACGTTTAAATCAGCTATGAGTAGTAATAGTGTAGTTGCTAGTCAGGCAGCCCAAGATGCTTCCAGTGCATATAGTGCAGCTAGTCAAGCCGCTAATAAACAATCGCAAGACACGAACAAAGATAGTGCAAATAGTGATGCTGCAGTGGTTTCAGACCAAGCTAAAAAGGCTAGTGAAGCCGCTGTGAAAGCTGCTTCGGCCGCCCAAGCTATAATGAATGTTTCCAACCAGAGTATGAATTCTTTTGTAGCTAGTTCGGCTGGTAGCTTATCAAATAGCTTAGCTCATAAAGCCAATAATGATTATAGTTCATTATCTAGTGACAGTAATTATGGTTCAGGTGTTAAATCAGCAGCCAGTCAAGCTAATGATTCAATTCAAAATGCGAAAAGTATTGCTTCATCAGCTGCTAAAGCAGCAAGTCAGGCTTATGATGATGGTCAAAAAGCACCAAATCCTAAAGATGCGCAAAGCTATGCTGATGAAGTCGCCAAACAAGCTAGTTTAGCTAGCTCAGCAAATCAATCGGTTATTGATGCTAACCACGATTTAGATAATATCGTTAATGTTAATTCTAATGATTCACAAGCTTCCTCGTTAGCTAAAAGCACAGCTACTATTAATTCTGATGTTGCTTCCATGAATAGTAGTGCTCAAAATAACGATACATTTAGTCCTTCTATAAAATCTGCAGTTAATAGTAGAGCTAATATAGTTAGTTCTGCCAATGTTGCTGCATCTAATGCTGCTAATACAGCCTCTGTTTCAGCAAGCAACATGGCTAAAGCAAGCGATTCATCTGCTGCTCAAAGTTATGCAAATCAAACATCGATAGCAAAATCGGTTGCACAATCTGCATATAATGATGCAAGCTCAGCTGCTCAAATCATTACAAATGTTGTTAACGGTCAATCTAATGTAAATAAAGCCAATTCAGCAGCTAATGCTGCATCATCAGCAAATGCTAAGATTAATGCTGCTAACACTTCGGCTCAATCTAACGCATCTTATTCTCCAAATATTAAATCAGCGTTTAGTCAAATCGCTTCTCAAGCTAGTTATAATACTTCGGTAGCTAATTCAGCAGCTATAACGGTACAAAATGCATCAATGAATGCTGCAACTGATTCGGATGCTCAATCAGCGCAAAGTGATGCCAATGCTGCTTCAATAGCAGCATCGCAAGCTCAATCAGCTAATGATGCTGTTCAATCAAGTGCTGAAAACATTAAGAATATGACTTCTGCTTTTGATAATTCAAATGCAGCTAGTCAATCATCTTCACTAGCTGGTAGTATAGCTAGTTCAGTTAGTGCTATGAGTTCTAATGCATCAAACCAATCAATGTCCGATGTTACTAAATCTGCAATTAGTGATGCTACTAGTGTTGCAAATGAAGCATCAAGAAATGCTAGTTACAATGCATCCATAGCTAGTGATGCCGTACAAAATATGCAAAAAGCATCTAACGCTAGTGATGTACAGAGCTACGCCAACACTGCATCTCGTTCCGCATCTTTGGCTTCTCAAGCAGTAATTGATGCAAGTTCAGCTGCACAAGATGTTAGTGGATTAATCAATAGTGGTAATGATGCTGACAGAGCTTCTTCTAATGCTGACGCTGCATCACAAGCTTCAAGTTTAGCTAAATCAATCGCTGACTCAGCTGCTAAAGATAATAATAATGATGCTACTAAATCATTAATTAATAGTGGTGCTACAATTGCAAGCTCAGCTGCCAATGTAGCTTCAAATGCTGCTAAATCTGCTGCTTCTGCTTCTAGTCAGGGTAATAAACCTGGGATTGATTCTGATGCTGCCAAGAGTGCGGCTAGTGCGGAATCATCGGCTGCTAGTTTAGCAAGTTCAGCCAATAGTACAGCACAATCGGCTGCTAAAACAGTTAGTGATGCTGCTAACGTTAATAAAAATAATTCAGCAGCTAGTTTAGCTAAATCAATTGCTGATTCAGCAGCTAGTTTAGCTAGTGAAAATTCAAATGCTGCATCTAAAAATACAAGTATGACATCTGCTGAAAGTGCTGCAATTTCTTCAGCTAATAGTACAGCTAGTCATGCTAAGGATATGGCAAGTTCAGCCGCACAAGATGCTTCTAATGCAGCTACTAATATTAATAGTGATACCGATTCATCAGCAGTGCAAAGAGATAGTAGTAAAGTAGCTAGTGCACAAAGTGTAGCCCAATCAGCAGCTAGTGTAGCCCAATCAGCAGCTCAAAATATTACTAACGTTACAAACAGTAGTAAAAATGCTGACCAAGCTAGTCAAGCTCAATCGCAAGCTTCTGCTGAAACTAATACTGCTAACAGTCAAGCACAGTCTGTAGCTAATGACAATAATTACGATCAAAATACTAAACAAACTGTTAATACAGCTAGTCAAGCAATTAGTTCAGCTAATCAAGCTGCAATATCAGCAGCTAATGCAGCTGCTAAGGCTGCTACTGATGCAAAATCAGCAACTGATGGTTCTGCTGTACAAAGTAATGCTGATGTTGCTAGTCAGGAAGCTAGTATAGCTGCAAGTGCTGCGAAAACAGTATCAGATAATTCACAAGCTATTGATGACATTGTAAAGAATGCTTCCTACAGTAGTATGGCAAATGTTGCAGCTAGTCAAACCTCAATGATAAATAGTGCTGCACAATCTGACAATGGTATTAGTAGTGATAACAAGGCTAGTTTATCAAGTTTAAACACGGTTACTTCTACTGCTGCTCAAAACGTTAATTCTTATGCATCATTAGCTTCATCAGCAATAACAGCTGGAAATGTATCACAAGCTAATAATTACACTAATCAAGCTTCACAAGCTAACTCAACTGCAGTTTCTGCTGCTTCACAAGCAGGTACTATCTATAATAGTGCTACTTCTGATTACAATGCTGCTGTAAGTTCTATGCAGGCTAGTTTAGCTTCACAAGCTGCAAGTATTGCTGCCAGTCAGGCTAAGTCTGATAGTCAAGCTGCTGATAAAAATATTGATAGTTATAGTTCAGCTGAAAGATCTGCTATCAGTAGCGCTAATCAAGCCGCTTCACAAGCTGCACAAGATGCTTCTAATGTTGCAAGTCAAGCATCTAGCGCTGCTAGTCAAGCAAATGTAGATTCTCAAAATAATAGTTCAGCTGCAGCTCAAAGTGATCGTTCAAGCGCAGCTTCATACGCCAAATCTGCAGCAGATAAGGCCTCTGAAGCCGCTTCAGCCGCTCAGAATGTTCATAATATAGTTAATAAAGACTCAAATGCTAGTGATGCAAGTGAATCTGCTAAGAATGCATCTAGTGTCGCAAGTCAAGCTAGTGCTGATAGTAGTACTGCATCATCTGCAGGTAATTTAAATTCAGCAGCTCAATCAGCAATATCCAGTTCTACAGATGCTGCAAAATCAGCAGCTCAATCAGCTGCTAATGCATCGACAGCAGCAAGTCAAGCTGCATCGAATGCTAAGACCGCTACAGATTCATCAACAGCGCAAAGCAATGCAAATGAAGCATCGAAACAAGCAAGTATTGCTGCATCTGCTGATGCTGCTGCTAAGTCTGCCGCTCAGAATATTCATAATGTAGTTAATAGCGATTCAAATGCTAGTGCTGCAAATGAGTCCGCTAAGAATGCATCTAGTGCGGCAAGTCAAGCTAGTGCTGATAGTAGTGCTGCATCATCTGCAGGTAATTTAAATTCAGCTGCCCAATCAGCAATATCTAGTTCTACAGATGCTGCTAAATCAGCAGCACAATCGGCTGCTAATGCATCTAGTGCGGCAAGTCAAGCTGCATCGAATGCCAAGACAGCTACGGATTCATCAACAGCGCAAAGTAATGCAAATGAAGCATCAAAACAAGCAAGTATTGCTGCATCTGCTGATGCTGCTGCTAAGTCAGCTGCTCAAAATGTCCAGAATGTAGTTAATAATGATTCAAATGCAAGTGCTGCTAGTCAATCGGCTAAAAATGCTTCAAGAGCTGTCAGTCAAGCTATTTCCGATAGTACAGCTGCATCCACAGCAGGTAATTTAAGTTCAGCTGCCCAGTCAGCAATATCCAGTTCTACAGATGTTGCCAAATCAGCAGCACAATCGGCTGCTGATGCATCTAGTGCGGCAAGTCAAGCTGCATCGAATGCTAAAGCAGCTACAGATTCATCAACAGCGCAAAGTAATGCAAATGAAGCATCAAAACAAGCAAGTATCGCTCAATCAGCTGAATCAGCTGCCCAATCAGCTGCTCAAAATATTAATAATATTACGCAAGGTAGTATGAATACAAGTATCGCTCAATCAGCTGCAAGTGATGCTCAGCAAAGTGCTGATAAAATGGATAAGGACAATGCATCTGCCCAATCTAATGCTAGTTTATCTTCTAATGTTAAATCTGCTGTAGATAGCAATGCTAAAATTGCTAATTCAGCCGCTAATGTTGCTTCATCTGCATATAGTGACGCTCAATCTGCCTACGATACGATGAACTCAGCAACTGATTCATCAGCCGTATCAAATGCTGCTAGTGCGGCATCTAGTGCTGCCAGTGTAGCTCAATCAGCTGACAATGTAGTTAAGTCAGCAGCTCAAAGCACACAAAATATTTACAATGTGGACTCTAATGCAAGTGCAGCCAGTTTAGCTGCTTCAACAACTTCTAATGTTAGTCAGCAAGCTTCCTTAGCTAACCAATCCGCTAGTCAAGATACTTCATTGACTGCAAATGCAAAGTCAGCTATTAGTAGTAATGCTGACGTAGTTAAGTCTGCTGCAAGTTTGGCAAACAATGCTTCAACTGCAGCCAGTGCAGCTGCATCAAATGCCAAAACAGCAACTGATTCTTCAGCTACGCAAAGCTATGCTGATGAAGCATCAAAACAAGCAAGTATTGCCCAATCAGCCCAATCTAATGCCCAAAAAGCGGCTCAAAGTATTAGCAATGCAGCCAGTGTTGATTCCAATGCTTCGTTAGCATCTAAAGCAGCTATTACAGCATCTATTGCGGCAAGTCAAGCTAGTTATGATTCACAAAATGCAAGTGGAAATTCTGCAGTTAAATCAGCTGCTAGCTATAATGCAAGTGTTGCCAGTTCTGCTAACAGTCAAGCCAGTGAAGCCGCTAAGTTAGCAAGTGACGCTGCATCAAATGCTAAAACAGCAACTGATTCATCAGCTGCGCAAAGTTACGCTGATGAAGTTGCTAAACAAACTAGCATAGCGCAATCAGCTGAATCTACAACTTCTAAAGCTGCCAAAGCTACACATGATACTGTAAATGTTGACTCTAACGCTAATACGGCATCTTCAGCTGCAAATGCTACAGCAAGTGCTACAGCAGAATTAAATTCTGAAAATTCAGAGGCTCATAATAACAATAATTATAACCAAGCTATTCAATCGGCAATTAGTAGTGCTGCATCTGAAGCTTCAACCGCTAACTCAACTGCTTCTTACAACGCAAGTATAGCTAGTTCCGCAGCTTCAACTGTACGTAATACTAATAACCCATCTGATGCTGCAAGCGCTGCTAGCGTGTTGTCACAAGCTGCGAGTCAAGCTAGTTCTGCCAGTTCATTAGCACAATCATTAGCATCAAATGCTAAACAGTTATTTAATGGAAATAGTTTAGCTAACCAAAGTATGACTAATTATGCTAATGTACAAAGCATAGCTGGTAATATGAATCAAGTATCGAGTGCTTATTCTCTATATCCTAGCAATGCTACTTTATCGAGTGCATATAGTAGAGCTAACTCAGCCTATAGTGATGCAGTATTAAACTCTACAGCGTATGACTCTTTAGCTAAGAATTATTCTGATGCAGTATCTAATAATAATATCAGTCAGGCAAATAGTGCTTTATCATCGATGAGTAGTAATTTAATTTCAATTGCTAATGATAAGTCTATAGCTGCAGACGCTTTATCTTCAGCTAACCAAACTGTTCAGCTGATGCCAGCTTATGTTCAAGCAAGTAATAATGCTAGAAGTGCAAGTTTGAGTGCTTCATTAGCTGATTCTATGCGTGATGATAATCAAAACAACGCTAAATCATATTATGCTAGTTTGGCTGATTCATTTGCCTCTTCTGCTAGTGACTTAGTAAAATCTGCTTCTAATGACATGAATAGTGGTATTTCATCTAACATGGATAGTTATGTTAATGGAACTAGTTCTGCTGCTTCAACAGCAGTTTCATTAGCGGATAATATTAGAATTATGTCTAATGTTGTTGCTAACTCTAATGCTGCTAATAATGCTAAGAATTATATAGATAGTGCTAATGCCACTCTTTCAAGTATGGCTACAAATAACATTAGTAATTCTTATTATCAACATGCTTTGTCAGTTGCTAATTCAGCGGGAATAGATATGAATACTGTTGGTGGATATATTAATTCTGCTAATAGTAACTATGCTAATTATTCACAATCACAAGGCAGTTATAATGCTTCGATGGCATTAGATGCGGCTAAGAGCTTAGCTAATAATTTGAATGGATATGACGAAACACAACTTGATGGTAAAATGTTACATCATTCTGGAGCTTTAGAGCTAGCTAGCGCAGTAAGTGATGCTTATGCTACAGCTAGTTATGCTACTGCCATGACTGATAAACTAAATAGTAATAGTTACGCTAGTGGACTAATAAGTAATCAATATAAGCAAATTGAGTCAGCTCAATCTAAATATCCATTAGATTCTGATATTGCAGGTGTCTACAACTCTGCTAGTTCAGAAAGTTCTTTGGCTAGTGATTATTCCAATACCATAAACAGTTTGCGTTCTGATTTTGATAGTTATGTTAATAACGATAAAAGTCTTAATCATATGGATAGTGCAGCTTCAGTAGCTTCACAAATGAATAGTTACAATAACAAGTTCGATAGTGCAGCTTCAGCAATGGATAACAATAGTAAGCTATTAAACAACATTTTAAATGCTAAGCAAAATATTTCTGATGCTCAAAGTGCTGCTCAAGCTGCTGAAAATTATGCTAAGAATACGTCTCAAGCTTATTCTGCAGACAATAATCCGGTAGTTTCTTATGCTAATAGCATTGCCCAATCAGCAGCTAATATAGCATCTACTGCTGCAAGTACTGCTGCTATAACTAATAATTATGGTGATATTGAAAGTCAAGCATCTATAGCAAAATCAGCTGCTAATAAAGCATCTGGTGCTAATGATTTAGCTAACAATGGTAACATGACAGCTATTGCTAATAACTCTACTGCTGTTAAATCTTATTATGATGATATTAATTCACAATATAATTCAGCTAATAACAATTCTTCATTACCTCAGAGTGTTAAAAACAGATTATCTGATATGAATAATAGTGCAGCTAATTTAAATACCAATGCTACTCAATATTCGTTAGCTGCAAAAAATGCTATTGCTGCTGCCCAATCAGATCTACAAAGCAACAATTCCTCTGCGTTTTCTCAAGACCTAAACTCAGCTATTGCTGCATCTAAGTCTATGAGTAGTACTGCTGATGCTATAAAGTCTTTAAATGACGCAGTTCATGATATGGCTTCCTATAGTCAAATCATGGGGAGTGTAGCAACATGGAATAATAACGCTCAGGTTGCTAATAACTCAGCTAATAGTGTAGCTAATTCTTATTCAAATATTGCCTCAATTCAAAGTGATGCTAGTGTTGCAAATAGTGCAGCTAAATTAGCATCTGATAGTGCAACTAAAGCTTCCATTGCAGCTAATACAGTGTTAACTAATCCTAGTGATAGCAGTGCCGTTAACGAAGCAATATCTAACGCTAAAATGGTTAGTTCGGCTGCTCAGACAGCAAGTCAAGCTGCCCAAAATGCGATGAAATCTGCTGCATACTTTAGCAATGCAGTTAAAGTTGAAAATGCTGGTTCTAATGCTTCGTTTGCAAGTTCAGCCTCTAGCTTAGCTGGTTCATTATCATCTTCTATGAGTAGTGATAATAATTATTCAAACTCTATGCAAAGCAATGCTGCTAACGAGGCTAACTTAGCCAGTTCAGCTTCCACTCAAACTAGTACGCAATCAAGTTTAGCATCTAGTGCAGCTTATCAAGCTAAATTAACCGGTAATTCATCTTACGCTAGTGATGCTGATAGTTATGCCAAAAATGCATTTAGCTACAGTTCTCAAGCAATTACACATGTTAATAACATTCAATCGATGGTATCTAATGTCAGCGTTGCTTCCGGTGCTAGTTCATTAGCTAGTTCAGCTTACAGCTTAGCTAGTGACGCCAAAAGTAAAGTCGATTCCTTTACTAATGCGGCTAATAGTAATGCTAACTATACTAATTCTGATCGTGCGGCTATCAACAGTGCTGCAAGTGGAATAAGTGATGCTACATCTGCAGCTGCATTATGGTCAGCAAATGCGAATACCTATGCTAATAAGGCTAAAAATGATACTGATTCATTATCGGCAGCTAGTGACGCTAATAGAGCTAGTGCTTCAGCTGATAAAGCTTCAATGTATGCATCAAAAGCTAATGGTATCCAATCTAATGTTTCCTTAGCAAACTCAATTGCTAATAGTAATGCTGAATTGCTAAGTGGGGTTAGCTATGCTGTAAGCTCAGCTAATAGTGCTATGGATTCACTAAATAGTTCAGCTAATATTGCTAATCCTTCACCATCAAACTATAATTCAGCAGATAGTTTAGCAATTAGTGAGGCTATTAGTTCTGGTAGTAATGCATCTAGTCTAGCCAAAAGTTATTATGATAAGGCCAAAAATGATACTGATTCTAACGCTGTATCTAATGATTTAGCTAGTGCTTCTGCACAAGCTAATAGTGCTTCAACTGCTGTTTCTCAATTAAGTAATGCTATCTTTACAGCACAAAGCAATGCTTCTATGTTATCTAGTGTAAGCACTCAAGCAAGTCAAGCTTCAACTGCTGCCAGTCAAGCAAATGTTACTGCTTTAAATAATAATTATGGCCAGTCTGATAAAGACAAAATTGATAGTTATGCTAAAGCAATTAGCAATGCTGCTAGTTTAGTTTCATCTTGTGTTCAAGTGGCTAAAACAAACAGTGATCCTGTTGCTGCTTCTGGGGCATTAAATAGTGCCGTTACTCAAGCTAGCGTTGCATCTTCAATTGCATCTAAACAACTTTCAAACGCTGTAAATGACGGTCAAAATAATGTTAAGTCTTTACAACCTAATAGAACATCAGCAGCTAACTTAAATTCTAGTGCTCAAGCCATCAACAATAGTATTGCTGCACTTAATAATTCAGCACAAAGTAATTCTGGATATACTGGTTACGATAAATCAATAATGAATAGTATCGCTAATGTTGCGAATAATATTGCAACCAATGCAAGTAATGCTAATGCTGATGCTCAAAGCAGTAGTGATCCTAGCTCAATTGATAAAGATAAAAGTGCTGTTTCTGATAACTATAGTAGTATGAAAGCTAGTTTAGATAGTTTAAATGGTGCAATAGTCCAAGCATCTAACAATGCAGCATCAATGAGTAGTGCAAATACAGCAGCATCAAACGCCGCAAGTAGCGCAGCTTCATTGAATTCATCAGCACAAAGTAATGATAATTACGGTAGTGGTGATAAATCTAATATTGCTAGTTATGCAAGCGAAGCTGCAAAACAAAGTACAGCTGCAAGTGAAGCTATAACAAAAGCTAAAACAGCATCCAGTGCTGATTCATTAACTAGTTACATGAATGCTGCAAATCAAGCTGCACAAAGTGCACAATCTGCTTTAAATAGTGCAAGTTCTGCTGTTATAACTGCAAACTCAAATGCTTCTGCAGTTGCACCAAATAAGACAGCTGCCAGT
>NZ_AYYQ01000030.1:61026-85767 GCF_001435995.1 Apilactobacillus ozensis DSM 23829 = JCM 17196
CAGCTGCATCAACAGCTGCAAGTGAAGCTAAGCAAAATTCAAATTATGCTTCAGCCGATAAAACAGCAATTAGCAGCGAAGCTCAGTCAGCCTCAGATGCAGCCGCAAAGGCATCGTCAGCAATGGCACAAACTAGCGGAACAACAGATCCAACTATAATAGCTAATGCTAAAGATGCAGCTACAAGTTATGCTAAGCAAGCACAAGATGCATCAAATGCGGTATCAAGTGCTATTGCTCAAGCATCAAATAATGCAGCATCAATGAGTAATGCAAATACAACAGCATCAAATGCTGCAAGCCAAGCTGCATCATTGAATTCATCAGCACAAAGTAATGATAATTACGGTAGTGGTGATAAATCCAACATTGCTAGTTATGCAAGTGAAGCTGCAAAACAAAGTACAGCTGCAAGCGAAGCTGTAGCAAAGGCTAAATCAGCCCCAAGTGCAGATTTCAACACTTATATGAGTAATGCAAGTCAAGCTGCATCAAGTGCTCAAGCAGCCTTGAATAGTGCAAGTTCTGCTATTATAACTGCAAACTCAAATGCTTCTGCAGTTGCACCAAATAAGACAGCTGCCAGTCAAGCTAATTTCAATGCACAATCAGCAAATAAAGCTGCATCAACAGCTGCAAGTGAAGCTAAGCAAAATTCAAACTATGCTACTGCAGATAAAACAGCAATTAGTAATGCTGCTAAGACAGCATCAGATGCTGCATCAAATGCTGCTTCTGAGATGGCTAAGACCAGTGGAACAACTGATTCAACTGTAATAGCTAATGCTAAAAGTTCAGCAGAAGGTTATGCTAAACAGGCCCAAGATGCATCAGGTGCTGTATCAAGTGCTATTGCTCAAGCATCAAATAATGCAGCATCAATGAGTAGTGCAAATACAGCAGCATCAAACGCCGCAAGTAGCGCAGCTTCATTGAATTCATCAGCACAAAGTAATGATAATTACGGTAGTGGTGATAAATCCAACATTGCTAGTTATGCAAGTGAAGCTGCAAAACAAAGTACAGCTGCAAGCGAAGCTGTAGCAAAGGCTAAATCAGCCCCAAGTGCAGATTTCAACACTTATATGAGTAATGCAAGTCAAGCTGCATCAAGTGCTCAAGCAGCCTTGAATAGTGCAAGTTCTGCTGTTATAACTGCAAACTCAAATGCAGCCGCAATGTCATTCAATAAATCAGTAGCTCAAAGCACTGCTGATGCAGCTAAGGGTGCTTATGATAGTTTAAGTAACGCTGCGGTCAGTGCTGCTAATAATTCAAGTTATGGTTCTAATGATAGAGCAGCTATTTCAGATGCTGCAAAGGCCGCTTCAACTGCAGCTTCTAAAGTTTCCTCAGCTGCTGCAAAAGCTAGTTCATCGACTGATCCATCAGAAGTAGCTTCAGCTGCTAATGATGTTAAATCAGCTGCTACTGAGCTAAGTAATGCTTCATCTGGTGTATCTAAACAAATTTCACAAGCAGATACTAATCTTTCTAATGTTCCTGCTAATAAGTCCGCAGCTAATAGTGCAGCTTCAATTGCAAGTTCAGCTGCTAACTTAAATAGCTCAGCACAAAATAATCCTGATTATGGATCAGCAGATAAATCAAAAATTGGTAGTGCAAGTTCTACGGCTCAAAGCTATGCTAATGATGCCAGTTCAGCAGCTAAGAATGCTTCCAATGCTAGTGATCCAGATAACGTTTCAAGTTATGCTTCACAAGCCTCCATTGCAGCATCTCAAGCTAGTTCAGTAATGTCAGATGCAATTAGTAAAGCTGACGTCAATGTTGCTAAAGCTTCTTCGGCTAACAGTTCAGCATCTAATGCAGCTTCATTAGCATCAAGTGCTAACGCACAGGTTCAATCAGATAACGCTAAAGTTCAAAAGAGTGGTAATGATTATGATAGCAATACTAAATCAGTTGTGAATAGTGCAGCTAATGCTGCTTCTAAGGCAAATGCTGATGCTGAAGCTGCATCGAGTGCTACTCAAAGCTATGTCAACCAAGCTAAGAGTGCCGGTGATGCTGCAACTGCTAGCGGTTTCCGTGATCAAGCATCTTCTGCTGCCAGTGTTGCTAGTTCAGCTGCTAGTTTGGCAAATTCAATTGCCAGTTCAGTTTATGATTATCTATATGGTAATAATGATTATGCATATGGATATGTTGAAAACTCGACCTCTACAGCTAATAGTAATGCTTCAGATGATGAAATTGATGGGTACACTAAAGTATCTGGAATTCAAGTTCCATTTAAGGTTTATGTAAAACAATCGTTGTTTGAACATAGTAGTCCTGATTTCAAGGAAACTAATGAAATTAGACAACACAGTCGTTCAGATGCTATCTTTACAGCTGATAAACTAGAAGTAGTAGCTGTTTACCGTGGTAAAGATGGATTGTTGAGATTCAAATTGAAGAACGGTCGTTTTGTAACTGCAAATCCTAAGTATGTTGGTCGTCTATATTTGAATGACCACAAGATCAATAAATTATATGTCATTCAACCAGGCGGTGTTTGGGAACACAGTTCAACTAAGTTCAACAAAAATAATAGAGTTAGAAAACTAAATGACCACAGTGTTATTAAAGTAACTGGCATGTTTGTTGGTCAAGACGGTATTACTCGATTTGTTCTTGAAAATGGTAACTTCATTACTGGAAATGTGGAATGCGTTTCTGCTAAAGATTTTACTAAGAATGAGAAATGGTAATATTTTAACTCTAATAAAAAATAGTCTAGCGAATAGCTAGGCTATTTTTTTGTATAAAAGTGATGACTAAGTAATTAATTATTAGTTATAATATAGTAGAATATTTATATATTATTGTTATTGAAGTTTAATTAAGTTAAAGTTATATATGTAAGTGAAACAAAGTGTTTCATACAAAGTAGGAGGATTTTAATGAATCCAGAACAATTCAGACAAGCTTTATCAGAACAAGGAATTGAGTTAACTGATCAACAACTTAAACAATTTGATCAGTACTATGAACTATTAATTAGTACGAATGAACATGTTAACTTAACGACGATTACTGATAAAAAAGAAGTTTATTTAAAACATTTTTATGATTCAATCACCCCAGCCTTTTTTGTTGATAATTTAAGAAATGATAATATTTCAATTTGTGATGTTGGAGCTGGAGCTGGTTTTCCATCGATTCCCTTAAAAATTGTTTTTCCAAACCTTGAAGTTAGTATTATTGATTCGCTTAATAAGCGAATTAACTTTTTAGATAACTTGGTAAAGACATTAGGCTTAACAGGAGTCCATTTACATCATGCGCGTGCTGAAGAATTTGGTGGCAAGCGTTCAAAATATCGTGAAAGTTTTGATTTTGTGACAGCACGTGCAGTAGCTAGAATGACAGTTTTATCAGAGCTTTGTTTACCATTGGTTAAACAGGGTGGTCAAATGATAGCTCTAAAGGCTTTACAAGCTGAGAATGAAATTAGCAATGCTAAGCAGGCAATTGGAACCTTAGGCGCTAAATTAGCACTTGACGAAGAATTTAACTTACCCGTTTCTAATGATGTACGTCATATTGTAGTTTTAGATAAAGTAAAAGCAACACCGAAACAATATCCACGTAAAGCGGGAACACCTAATAAAAAACCAATTGGTGAAAAAATAGATAAGTAAGGAAGGTGACATAAATGGGATATGTGATTGCCTTAGCTAACCAAAAGGGTGGCGTTGGTAAAACTACGACGTCCGTTAACTTAGGTGCAGACTTAACTAATTTAGGTAAATCAGTATTATTGGTGGATGCCGATGCACAAGGTAACGCTACTTCTGGTATTGGGATTCAAAAGTCACACATTGAAAAAGATATCTATGATGTGTTAGTTAATGAGGAACCAATCAAAAACGTTATTTTACATTCGCAACACAAGGGTTTAGATATTGTACCAGCAACGATTCAATTATCAGGTGCAGACGTGGAACTAACTCCTCAAATGGCCCGCGAAGTACGTTTATCCGATGCAATTAAGACTATCAAAGACGACTATGATTACATATTAATTGATTGTCCACCGTCTTTAGGCTTAATCACAATTAACGCCTTTACAGCGAGTGATTCGATTTTAATTCCGGTACAAAGTGAGTATTATGCTTTGGAAGGGCTTAGTCAGTTATTAAATACCGTAAAATTAGTGCAAAAACATTTTAATCCAGATTTGAAAATTGAAGGAGTACTTCTAACAATGTTTGATGCTCGGACTAATTTGGGTAATCAGGTTAACAAAGAAGTGCGTGAATATTTTAAAGATAAGGTCTATCAAACAATTATTCCACGTAACGTTCGATTGTCTGAAGCTCCTAGTTACGGTTTACCAATTATTGATTATGATGCCAGTTCCAAAGGTGCAAAATTATATATGGAATTAGCAAAGGAAGTGTTAGCTGCTCATGAAAAATAAAGGCTTAGGTCGCGGAATTGAAGCTTTATTTGCTGATAATGAAATTAATGAAAATGAAGAACAAGTAACTGAAATATCAATAGATAAGTTACATCCAAATCCATTTCAACCTAGAACTGAATTTGACACAGCAGCTTTAGATGATTTAGCGCAATCAATTAAAAAATCAGGAGTTTTTCAACCGATTATTGTTCGTAATGATGATAGTCATTCTAAAGAATATCAAATCTTAGCAGGTGAACGTCGCTACCGTGCATCTAAATTAGCGGGTAAGGAAACGATTCCAGCCATTATTCGTCCTATTTCAGATGAACAAATGATGGAGATTGCAGTAGTTGAAAATTTACAACGTGAAGATTTGAGTCCTTTAGAAGAGGCCGAAGCGTATGCAACTTTAATGGATAAACTCCATTTAACGCAAGCACAGGTTTCACAGAGATTAGGTAAATCGCGTCCATACATTGCTAATTATTTACGTTTATTGAAGCTACCTAGAGAAGTTCGATTATTACTAAAAGCTGACAAATTATCGATGGGCCAAGCACGAACTTTACTAGCTATTAAAGATGAGCATAAATTAATTAAGCTAGCCCATGCAACAGTAGCTAATAATCTAACGGTCCGTCAATTAGAACAACTAATTAATTCCGAGAATAAATCCAAAGCTAGTCAAGCTAAACCACGTACAAAAAAATCCCCATTCGTGCATGATGCTGAACAACAGCTTCAGGATTTATTTGGAACATCAGTATTATTGAATGCATCAAAAAGTGGCAAGGGTAAAATAGAAATAGATTATAGTTCTAATCAGGATTTAAATCGAATTTTACAAATTTTAAACATTAGTTTAGATTAAGGAGTGGGCATTTATGTATGATTTACATGATATTGTTGAAATGAAAAAGCCACATCCATGTGGTACGAACTCATGGGAAATTATTCGAATGGGCGCAGACATTAAGTTAGAGTGTCAAAACTGTGGTCATATTATAATGCTTTCGCGTCGTGAATTCGAAAAGAAAATGAAAAAGATTTTGAAAAAAGCAGCACAATAATAATTTATAGAAAGAGTGAATTAAGTTATGGCATTAACAGCCGGGATCGTAGGTTTACCTAACGTTGGTAAATCAACATTATTTAACGCAATTACTAAAGCAGGGGCAGAAATGGCAAATTACCCATTTGCGACAATTGACCCTAACGTAGGGATGGTTGAAGTTCCAGATAAACGATTAGACCGAATTCAAGAACTAATTCCTGCTAAAAAAATTGTACCAACTACATTTGAGTTTACTGATATTGCTGGAATCGTTAAGGGTGCTAGTAAAGGTGAAGGTTTAGGTAACAAGTTTTTAGAAAATATCCGTCAAGTAGATGCAATTGTACACGTTGTCAGAGCTTTTGATGACGATAACATTACCCATGTAACTGGTAAAGTTGACCCTGTTGATGATATTCAAACTATTAATCTTGAACTTGGGATTGCTGATTTAGATGCAGTTAATAAACGTTTAGGGAAGGTTCAACGTGCTGCTAAGGGTAAAGATGAAGAAGCTTTAGCTGAACTAGCAGTTTTGAATAAAATTAAACCAGTTTTGGAAGCTGGTAAACCAGTGCGTTCAATTGACTTTGATGAAGACGAGCAAAAAATTGTTAAAGGCTTTTTCCTATTAACTTCCAAACCAGTGTTATACGTAGCCAACGTTTCAGAAGATGATATGGCTGATTCTACTGCATCTAAATACTTCCAACAAGTTAAAGAATTTGCTGAAAGTGAAGGCGAACAAGCCATTGGAATTGCTGCTGAAACTGAAGAAGAAATTGCGGAATTAGATGATGCTGATAAAGCTGACTTTCTTGAAGCTGAAGGGGTTGAAGAACCGGGTTTAAATAAATTAATCCGTGCTTCCTACAAATTATTAGGTTTAGAAACATTCTTTACCGCTGGTGGTAAGGAAACTAAAGCTTGGACTTACTTAAAGGGGACTAAAGCTCCTCAAGCTGCAGGGATTATTCATTCTGATTTTGAACGTGGATTTATTCGAGCTGAAGTAATGGCTTTCGACGACTTAGATAAACTAGGTAGTGAACAAGCGGTTAAAGAAGCAGGTAAGTTACGTGTAGAAGGTAAGGAATATGTTATGAGTGATGGTGACATCGTTAACTTTAGATTCAACGTTTAATTTAAGTAAGGTAGGAGTTTTAAATTATGGCTGAAAAACGTAATGCGCATGTTAAGCAAAATCGTACCAATGTTCATAAGCAAGAACGTAGTGAATTTGACAATTTAGGTTTAACCAAAAAAAATGCAGATTATATGTTCCGCTTCAATCGTGAACTAACTACAACTAAGTTAGCTGCTGAAAAAAAAGCTGAGTTGGTTCGTCAAATGATTAAAGAATTAATTGATTCACAAAAACATGGGGTAACTGCTAGAAACCTATACGGTACAGTAGGTCAAAAAATTAATGCAGTATTAAACCCACCTAAAAAACCCGTAAACTTTAAAGATAATTTCTGGCCTAATGCAATTTATAATTCGCTAGCCTTTTACATTATCTTTAATCTATTGTACGGAGTGTTACTTTTTATTAATCGTAGTCAAGCAACCTATAATCAAGCAATGGGAATTGTTTCGATTACTTTCGTTGCAATCGTAGTTGGAATTGGGATGCCACTGATTTACAATATGATGGATATGAATGTTAAGCACAAATATAATGGATGGATGCGTGCATTATTCATTATTTTAATATTTTTAGCTTGGATTGTAATGTTTACAGTTTCTTCATTAATACCGAAGGCGATAAACCCAGTGGTAAGTCCATATGTTAACTTTACACTAGCTATAGTATCAATAGCTGCAGCGATTTACACTTATCGTAAATATGATATAACCGTTAATTTTTTGGCACCTAGAGCAGTTAAAAAATAGTTTTATAAGAAAGCAGAGGGTTGAACTACTCTGCTTTTTTTGTTATATTGAAAGATAAAAATTAATAAAGGAGTTTCTGCCGATATGTCTAATTGGGATACTAAGTTTGCGAAACAAGGAATAACTTTTGATGATGTTTTACTCATTCCAGCCGAAAGTCACGTTTTACCTAACGAGGTTGACTTGAGTGTTCAATTAGCTGATAACTTAAAATTAAATGTACCATTCTTGAGTGCAAGTATGGATACAGTTACTGAAGCACCAATGGCTACTATGATGGCACAATTGGGTGGATTAGGTGTTATTCACAAAAATATGATTATTAAGGATCAAGCTGCTGAAGTTGCTAAAGTAAAAGCGATTGAAAAGGATGCTAAACATCCTAGTGCTGCTGTAGATGCTAAAAATCATTTATTATGTGCCGCTGCGGTTGGTGTAACTTCAGATACTTTTGAACGTGCAGAAGCTTTATTTAATGCTGGTGCAGATGCCATTATTATTGATACTGCGCATGGTCATTCTGCTGGTGTTCTACGTAAAATCAAAGAAATTCGTGAAAAATTTGCTGATAAAACTTTAATTGCTGGTAACGTCGCAACTGAAGCCGGTGCCGATGCACTATTTGAAGCTGGGGTTGATGTAGTTAAAGTTGGAATTGGTCCTGGTTCAATTTGCACAACTCGTGTTGTTGCTGGGGTTGGAGTTCCACAAATTACAGCGGTTAACGATGCTGCTAAGGCCGCAAGAAGATGGCACAAACCTATCATTGCTGATGGTGGAATTAAACATTCTGGTGATGCTGTAAAAGCGCTAGCTGCTGGTGGTAATGCAGTTATGCTTGGTGGAATGCTTTCTGGTACTGATGAAGCACCAGGTGAAATTTTTGAAGAAAATGGTGTTAAATACAAAGCATATCGTGGTATGGGTAGTTTAGGTGCTATGGAACATGGCTCAGCTGATCGTTACTTCCAAGGTGAAGTTAATGAAGCTAAGAAATTAGTTCCGGAAGGTATTGAAGCTCGTGTTGAATATAAAGGTTCTGCCGCTGGGGTTATTTTCCAAATGGCTGGTGGTCTCCGTGCTGGAATGGGATACACAGGTAGTCAAAACATTAAAGATATGATTGAAAATGCCCAATTTGTACAAATTACAAATGCTGGTTTAATTGAATCACATCCACATGATGTTCAAATTACTAAGGCAGCTCCAAACTATAAATAATTTAAAATATAATTAAAGCAAAAAGAGCTAGACGTTAAGAAAACATCAAGCTCTTTTTTATTGTGTTTAAATAGCGTTGAATTAACTGACTTAATAAATTCAATCTGTTATTATTGAAATATATGATTTAATTATAATAATTATTAAGGAAGAATAAATTTATGAAAATTTTAGTTGTAGATGACGATAAAGAAATCGCTCAATTATTAGAAATATACATTAAAAATGAAGGCTATGATACTATTTCCGCTAATGACGGTGAAGAAGCATTATCATTACTTAGAACTGAACCTGATATTGGACTGATGATTTTAGATATTATGATGCCTAAAATGAATGGTTTGGAAGTTATGAAAGAAGTTAGAAGAGATTCACAAATTCCAATCATTGTTTTATCTGCTAAAACTGCAGATATGGACAAAATTCAAGGATTAATTAGTGGAGCAGATGATTATGTTACTAAACCATTTAATCCATTAGAAATGATGGCAAGAGTTCGCTCGTTATTACGTCGTTCCGAAAATCAAGTTACTAGTAATAAACCGGATATTTTAGATATTTGTTCATTAAAGATAAATAAAGATTCACACGAAGTTAAAACTCGTGATGATGAATCAGTTCAATTGACTGCTTTAGAGTTTGGCATTTTATACTTACTTGCTAGTCATCCAAACAGAGTATTTTCTGCTAACGAAATATTTGAAAGAGTATGGCGCCAAGAAAGCATCGTTTCAGCTAAAACAGTTATGGTGCATGTTAGCCACTTGAGAGACAAAATAGAAGAAGCTACCCATGGTGAAAAAGTTATCCAAACAGTTTGGGGCGTTGGATATAAGATTGAATCTTTAAATTGATTAAGAGGTAATTGTTATGAAGTTAACAACGCGTGAAAAAATGACGCTAGTTGGTGAGGGGATAACTACATTATTTCTTTTAATTATTATAAACTTAGCTGTTTTAGTAATTATGAATGATACGATTCAAGATAATCCTGGAATTAGAAATGGCATTTTTATTATTAAACAATCTATTGCAGTTGGACCAATGCATTTAAATTTATGGAGTTGGGCCAATGTTTTTATGTTTATATTTGCAACATTCGATGTTTTTGTCATTTATTGGCGATTACTACGTCGATATCATCAAATGCAGACAGCACACATTATTAGAGAAGTGCATTACATTGCAGCTGGTCATTTTGATCATCGGATTAATTTTGAACTGAAAGGTAGTCAACAAAAGTTTGTACGTAGTATTAATGCTTTGGTTGATAGTGTAATTGCATCAATTGAAGAAGAACGTAATTTAGAAAAGTCAAAAGATGAAATGATTGCGAATGTTTCTCATGATATTAGAACGCCATTGACATCAATCATTGGATATTTAAGTTTACTAGAAAATAAGCAATATCGTTCAATGGATGATATATTAAAATATACGCATATCGCTTTTGTAAAATCTAAGCAAATGAAAGAACTAGCTGACGATTTATTTGAGTATACTAAGGTTAGTCATACAACTTCTACGCCGTTTAATAATACGATTATTAATGTAGGTGAAATGTTAGACCAGATGGCAGTTAACTTTGAATGGGAAACTGTCAATAATAAAATGAACATCGTGTCTAGCTCGAAAGAAGATAATGTTAAAATGGAAGCCGATCCAGAAAAACTAGCTCGAGCGATTAATAATTTGATTATTAACGCCTTTAAATATGGAAATGATGGTCAAAATATCTATTTAAATTGTCATAATGTTTCTGATAAAGAAATAACTATAACCGTAGCTAATGACGGTAAAAAAATACCTAAAGACTCGATTAATAAGCTATTCAATCGTTTTTATCGAGTTGATAGTTCAAGAAATACTAAAACCGGTGGTACAGGTTTAGGATTGGCTATTGTACAAAGTGTTGTTGATTTGCACAATGGTTATGTGGATGTTACTTCCACTGATGAATTGACTTCTTTTGTTATTCATTTACCGATAAATCATAAAGATAAGTTGATAGATCCTAATAGGTTAGCTAAAATTAATAGTAATAACTAAATGAAGAGGGATGTAAATGAATAACAAAAAAGGTATCATTGCATTTTTTGCCTGTATTTTATTTGGTACTTTTTTAGGGATGTCTACTGTAGTAAATGCTAGTAGTACTTCTAATAAAGAATTAGGGTTAAATGCTCAGTCAGCGATAGCGGTTGATCCAAAAACGCACCAAGTTTTATATGCTAAAAATACAAATGAAGTACTACCAATTGCTTCAATAAGTAAGTTGCTTACTGTCTACATGGTTTTAAATGAAATTCATTCGCATAAACTAAACTGGAATGATAAAGTCGATATATCAAAGGATTTACAAGATTTTAGTTTAGATAATACATATGCTAATGTTCCATTATCAAGTAGTAAGTCGTATACAGTTAAGCAGTTGTATGAAGCAGCTTTAATATATTCAGCTAATGGGGCAGCGCTTGCTTTAGGTGATAAAATTTCCAATAATGATTCGACTAAATTAGTTAAAATGATGTATTTAGAAGCTCGAAAAATGGGAATTAAAGATGCAAAACTCTACAATGCTTGTGGATTAAAAAATGGTGAAGTTGGTAGCATGGGATTGAAATCCTCGTCTTATGACTCTGAAAATAAAATGTCAGCTAAAGACCTAGCCATATTGGCTAGTCACTTAATTAATCAATACCCGGAAATATTAAATACTACTAAACAAAAGTCGATTAATTTTAATGGCAAAAAGCTTGATAATTGGGACTTGATGTTAGACGGTGAATCGCAAGCCGTTCCGGGAGTGCATGTTGATGGTTTAAAAACTGGTACTTCCAATGCTGGTGGTGCTAACTTTGTAGGAACCGCTGTTAATAAAGGGCATAGAATAGTAACTGTAGTTATGCATGCCAGAAACGATTACACTTATGACCCGGCTAGGTTTATTGAAACTTCGAAATTAATGCGTTATGTATTTAATAGTTATGATTTTTACAATTTTAATCGTGGCGACAGTGCTAAAAACTTGAAAAATGTTTTAAATGATAAAGTTAATTTAACTGGATATATTAACGTTCCAAATGGTAAGCAAGTTAAAATACCGTTACTGTTTTCAGAGAATTATGACATTTGGATTCCAAAACATAATAAGATATCAGACGTAAAACTTAATGTTGCTTCTAATGTTAAATATAAAGATGGTGTAAATGCACCGATTAAAAAATATCAGCCACTTGCTAGAATGACCTTAAAAAATGTGTCGTTTTTAAATAGTGACAATAGTCAGCCAATTATGATGGCTGCTGTGCATGACGATAAGGCTAATATTTTTGTTAGAATGTGGCGTGCAATCACTGGTTGGTTTTAGCCCATTATAAAGCAAAGTTTCCCTTGGAAAAGTTTCCGCGTGGAAACTTTTTTACATAATTAGTTATTGATATCGAAAATTAGATAGTTCATAATACCATTGTTGATTTGTCTATTAATTTATATTGTTTTTGAGTTATAATAGATAAGAATTGATTAATTTTAATTTATTATTAAAACGGAGGAATACGTTTGACTAAAGAAGTAAATGATCCAAGTACTCCCAATTGGATGAAAAACTTAAAAGTTTCAATGCCTTTAAATTTAAGTTATATACCAATCGGATTAGCTTGTGGAATATTACTACATGCAGCTGGTTTTAATACTTACTTAACAGCATTGGTTTCAATTATGATTTTTTCTGGGGGAGCTCAGTTTTTAATAGCTTCAATGTTAGTAATTGAAGCTCCGCTATTATCAATTGTTCTAATGTTATTTTTCTTAGAGTTAAGGTATGCCTTTTTAGGTTCTAGCTTATCTAAGTATCTACAGGGACAAAGTAATCGGTTTACATTTCTTTTTGCCGCGTCATTAAATGACGAAAATTATGCTATTAACTATTTAAAATTTTCAACTGATAAAAAGTGGACACCAAGTGATGCCCTTCAAGTAGAACACTATTCATTACTATTTTGGACGGTTAGTAATATTATTGGAAGTTTCATTGGTTCAGCTTTGCATATTAATCTAACAATAGTTCATTTTGCTTTAACGGCTTTATTCATATACATGATAGTTATGCAGTTAAAGAGTTTATTAAAATTATTTGTAATGGTTATAACAGTTGGTTTTGCTATTTTCTTTATGTTGTTAATTAAATCTACTTTAGGATTAGTTGCATCAACTTTATTGGCATCTTTTATTGGTTATTCAATTGAATCTTATATTCGTAAAAGAAATCCTAAGTATCGCAAGAATAGGTTGCTAAGACTGTTTAAAAATCCAGCGGGAACCCCTATGGATGAATCAGACGAAGATGATAAATAATATATAAGTTATAGGAGAAATTTTATGGAGTGGAATTCTACACAACATTTTTGGTTAATAATGCTAAGTTTTCTGGTGGCTTTGATTCCTAGATTTGTACCGTTAGCTTTCTTTAGAACTAGAAAAATACCTAAATGGTTTAATGAATGGATGAATTATGTACCAATTGCTTTATTTACTTCTTTAGTTGTTAAAGATTTATGTATAACTTCTACTTATACGTTTTCAATTGCTGATAAATTACCAGAATTGATTTCTGCAGTTATCGTTTTTGCGATTGCTTATTGGACTAGATCAATGGCGATTTCAGTTGTGGTTGGTTTGGCATCAGTATTTTTAATTGCTTTTATAATATAAAAAATAGACCTCCTAAAAGGGGGTCTATTTTTTTATTTTATTTATACATATAATCTCTTGTTAAAGGTAATTCTTGTCCAGAAGGGCCCTTAGAAATTAAATATTGCATTACATCTATATTTCCAGCTTTGAATGAACCAGCACATGTTTTTAGATATAAATCCCACATGCGCAAAAATCTTTCATCATCGCCAACAACTTTTTTAACTTCTTCGATATTGTTGTTAAAGTTAACATCCCAACATTCAAGAGTTTTTTGATAGTGACGGCGTAATGATTCTAAATCATAAATTTGCATTCCGTTATTTACGATGTGTTGTAAGTTTTCGTTCATGCCAGGGACATATCCACCGGGGAAAATATATTTATTAATCCAACCGTTATATGCACCGCCTTGTTGTCTAGTAATACCATGAATAATTGCAACACCATGAGGCTTCAGATATTTGCTTACACATTTGAAATATTCATCTAAGTTTTCTTTACCTACATGTTCAAACATTCCAACGGAAGTTACGTAGTCAAATTGTTCATCGCCTAAGTTACGATAATCTTCCAATCTAACTTCAGCTAAGTTTTCCAACCCTTGTGTTTTAATTTGTTTATTTACATAATCACATTGTTCTTGACTTAATGTAACACCAACTACTTTCAAGTTAAACTCTTTGGCAGCTGTTAACATTAAAGTTCCCCAGCCACAACCAATATCTAGTAAGGTGCGGTTAGGTTTAGGGTTAAGTTTTTTGATGATATGATGCATTTTTTGCTTTTGAGCAGTGTAAATATCATCATCTGGTTTTTCAAAATATGCACACGAATATGTCATGGTAGGGTCTAACCAAATTTTATAGAAATCATTACCAATGTCATAGTGACTTTGAATATCTTTTTTACTTTCTTTTTCTGAGTGTGATTGTTTTGGCAAGAATTTAATGAAACGATGGTCTCTAATAAAACTTGTTGATTTTTGGTAGGCTGAAACTATTAAGTCTTCGATACTACCAGTAACTTCAATTTTTTTATCCATATATGCTTCACCTAAAGCAATTGAAGCATTGCTACGAATTTCTTTAATGGGAACCGGTTCATTCATTTTAATCTTAGCAATTGGAGCTCCTTCTCCATATTGTTCAGTTTTACCGTCCCAATAAGTTACTTGAATTGGATCGTTAAATCCGTGTTTAAAAAATTGCTTGTAAAATGTTTTTTCAAACATGAAAACAGTCCTTCCTAATTAATTGTTACCACATTTTTTCATTATACGCTTTTTAAAGCGGTTTTTGTAAGAACGAATTTTGGCAGATTAAAAAAGATTCCTTTATATGATTAAATGTTATAATTATTATTAATGAGTTTATATTGTTTGAGGAGGATACATATGAAAAAATGGATATATTCTATACTATCTATCGTAGTTATTTGTCTAGTTGGATTTTTTGCTTTCGATAAGTTTGGTGGTAATAAAACAGAAAATAAGGTAAATACTGAAACTAGTAAATATGATAGTTATATAAAATCAGGTAAACAACATGTGCAAGATGCTAATTATGCATCTGCTAAAGTTGATTTTCAGAGTGCATTAAAACAAAAATCTGGTGATAAAAAAGCTGAGCTATACTTGAACCAAACTGAGAGTTTCGATGTAGCTAATCAATTATTTGGAAAAGAACGTTATCGTGCCGCTAAAGTTGAATTTGAAAAAGTTGCTGAAACCAAAAATGGTTTGTCAGTTTTAGTAAAAAGGGCTGAAGATAACATTAATGAAATTAAACATGCTCAAAAAAATATTGAAAAATTCAGTATTATTTACGATGATGCAATAAAAGATTTCAGAAATGGTAATTACAAAG
This sequence comes from Apilactobacillus ozensis DSM 23829 = JCM 17196, assembly GCF_001435995.1. GTDB lineage: Bacteria > Bacillota > Bacilli > Lactobacillales > Lactobacillaceae > Apilactobacillus > Apilactobacillus ozensis. Next base: position 76,178 of record NZ_AYYQ01000030.1, read on the forward strand.
AGTCCTTATCTTTGTTAGATAAAATATTTAATGATGCTTCAATTAATAAACCTTATTACAAAGACGTTTTGTTGTCTGCTAAAAAATTAAAGGAAGCTAATCAAAAATCATTAAAGGGAGAAGGAAATGTTGAAGTTGATTCTCCAGATTTTGAAAGTAATTTAACTAAAAATAGTTCAAGCTATTCCAATAATTCTGATAGTTCTAATAAAGAACAATCTTCCCAAAAGAATGAACATAAATACAAGGGTTCTAACGAATATTCAGTTAATAAATCCGATAAAGAAGTTAATGGTAAGAAAATTAGTGATGATTCAGTTCAAAATGCTAGAAAACTAATTAATAAAGCCGGAGTATACGCTGATTCTATGTCTGATCAAGACGTTAGGAATACCATCAAGGCTGCTAATAAAAAAGGTGTTTCTGTCGAAGAATATGCTAAAACATTTCTAAAATAAGGAGGTCTTGAATGGATATCTGGAGTAAGTTTATAAACAATGTAAAATTAAGAAGGTATATAGTTTTAATTTTTATAGTGTGCTTTTTGTTTTTAATTCGCAGCATGCTTAGTCTAATTTTATTGACATTTATTTTTACATTTTTAACTACAAAATGGGTTAAATTTGTGCATAAAAAAATAAAGATTCCAGCGCCAATACTAGTGATTATTACTTATTTAGTCTTTATTGCTGCAATAGTAATATTGGTAACAGTTTATTTGCCAGTTATAGCTGATCAAGCAATAATTGGAACTAAGCACATTATTAATTTTTATCAAGATCCTTCCAACTTAATTGGTAATGATAATGCTAAGCAAATCGTTCAACAGTTTGTCGAAAAATCTAACTTTTTAAATACTTTAAAGGGTAGTTTAAACATTGCTTGGAGCTATGTAACTAGTGTTGGTCAAATGGGAGTAACTTTATTTATTTCCATCATTCTTAGTTTCTTTTTTACTTTAGAAGAAAATCAACTAGCTGATTTTAGTAAGAAATTTTTAAAAGCTGACTTTGCATGGCTCTTTAGTGATGTTTATTATTTCGCACAAACTTTTACTAAAACCTTTGGAGTAGTATTAGAAGCTCAATTTATTATAGCTGCTCTAAATACAATTTTTACAACTGTCATAATGTATGTTTTAGGTATGCCGCAACTAGGTATTTTAGCAGTTGTAGTATTTTTCTTGAGCCTTATTCCAGTTGCTGGGGTAATTATTTCACTAATTCCACTATGCTTGATTGGTTATTCAGTCGGCGGTTTTAAATATATTATTTATTTAGTGATTATGATTACAGTTGTTCATTTTTTTGAAGCATACGTTCTCAATCCAAAGTTAATGTCTTCTAGAACAGATCTTCCCATCTTTTTCACTTTTTGTGCTTTGTTAATTGGTGAGGAAACTTTAGGCGTTTGGGGACTGATTGTGTCAGTACCAATTCTAACTTTTGCATTAGAAATAATTGGAGTTCGAAGGATACCAAAAAAAGAAAAGAACGAAATTAAGAGTTAAATCTGTAAATATACTGAAAAAAATGTTAAATTGGTGTAGAATTGTTATGTTAATTCAAGAATAGAAAGAGGTTAATACTTATGTCAAAACTTGTATTGATTCGTCATGGACAAAGCCAATGGAACTTAGCAAATAAGTTCACTGGTTGGGTTGATGTTGATTTAAGCGATAAGGGTGTCGAAGAAGCAAAAGAAGCAGGTAAATTAGTTGAAAAAGCAGGTCTTAAATTTGATTATGCTTTCACTTCTGTTTTAACTCGTGCTATCAAGACTCTACATTATGTTTTAGAAGAATCAGATCAATTATGGATTCCTGAAACAAAGACTTGGAGATTAAATGAACGTCATTACGGACGTCTTCAAGGTTTAAACAAAAAAGAAACTGCCGAAAAATATGGTGACGAACAAGTTCACATTTGGCGTCGTTCATACGACACATTACCTCCATTATTGAGTGCTGATGATGAAGGTTCAGCAGTTAATGACCGTCGTTATGCAGACTTAGATCCAAATATTGTTCCTGGTGGAGAAAACTTAAAGGTTACACTAGAACGTGTAATGCCATTATGGGAAGATGAAATTGCTCCTAAACTATTAGACGGCAAGAATGTTATTATTGCCGCTCATGGTAATTCATTAAGAGCTCTAAGCAAATATATCGAAAGAATTTCTGATGATGATATCATGGACTTAGAAATGAAGACTGGTGAACCAGTTGTTTATGATTTCAACGATAAATTAGAAGTACAAAGCAAAACTAAGTTAGACAAATAAAAAAGTAAAATAAAAAATCCTAGCCAATTATTAGCTAGGATTTTTTATTTTACTTTTTGTTGAACCATTCAGCAATACTTGGCCATGAATTATTGTTAATTATCATTCTAGGTGTATATTGAAGATTACTGCGTTCATGTGAATTATTTTGAACAATTCCACTATCTAAAGTAGCAATCCAATCTAGATGCTGAGTATGCAAGAAATCGTTAGTTTGTGTAGTTCCACCACCATAAGGGTATGCAAAGGAATTTGCATAATAGTGCATTTCTTTACGCATTACTTTTCTTGAAACAGTAAAGTCTTTAGTAAACTTATGGTAATTTTGTTTAAGATCAAAAATAGGGACTAATGACTTGGTTAAATAATGCATGTTGTTGGTGTGTAGTCCGACGGTCATTAAATTGCCAGCCATTCGTTTAGCGTAATGAATCTGATTCCAAGTAGCTAGTTTTGTACCTTCACGATACTCACCAGTGTTACCAGTGATGATAAAGGTTGTAAATGGAAAGTTATATTTTTTCATAACTGGAATTGCATTATCAATGGTAGAACGATCAATATCATCAAAGGTTAAAACCGCATATTTACCTTTAATTGGTTTCTTACTGTTAGTCATTTTAACCATTTGATTACCAGAAATTACTTTTATATGGTGGTCATGTAGAAATTTCATTTGAGATTCAAACTGATTAATTGGCACTTCAAAATCATGGAGTTGTGAGTTGGTAGATAGTGTTTTAGCAATGTTAACGCCTAAGGTGTTTTTAAGTACTCGATGATAACAAAATACCATAATACCATCTTTTATTTTTTCTGATTGTTTGTCTAATGAATAATTTTCACTAGCACCGCGATCGTACTGTACATTTTTTTTCAAGGTAAAAGCTAGTGTAATTACGATTGCGATACCTATGACAGCTACTATTATTTTTCTAGTGGTTCTGGACATGTTTATTTTCCCTTCTTAAATATCTTAATCTAAAGGTTGAATAAATTGCGGTTATTACAATTAAAATAATCATGGCGACTATTAATTGGGTGTATAAACCGTAATCTAAGTTAAATAATAGGTAAAAACTCACCATATCATCACTGTAATATCCTAGTAGAAAGTTTACATTTACGAGAATTATAAAAAGTATGAATAACCACATTAATAAATATAGCAAGAAGTGAAAAGATTTTCTTAGAAAACCTAATTCTTTTCTAACAATGTACTCTTCTCTTTTTTTCATTTTATAACCCCCGATCTGGACTGCTCCAAGTACCATCTTGTTTTGGATCTAAGAAGAATGATATTAGGGCAGTAATACAACTTATTAAATTAATCATCCAGTAGTATACAATATAGATAGGAATTAACAATAGATCTTTAAAATCTAAATAGGCACGTTCCTTGGACCCCCAAAAGCCAATACCAAATTGTAGGAAACTAATTCCAATCAAAATTAGTAACACGTCACCGTCTAATTGTAATTCATGATCGACTAAGAAATTTAATAGATATGAAATAGTACTTAAGGCGGTTAAAACAGCCCAGAAGTTACTAATAATAGTTTCGTATAATAAAGCTTTTCTAGTGATATCACTATGAATTAAGAAATCATTATTTTTAACTAAAACTTCCATTCCACCACGGGCCCATCGGCGACGTTGCTTAATTAGATTTCGAACATTTTCGGGAACTAATATCCAACAAATAATGGAAGGTTGATATTTAATCTTCCAATTTTTACGATATAACCGCCAAGTGATATCAATATCTTCAGTTATAATTGTAGGGTCCCATCCATTAACGTCCTTTAAAGCTTCACGACGAAAACCTACGATAACTCCAGAAACAGTGTTAACTCGACCATATAAAAATGATTGCGCCTTTTTAATAATATCAATAACACCAATATATTCTAGCAATTGCAATCTGCCTAGAATAGTAGTTCGGTTTCTAACTACTGGTTTACCGGCGACCGCCCCTAGCTTATCATTAGATTCAAGGGTTTTAACCATAATGCTAACTGAATCTTTGGCAATAATTGAATCAGAATCAATTCCCATAATATATTTACCTGAAGAATTAGCAAATCCTTGATTCATTGCATTAGCTTTTCCTTGGTTAACTTCAATAGGAATGACTTTAACTGTGAACTGATTAGCGTATTTCTTTTGTATTTCGTACATAATATGTAAAGTGTCGTCATCACTTTTATCATCAATTAATATTACTTCAAAATTTTTGTAGTTAATATTAGAAATTGATTTAACAGCATCCCACAACGTGTCATGCTCATTATGTGCTGGAACCAAAATAGATACGAGAGGTTCTTTATCGTATAAAGGTAATATTTCTTTTCGACGATAAATAGCCTCATAAATACAACCAACAATCCAGATAACCGATACAAAAATCGGATAACCGATTACAAAATCGTTAATTATTTCAAAAAACCACATAATATATGTTTCCTCCTCGTTAAATGAAACAATAAAATTTTATACTAAATAAATTCTTATTGCGGTTTATATGAATGACTTCTTAGAAACTTCATTATATAAGACTTTGTGAAATATAGCAAAATTACATAGTCTTACTACCAGTAATTATATATCAACAAAAAAGAATCCTAAGTGCCACTTAGGATTCTTTTTTTATTTTTTAATTATTTTAATTTCAGTTTGATTGCCTTTGTCGATAAAATATACTTTTTCGTTTTCATTGTCGCTCAAACTACCCATGTTTATTGCTGGGTGGTTATCGATTACTGATAAACCATTAAAGCGATTTTCTAACATTTTTTTTATTATATTTCCGGTTTCGTCGAAAATAGAAGCTTTTTGAGCGGCACAAGCTAAAGTGAAACCTGAATCCAGAAATGATTTTATTAGCTGAATTTTAATTAATGAGTGATATGAGTATTGCTTATTTTTATTCTTATTAGTTTTTTCAGATTGTATGTATCCCTTTTGATCCCAATAGCGAATTTGAGTGGCTGATATTCCTGTCATTTTAACAATTTGGCCGATTCCAATTTCAAATTGTGACTTTTTGATAATGTCACCAATTCTTTTAGAATAATCTTTTATTTCTTCACTACTAATATTTTTCAAAAAATCAAGCCTCCTTTTGTTATACATTTTTATATTAATATTAAATTATTTATATTAATTATATATTATTTAATGCCTTTGTCAAATTAGTTGACAAAAAATGGTTATTTTAGTATATTTGTCTCAACGAATTTTATATAAATATATTTTATGTTATGAAAGAAGGAATAATATGGTTGCTTTGGATGTAACCGGCAAAAAGTATAATCGCTTTATGCTTGTGCTAATTTTATTAGTAGGAACTTTTTGTACGATATTAAACCAGACAATTTTATCAACTGCTTTTCCTACCTTAATGAAAGCTTTTGATATTAATACTTCCACGGTTCAGTGGTTGACTTCTGGTTTCATGATGGTTAATGGAATAGCAATTCCAGTTAGTGCTTGGCTATCAACCAGGTTTAACACTAAGTGGTTATACTTAATTGCTATGATGGTGTTTGAAGTTGGAACAGTGGTTTCATTTATGGCACCTAGTTTTGGGGCACTATTAGTGGGACGTTTAATCCAAGCTCTAGGAGTAGGGGTAACAATGCCACTACTTCAAACGATTATGTTAACAATCTTTCCACCTGAAAAACGTGGTGCTGCCATGGGATTATCTGGAATTGTAATTGGGCTAGCCCCAGCAATTGGACCGACATTATCAGGATGGATATTAGTAAATGCATCATGGAGAGACTTATTTGGATTGATTATTCCAATTGTTGCAGTCGTTATATTGCTAGGGTTTAAATTTATGCGTCCTATTTTGCCTACTAAGCATACTAAACTAGACTATCTTTCATTAGTTTTCTCAACTATTGGTTTTGGTAGTGCACTTTATGGATTCTCTGAAGTTGGTACTGAAGGATGGGGTAGTAATATAGTTATTTCTACATTAATATTAGGAATTATCTTCATTGCCCTATTTGTATGGCGTCAAACTAGTATGGATAAACCATTCTTAAATCTAAAAGTTTTCAAATCAACGCAGTTTACAATTGCAACAGCATTGAGCACAATTACTATGATGGCATTAGTTGGTTTTGAAATGGTATTGCCATTATATTTACAAATTATTAGAGGTATGAATGCTTTACATTCAGGATTAACATTACTGGCAGGTGCATTAATGATGGGATTAGTTAGTCCATTTGCTGGTCAAATATTTGATAAGTACGGTGCTAAGAACTTAACTAAAACAGGATTTACTTTGTTAACTTTAGGCACATTACCATTTATTTTCTTAACTGAAGATGTTTCTATATTATATATAGTTATCTTATATGCAGTTAGAACTTTTGGGATGGCATTAGTTATGATGCCAGTAACTACATCTGGTATGAACGCATTGCCTACAGAAATGATGGGGCATGGAACGGCCGTTAATAATACGGTTAGACAAGTTGGAAGTTCAATTGCTACGGCTGTTTTAGTTTCGATCTTGTCCAATGTGACAACTAGTTCAATGCCTGCTAAGAGTTTATTAAAATTAGATCCGTTAGCTTATAAAAATGAAGCCTTGTCAGCAACTTTAAGTGGATACCATGCTGCTTTTGCAGTCGCAATTGTTCTAACAGCTGTTGGTTTAATCCTCTCATTTTGGCTTGGTGATGGTCACTATGTAAAGGAGGATGACAAGTAATGATAATTTTCGTACTAATTATTGCTGGATTATGCTTTTTCTTGTGTACCAATTTATTAGTTAATAATAGGAGTTTGCATTTAATCAGTTCATTATTCTTTGGTTTACTTACAACGTTATCGGTAATCTTAATTATTGCTAATTTTAATAACCATTTTGGGATGCATAAGGTAACTTATACTAAATCATCAGTATTAGCTTCCAATAGTAAAGATATCAATGTGTTGTTAAATCAACCAATTGGAACTTCAGGTAAAGACAAAGTAGTTATTTATAAAACTAATTTAAATCAGAAAAAACCATTAAATACTTCTACTGATAAAACTGAAAATCGTATTTTACAAGGTGAAACGAATGCTCGGTTAGTTACAAAAAAAACTAAATGGGAATACAAAAATGATAGCTACAAATTCTGGTTCGATTTTGCTCAAAAACCTAACCGCTATAAAACAGTTAATTATTTTTATATTCCTAAGGATTGGTTAAACTTAACGGTTAAACAAGCTCAAGCATTACCCAAAATCATAGAAAAAGTAAAAAGCCAAATGGGTAACTCTAATAACCCACAAGCAATGAAACAAGCTGCGCAATCATTTGTACAAAGTGAAGTTATGAAAGGGATGCAACAAAATCCTAAAATGACTGCTAAAGAAAAAAATGTTCTAATTAAACAAAGCACTGCAAAGTTTGAACAAAAAGCTAAACAACAAGCAATGGCTAAAATGCTACCTTTGATTAAAAAGCAACTAGCTAGTGTAAAATAATATTGACAATTATGGCTTAGCTGATTAATATAAACATTAATCAACAAATGCTTTGAAATAGTCTAAGTATTTTCTATAATTTTGAGAATTCAGAAATCTAGTGGGAATGTGAACTAGACGATTATAGTTAAGAATTACAACTATGGAGCTGCTTAATTTTGACGTTTTATCTCGTTATCGATATTTGAGTGATCTAAATTATTTTGGATAACTTGGGTGGTAACGCGGATTTATTACTTTCGTCCCTAGCAATATATTTTATTGTTAGGGACTTTTTTATTTGGAGGAGAACGATATGAACATTATTGATGATTTAAAATGGCGCGGAGCAATTAATCAACAAACTGATGCAGAAGGCTTAAAAGAAGCTGTCGAAAATAAAAAAATTGGTTTATATGCAGGAATCGACCCAACGGGGGATAGTATGCATGTTGGCCATTTAATTCCATTTATGATTTTAAAAAGATTCCAACTAGCTGGTTACCGTCCATATATTTTAATTGGTGGTGCAACTGGTTCGATTGGTGACCCAAGTGGAAAAAAAGCCGAACGTACTTTACAAACAATGGAACAAGTTGGACACAACCAAGCATGTTTAACTAAACAAATGGAGGGACTATTTGGCAAAGATGGTTCTTTCAATATTGTTAATAACTATGATTGGTTGTCAAAACTTTCATTAATTGATTTTCTGCGTGACTATGGTAAGTCATTTAATGTAAATACCATGCTTAACAAAGAAATCGTTTCTAGTCGTTTAGAAACGGGAATTTCTTATACTGAATTTACTTACCAAATTTTGCAAGGAATCGATTTTGCACACTTATTTAAAGCACATGATGTTCAATTGGAAATAGGTGGTTCCGACCAATGGGGTAATATCACTGGTGGAATTGAATTAATTCATAAGTTACATGGTTCAGATGCTAAAGCCTTTGGTTTAACTATTCCATTGATGTTAAAAGCTGATGGAACTAAATTTGGTAAAACTGAGGGTGGCGCAGTATGGTTGGACCCTGAAAAGACTTCACCATATGAATTTTACCAATTCTGGATCAATACTGATGATCGTGATGTTATTAAGTACCTTAAATACTTTACTTTCTTAAGTCACGAAGAGATTGAAGGGTTAGCTGATAAAGTTAAAAATGAACCATATAAACGTGAAGCACAACGCCGTTTAGCTGAAGCAGTTACTGAATTTGTGCACGGTAAAGATGCAGTTATAGAAGCACAAAATATTACTAAAGCACTATTTTCTGGTGATATTAAACAACTTACTACTAAGGAAGTTGAACAAGGCTTGAAAAATATGCCATCAATGGAAGTTTCTAATGAAAAGAAGAACATTATTGAATGGTTAACTGATGACACTAAAATTGAACCTTCTCGTAGACAAGCACGTGAAGATGTTAAAAATGGTGCTGTTAGAATTAATGGTGACAAAATTATCGATACTGATTTTGTGATTGATCCTAGTGCTTATTTTGACGGGAAATTTGTTGTGGTTAGACGTGGTAAAAAACGTTACTTCTTAGCTAAAGTTAAATAAATATCTTTGAAAGGGAAATTAATTTAAATTAATTTCCTTTTTTTGTTGACATTTTTTCAAATACACGGTATATTATTACTTGCGCTGTTAAATGTGCATATCACTTAAATATTTAAATGTTAAAAAAGTAAAAAAACTTATTGACATTGAGAAATATAAATGATATTATTAAATAGTTATCGTTAAGGTGATGACGAAAAAGATTAGATCTTTGAAAACTGAACAAGATTTTGATAATCAATGATGTGTAAGGAAC